>JBHLMG010000007.1:0-102946 GCA_048938385.1 Promethearchaeota archaeon | reverse complement strand
GAACGCCAACAAAAACTCAACAAACACCTCCACGACCTCCTCCGCGTCGCCGAAGTCACCAACATCGCCGTCGTCACGACAAATCAAGTGCATGCGCAACCTGACGTATTTTTCGGCGCGCCTGACCGTCCGACTGGCGGCCATATTGTAGCACATGCTGCACAGACGCGGATTTACTTGCGGAAGAGCAAGGCAGAGCGTCGGATTGCGACATTAATCGATTCACCCTACTTACCTGAAGGTGAAGCCCTCTTCACCATTACAGCGCAGGGTATCGCGGATGCGTAGAATTTTATTTTTGAAAAGAAAAGCCATTAGTGTTTTTAAGGGCGAGATGCGAAGAACAGGATAGGGATGGTGTTTTCAAGTGGATGAGCCATCAGAGAAAGGACAAATTCAGTTAGTAAAGAGTACGAATAGCCGCTATTGGTTGTTGGCTACTTTTTGGCTTATCCTAGGATTTCTGTTTCTTACCAGTGGATTATACCTTAATGCCAGTGGGTTGTCACCGCTAATTGAAATTCGATGGTTCATGAATGGCATCGTGTGGTTTGGAGCGATTATTTTTGGAGGTGCCTTATTCTTCTTCTGGGATGGAGCTCGTGTACATCGATCCCCCTTTCCGAAGGGAAGTCTTTGTGCTAGCGACCAAAACCAATTCGCGTACGATTGGTGTGCCATTTGCGGTCGCTTAGAATGTCTTGAACACCTTGTGCGGATTAAGCAAACCATGACCTCTTCAGTAGGCATGTTCGCGTTTGATGGCGTGGCCTGTCAGGATTGCGCCCGACGACGGATTAGGAATTTCTGGGTACTCTATATCATCCTGTCTGTATTTGCCATCGGACTTTGCCTAACAGTTCCACTTCTGGTCTTGGTTTCTGTACTCGTCTGGGCGTTCTTAGTTGTTTTAGGTTTGTGGGCTAATCGTAGACTCAATCGTATCCTCAATACTCCACTCTCTGTTATACCAAAAGAACAGCGAAGCATCGAATCCCGATTGTTTGACCCTAAAAAGTTGATATAAAAAATCACGAAGGCTATTGTAAAATTTCTGTATAGATAGACAGGTTGGAACACTAGGTTGCAACATTGATTGACTCGCTCTACTTGCTGGAGGGTGAAATGCTCTTCACAATTACGGTGCAAGGTATTGCGGATGCATAGGGTTCTGTAGAAAATCAGTGACAAAGTCTTTGGTGATGCTGAATTCGACGGTGTTTTTCACATGCCGTAAGCAATTCGAAAAGTGTAAATAAAGCCAGATCAAGACTGAAATGGTTCAGCACGAGATTCCAAAAAAAAATGAGGTGATTTTGTTGGCCCGAGATCTAGTTTGTAACATGGAAGTGGACGAAGACACAGCGAAGTACAAGTCCACATACAAAGGTAAAGTGTACTACTTCTGCGCTCCCGGATGTAAAACTGCCTTTGAGGAGAATCCTGAAAAGTATCTGAAGCGTTGAGAAACTGTATTCCACTTTGAATTCCAGAACGCCTGATAGAAAGGCACATTGCTGGCCATGCGGCGTCGACGCGGATATAGATGTGCACTAAAAGGAATTTATCCTGAGCGGAGGTGAACGGACCCTATTTTGGAAAGGGTGTATATTTCGTGGGTAGTTGGAAGTGGGTGGGTCCAAAGAGTTCAAGTCCTTGAGGGGTGTGCCATTGTGGAGCGGCAGGAATTCCGATGATTGATACCTCTCGATGGTTTCTTAACTCTTCTCTGGTGATTGGGACGCCTTCACCGGTTATGGCATCGATCACGCAAATAGAATCAGGGGAAGTTCCTAAGGGTGTGTTATTGTACCAAACGGCGAGGTATTCGTTCTTGAACCAAATCCGTAAGGTTACTTCCTGTCCCTGCATTTCACCCGCCTGAAGCACCCCTGAGAATTCAACAGTGCCGGTGGTAAATCCACCTTCCTCAACAAGTTGAAGTCGGGTTATCCTACCGGTAAAGAGGGTGAGTCCACTGGTAAAGGCTAGTATTCTTTCTATGACATTTTCACCTTTTTCTCGGGATTCAACAATTACTCGTCCCAACGAGATACACCTGGTGATCGAACCATCAATAGCTGCATGCCGATATTGTTTTCCAGTTGCGGGGCATCGTGCCACTCCAACTGTGCCACCGGACGCGATTGCAACATGACGAGTAATCACTTCAGCACGGGCATCATCCACAGCGTCCTTTAGAATCATGAAATCGCCGTAGGGTGAGACCATTGATAGCGGAGTGATAGCTAATCCAGCTAGGTTTGTGGTGGAGATGGCGATTTCCGGTTTTGCCCGACCACAACAATCAGCATCGATGACCACCTTTCCTAATTTCGCCGCCACATACATTGGGACCACGCCATTCCCAGGTCCAATCTCGCTGGCGATGAAGCCAAAGGGTTCACATCC
The DNA here is from genome assembly GCA_048938385.1 of Promethearchaeota archaeon. Classification (GTDB taxonomy): domain Archaea; phylum Asgardarchaeota; class Hermodarchaeia; order Hermodarchaeales; family Hermodarchaeaceae; genus Hermodarchaeum. The sequence continues at coordinate 100,534 of JBHLMG010000007.1, read as the reverse complement.
TAAATACTCGGTAAGCCGTTGCGCAGCATCGACATAAAGATCAGTCGGTGCACGGGGAAGCTGAGCTACTAGCTGCTTAGCCTCTTGACTGATTCCTCCGCCCACGGTGCCAACGATGAAGAGGAGTTCATCGTCAGGAACCTCCTGCAAGCTCACCATCTGGAAAGAGTCCCCTGCGTCATAGACTTCATTGATTCGCTGATGCGCTGTCGCTTCGCTACCTCCACCGCCACAGGCGAGAACCTTAGCTCCGGTGATGTAATGATTGACCGCTTCACGGGATAACCGTTCCATTCTTCCACATCCTTCATGCTAGAAGTGCTTGAGTTGGATAAAAAACGCGCCTTTATGTAAGAAGAGATGCCAGTCTAATCGAGAAGGCGTTTCTCGCCGTCGAGTTTTTGGATGTCGGTTATATCTTGAGTGACTTCTAAGCATCCTAGGTATTCTCCATCTGGATTGTGAACAGCAAAATATCGGATGTAGATCATGCGTCCTTTGAGGTTGATCCAAAATTCTGCAGTGTTTCGTTTCCCAGCTCGGAAGTCGTCAAGAATCTGTTGAACTTTATGAAGGCTTTTTTGTGGATGGCAGGCTTGAACCGTTCGACCGATCACAGCCTTGGTTCGGGTAAAGATTCGGCCGCCAGATTCGCTGTAGAAGCGTACACGGTCCTCTGCATCCACGAAGGTAATATCAACCGGGAGATTATTGAAAATAGCTTCAATCACCTGAAACGAAAGCGCGCCCGTCTCAAAGTCGATCATCCCTCCTTTTCCGATTACCCCGAGGGATTGAGGAGGAGAAAGGGTTGGAAGGGGTTTAGGTTCAGGTGTAAAACTGCAGTAGCCAATTTCATCGAATTCTTGACGGATTTGAATCCATTCGTTCGGTGTAATGACGCGGAATGCTGTTGGGAAGAGGATGTTATTTTCTTTGTGAAAGTGTCCAGCTAGTAATTCCGCAAGCATAAGCGCGAGCTCAGAAAGTTCGCTAGTGAATTTATCATATTCCTGTTTTGTATGGGTATCTATTAGCGTGTAAAGGCGTTTTTCAAGAGCTCGAATCTCATCGTGTTCAGCCCACATGATAGCAGGGGGTTGGGTGATGCCGTGTTTTTCAAGGTACGGAAAAAGTACATTCTCCTCGCGGAGGTAGTGATTTTCGGCTCCCTTAAAGTGGTCAATGATTTGCATTAACTCGTCCCAGTGTTGTTTGGCGGTATTGAAGTCCTGAAGAGGCAGTAGGGTCTTGGCTAGACTACGCAGGTTCTGGCAGAATTCGAGGAGGCGTTTGTGTTCTTCCATGAGAATCCAAAGGGGGTGGCTGGCATCCACATTGAGCTGACTGGCTTCAAGGCCCTCTCTGAACGCTTCCAGATGGATGTCACAAAACTCACGGACTTGCTCAACGGGCATACCTTCACGAATGAGCTCCTCCTCGATTTGAGCAATCTCGTGGGGGGTACAACTGCGGAGTAAATCATCGGCTTTGGCTTTCACCTCTTTGAGAGACGAGCCGGCATGAAGATCTTTGATAATCTCTTTGAGGGCTTTCTTTCTAGCGGGGTCCATGGAGGATGTACGCTTCACGAAACATCACCTGAAATATTCATCATATGAGAATAATTTCATATGTATTTAAGCATTCCGCTATAATCGGTTCAATGATTAGAAACCCACAAGTTTTAAAGATTAATGAATGAAAAAACTTTCATATCAAGACGGTGCCTAAACATGAAAACGGAACTTAGCCAATCTTGCCACCTATTCTTTTCCACTTTGGGTAATCCAACGCGACTCGCCATCCTTGAATTCCTGCGCGAGGGACCCAGTAATGTGACGCAGATCATACAATCCCTCGGTCAAGAACAGAGCATGGTATCACACAACCTTCGCCCTCTCGTCCAGTGTGGTTTCGTGTTTGTAGAACGGCAAGGAAAAGAACGCATTTACACCTTGAACAGCGAAACTATGGAGCCGCTCTTCAAAATCATCGATAACCACATCCAACACTACTGCCCCAAAGGAGGATCCTGTCGTCGTAGACCGCATAATAAGTAGCACGGAACTATGCCACTCGCTTTATACCCGAACCGTCATCCACTGAACCCGTTTAGCCTGCACTAAGCGCTCAATTTTCCGTTCAATAGGACTGAGTTGAGCGTTCCCCGTTTTAATGTCAACGAGGACGACCTCGGTGGGTTCATTTTTATGATAACCAACGAAGACAATATAGTCAACAGGAGAACCAATGAAGCGGGCATCAGCAGGTTGGAACGGAAAAGCCTCGAGGAGAGGAGCCATCTGCTCGGCTATTTTGCCTTTCAAAACTGCACGACTCTTTGTGAGAGCATCCTTTCGGATGCGGTCTTGTTCGCGTTGGATGTGATCTCGAACGCGAACATCGAGCATTCGGCGCTGATACCAGATGTACAGTAGGAGACCCAAGATGACGAGGGCCATGACTCCGATGATAAATTCAAGAACCATTGAATACACCTTTGCAGTGAAGGATATTATGCAAAATCCTTGAAATACTCCAGTAATACGCACAGACCCACGATTAAGATGGTGAAGCTTTGAGTGGAGGTCTTTTTGATCCCTCGGATTGTTGACTTCGATGGAGAAGAAAGAGGATAACAAAGTTGATTGGAAGGATTAAGCCACTGGTCAACAAGGGAAAGACGGGATGTACAGTATAAGCGATGCCCCCGAGGTACGGAGTGAAAGGTGTAATCGCGCGAGATGCTAGAACATGTACAGCAAAGGCGTTAGGGAGTTGAGTGGGATGGATTTTTTGAGAGATAATCGCATTAGTGAGGATATAGGTACCAAATGCGAGGCCACGCACTATATACGCTAGCGGCAGCATGATCGATAATGGGAGGAGAATGAGTAGGAGATAGTAACTCATCAATCCAATGATTGGGAAGGTTAGCACTTTCACATGACCCCAGCGATCTCCGGCAACACCCAAGAGAGGACCGAAGAGGGCTCCACTAGCACTGAGAATCGTGAAGAGAACACCGATTTGAGCTTCAGTGAATCCGAATTTAATATTCAAAAAGAGGGGAACGAAGAAGTCAGCAAGAGTGACAATTGAAAACACGACCCCCATAAAAAGAGTTGCGAGAATAAAGGTTCGGTTGGAAAGGAAGTCCCCTCGCCATTGGCGGTTTTGCGTGTCCTGAGTTCGCTGAGCCGTGGTGAGGGGAATAAGCATCACGGTGCTTATGACATAAATGATTGTGACTAAGATGAAGAGGTTGTTGTACCCAAACCACGCAATCAGGAGCCCACCAACAGTAGGCGCCGGGATGCCTGCAATAGCTGATGATGAGGCAATAAGGGAATAGCCAAATCCTCGTTGTTTTTGCGTCGTTACTAGCGAGGTGTATGTGCGAAAAGGAGCAACAGCGAGGAGCGCGCTTCCTTCAAAGAACGCTCCGATAAGGGCGAGGTGCCAACCTAAAGATTGAGCGAAGATATAGAAGATTGGAGCGGGGATGACGATGAGCCAACCAATGATTAGCAGGGGTTTGACGCCGAACCGTGTCGTTAGCACGCCACCTAAGCCCGTCCAAAGAATGCCACTGGCCATCATAAGAGAAGAGAAAAGCCCAGCATCAATAGGACTGGCACCAATACCCGTTAGGAAAAGGCTCAGGAAGTTAGAATACAAACCCAAACCAAAGAACCAAAGAAAATTAGAAACCAATAAGAAAGCGTAACTGCGTCGCGGATGGGAGAGGATTACTAAGCCTGCATCCTCATCCCTGCTGCTAACATCGCTTATTTCAGGTTCCATGGATATCAGTTCCGCAAAGTATTATCCGAGAAAGGAGAAGGCTATTCAACCAAGATAATAAGTGATTTTGTCCGTTCACAAATTATTTGGTATTTTGCCAGAAAGGTTAGAAGAGTCTCTGCAGCGTTTCCAGCTGCGCTTCTTCCAAGGCATAAGTATAGAAGGGAACCAAGGAGAAGATGCTGGAATCTGAGAGTATTTTTGGAGGCATCAGGATGTCGAAGCCAAGGCTTTTCCAGACAAGATTCTTAGTGCACACTGCGGTCTTGGTGCCCTTTGCAAAGGAATAAATCTGCGAAATGTGATGATTAAAATGGAGGGAAACAATTGGCTAGTGAGACAAATTTGAGGGACACCTCTTTGCGATGGATCGCAAGTACTAACACTCCTGACTATAAGGTGGCTATGTTCTACGCTCTCACGAGCATACTGATTTTCGCGCAGGGGCTCTATTATTGGTTCTTACACAATCCATGGAGTCTTTTTGCTTCAACAGTTGCTCTGGCAGGAGGGTTAGGAAGCATCCTTACAGCGGTGTTTCTGATCCGTGAAAGTCGAGTCCACGCCGAGGTTTTTCTGAAGGGTACTCTGTGTTCCAGTCATTCAGAAGAGTTGGCTTATGACCGATGTGCCATATGTGGACAACCTTTTTGCAGTAAATGCCTTGTACGGATCAAACCAGCGTGGAGTAGGACCATTGGAGTTTTTCGTTTTAATGGTGTTGCCTGCAAAGCGTGTGCATACCATCGAGTCAAATGGTGGTGGTTATTAGGTCTGTCAGTTTGGCTGATTTTTTTGCCACCCATGATTCTGTTCATTAACTTGAATCCGATGTTGTTTTATCCTCAAGTTAATCCAGCCGAAGTAGTCTTTCTAGTTCGGGGTGCAACCCTAACTGGTATAATAGTTGCAATTATGATAACGCTGGGTTGGGTGCTGCAAGGTCAAACCACAGTTTTTCCATCACTTTCCCAACAACCTCAAGAAATGGTAGATTTTGATACACGAATAGTCGAGAGATCTCCTAAATCAGCAAAGCCTTCACCCTTGCCCAACTCTACAAAATTGTAGTTAGTCATGAAAAAATACTACAATAGATTCATCCAAAAAAGTCAATAAACATTGCATTTGTACAATAAAGGTTACAATAATCTCCCAAAGCGTCATACTACATCACTTCAGAAGTATGCGTTGTATGTTGGGGTTAAGAAATTCCACATCTAACGCAATTTCAGGGCTGGCGTATTGGCTCACTATTCTTAGCATCCATTTTGCATATTGCTGGATATTCTTGGGGGATAACTAACCGAAGAGCAAAGGCCTGGGGCTGAGATGATCATCGACGATTGAGCGTAGTCTTTCAAAATCTCTTATCGAACCCACTCGTACCTAGACTTGCGAAGCCTAACCAGTTAACCCGTATGTTTCTAAATCGCGAAGAGAATCATCAAGCTAAAACCGCTTTGAGGGTCTTCACCTCAGAGAATAACTGCAGAGTCCCCACCTTCAGTTCATCAGGAGGTTCCTTTTTTGCGCAGTAATTTCATTCAGTAGATTTACTGCGTCCTAGACTTGTTGAGCTTTCGTGTGTGTTTATCTAAGATTTCCCAAGCTATAGGGATCAGTGTGGGTTCGGTAAGGCTAACGGGCATAGGATAGCGGATGCCCATTTTGTATCCAGCCTTTCTTAAAGCTAACACGGTCTCCTCTAGTTGATCCCCTGAGAGGGTGAAGATGATTTCATGATCCTGAACCGCGCCAAAGATCCGGTCTCCGGCTCCAGGGATTATCATGTTGGGTTTACTTGTTTGGAAGGTATGCAACACACCACCAATACAGCTCGCAGCCATACCCATTTGTCTAGTGAGGAGAGGTTCTCCAGTGTTGTAGATGCTCGCTTGAATAAGCCTCATCACCTGAGTCGAATTACCATGGATGAGAATCACATCTGGTTCAACCTTCGTCCACGCTAGAGGGGAGATAACGACGGCTTCATAATCACCTGGAGTTATCCTGGAAAAATTATCCAGCATCTGTTGTGCGGCATCGTCCGTGGCATAATAGTCCATAGCCCGGAAGGCTTCGATGAACGCGCGATTGTTTGTGAGTTCAGTAAACCCGTAAGCAACTAGATTGGGGGTGCATTTCATGTCTTCTTCTGCGAGACCCATGGTCCAGCCAATACGCCGTGAGAAAGTGTAACCCTGACACATGGTGATTTGCATATTGAGAGCGCTTGGTCTATGGGCCTTCTCCGGAATATCATTTTTCGATTTTAGAAATCGGATCGCGAGTGGAAAGGTCTGTAGGTGGAGATCTTCGTTCAGTTTCTTTCCTAATTCTTGGAAGAATTCTAATTTTGACATTCACAGCCTCCTATCATTTGTTGATGCGTTTTAAGAAGCAATGTGGGCTTTCAACGATTCGGATACGGACCGGATTGAAGGCAACTTGAACCCAAGGTTGGTCATCACCTTTTCGGTCGCCTTCGATTGTGAATTCTCGGACTAAATTTCCGTAGCTAGGGCGTAAGATGTTTAGGTGCGGATCTGAATCAAAAAGCCGTACACCACTGGCAGTATCAGAGAGAATAGTAGCGATAAAGAATCCAGGATGTTGATGATTGACATTATAGATGGGTTTGAGTCCAGTTTGCCCTTGAAAGAAGGTGAAATCATCATGGGTTTCGAGGGCATCCATGCTAATCTGATACCCGAGTTGATTTGTACCGATTTTCCAAAGGGTTACAAGAACGGTGACGAAAGGGCCCCGACCTGCGAACTCTTGGTCACGACCAGCCACAAAGGGAGGATAGAATGGTTCTGAAGGGGGAATGGTTATCTCAATTTCTTGGGAGAGAGGATAGTCAGTTGGCATGTCGATACCTGCGGGTACTACATAGTCTATCGCTTTTAATTTACGGGAATTTGTCTAAACGATGGTTTGTATTGACCGCGAGAACACTTTATTCCGGAGACTATTTGAGAGAGTAAGAAATCACCTCCAATACAATACATAGCTCATGCATAGGAAGTCGCAGAGATGCCTAATAAAGTAGAAAACGATGGAGATTTTTCTTGCCTCGCTGATTTAGGAGGGATCTTTCAGATGCTAGGCGGCGTCATAATCCTTGCATCTCAGCTAAATAACATTATTGCGTATCTGAGCATTTTACAACAGCTCTCCTCTGTCCCCCCTAGCGAACTCCCAGGTATCGAGTTCTACCTATTCATTACCCGCATCGTGATTGGTGTAGCCATCCTGATTGGCAGTATGCTGTTGATTGCTGGCGTGATCTCCATCTGGCGAAGTGGACCATTAGGGGGTTTTCTAGCCATTATCTTTGCATCTCCCTCCTTTGTGGTCTTAGGTTTAACCTATTATGTCGCTCCCGTCTTGGCAATTATCGGAGGCATCCTGAGCATTGCTCCATCAATTCGTAGACCAAAGCAAAAAACTAAACGCCCGCATAAGACTAAGTGATTCTGTCGGAAGAATTTGAACGGGTCGTACCGCTTTTGTATAACCTCATTACACTCAGAAAGAACCATATCTCATAGGTTTGATAACCGTGAACTTGCAAGCCATCAATGCGCAAATCGCCCATATTTCCGAGGTTTTCACGAATATCCTGTTAGAGCGAGGATTGCTGGAATCCCAACTATTCCCAGTGAACGCCTATATCTCATTATCCTGTTACAACACCTATGAGACGCAATATGAGATCATGAGCCAGGTGTGGGCCCGAATCTCACCAGAAATTCTAGCACAACAAAGTAAGGTCCCGCTTTCAGAGATTCACGCCCTTTCCATCACCTACCAATGGCTTTACTACGGTCTGGGTCGAATGGGAATTATCTTCAACCAGTGCGATAACGAGCCCAGGAAAGAACCAAAAGAAAAACAGGAAGAATGGCGATATCTCCTTGATCATTGGCATCGGTTGGGATCTCATTACTTTAATTCAGGGAAACCAACAGTCGAATCTGCAGGATACATTAACCAAGCCTTTGGCGAAGAAGTGTTGACCTGGTTGCAGGACCGTCTTGAACCGGTGAGCTCCCAACAAGTTAACGAATTGCGTAAAATCATTGGAGCTGTTGACCTGTACGCTTTCATGGATGAATGTGAAGCCCGTGCAAAGATCATCGAACACGGACCATATCCTATTAGCAAGAACGAGATTCTCGTTATCTCTGAGTATACACACCTCTTTGATGGTCATGGTGATCTGTGGTTGCCCTGGTCGAAAACAGAGGCAAAGCTTCCTACCTCCACTCTAGGAGTAGCTTTCACTCTGAAGGACATCAAGGCTAAGGCCATTGATGTCGGGACAATTACTTTCGATCCAGCAGAATACGGGGACCATGTGACGGGCGTAGTAGCGTATACAAAGAAAGGGGCGAAGATAACCAGTCTTGGATTAGACGAACTGCCTGCCTATGGAGAAGCAGCTGATGCTGCTCAACAGGAACTATTCCTTAAATTTGCTAGCTGGGATAAACAGCAACGATTAATCGCTGGCGCAAAGGCCTATATGCGAGGGTTTGCCAGATTCACAAACCAGGTTGGAATCACTGACCAAATCGAGTGGGACCTTACACCCCATGTCCTGGAGAAGTATGTTCCCTATTTCATGGAACATGATGGTGATAATGCTTTTGCACGAATGTTTCGTCCCGCTGATGAACGAGCAAAGGATCCAACATTCTATTGGTTGCCTGAATAGGATCGACATCTTGGAGCCGGATAATATTGACGAAGTTAACCGACGCTGACGAGTATTTACACGAAGTATCCGAGGATAGTGATTGGCGAGAAAGCTGGTATTTTAACTGGGTCGACCTCAAGTCAAAGGTAAGTGGGTTTACCACGATTGGAGTAATACCACACCAACCTAAACGCGAGTTTGTCTTCGCTCTTTTTGTCGAAGGGAATTCTGAATTTTATTTCGCTGAACCGAAAGACCCCTTACCGAAAGTACTCCGTTCCGTTTTAAGTGATGACACCCTCTCCTACGAACTCATCAAACCATTTAACGACTGGGGTATTCATTACACCAGTACTCGTGTTCATGTAGAACTTCGATGGCAAATGCGATTTCCCCCTTACGATTTTGGGGCAGGAAGCGGCACAAGTTGGCAACGGCACTTCGAACAATCCGGAATTGTAACAGGACATATCACTTATCCAAATGGACAAATGCTCCAAGTGAAAGGTTACGGACAGAGAGACAAGAGTTGGGGTGTTCGTGATTGGCACATCGATAATTGGTTTGCCCTCCAGGCTCAATTCGATGAATTGATGATTGGTTTACGGTATGACACGGTACAAGGCAAAAGCCATCTTTCTGGTTGTATTAGTTCAAAAGAAGGGAATGTTCCTCTCACCAAAATCCAAGTAACCACCCAATTTGAAGAAAACACCATTCGAAAACCAGTCAAAGCAACAAGCCATATCAGAGATCAGAAGGGACGGAGTTTTACGTTACAGTCTCAACTCATTCACCCTCTAAGCTTCGCTCGCTATTCCCGACAATTTGATGGTGGGGAAACGGAACTCTTCGAAGAAATGGTAATCCACGAATGTGAAGAATTAAACCAGACCGGAACGGGTCTTGCTGAATGGTTATTCACGCATCTACGCTAGCAAACAACTGGAGTACTCCAAACCTTCACGGTTGAAGAATTTGCCTGAAAGACGAACGCAAAAACCGATAGACCAATGGAAAAAACACGGCTACACCAATTACCATGATCGTCCCAAACCCCAAGGCATAGACTTGGAACTGTGTGAGCATTTGTGGAATACTCGTTGAAACTATTCCCAGAAAGTGAACTTCCGTTACATTAAGCCCCAAGGTTTCTGAGAAGTGAGGAAAACCCAGCTGGTAATGGGCAAATTGCCGTGCAGAACCTAAGGGCTGTTCTTGGATTAGATAAGTATCCCCAGCACCTAACACAAGTTGGGATTCAATGCTTCCTGAAGGTAAACCCATCACTTGAATTTTCGATGTCCAGTTTCCGTCGAAGTATTTGACTGTAAAGAAGACAGGATTATAGGAAAAAGCATGTTGACCGATTTGAGCCCACAGGACTTGGAGCTCATTGAGACTGCTAACTGCCAGCCATAGTCGAACAACTGAAACTCCTTGCACTAGGGTCTCATTCGAGCCCCAGGTACCGTTAAAGAAGGAGGTGTATCGGAGAGCAGTGTCATCAAACCCGTTATAGTAGTCATAGACCAGATGAATTCGTTCTTGCGAGTCGATCGCAGCACCCCAAACGCCATAGTAGTTACCAGAAAATGAATCAATCGCTGACCAGGTGCCATTGACATTTGCCCGGAATAAAATGGAAGTTGGAGTTTTGCAGAACAGATGGATACTTCCATTTCGTCCAGGAAGGAGAATGAACGAAACTGAATCCATATCATAGTAGTAGCTCTCATTCCCCTCAAAGACGAGTTGAGGAAGACTGGGAGAACCGACCTCCCAACAATACAGTTTCCACCTCGCCTCAGAATAAGTCGAATAATTTAATTCCAACCACGCGGCGAATAGCACTCCATCGCGACTATACCGGAGCTGGAAGTTGGCAATGTTAGATTGATTGGTTAAAGAATTAGATTGGCTCCATTCAGTTCCATCATGCACTACATATTGGACTGAACCCACATCATTAGAGAAGGTTGAATTGTAGGTTATCCATCCTGCGCTCATAGACCCATTATCACTGCAAGCAAGAGATGTTACAACTCTCCAATTGAGGGGGCCCCAATACCCTGGCGGAATTAGTGTAAATAATGGGATGACAAGGTTCGATAGAACCACGGGTTCAGACCAGACGGTTCCTTCGTAGCTACTATGTTTTATGACGACTCGAAACGAGCCATCATTTGTCTGAATGTAATCGGCCCAGATGGCCTGTTGGCGGTTGTGTTGACCCATTGTGGCTTTTAATTCCTGGGGAGTGATGGGTGGAAATTGAGAAAGCCGTTGAATCACAGGCGAGTAGGTGATAAAAAGGAAAATGAAAAGCACAATTGCAGAAACCTGCGCTATTGCGTATAAACTCAGAGTGGTGTTAGCCATTGGTCTTCGTTTCACGCGGCTTGAACCCCCTTCACGATAATAACGCATTCTATTGGTTGCTCTGGAGCTCGTAACGAGACGACCCCTTGGGTGGTATAGAGAAACCACACAAAGACTCCCACGATCAAGACGACAAAAGTCAGCCCGCCATAGAGTGCAAAGGGGTAAGGCAATAAACTAGCCTGCAATAAGAAAGCGAAGAGAAATGAGCAAGCATTGGCGATAATAACACCAGAGAAGCAAAATAGCTTGGAGGGAGGGATACGAACAGCGAGTTTTGCAGGGTTCTCTTTTGAGTTGATCTGCAACCAGCTTCCTCGCCAAAGAAAGTACTCAAGAACAACGGGAACGAGGAAAAATCCAAGGAAAAAGCCTAATGGATTCCAGAGCAGGCTGAAACTAAGTTGGAGGACATCGAGGTATTGAGGAAGTGGTAGGATGCCAATCATTCCTCCAAAAATGATGAGGGCCACTGCAAAGGAAAACGGCGTACTGAGGACTTGAACGACACTCGTCCATCCCATGACCGCAACGAATCGTGTCTGGTTCCCCTGCCGATGTAGCAACCATTCTAAGACAATGGATTCAATGAGGGTGCTGGAAGCCCAGCTTAAAAGAAGGGCGATAAAGATGTAGAGAATCCCCGAACCATACGGAAAAACGAAATTCATGAGGCTAGCTAACATTCCCAATTCCCTAGGTGTGTGAATACATCCAAAAATAGGAAGCAATTAATTAACTACTTTATCATTGAGGCAGGTGGGATAGAAAGTGAGCCTAGACGAATACAAGAAGAAACGAGATTTCGCTAAAACCCCTGAACCTGCACCTACCTTGAAATCCGGGAGAAACCAAGTCTATGTGATTCAGCGCCATCAAGCCCGGAATCTCCACTGGGATTTTCGACTCGAACGAAACGGCGTCTTGGTAAGCTGGGCAATTCCCAAAGAACCACCAACTGAGAAAGGTGTTCGCCGATTAGCCATCCAGACGGAAGACCACCCTCTAGAATACGCCTCCTTTCAAGGCGTTATTCCTCCAGGGGAATATGGAGCTGGAAGCGTAGAGATATGGGATCAAGGAACTTACGAAACTGAAAAATGGGATGCGGACAAGGAGATCATCGTAGTGGTTCATGGTAAGCAGTTGCAGGGTCGGTTCTGCCTTATTCGGTTTAAGAAAGTAAAGGATGGTTGGCTTTTTTTCCGCTGCGGTGAGTAACAATTCAGTCATTTTTGTCGATGGAATATCGTGATAGAGTCAATTATTTAGGGTTGAAGGAGGAGAGTAAGTAGGTCTAATTTAGAGACCCGTTTTATTGGAGAGAAGCCAACAGGTGAAACTCGTCACCTATGCAACCGATGCAGGTCCTCGGGTGGGATGTCTTGATAATGGAGAAGTTGTACCAACACCCGGTATTCCCGATCTGTTAAGTTTCTTCAACGATCCATCCCTTGAGCACACCATAGAAGCGGCGCTGAAAGGACGCATTGGTGCACAACCTATCGAAGAAGTCCAATTACTAGCCCCCATACCTCGACCGACCAAAATCATTGGAATCGGTGTGAATTATCAGAGTCATGCAAAGGAGACTGGGCGAAGCATTCCAGAGACGCCTATCCTCTTTTCCAAGCCCCCTACTGCAATCATCGGACCCGAAGAAGACATCGTCATCCCAAATAGAGCCACCAAAGTGGACTACGAGGTTGAACTCGGAGTGATCATTGGAAAAACCGGCCGTGATGTTCCTGTCGATGAAGCTTTGGATTATGTGGGTGGTTATACAGTGTTTAACGATGTATCAGCGAGAGGTTTCCAATTTCGTGATGGGCAATGGTTCCGAGGAAAAAGTTTCGATACCTTTGCACCCATGGGACCGTGCCTCACATTACCTGATCAGATAAAAGATCCTCAGAAGTTACAGCTAGAATTGCGGCTAAATGGCAAAGTGCGTCAGGATAGTTCCACAGCGGAAATGATCTTTTCAGTTGCAGAACTAATTGCTGATATCTCACAGGTGATGACGCTTGAACCTGGTGATGTTATTGCTACTGGAACGCCTGCTGGGGTTGGTCATGTCGCGAAGCCTAACCCTGTGTATCTTCAACCCGGTGATGTTGTCGAAGCAGAGATCACAAACATTGGAATTCTCCGGAATCGAGTTACCAGCACTTAACGGCGCTTGCATCAGAAAAAAAAGGAGGAGCTAGCAGGCAAGGCCTGCTAGAAAATAAGCTGGAGAAGGAGTTGGAGTAAGGCTAGGTAGAAATTACCACCCAGAGGCCGAATGAAAAAGGGATAGTAATTGAAGTAGGGTCGAAGGATCCAGGCTAGCTGAGTTCCGACAAAAATTAACACTGCACAACCGATGAGAATTGGCAGAGAGGAGGCTTGAAACCCCTTCTCTGGGGAAGGGGCTACACGTGTTCCACAAGATCGGCAGAAGGCGCTGCCTTCAGCGATTGGGCTTTCACATTGACGACATTTACTCGCGTCTGTGATTTGCGGTCCGGGTTCGCCCTCCAAGTTATACATGGTAGTGTAGCCATTAAGGAAGTAGATGAGGGCACCAACCCCGCCAATACCGAAGATGAAGACATTGAGTAATACAACGAAGGTATAATCGAAGCTTGTAAGTAAGAAGAAAAGTGCTACGGGTAAGAAAGCCACGAGAATTGTTGCCATTATGGTGAAGCCGGAGAGGAGGATGATGAGCATTTGGCGAAGGGATAAGGCGCCACCAACCAGGCTGTCTAGCACATAGAATGTGGGAACGCAGATGTAGAGGGTAAGAAAAATGAGAATAGGGATTTTCAATGCCGCATAGAGGATTTGGAGGCCACCAGAAAAGAGCCCCATAGAGGCACCGTAGATAAAGGTGAAAAGAAGAATTGCAAGTTGGAGATCGATGAAGTATTTGGTTAGGTTACGATTGTCGTGGATGTTAGCAAAGAGCTGAGTACGGTTTTTGAGTGCCATTTCAATGGTACTTAGTAATCGTATCTGGCTCATATAAGGAGGGTGATAGTTGGTAGCTAATAAATTTTACTATATTATCGTGTAAACTAGTTAACACGGAAAAATTGGACATTCAAACAGGCAACAATAGATCATTCAGCAATCCTCTGAGAAATCAACCAACCGTTTCTGCCCACCCTTAGGCTGCTCATCTTGGCGTTTTTCAGGAGCGCTGGATTCGGAAGTAAAAGGCTCATGCACATCCTTGGAAAGAAAGGCATCAAGCGCTCTAGATTGCTTGCTAGGAAATTCAATACAAAGAGGAACGAGGACTTGTTCGAACGCCATGCCTAGTTTTCGAATGTAATCAGGAACATCGATTTCTTGGTGTGTTGCCATACTAGTAGGTTTTACGGTGAAAGTGCGTGGCCCATAACGGAAGGATTTCACTTTTACAAAGCCAACCTCATCCCGTCGTTTCACAGTAATTCCGTTATCTTGAAGCTGTTTCATAGCTTGATACGGTTGAGCGAGCATAGCGCCTTTCTCCGCCTTCTCCATATCCTTCCAGACCTTAACTCGGTACTCCATATCTTCCACGGTGAAATGTCCTTGCCGCAGGGAGGCAATCTGTTGTTGAAGAATCCGTACAATTTTGGGTCGTGCCTCAGTAAGTTTGTCTTGATCATCAACACCAGCCAAGGGTTTTACAGCCTCCCGGAAGACACGGCGGAAAAGAGGTGGAGAACTTGACTTACCCAAGGTTATACCTTTCGCGTCAGGTGAACCATTCGAAAGGATCCCAAAGTAGGCTTTTTTCGCAGAACTAAACACACACAGGGGATAGATGACATCGACAGCGAGTTTTAGTTTTAATTCCTCTTTGACCTTCGCGAGAAGCCAAGCGATCTGTTCCTGCGTGGGTTGATCTAAGAAGAGCGAGTCAGTGTCACCATAAATCGGTTGCATACCGCGTCCAATGGCATAATCCCAGCTTGTGCGTAAAGCCCATCGCCCATAAGCCATCATGGATTCTGCAAAGGGCGGGCAGGCGAGTCCATGAATCCTGATCGTCACTCCACCACTGCTTACAAGAAGCAGTTTCAACAAGTCTGAGATTGTCGTGGCTTGTTCCCGTTGCCTTGCAGGTAAGTTCTTTTCTCGGCTTAGGGGTTTGAACCAATGGATGCGTAGGTCTTTGATTGCCCCGATCAGGGCGCTGAAAATGCCGCGCCGATGAGTGCAAACATAGTGAGCTTCATCGGGTACTTGATTGGTTTGACATTCGGTGTGTCCACAATCCATGGTTTCATAGGAGAGGTTATACTGATCGATAAGACTTGGATATAGGGACTCGAAATCCAAGACCGCCATGTTAAAGTAAGCACCTGGGGTTGGAGCGATAGTGAGAGCGCCTTCCACTCGATGTGGTGTATGTCCTTTTTTGAGCTCTTCTGGGTCGGGGATGAGAATGCCAAGGCGACGGTAGCTAGAATATAACATCGATCGAATCCAATCAGATACCCCCCGGCTTGTGAGTGCTTGGAGGAACGGGATGTTGGCGACTCGAGCCAACATCAACGCCCAAAGAATTCGAGAGGCGTCATACTGCTTTTCTAGTTTAAACGAACCCAGAGGAATAGTGGGAACAGGTTGGATAGCGTATTGGAAAAATTCCTTCAAAAAGGTGTATTTCAACGGATCCTGTTTTTTTATCAAGGCAAAGCGGGTGTTGAAAGCCTCAAGCTGGTTTGGTGGTATTGGTAAGTCTAGTTGCATGACCTGGTTCTTTTGTTGATGGGGACAACCGAACCGAAGCCCTTGATTGTGAATGAAGCTCAAAGCGGGACTTAGTTCGCGCTCCCATTCCCGTTCAGGTTTGACATCACTTCCTTCATGAACACGAGCAACTGTGAGAGTCTCACCGCTCATCAATTCCATGCGTTGCACTGATTCTCCAAGGTTTGATGGTAAGGCATAAAAATATGGGGTAAAATTTGTCTGAAGAGTGATTAGTTCCTGAGCTGGAGTTTCAAGGTAAGTTAGCTTTACAGCTTGAAGGTCTGGATGATAGACCGCGTTTAACAACCAATATCGAGGTTCAGCCATGTAAGACTCTCCAAGGCTTCACTCTGATTTGGGGAGTCCCTTGGCTTTAACCTTGCGCTACCAACACCTGTAAGCCTGGAATGGTGTTAGTAGATGTAATAGATTGGTAGAACTGCAGCCATTAACCACGCAAAGAGGAAGGCGTTGAAGAGAACAGCGATGTAGAAACGATTGCTTAGCCGATACGACCAAGCGATAATTGTCGAAGATACAGCGTACATTGGAACGAACATCCAAAGAAAGAGTAGGTAAAACCCTACAAATCCAGAGATGAAAGGGCGTCCACTGGCAATGCTGACCCCAGTTTGGACGATGAGGACTGCTACAAAGAGAAGAATTTTAATGAAAATGGCTTTGCCGGTCCACCAAGCCTGGGTTTTCCACCAAGTGTCTTTTGGTTGAGTGCGAAGGTAGCCCATCAGCCAGAGCCCATCGATGAGGGTCACTGGAAGTAAGAGTAGGAAGTAGAAAGGGACAAATAGGGCACGCAGCGGGGAGAGGGTTTTAAGGAAAGGCAGGAAAGCCCGGAAATCTAGAGCGAGAAATAAATCAACCGGCAACACCCAAAGATAGAGCCAAGCAATCCCAATAAAACCCAGCAGAAATCCAAGAGCGATAGTCTTCAGTAAGTTCTTGAACCCACCTTGGTCCTTACCGTTAAACCCCCCAAAATCGTTCCAAGCTGAGATTACTGATTTTCGTTGCAAGATATGTTTGACACCAACCAGGAGAAGGAGGGCTAATAACCCTCCGATGAAGAGACCAAGGATTACAGATAACCCATAGCCCTGAGGAAAGGAGAAAGGAAGGTGGGTAAAAAACATGACCAGTAAAGCTCCAAGGGAGATGAATCCATAGAGGAGTCCCATTCCAAGATAGGAGGTGGTCTTTGCGAAGTATTCTGAGTTTGGAGAATTGCGGATTGGACGAAAAATCCGGAATTGAATAAGAATCGAAAATAATGCAAGGACGGAGAGAATGGCACCCAGACAGGTTAACAAGCCGCCAGCAATCCAGAGGGGATATAAGAGGTTTAGGCTAGGAATCCAGTAGCTATCGGGAACGCCTTTGAGGCTATTCATGACCCACTCCGTGGTAGTGCTTATCGCAGCAGGGTCAATAGTTTCGAAAAGGTGATTGGTAGGTGGAAGCACTACCATCCGGGCACTTCCTGTAGTGAAATCACCATAAAGTTGTCCAGGAATTACAGGCGTTGTTGTATTGAAAGGGTCAGCAAGATCGTTGAGAAGTTGTGGCACATTGAAAAGCTCATCATACAGCCCCACTACTATGAGCACATTATGCGGATAGGTGGTGTTCGCCCATATACTAAGGGTACTACCACCCCCGCCAACAAGCACAAGGCTATCCACTTGAATGGAGGTGGTATTGATAGCTTGAATGGCAATGCCAGCACCCATGCTATGGCCAACCATGCCTAGCGTGCTAACATAAGGCAGACTATCCAAGTGTTCAAGTGCTACAATGCCTCCTGCATCCGTTCCAGAACCCATGCTGGGACCCGAGTTTCCATGACCTACAGCATCAATAGTAAGTACTACGAATCCGCGTCGGGCGAGTTCTATGCCAAAAGCCATAACCCATTCCTTAGATTGAATGACGCCATGGATAACGACGACTCCGGGAAGAGGATTGGCAGACGTGGCGACGAGGGGTCGTTGGAGGATGCCTGATATCGGAACGCCCTCTGCTGTCGTGAGGGTTAGTTCGCTAGCTTGGACAGCACCAAAGTTATTCTGCACACCCCAGGCCATGGCAACGCCACTAAGCATCAGGATGATGCTAATAATGAATACCAAATATCGAGGGCGTAATC
The DNA here is from genome assembly GCA_048938385.1 of Promethearchaeota archaeon. Classification (GTDB taxonomy): domain Archaea; phylum Asgardarchaeota; class Hermodarchaeia; order Hermodarchaeales; family Hermodarchaeaceae; genus Hermodarchaeum. The sequence continues at coordinate 82,727 of JBHLMG010000007.1, read as the reverse complement.
GAGACATTATTTCACCTCAAGAAGGATTGAAGACGATCATTTTTTTGGTTTGCTATTATTTGTGAACCTACCAATTTCATTCTTGTGAAAACACTGAATTAATTAAGTTCAAGTGGGCCAAAGCACTTAGATGAAATGTCCACAAAAAGCATTCTCTTTGTCTGTATTCACAATGCAGGGCGTAGCCAAATGGCAGCGGCTTTCGCGCAAAAATATGGGAAGGGAAAAATAACTGCTGATAGCGGCGGAACTCATCCTAGCGAGAAAGTACATGATATCGTGGTTGAAGTGATGTTAGAGAAAGGCATTGATATCTTCAACAATAAGCCTCGTCGAATTACGGCGTCTGAGTTACATGACGCCGCTCATGTAATCGTTATGGGGTGCGAAGTAGAGAAGTTTTGTCCTGCACCTTTATTGCATCGTGTCATTCACTGGGCCATAGAAGACCCCAAGGGCCAATCCATTATGAAGGTTCGAGAAATCCGGGATGCCATTGAGAAAAAAGTCAAACAGTTCATTGATTCCCTAAACAAAATAGATAACTAGAAGTCTTAAACCTCGTGGAACAGGGTTCAGGAGTAGCATAACAGGAGAAGATTAAAGCATTTTATAACGCTTCAAACCTTAAGGTCTATACCCACCTTTGGAGAAGTGCTAAGTCAATGCAACCTTTAGAGCGCCTTGCTGAGGAACACCAGCTCATCGAAAAAGCCATCTTCGTCACTCAAGAGTTTCGCAGAGAAATCAAGGATGATAAAGTCATCCAACCAAAACGCTACTGGATGCTTATCGATTTTTGGAGTACTTTTGCTGATATCGTTCACCACGGAAAAGAAGAACAACAGCTATTCCCTGCGATTGAACGCCAAGGAGGAGTGTCCGAATTTGGAGAGATCATTGATCAACTTGTCGAAGAACACATGCGGTTGTTAGGATATATCAGTGATCTCCGAAGACATGCCAAACCCATGTTTACAGGGAATAAAAAGGCTCGACAAACCGTCCTTAGCAACCTTGAGAGCTACGTGAAATTAATTATACCTCACATCAAACGGGAGGATGAGGAGCTATTCCCAGCAGCAGCTAATTTACTATCAAGAAAAGAAATGGCTGGATTAGCCAAAGAATTTAAGACAATGGATGCACGAACACGACCACAAGTGCTTTCCTATTATAGGATGCTGTTAGACAAACTAATGGAGCAGTAACAGTCATGGCCCATGAAAAACTCATCAAACTGTTAGAAACCCAATTAAAACTAGAAAAGGAATCTGCACGCGCCCTTCGTAAAGAAATGAAAACTATCGACCATGTAGGCATCAAGGCACTTTTTGAGATCTGTGCTGCAGACTCGACGAAGCATGCAGCAATGGTGCAGCTAATGCTAGATGCGTTGAAGGAAGGAGAACTATCTAAGGAAACTTTTGTGAGTTCTTGGCAACAACGCAACCAAGGGTTAGAAGCTATTAAAACTCACATAGAACGAGAGCAAAAGATGATAGAACTCTTGAAAGATGAGATATTGGTCAGCAAGGATGAAACGCTAAAAGCCTTGTTAAAACACATCCTCGATGATGAAAAACGCCACCACACGATTCTCAAAGACGAGGTTTGGAAGTTCTAGCTCAGGGAATTGCCAAGAGGAGAAGTCTTTTTTACAGGTGGCTCACTGTTCGAAGGATATCACGATAACTAGGTGAACACACTATGACGGAAGGTCCGCATAAAGAATTACTTGAAATGGTTGCTAGAGCAATCAAGATTGAAGATAAGGCGGTTGAACTCTACAAAAAAACCGCTGCAACGATTGACAATGCCGCCATCAAACTTATCATTGATGAACTAGGCATGGATTCAGCGAAACATGCTAAAATGTACCGAACCGTTGAACGAGTTCTCAAAGAAACACCTTATTCCTTCAAAGACTTTCATGAGGATAAATGGACTGATACACTGGTCGCAAAACGCGATCTCAGCCAACACATCGAAGTCGAAAAGCAGATGATCGAGATTCTCGAAGAAACGATTAAAACTGTGAAACAAAAGACCGTCAAAGCAATCTTCGAACACATACTCGCAGACGAAAAACGCCACCACACAGTCCTCATGCAAGTAATCAAAGGTCTATAAGACGCTTTACCGGTAAATACATCAGTCATTCCATTAGTCCTACTCACTTAATTATTAGATCAACTACCCTTTTTCCATACTATGCAAATTCGAGTTCAAACTTGGGACGAAGTCGAAAAGAAAACACTAGCCCGATATCTCTTTGAAACAAGACAAGAAGAGGGCTTGCTTTCTGACTCGACCGCCTTGGATGGTTTCACCGATTACTTAGAATGGTTAGCGCAACGCTCACATAGCATTCCAATTGTTGCTTATTCAAAGAATCAAGTGGTAGGTTGGCTAGCATTTTTTTCTTTCATACCAAATGTGGGCACAATCGGACGCTGGCATCCTATCGTCAAGCTTGGACCGCACCGAGAAGCCATAGCTGAGGAGTTACTGAAAGCCACCATCAAACATGCCCAATCACAAGGGTTTGACCGCCTTGAAGCAGAACTCACAGAGATAACCCCTCAAACAGAATTGAGGGCTCTGCTCTATCAGCGTTGGTTAGAAAACCAAGGAATGCATCTTACCACGGAAGAGGCACGGCTTGAACGGAAACTGACTCGAGCTTCAGTACCCCCCGTCCATTTACCTGCAAAATTTGAGCTAGTCCCCCTCCCTGAGTATACCAACGAAGAGCTGCGGGGACCTTTCTTTGAAATGTTCGATAATAGTATTGACCGCTTCTGGCTTGATCAAACTGTAGAGCAGCGGTTGGATTCCTACAAATTCTGGTTAGACCGAGAACGCCCTTTCATTGAGCAAGCCACCGGCGTCTTGGTAAAAACCAAGGAGATCGTGGGAGTGACTGTTGTCCGACCTATTCGAGAAGTCGGAATGCTAGGTCCAATTGGTGTCGTCCCTCAACATCGTCGGCAAGGTTTAGGACGAGGACTACTTGCTTTCAGTATGCAAGGCGTGCTTGCTAGCGGATTTTCTGTTGTGCAATTGGAATTCGACATAACCAATAAACCAGCATTAGCACTCTACAAGGCTATGGGGTTCCAGCATGTACACAGGCTCCGAATCTTTGCATTGACTTTTTAATGCGGGAATTGCGGGAAATTTTACTGAGATTCCGTTTAAACCCTAATTTACGGAAATATAGTTAATTTTATATGGGGGCACCCCCCTATTCCATAAGCGGAGACAGCCACTGTGCCACCAGCGTCGCTTTCACCACCAGAGCAATTCATTCCATCCAATCGCCCCATCCTCGGAGCAGAGGAGATCGCAGCAGTCACCAAAGTCCTCGAGAGCGGTATGCTTACCCACAAATCCGGAGCTGGAGCTTTCACTAAGCAATTCGAGGAAGCGTTTGCGAAGTTTGTCGGGGCCAAACACGCAATCGCCGTCAACTCAGGAACTGCTGCGCTCCATGCTGCCCTCCTTGCCTTCAATGTCAACGCAGGCGATGAAGTGATTGCACCCCCCTTTAGTTTCATTGCCACCACGAACATGGTGCTGTTGAATGGAGCCAAGGTCGTATTTGCTGACATTAGTCCTGAAACCTATACGCTAGATCCAGAGAAAGTCAAACGGGCCATAACCCCCAAAACCCGGGCGATAATTCCCGTGCACCTTTATGGGCATCCTACCGACATGGCGCCTTTATGCGAGTTAGCGCAAAAACACGACATCGCCATCATTGAGGATGCCTGCCAAGCCCATGGTACAAAGTACCGGGGCCAGCATGTGGGAACGATTGGTGATGTGGGGACTTACAGCCTATACCCTAGCAAGGTCATCACAACTGGTGAAGGCGGGTTACTCACAACAAACGATGACTTGTTGGCTGAACGATTACGACAAATCCGCACGCATGGCGAAATCCGTCCCTATGAATATGTTCAGCTGGGACATAACTACAGAATCCCCGAAATTCAATCCGCCATTGGTCTTGCCCAAATGGACCGCCTACCAGAATTTCTTAAAAAACGCAGAGAGAATGCGAAGGTTTTAAGCGAAGAACTTGCAGATTTGAAAAATGTGGGCTTACCAATTGAAGCCCCTTGGGCGACGCATAACTGGTATCTGTACACAATTCGAATCTCCCCACCGAGAAGCCGAGATGCTGTACAGAAAGCATTACACCAGGCAAAGATTGGCGCCGCTGTCTATTATGAGGTTCCCCTCCACCTAACTCCAATTTATCAACGGCTCTTCCAATACAAGGAAGGAATAATGCCCGTTTCCGAACAAGCCGCTAAAGAAGTGTTGTCACTTCCAGTCCACCCCGCGCTTACCGAAGCAGACCGAGCATGGATCGTGCAGCAGAGCCGCCAAGCCCTCGCCTAGCTAGACAGAATTCGTTAAGAGTCAGGGGCGAATTCGTTGGCTAGGCGAGGATTGGTGACAGTTTCATTTTTCCTTACTGTCGATCAATTAGATGTTGGAGCGTTTGACTGATTTCTTCCTTAAGCGGGTGAGTAGGGACTTGTTCGGTGAGCTGTTGGGCTCGTTCAAGACAATTGATAGCATCGAATGTATAACCTGTTTCTCGATAATGGATCATTGCGCATTTGAAGAGTAACTCAATAGCCATGGAAGGATCGTCTAAAGCGAGGGTAAGTTCAATGGCCTTTTCTAGCGCCTGGGTGAGTTTTGTCCATAGTTCTTGGCTTTTATCTCTCGCAGCGAAAAATGAGTTAGCGGCAGATAAATAACTGTCCCGAGCATCCGATCGTCGACCAGCTTTCGCCTCAAGGTCCGCAAGTCGTAGGAAACTGAATCCAGCCTGGAAAGGTGCGGCAGCTGCCGTGAACCCTGTGGCTGCGTGAGCCCATAACATTTCGAGCTGATCAAGCTCCCCTTCAGCTTCGAGAAGAGATGCAGCTTCTTCGAACTCACCAAGGGCTTGTTGGCGACGACCCTCACGGATGTGTTCTTCAGCGTTTTCTAAGTGATTTTCAATTATTCGACGGAGACCTTCTTCATCTATGATAACCAATCCTCGCTAGAAGTGAATAATTCTAAGTGGAGAATCAAGACAACATCAAATAAAAAGGGAAGGGACGATGCCATAAGAGAACATGTACAGAAACAGGGGCGTGAAAAAAGCATGACGCGTATCTGGTTTGATGTGTTAACCCCTAAACAAGCCCTATTTTGTTTGAAAATTGCAGAACGGTTAGGCACCTCGGATTTTGACATTCGTTATACAACCCGGAGGTATGCTGAGGTTACGGAGAAATTAAGCCTCTTGGGAATTCCAGCTGATGTAGTGGGCAGGCATGGAGGAGCAGGAGTGTACGAGAAGTTGTTAGCTAGCGCTGACAGAGTTGTCGCTTTGGCAAAATATGTCCACGACCTTGCACCAGACATCGCTTTCGCTTTCGCTTCACCTGAAAGTGCCCGAGTCGCCTTTGGATTGGGAATTCCCTATTTCACGGCAAATGATTCCCCTCATTCACGCTTTGTCGCGCAACTCACTATACCCCTTGCTTTGAAGCTTTTTACACCGTGGTTTATGAAAAACACCTGGAAGGCGCAAGGTGTACCCTCACAGAAGATCATCTCCTACCATGGCTTGGATCCTGTAGCGTGGTTGGAGAAGTTTACACCTAATATTCAAGTCTTTAACGATTTAGGCTTAGATCCAGATTCAGAATATGTCGTGATTCGACCAGAAGAAGCGCAGGCATCTTATCTACATGGAATTGCAAATGAAATCAGTCCATTGATCAACCCGGTCATAACAACAATCACAGAGGAGTTCTCGCACATCGCAGTTGTAGTATTATGTCGATACGCAGCACAACGCGAGGTTATGCGCCAGAAGTTTGGGAACCGAATTATTCTCCCCGATGGAGTGATTGATGCTCCAAGTTTATTGGCTTCTGCGATATTGTTAGTTGGTGCAGGTGGTACTATGAACCAAGAAGCAAGCCTACTAGGTGTACCAGTGATTTCGTGCTATCCAGGAGCAGAACTGGAAACCGAACGGTACCTTATCAAGAACCACTTACTCTACCGGATACCGGACCCGGTAAAGGCGGCCAAAAAAACTACTGAAATACTAACTAATCGTGACCAATTCTTGAAAGTTCATAAGGAACGGGCACAGAAATTGATGAAGCAAATGGAGAACCCAGTCGATGTGATAACCACACATCTACTAGCCTATACTGAAAAAGACTAAAGCAGAACAAGGAGCCAAAGAGCAGCACAAGGAATTTAAAACATCCAATCTAAAATGTTTTATGAGGAGTGCCAATGCGAAGAACCCGACCTATCCTAGCCATCCTAACGGTATCTATGCTCCTTTTAACCGTTAGTGGGACTGTGATGAGCACACAACCGCAGAGGATTCTAGCCTATACACCCACCATGGGCCACAGCACCAGGTATAGTTATGGATTTGTCAGCGTTCAGCCCAACCAAACTGCAACGAACATACACTTCTGGACAGGGCTGAATCTAGCGGAAAGCAACTACACTTTACGGTGGCAGCAATTTGTCAACCTCACTATCAGAGTGACTAATTTGGCACTAATTGGTAATGTTCTCCGGGCATACTACAACTTCTCCGTAAACATTCACAGCAACATCGCCACGGTATCTAACACCTCCTGGCAGACCATGGTAACGATGAACGGGTCAGTTACCGCTCCGGCTCCAACGGGAGTATACAATGATCTCATTGACTTCCCAATCACCTATGGGTTTCCAGGCTTCTTTCTAGATGATTTCACCCTCTCTAGTATCAATGTTGGTTCGAACATCGACATCGGAGGTAGTCGCTGGAATAGCGTCGACTATACAACCTTCCTCATTAATGGGAACGAAGAACTCTGCTACCAGCTTTTCAATAGTAGCACTACTACTGACACACACTTCGAAACCACATTCATCATTGATCATGATGTAGGCATCTATTATCAAGCGAATGATACACGCCTTCTCTCAGTGGGCTCGATCCGGCAATCACTCACATACCACTACAAAGTTCTTTCAACGAATATACCACCCAATCCGCCGCCAAACCCCCTCCCAATATTACTAATCGTTGGAACCGCCATAGCGATTCTCATAATTGTCATCATTTTACTCATTCGGACTTTCGTGTTACGACGCCAACACTAATACAGGTCTATTACTAGAATTAGCCGGTTCTAAGAATCCCCAATAATCAAAGGGATTTTTTTCAAGCAAGTGGAAACCCATTTATACCAACTTTGAGAAAAAAAGGCACGGGCTTGCAGATGATCTATCAGTTGTATCATTTTCACAAAAGCGGGTTGGTCCTCACTTCAGTAGGATTCGGTCCCACCGCAGTGAATGTAAGCCCTGAACTCGTCTCCGGATTCCTATCTGCATTGCGCATGTTTAGTCAGGATTTGCTCTCAGATGATGTGACCACAATCGAAACGGGTAATTACCAGTTCGTATGGGATTTCGCGGATCCGGTGATGAGCGTAGCACTTGCTGATCGTGAGGACGATGATGTTTCGATAATGGCAGTGCTTAAAACTCTTAACGCTCTCTTTTTAGATCGGTTTCAAAAGGAATTAAAACGATGGACAGGGGAGGTAGCCCACTTCCGAGAGTTTAACCCCGTTGCTCGTGAAGTAGTTAATGATTACCTGCCTACCTTTGAAAAACCTAAGGAGCCACTGGAACTTCGTCCAGCTATTATACGGCTTTGGCGGCGTTTTGGTCCAGGATTAGATATCCTGCTCTACGGCCTGTTACGGGGAATCCCTATCCTTACCGTGGGGAAAAAATCCCGAAACCAATCAGTAATCCGAGCACTCCAAACCATGCAACGCCGCCGGATTCCAGTCATGTATTTTGAAGATGCTGGAGCCGCTTTGCAAGTTCTCCAAGACCGACCACCTAACATGTCATTTATCCTAAGCCTCCCCCAACGGGCGTACGAATCCACCTTTGCTGACGCGTCAAAAATGGGACTGACCTATGTCTGCCTGCTAATTGAAGAACATGTAGTCTTACCCGTTGGGTTTGAATCCAAATCCTTCAACATCGCTGAAACTGTGGCCCATGCCGAGAAAGAACTAGGCGAAAGTAGTCCAGAACTCCGATCTGTTGCAGAAACAGCATTTCTTACTATTCGAGACCGCATCGACGATGTAGCCCGACTACTCGCTAAATCTCCAGGACTTCCAGAGGACGAAGCTGCTCAACTCCTCCGTTTATCCGCTGAGGACTTTGCAGCTATCAAAGAACTGGCGGAGGAAGGAGGGTACTTACGCCGTGAACGAAAAAGAATCGGAACACAACCAGAATAAGCTCTTGGAAGAATGGATCCGAAACCAGATACTACAACAGCTTCCTCAGCAATATTTCGATTTAATGAATGATGGCAGCAAGCTAGCAAAAGAGGGACAATTTTCGAAAGCAGCAGAAAAATTTGCTTCAGCGCGCAAAGAAGTTGCTGGCATCCTTCGAAGCCTTATGGAAATGAAGAAAGATCACCGAGAACAAGAGTGGCAGTTCTTTGGGATTTTATGGGCCTTCAAACTCATCAAGAGCGTCTTTTATTGGCTTCTTGCTCAAAGCGAAACTGCTGAGTCATTGGAAGAACGGAAAGGGTACTTATTAGCCGCGATGGGTGCTCAGCTTGTCGGCACCGATATGATTCCAGCTTTCGAAACTTTAAATCAATCGTTCACTGGTGCAGATTTAGAGCTCCTGCCTTTATTGGGAGAGGCGATTCGGAACCACGAACACCGTCAAAATTTGCTAGAAAAAGCGTTAGAGGCTAATGGCATTGAATTCAAGTTTTAGATATTACTTTCAGCAAAAAAAACTCCGACTAAAATAGCGATTATAGATTTTAAGACCGACCTATATATTTTAAACCAGAAACAACGCCGACCCAAAGCTTTTAATAGCTGATGGCGCCAAACCCCACTCTAGCGGTGTTTCTTCTCTAGTTTGAGTAGGAGGAGAAGCCGTCTAGTTGAGTTGGAGTAACCAAAATTGGCTGACTTTATCACCAAAAAAGCTGTTGCTAAGAAAGCACACAAACATGGTTTCCAAGTCTCCGCTGCTTCTTATGAGGCTCTAGACAAGAAGGTTTCGATGCTCATTGAGAAAGCTGGCGCGCGAGCGAAAGCTAACAAGCGTAAGACGATCATGGAACACGACTTCTAGACTCTAAGGGCTTCCCGGTAGGAGGTTGGCGTTAAGCAACTCTCGGGAGAAAAGCCCTTTTCTTTTTTTATTTTATGAAGACTCATTCGCACCACCATATTCTCCGGACTCGTTCGAACCACTTACGAATCGATGCGCAATTGTAGAGCCAAGATAGTAGCGAACTATTAAGTAAAGGGCGAGAAAGACTCCAACGAAGCCGATAGCTATTGCAGCAAAGAAGAGGAAAGTACTCACTTGCCCTATGATTGTTTCGGGGAAATAGACTCCTAAAAGATGGAGGAACCCAACTATTCCTAGAGCCGTGGGCCACGATACGGGCATCTCTAAGGAAGGGAGTAGAGTGACGATTACTAAAAGGATGGATGCAGCGACTCCTCCAAGAGCAAGAGGAATTAAAGTCGGATCGAGGAGGATGCCGCTTATTCCCGTTAGGAGGAACACTGCGTCGCTGATATTGACGAGGAGGACGAAATTCACGGTTGCCAAACAAGTGGTGATAAGCCAACTTGTTGTGAAGCGAATCTCAGGTGCGTGCCGGGAATGAACTCCAAAGAGTGCGAGAAAGGCTTCATTGAACTTGTAAAACCATTGAAACCGGTTGCGATTGAAGTGGATCACTAAAGCGCTTAAAGTGAAAATCACAGTAGCAACACCTAACAACATAAGGCGAAGATTGAGGTTCATGATGTCTCACACAACAGTTACTGAAGTCTCTTAGTTGAGGTTCTCTATAAGCTTACGCGTAGGATAACAGGGAAGTTTTTCCTTTGAAAATGGAACGCAACATGAATTTATAAGCGGTCATGGGAAATATGAAGTGTCTCACAGCGGAGATATGATATTTGGAGGTACTGGCTAATGGCGTCACCCCTAGATTCCTTAACAAGAACTTTAGAGAAACTCAACAAGACAGGCCGAGTAAAAGCTAGCATAATTGCAGATGATGAAGGATTTGTAATTGCTTCTGCCGTACAACCAGGTGTTGACGAAAAAGTCGCGGCAGCCATGGGCAGTATTGTCCATGACGCAGCGGATCGGGCCAAGGACGAACTGGCCCTTGGAGCGATTCGAGACATTACGATTCGATGCGATGATGGGACTTTAGTGTGCAAATCAACGCTTTTACAGGATGGACGACCAGTCGTCCTTGCGGCGTTAATACCGCGAGAAACACGGTTCTTTATACGAGCTGTCAATAACGCGCTTCGAGAAATCAGCGCCATACTTCAGGAACTGGAGAGCTAAGACTCTACCTTGAATACTCCAGAGGAATCAGGTAAGATTGAGGTGATTGTGCCTGGATTGGCTATACGCGGACGAGCAGAAGCTTGTGGTGTTCCAAGACGGGCCGTTACTCCGTCACTTGTTGAACGCTACTCAGGGAAAATCAAAATTTGATAGCTCACAGCTCCCTAAATCCGTTCAACAGACCCAGTTTTTAGAATCGTTGGAATCTGCAAACTTGTTAGAACCCGGCGTTGATTATGAGTGGAGCTTTTGCGGTTTTGCCAAAGTGCAAGTTGCAATTCGTGCACTTCAACTCGGTGAAGCAACCCGTCCTATCTTGAATTCTTTGACATGGCAGGAATTTGAAGAGTTTGTTGCCCATGTCTTGACCTTTCATGAGTTTCAGGTCAAACACCGGTTTCGTTTTTCTCTTTCAAGGCGGTATGAGATTGACATCGTTGCAGGGCGGAACCCCTTCTTGTTGTGCATTGATTGTAAGCAATTCGGAGTCCGTCTGGGTAAAGCTTCAACCTTGCGTACGGCAAGTGAAAAGCAGGTCATCCGAACGCATGCCCTCGCAAATCATTTAGCCCAATTTCAAGCAGACCTTGGTATTTTGGATTGGCAAGACCCATTGTTACTTCCGGTTTTAGTGACTATGTTACTAGAGGACCTTCAATTCCATGAAGGAATTCCCGTTGTCCCTGCTGTGAACCTAAATAGCTTTCTTCTCGGGTTCGAAGAACAGCTAGATCAGCTGCGCATTATTCATCCTAGTGCAAGTCGTCAAACAAGGTTGTTTTAGACGATTTTTGGGTTGCCACCATTTTTTGCAATAGCGCAATTTAGGATCCAGAGAAAGTCTTCGAGCAGCACAAGGAGCTGGTCGAGGTTCTGATGAGATTGTGAGGTTAACATGGAACCACTTTCATTGATAATCATGTGTCCATGTTCGGACAGATAATCGTGGATGTCTTGTAGTGCGAGAAAGATGGTATCTAATCGTTCGACCCGTTCTTTTGAAATTCGTTTTTCACCAATACCTCGACCTGGGCCCCGGCTTCTTTGGGTCTGGAAGAGTTTTTCTTGTCCTAATTTTGTGAGCGGGGCTTTGAGGGGGTTCTGTTCGTCCATATTTTGCCTCCTAAATATACATTAGCGTGAAAAGGTCGTACTCTTAGATCCCTGAAGCTCACGGTGTTGTCGTTCCACATAATCAAAGGCTGTGGGGAAGTATTCGCGGTGCCACTGCCAACTTTTGAGTTTAATATCAAAGTGACAGCGTCGTAGGACGGGATAGACCAAAAAGTCCTGAGAGCCATTACCATAGAACACAGCGGCGTCAAACTCATTTTGTTCTAGGAATAATCGCTCAAGCTCACGACCCACTTTCAAGGCTAGCCCTGTCGGAAGGCCGAAGGCGACAATACATCCTGGTGTGGGGTGTTGAAAAACTGAGCCACCATACATAGGCGCCTCACGACATCCAGCTAGAAAATTACGCACCGTCTCCTCGCTACCTTCTAGTATGATAAAAATTGTCTCGTTTAACCCCAGATGAAACATACTCAGGTCAGGGCGTTCGAAGATGATTTTTTGGTTGAAGAGTTCCTTCGTCCGCCTACGAATAGTGTGGATAGATTCACCCAATTTCTGAGCTAGATTTTCCGCTGAGATATCAGGCGTTAGGTAGGCTAATAACTGGAAATCTAGGGCGTCTAGATTCGCGGCTTCAATATTTGGATTGCTGTACTCATACACAAAGGGTTGTGCAAGAACCTCACCATATCCTTCGCGGATAAGGACATCACGAAGGTAGCGAATCCAGGCTACCCAACGAAAACGTTCAGCAATAGGAACCGTCTCATCAAAGGCTAGATAGCTTCGGAGATTGTAGCCGTTAAACACACCACTGAGCGGATAATAGCGGTATCGAAGCAGATGTCCCAATCCTACAAGTTCCTGCAGCCATTCTTGCAGTCGTCGAAAGCGGAGTCGTGGAAGCAGGTAACTTAACAGATAGGGTGCACCAGCTCCTCCGAATCGGTGGATCTTCCGCAGGTAAGGACATTGTTCCAGGTATCGATCTACCCGAGCTCCTGGCGCTGGATAAGCAAGGACTGCTATGTGATTGATGCGGATTCTGGGCACATCAATACGGTAAAAACGAGAGAAGAGCAGTTTTTCACGAAAGTTCGCAATATATTTGCTTAGGCTTCCAATAGACAAATCTGAGTCCTTATGGAGCTCTTGAAGGGTCGCTGTTGGATTTTCTTGAATGAGATGTAATACTCGGAGCTCCTGTTCATTGAGAGGGGAAGCGTAATTCATCATGAATGTTTCAATCAACTCGATGTATTCACGAGAGGTGAGGGGAGTGAAGGCGGGTTCAAGTTCATCAAGGTAAGGTAACACTCGTTTGAGGAATGTTCCCTGAGTGACGCTATTGAAGAGGGGAAAGGAAAAAGGTGCGTTATAGACGATATCACCATAGAATTGTCGTGGGGAGACTACTTGCCAGATTTTGAGGAACTGAGTTTGATCGGCTTCAGGTAGGAACTGGTAGGCGCAGAGAAGGCCAAGATCTCCGCTTTCAGGAACAGCTCGAACTACTGAGGGCAGTAAGGATGAGTATAACTCACGATATAGCACTGCTTCAAGGAGCAAAGGTCGATCGAAGACCTGGAATGCTAGTTGAAGAGTACTTTCGGAATAGGTTCCGCAAAAGGTGGGATTGGAAAGAGTACGATCGCTGAAGAATTTAATTTGAGTGGGTAGGGGCGGTTGACGGTTCGTTAGCTGAGTAATCTGGTCCTGAATGGCATTCAGGCGGTTTTTGACTAATTGGCGGAAATGCCGGCGTTGATTTGCGCTAGGTTTTTTCTCTTGCGGAGTTTGTGGACGCACCGTTGTCGCCAAGCTAATCGCCCCCTAACTTAGCGGATGCCCTTGGAAGATGTGGAGAGTCCTTGGTGGCTATTTAAAGCCCACGAAGAGGCACGAATAAATGATTTTGAGGGCTTAATTCTTCAAAAGAAGGTGTATCAATCCTTTAACTTGTGAATAAATGGAAAACAGGCAGGAACGGGTGAAAAAACACCCTAAAAGTCCTGTAAACTGATGGATTTTGCTTACAAGAAAGTTTTGGACCTAGAAAAAATTCACTGTTCGAGAAATGCTCCCGAATAATCCTTTCAAAAAGAACGGAGTTAGGATGATATTTGTGGGTTACGCCGTGTTAAAGGATGGACCTCACATGTTCTCGTCTTACAACCAGTGCAATCCGAGCTTTGGTGTATCCAGTAATGATCGAAACGGGTTACATATTGGGAAACAAATTCAGGATTGTTCGTCCAACTAGCTTGTTCACCGATTCCTGAAAGTCCTTTTGCAGTGAAATTTGCGCTTCCCTCCAGCACTTCCGTCGCATCGATAATGATGGCCTTAATGTGCATTTGGGCGCAAACAAGAATCTCAATATCAAGGGATTCTCGGAGGATCCGTTCAACTGCTTCTTGAAAGTGTTTAGCTGTGGCACCAAACGCTTCTGGTTCACGGATGATGATTCGAATTGGAACTCCAGCTTTAGCCTTTTGGATGAGGCGGTCGATGAGGTTGACTTCGCAGCTTTCCGTACCTACGGTGACAGTTTGAACATCGGTGAAGTTTTGCACCATGATGCGAATGCTCTGTTGAGCCCGGTCGAGCATTTCAGTTAAGGTGCAAGCAATGGAGATACCGTTGAGGAGTTGATGTTGTGTGAATCCGACGATTTCTTTAGTTGTAGTGGAGGGATTGATCGGGACTTTGGACACCCCTTCAGAAGGCGGTTCGTCCTGGGAAGCATCGTGTTCGTTTGCCTCCTTACTTATTGGGGGAGAATGTTGAGGTTCTCCGGGATAAAAACTGTCCAAGGCATCGACAAGTTCAAGTGGGAGGGGTTCTTCATTGCGAAGAGCCTTTGTGATTTCCAACAAGATTTTTGCTCGTTTATAGGCGATTTTATGGGCTTGACCTGATGAGTGTTTTGCGAGTTCACTGAAGGCTTCCGCGGCTTTAAGTGCGGCTTCTGAAGCGCGGTGGTAATCACCTTGGCCCATGAATTTTCGGATGAGCAGTAATGCTTCTCGTGCAACGCGGGCTAGCCGGGTTGTATTCATGCGACACCCCTCAACAGAACCACTGACTAGTGTGTGAATCGTGGCATAAGAAGTTTAGCAAACACTGTCATTGCTTCGACAGGTATTGTGGGGTGCTGAAGGTGGTAGAACAGGAGTCTGCCCATTGTTTCATAGCATGAGGAAAAGTAAAAGACTGAGACCAAATCCGATCAAAAGGCATCCAAAAGTGGACAAAGTCTTAAGTCGAAATAAGGCAGGAAGGGGGAGAAAAGGAAGGGGGAGAAGTACCGTGAGAAACCGTAGCGCCCCAGAGTAAGTGAAAGGACGCAAGGTCCAGATGATGAGAACGAAAGATACGAGGAACACGCTAATAATGCAGGTTGCCAGCGCGATATTAGTCCAAGAAGCATCTCTGGGAGTAGAGGGGGGATTAGGGATGTGATACTCATAAATGGCTGGAGCAGTTACAGGTTGAGGGGTCTCATGAACTGCTGATTGGAAGGAATTCTGCTGTGCTTGTGAAGCATGGAGCACAAGGAGAATTTGTTGTTGTGGCTGTTGGTTTCTGCGACGGATTTTTTTAAAGATGTGTCGGCCAACGAGTATTTCAACGAGGAAGGTCAACAGAAGCACAACGGTGAACGAGTCGGACCAATTAAGTATCATGGTGTTCTCCTTCTGTAGGGTGGGAGTTCATTTCGTCAGCGAGTACGCCTAATACCCGATTAATGAGTGGAGAGTTATTGGCTTCAAGGACTATGTGAAGTTCTTTGCCTTTAGTTTCCCAGGCTAATACAACTCGGTTATTTCCATGACGATTTTCGCTAGCTACGGTTAGTCCCAGTTGTTGGAGTGCATGTTGGAGTTGGTGTTGAAGCTGTGGAGTCAAGGGGTAGGTGTGTGTCCTTTGGATTCTTGTTGGGCTTTCTTGGTTAATTTCGGTAGAAATGCTTCCATTGGTTAGTTGGACTAGTGGAAAGCCAGAGTTCAGTTGCGGTTGTAGAGAAGATGATCGTTTCCCCTTTCGCAACCACTGAATTCCGATAATACACAAGACAAAGAGGAAGATAGGTGGAGTGGCAATGATCAGCTTACTAACCGTTGAATAGCCGATGTAGAGAGAAGTTTCGATGCTTGTGATGCGATGTGTTCGGATTATGAGAATGAGAGAAATGATGCGAACTCCGATATCTGTGACTGCTTGAGAAGCGTATTCAACCCAGAGGGTCACTAACCGGGTTTCGTTAGGTTGGACGATTACTTGGGTATTTCCACGAAAAGTAGATTCAGCGATGATGTTGAAGACGCGGGATTGGGAACCAAGATTGGTTACACTGACCCTGACTTCGAAGGGTTGATTTTGACCCGCTTGTTCTGGGAGGTTAACCAACATCATGACAAAGGCGATGTCAACGGTGAGAGAGATCTGGTTTGAAGAGAGGGTGACCTCAGGTGTAGTCAGTAGAAATGTGAGATTATAGGTTTGGGCAGGGCATGCGGGTAAGACATCTAGATCTATGTGGAATAGGTTTTCTCCTCGAACCAAGAGTAGATTGGTTTGGGTAACCGATCCTACTAAAGGGTGAAAAAGAGTGAGGTTCATTGTAGTTGTGTTGTCAAGAGAAGAATTAACAAAGCAATAGATGGGAAGCAGTTCACCTTGCTTAATCGTCGAAGTATATTGTAACTTTACCGAACATAAAGGATTGATCAGGAAGACAGAAGTGCGAGTGAAATTCGGTGAAGACTGTAGGGGGATTGTATGAGATACGGCTTGCTGGTGATATGAGTAGCCGGAGTGAAGATCCCGAAGACGCGTTTGATGGACACTGTTGGTAAGTTTGGTCTGCCAAGATATTAGGCTTGATGTATAAGCCACATTTGTAATGGATGGAGGGGACGATACCGGTGGAGAACGAATTTGCGGGGAATGGAGAGGGAGGGCTACCGCATGTGGCCAGGCACCAGGGGCAGCGTCATCCATGAATAGATGCATATTTGCAAAAGAATGGACTGACAGGATGCCATTGAGCAGGAAGCTCACCAATAGTAGTGCACACATCAGGACGCGTCTCATGGGTTCTTCGATAAAGCCGCCCGATTTAGTTAGTTTATATGCCTTGTGGTTTCCAGTGAGTTTCAGTTACTGGGAAGCATTCTTCTCTGGTCTTTTTCCAACCGTAACAACGATTTGTAGGCACTTCAACAATGAATGAACTACCAGTCAAAAAGAAGAGGAGGTGTCGTGAACAACTTCATCAATTGAGTGGAATCGCACGAATGGCATCCTCCCGTTTTTCGATGAAGCCTTCGGCGTTAAGAGCGGTAATCGCCTCTTGAACTTCCTTGGGAAGAAGGCCAGATTCGATACAGCGTTGGTAGATTTCATGAATGGAAAACCATTGTGGGCAATCAGCTCGATAGCATCGAAGAATCTGCAGCACATTTTTTGCAGGATTACGAATCATACCCAGTTGAACGACATTTTTACGATTTTGGAGAATCCTTTTTTGTTTTTGTACTAATAGCTGGGCTTCACGCACATTGTTTACAATCTGTCCATCTAGGGCGTGGAGGAACCACTTGTGGTGGCAATATTTACAAAAATTCTGAAGCGTTTCAACTTGGAAATACATGAATTCGGCGCATTCTGGACATTGAATAACTTTGAATTGTCGCCTCATGATTGATCCCCTCGAAGAGCTAAATCTCCCTCTATAGCTGAACTGTCAGCGTTTGAGGCATCCATAGGGTTAACCTCCCTTTCTAGCTCAGGGGTGAAAAGTTCAAGAATCTGGTGAAGCCGTTTTCTCAACAATATAAAGCTCAGACTCCCTAAGAAGATACCAACTCCTAGAATGGCTAGCGAAACCAAGACGAGGGGGGAGAAGAAGTTGTTTATTGGATTTATCGGAACACGAACTAGTAGGGGTGTTGATCGTGAACAAGGAGCAAACTCCCGTTGACCTGGAAATTCTACGCTGAGTGTGTATATTCCAGGAGGCGGTGTGTTCAGTTCGAGAAGATAAAAGCCTTGACTGTTTGTGATAAAAATCATGGAGTATAACAGGCTCGCATCTTCTGCACGCAGTTCTAAGGTAAGATCAGCGATGAGTCCTTGAGTAAGGGATCCATTGGTGTAAGTTATTTGCACCTCAATGGATATAATGGGTGTCAGTAGGGGATTTTCAATCTCAAGAGGATTGACGGTCAATGTTAAGGTTGGTCTGATAACAGGTTTAACCGTTATCAGTAAGCTTGTAGAGCATTCTGTATATGCATCAGGGTCATCAAGATGTCCAAAAATCACAACTAGTATATGATCCCCGGAGACCGTCACATATGGTATGAAGAGCGATGTGTGACCCAATCCTTGGGTGATGACGAAGTCGTGTTGCCATTGACCGTCCCAAAATAGGGATGCCATTCCATCAGGAGGTGTCGATAGGGAAGCCATTACCTGGATGGTCAAGTCAAGGGTTTCGCCCATAAAAAGCTGCGTGGTATTGGCCGTAACCGTTGCCGTCGTTGTATCCCGCACAAAAAACTGCAAATTCGACATCCATTGAGCGTGAGTAGTGGTTTCGGTGATTTCGATTCGCAGACTCCGAGATCCGAGTGGTGTGGTTGCAAGCCATTCGCAGGTGGCTTGCCCCTCGACATTGGTGACTGCTGTGTCTAATAGGGCAGTATCCTCGAATAGGCTAACTATCAGTCCGGATAATCGAGAACCGTTTAGCCCATCGCTAACTTCAACTTCAACATAGCTTTGATTCCCGACAAACAGAGTGGATGAAGGGAACTGTTGAATAGTACAGGTTAGAGGGCGAGGGTTGACGTGAATGCTTGTTGAGCCTTCACTTGCATTGTACATTGCGTTCCCTGTAAATACAAAATCTACTTGCCATTGCCCTATTTGATTAGGAACCCATGAGAAAATGACAGTACCAGATTCGTTCGTCGAACTTGTATCCATCAAGTAAGGAGTGGTTCCGCCGGGTGTGGTGATGTTGAAATTTATTTGGTAATCAATCAGAGGGGTGCCACTATCATTCTGTAATCTAATACAGAGGGTTACGGGTTCAAAGAGGATTGGTATAGCAGGTAAGGTCTGTTCTAAGGTGATGTTGGTAGTAAACACCACGATGTTCAAAAAGACCGTTGTGTGGATAGGTGTGCAGTAAGGGGCGCTAGCGTTGATGAAAAGGGTGTAAGTTTTCGCTTCCAGAGTGTTGGTAGGGATGAGGGTTGTATACCAGCCTAGATCTTGATAAGGTAGGTAATAGATGGAAGTAACCGTTTCAATAACTACGGAAATATTGCCTGTTGAGAGCAGGGATTCAGGGGGTGTGGCTCCGCTTAAGCTCAATTGGACTGAGATATTCAGTGGAATACTCCGTGGTACATTTAATCCAGGAGCATAGCTGGGAAGCACGGTGATGTTTCCCTTAACTTCGCAAATTTCTGTATACTGTAGGTAACAGGGGACTGCTCCGGGAGCTATTGCTATCAGGGTAAGGTTTTGCGGACCTAACGCGTCGACCTTTGCAGGTATGATCGTCTGAATGTGCCAAAGTCCTGGACGATGAGGATCACAAGAGTTTGTAAAGCTTGTGTCAAAGATGTTGGCTGTTACGGTGATATTTGCCAGCTGAAGATTCCAGCGTAATTCATTGGCTGTTGCGTTAAAGGATACTGATTCACCAATTGTGAGGGTTTCGCTTGGATAGTGTATGTTTGAAAGGTTAAGGATGGGATTGCAGTCAAGCAAAGGGTAGAGGCTGAGGCGATGACTGAGTTTTAATGCGAGGTCCAACTGATATGGTAACCATTTCCCAGAGGGCAGACTTGAGTCCTTGATAGAGCCCTGATAAGTGAAAGCATCCATCAAGTAAGTTTTGAGAGAATCATGGTTTAAGAGGGTTAGCGCGGCCGGATACAATCCTATATCCGCTAAAAGGTATAGGATCTCGGTGGCATAGAATGCAGTGATGAGAGACAAATTGCTGAGAAGGAACTGGCTAGCATAAGTGGCGATTCGTTGTCCGTCTAATCCGTTACAGGTGGGATCGAGGTAAGCAACGGCTTGGAGTCCTAGCCATGTTTCAGCGAGATATCCATCAGCGATCCGCCATGCTTCAGGGAGGGGAACAGAATGGAGCGAATCGTAGAAATATTGGTGAGTGGTGTTTCCATGTAAGCAACTTAAGAGATACTCAAGAACCGTAGTGGCATTGATGAGATCCCCGGGGTGTCCCCCTAATCGTTGATGAGCCAGAAGGTCCCAACAAGTAGTGTCAAACCGAAAGGTGAGATCGCTCTCACGCCCGATATAAAGGTGATGGAGCCCAAACATACCTCGATAGCCAGGTTCGAATGTTTGGCTAGCTTCGATTTCCTGGCGAATTTGAAGAGCCCATGTGGACCAAGGATCTCCAGTGAGCGGAAGTATTTGAGTGAGAATGGCAAAGGCGTAATGGTAAAGGGGACCAAAGGTAGCGGCTTCGATCGCGACACGATCAGGTGTTGGAGTGTCTGTGTCAGCACTTACGCCCGGAGGGAGTTGATGCGCTGTGAAAGAGGTCCGTGGAGAGGACCAGCAATAGATTAGGTACTCTAAAAACGCCGTTATATTCACAGCTGATAATGCATCCGCTTGATTTAGAGCTGAAATAATTTGGACGCTCGTTAGGAAATCACCAAAGGAAATAGGTTCCGTGGCTCCACCCCAGCCTGTGGAACAATCACGCAAATATTGTGTGAGACCATCTTGACAGGATCCAAGTCCCCCAGTGGGTGCAAGCCCTTGAACAGCGAACCAGGTTTCATCAGGTGAATTGTGAAAATCGTGTTGTGCGTCCCCGCGTCCCCACCCGCCATTAGGATATTGGTTCGCCACAATGAATGCTCGTCCGTTGGAAATATCAAACACGCTAGTTTCGTTTAGCACTGTTAAAATCTGAATTGCCAAAGCTGTACCAAGAACCCAATAATCAGAACTCATGGTTCGTGTCACATCGAAAATTCCCGAGTCTGGAGGTTCTTCACAGCCCGCCAGAAAACCTATGAGCGAGGTGTCATCAAAAGAGTCAAGTTCACCCAGCACTGAGAGTATTATCAGAGCATCTTGGACATTCATTAGGCTGGCTACGATACCTCCAGAAGAGGTGGAATAGAACCCTCCATATTCTGAACTCAAAGAATCTAATTCTTGACAATTACTGACAAAGGAAATGACCGCACTAGTATTAATTTTATTGAGCTGATCGATAGCGTGGAGGGCTTCAACGGCGAAACGGGTTGCCACAAGGTTTACGGATGCAGCACCATGACCTGTGAAAAATCCACCGGTTATTGAATCTTGACAGCTGGCAATGTAATCGCCAATTTGTGAAATATTGAACTGATAGAGAATTCCAAGATACTGGGCGGTAAGAACCGACATACTTGTTGTAATGCACCGATCCAGAAGCTGAGAGCTTGCCAAGTCTTCAAAATAACCGAGCGTTGAGTTGAAAGTGTCATGAAGCCATGACCCAAAGGGCGTCGTATTTACATCTAATCCATGGGTTGAGACCAGACTGGTGACATAATATGTGAATCGTAAGGAGGGTTCGAGAGGGTATCCAAAGCCACCAGCACCGTGGAGCTGCCAATAGTCGACAGGTACATCTCCAGCGAGTTGAAGAGATGCCAAAGTGGCGCCTAAACGCTGTTGGAAAGTTGGTCGGAGCAACCATAAGAGAAGGTTCTCACAAAAGAATCCACCATAGTCGGTAAGATGACCCACTTGGTCTAGACCCCAATAGTAGATGTGAGGATTTGAGGAGATCGCCCTATACCAAAGTAGTTGGACACCAGAACCATCAAAGTTAGTACCCAATACTTCGGTTTTCACAGGTAGGGAGTTTGGGCGATAAGCATCGTAGGTGATATGAGTAGTATAGAGTGGGAAGCGTCCCTGTGTTGAGGGAATTTCATGGGGAGTATTATAGATTTGAAGAGATGGCTCAGCAGACCACAAGTAGCGCTCCAGACTAGGGATGAAGTCTGTGGCCGGATTAAACCCTGCTAACAGATCGAGTACTTCATGGGCATACCCAAGCAATAGAATGGGCTGTGAGGTGTTCATAACATGTTGCGCATCAGATAAAGAAACACCAAAGGCTAATCCACTCATACCCACGCTCGGTGTTACTACTAACACATCATAGGAAGGTGCATTGGCTAGGGCATTGATATGGATTCCCGAGGCGTTGAATCCTAAGTTTAAGAAGAATGTAACCCAGGGCGTTACCGGCTCTTGTCCGGATTCGTTCACATACTCCCCATACACAACGAGGATGTCACCAAAAAGTGGAGGTGCTGAACCTGGGCTTGGAAGAAATGTCTGAGCGGGCTTGAGAGGGAGTTCTTCTCCTTGTTCACTAACTGGCGAAGAGAAGGCTTGAAAGGAAGGCTTAGCCTGTGAGTTAGTTCTATCTTGAGGAATGCAAGAAAGGTAGGGACTTAAAGAAGGAATTCCCGCAAGGAGTAGAACGAAGAAGCTCACTAAAAGAAGATTAGCGAAAGTAT
The DNA here is from genome assembly GCA_048938385.1 of Promethearchaeota archaeon. GTDB lineage: Archaea > Asgardarchaeota > Hermodarchaeia > Hermodarchaeales > Hermodarchaeaceae > Hermodarchaeum. The sequence goes on along the minus strand of JBHLMG010000007.1, from coordinate 60,564 downwards.
GAAGTTTTGCGGTCATATTCTTAGTCCCCCGAGTAGGGATGTCGGGCGGGGATTTTTAGTTCGTTTTTAAGCCTTGCGTTTTCAAAAGGGACAGAAAAGGGCGTCTGGAACCTTTGTGTGCGTAATCGTTGTAATAAGTAGTAGACAATGAGGGAGACTAAGGAAGCCCCGATGAGGGCTAAAAGAAAGGAATTGTAAGTGATCCAGAGATGGTGGAAGGGGTTGATGCTAGGTGGTGCGGGGGTGGCTGACTCCATTGTTAAATAGATTTCATGAACTGGTTGATCGATGTTTTCGACGATGGTGGAAGCTTTGAGCAGTACGCCTGTATAGTAGTCATAGTAGTAGGTTTCATGTTGGTGATTAGTGTTATAGGTGAGCTGCCAACAGAGGTAATAGGTTCGATCGAGATCCAAAGAAATGAGATCAGTGACTGTGAACGGTTGGATACGCAGATGATTGTTGGTGGCGGGAGCATCTCCGTCAATCTGGATTTGTGAACCGAGTTGAACACTAGGATGAATCCACCATGCAGTATACCTCATTAGCCCAGCATACTGGTAGGTACGGTTCCAATCATAGGTGACCTGAACGGAGTCTGATAACCAAGTTTGACCCTCATCAAAGGTAATATTCCAAGAGAGAATCCCTTCAAACGAGAGATCCCCTGTAGAGTTCAGACTGACAATTTCAGTACCAAAATAAGAGCTAGTGAGGTTTTGATAAGTCGTAATGACTCGAAGTTGATAGATGCGGGTTTCCTGAGCAGATACCGAAGTGGGAGAAAAAGAAGCTGTGCAGCTAATCAAGGGAGAAACGAGCACAAAGAGGAGGAGCAACAAGGGTTGGGATTTGATAGGTGCCTTTCTGTTAAAGCTTGATAGTGGTTTTATCACTCTTCTCACATTTCCCATAGTTATGAATTCTTCGGGTTTTTTGAGCCAACCATCTGATAACATTCAACAACATCTAGAGCCTCGGATTCGTTTCTGATAGTGTGGTCTCATTGAGCGAGGTGCGGTTTTTGATTTGTTTTTATGAATTTCGGTATTGTTTAAGGAGGCGCCAGAGAAGAAACGATACTAAAACCCCTACCAAGAACACGCCAGAAAAAACTAAGAGCGAAAAGGGAAGAAGCCAAAGGGACCGGATGAAAAGATATCCAATGGTAGCAAAGAAAGGAAGAGATATTAGGCTTAGTTCAAGGAGGGTTTGACGGGGATGGTCTTTTACTATTGAGGAGACAATCTGTAAATCGGTTTTACTAGGAGCAAGCCCGATGAAGAAGCAAAAAACGAAATAGCATTTGAGGATTTCATGCATGGGTAGTTGCGTCCAAAAAGTGATAAAAAAATAGAGTGACAGGGCCAAAATAATGAGCGGGGCAAACCCTACCAAGAAGCCAGTAGTGAAGGTTCGGATATGTTGAGTATCCATGACGAGTCCATTACAAACGCCTTTATGGGTTTTGATGAATATTCGATGTTCAAGAACGGGTATCCCTGTAATCCTGCAGAGGAGGTCATGGCATACTTCGTGAAGAACCACCCCTGGGAATGCGAGATAGCGGACAAGTGTATGTAATCGGCTACTGACTAGATTAATTATTTTTAAGAAAATCAGACTAACACATAAGAACAGCGGGATTGCGATGAAGGCTTTGAGAATGAAGCCCAACGCGTAGATGTCTGGTGTGACTTGCATGAGTTCACCCTGGTTGTGTTGCTTGTGAGATATGCTTTTGATTTGGAGGATATTCCGATTGATTTGCCTTGGAACGGCTTGCTTGTATTGATGACTGAGAGGTAGTAGGTTGCGTGGCTTGTTCATCAAGGGAGGAAGGGGTTTCTGAAGAAAATGAATTGTTGGTAGTTGTAACAAGATCTTCGGGTTTAGGTTGAACTAAACGGCGTTTGTTTATAACGGGTAAGTCAATTGAGGTTGCTTGAGGTGTTGACATTGGGCTAGATTTCAGGAGTATGCGTGGACGGCCTTTCGGATCGGAATGAATTGTTTGCAAAGTGGTTGGCGGAAAGATGGTGATTGATTGAATGAATTGAAATTGCTGAAACGCAGATCGGGCCCCTCGAAGGAGGAAGAGAGGACCAAGAGCGCCTGCTAGGGCGAAGAGAGCCGCGAGTAACGATAGACCACTGCCTAATAGGATACCTGAAAGCCCCAAGAGTAGGGGAAGTAGAATTAAAGCAGATCCTAAGAAGCGATAGGCTTTGCGGAGGCTCTGAAATTTTGTCCTAGAAGAAGCTAGATCTGTGCCCTTGGTCGAGAGAACTTTTGTTAAGTAAGACTCGAGTTCTGCGGCTTGAAGGACATGAAGAGGATACACTGACGCTAGATCCTTTGGGGAAGGCGGTATTTGTGAAGGAATTAGAATAAGAAGGGGGTGGAGTCGGCAGTTTATCAGTCGCTTAGCATTGTTGGTAAGCAGGTAAGCCTTTTTACCAAGGAATGAAATGGCATGGCTCTGAATGCTTGGATCAATGTGATGGGCATGGCTACAAAGTAGGGTTTGGAGTTGTCCGAGTGATTGAAAAAGATAGGTAGCCTCTTCGTCAAGCGCCCTACCCTCTTTTGTCACTTCTCGATAAATGAGAATGTCGCAGCAAACAACACCATAATTGTCAGTAAAATGGAGAGCCAGTTGAGCGCCATTGATTCTAGTCGGCAAGACTTTAAACTCCTGCCTTGTGAGTTGCCTTTGTATACCGGTAGGTCGTTCTGGATTCACCTTTTTCACATCAAACAAGCTGATTGGCAAAGCCGGGCGAGGAATTTGGTACTTTTTTAAGCGTTCCTATTCGTGGAGGACGACGAATTACTGAGGACTTGAAGCAAGCCCATGCTGTTAGAAGTGAGTTTTAATCCCAAGAAATGCCTCATACTAAGGAACTATTTTTTGCGATTGGTTTCATTTTTCATTGCCGTATTGGAGAAGCTACGGTCAACAACAAGTTCTCACAGGGTAGGGTAGCAATCCTCACCTAATGTTACATTTCTGCTAGAATTTTCAGTTGGATCAAGTTTTTTTTGAAAAATCTAGCTAAACGAATAAGAGTTGCTGAAAATAGTAGCCAAAACTTCAGAAAATTCTAAACTACCTTTGGAAGGCGTTTGTTCAATGGTTTGGAATTTTCATTTTAACCCTTTCTGGAGAATAATTTCACAGCGTCAGCCAATTTATTGAAATTCGTCGCCAAGAAGAGTTTAATGGAAAAGAGCCACAAGAAATTTGTGATGTTTAAGTAGTGTAGTTTGTGAGGATACAATGTGGAGTGTGTGTGGAATGATTGAGTCGCATTGGTTGATAAAAGCCACCGTAAACCGAGTTGCTCTAAAAGCGCGTGGACCAGCGTTGCCCTTGGCAAAGGGATTAGTCGAGCAGATCCCCCATCTTCTTTCATTGGGAATGCCTATTGAGAATGCTGTTCGAGAATCACTACTAATAGCCATTCATTCAGCACGCCTTAAAGCACAGCATTGTGTGGGAAGTGAACGATACGCCCTTGATGATTTCATTGAAACCTGTGTAAAAATGGAATCAGAAACCGACCATCTCTTGAAAGTATAAGAAACCGATTCAGCGTTAGTCGCCCTGTCGTCAACTCTGAAAATAAGAGATCCCAGTTGCGGTGTACTTCAGAAGGCATAGGTGAATCACGAAGAGCCTCGATTCTTCCATTTTTAAGGAAAAACCTTTAATCATCGAATGAGAGGTGAGGGCACTATCTGTAGTAAAGGCGAGATGCAATGGAAGTCGCAGTATACATTATGATCAAGGTGTTTATGGGACACATCCAAAAAGCTGTGGATGCTTTGCGGGAACTTGAGACTGCAACAAGTATCACGGTAACAACTGGAGAATACGATATCATTGCTAGATTTGACTTACCCAACCTTGAAACGCTTTACGACTTGACAGCTAACAAAATTGGTAAAATCCAAGGTTTAGAAGCCATCACCACGGCAGTTGTAGAGAAGGAATTTTAACTAGAATTCACGATTTACCGAGGAGAAGGAAAGCCTTGCGAGCTGCAATGGAAAGGAGGATTGGGCGTTCGGGAGCCCGTGTAACTTTCTACTTCTTGGCGTTAACAGCCGGAGTGTTATTTGCATTCTCTGTGTTTTCCGATGTCTTTGTCTACCGGGTCTTGCTACCCAATCCAATTGCGTTTGCCCTAGCAGAACAGTGGTTTGCGTTGCTTTTCACCTTCATTTTGCTTCTCGTGCTCAGCATCCCGGTTAACCGACCACGCCGAAGAAGCCTTGGAACTCATCTAGACCGCTCCTTTGCGCACATAAGCCTACCTTCACGCAAGATTCTACTAGATGTCGTTCTAGCAGGAGTATTCTCGGGAGCGAGCACTTTTGCTTACTATTTCATAACAGGACTGAGCGCGGATGTTTCAGCCGTGATTCCCTTTTCTCGGTTCTCCTTGATTTACCTCATGATTGGTGATCTCATCCTCCTTCGAGATTGGCCCAGTCCGATTGAAGCCCTCTCGATTGTCGCTATCACCTTTGGCGTCCTTTTAGTGGGTATCACACCTGGAATCTTCGATCTTCGAATGCTTTTCATAGTCATCGTTTTTTGGGCAGGAGGCGTATCGATAAGCGTTTTTTTTCAAAGTCGCGCAAAACGAACTGAAGTTCGTCGTGAAGCGACCATCGATTCGCTAAATTTGCGCCTTTGGATTTTGCTTTTCTTGAACTTATTCATGACCATTTTCATGATTCCATTCATCACTCCAGATGCTATTCTAATGCTATTATTTAATTTTCCAACGATTTGGCCTTGGCTTTTTGCGCCTGTTGGATTGACCTTTTTCTCGCTTATAGCCTACTTACAGGCATTAGGTCGCGGGAAGATGTCAGTGGTTCAAGCGATTGGATCAGTGTCCATCATTCTTGGGATTCCCTTGACTCTTCTTGGAGCGAATCTCTTCCCAGGAGTGTATAACCCACCTGCTACAGATTTTCTCTCATGGCTGATTAAAATCATTGGCACCGTCTTTGTCATTTCTGGAATCATAGCCCTCTCCATGAGTGAAATGCGGGGTTACATCCTTGTGAAAATCCGGCCAGGAACCGGCGATATTCTAACAAAACTCCGAAAAATCCATGGTGTGAGTCGCGTTTCAGCCATTTCAGGTAAATGGGACTATATCATCCGAATCGATATTCGGAGTTTGGCAAGTACACGGGCTAAAACCCTAAAGAACATCGAAGAAGTCCCAGGAGTCATCGATATGGAGACGATGCTCATCCTCCGCGAATGGCAGTAACTAGCCCAATACCAAAAAAATACTTGTCTGCTAGCCACCACAATCTATATAAAAACATCAAAAAACGGGCAATCAATTGAACTACGATGGAACCATCAACGCTTCTTCCACTTGATGGAATTAGTGAAGGCTACGGCCTTCGAGATGATGCCCTAGACCAACTGCTAATGACTACTGGTTATCGTGAGGCAACAATCAAGTACCTGCCTGCGATTAAAACTATTCAGGACACCTTCTCCACGGATACACGAATTCGCATCATTGCTTTGCCATTAGATGAAGATCAGGACTCCTTATGGCCTCATATGGCTTGGATGCCGTTATGGTCTAACCGCGATACCTGCGTCCTTGTAGCAGACCCTTTGGAAACTCCTTGTCGTCATGACTTCGATTACCTAATTCCTTTAGGATTTACACAATTTTTCACTCATGCTTATGATGACTATCCGTACTATCTGCCAAATACGACCCCCAGCATGGTTTGGCCTTCGTATTTAGATTGTCAACCAGTTCGCGTTACTCCCGACTATGTATTAGATCCGATTGTCCCTCACGAACCTGACGACAGTGATCCCACAATCTATTCGATAATGCTTGAAGCGATTCTAAGATTACGAACCTATGTCGCTGATCATATTCTCATCGAACGCGGATTTACGATCGGAGTAGTACATCATTATATGAGCTACCTTTACGAACTTCCTTTACCCACATATCCGGAAGCCGCATCTTCCCCTTGGCTCCTCTCATTTCTCCTCATTGATGCTGCACGCGCTATTAACACCCTCGGAAAAACAGATTATCTAACTTGGGCAGGGTTATGCGGTATCGTTGATCATGCTCGTGCCCGAGTCTTTGAATTGGATCAGCTCAAAGGGAATGTATCAGCTCCGGGTTCCTTTAATTCGAAATTCGACCAGTTGCGGGAAAGTTTCATCCCCCTCAAACACACAGCCTTTCGGAACCCTATAGATGCACACTCCTTTCTCTGTCAATTACTCATAACCGCAGGCGTTCTACAAGACGAAACCTAAATTGGTAAGGTAGAACGCACACTGTATTGTTCGTCAAAGTCGCATCTTGCTCTTTTTGAAGTCTACAAACAGATTGAACTCGTCAATAGTCGATCTAGCGCGTAGATGTTATTGAGCCGGGTACTCGTCATGAGAGTTACCAAAAACACAGCATAAAGAGTGGAGGATGCAAGCGGTCCCAAGAGTACTATAATATTTGTGAAATATCCGCAGATAGTAGTTTATATGCCTGAAAGGGAGCAGTATATCAGCGCTACCATTGCCCCCTAAGGATGCGACCAACGATGGCATTTCCCTCCGCTGATCCCTTGTGGATTTTTGAATTAGCCAAAATAATCACCATGTTCCTGATAGGCATACTATTGTTTTATCGGTGGTTTCGTGCTGAAGCCCGCTTTTTCACCGATATCCCATTTCTCTTTGGTATCGGTATGTTCTTTGCCGGCGCGGCAGAAGCTATCGATGTTTTCTTCGATTCTGGTCTCGCTTCAGACACAATCGGACTTGCAACATATACGCTGCCTTTTTACCAACTTCGAGTGAGCCTCACCGTGTTCACCCTCTCTCTTTGGCTCTTAGCTTCAGTTCTCATTTGGACATCTGAACGAAGGAAAATGGGTTTCGCAATAACTGTTATTTTTGCGCTAGCTGCTATCGCAGCCATTTGGCTTTCAATGACTATTGAAATTGTTCGGTTTGTTCTTCTTCCCTTCTTAGCGACTGCCTTCCTAGCCTTCATCATCACATTCATGACGGCATGGTACCTAAAACGGCTTCCAGATGTTCACGGGCTCATAATGAGCATTGGTGCCGTCATTGCCCTAGTAGGACAAGTGCTGAAAAACCCACTTGATGCAATGGGCATCATCTGGGTTTCCGAACTCATCGATCTGATAGGAATGATCACTCTCACAGCAGGTTTGTTGATTCGACCGAGATATCACCGTTGAACCTGGGAAACCCCCTCTAAGACTCGAAAATAAGAGAGATCAGGATCCCTACTAAGAAAGAGAAGGATCCTTGCTCTTTGCGTCTTAGTTCGTAGTGAGTACCGGAACCTGAAGAAGTTGCTGGGTAGCGTCATTGAAGCTGATGAGTCGTGGTGGCTTAGTTTGCCCGACGATGGCTTGGCCGGATAGTAGGCGCTGGTTTTCGTAGGCTGCAAAGCTACCTGAAGGCACGGGATGAACCACAACATTAGAGATCGCTCCTGCATTTCGGACGAGATGGTAGGCATCACTAAGGTTCTTGAGAGCCTGGTCGATGTCGCTACTGAGGGTTTCGATATTAGTTGGTGGCTTAGTGAATTCGACGAAGATGTGGTAACTACTTTCGGTTTCGGTAATGAGGGGGGCAACGACGAATTCTTGATACAAGGCGTCCTGCGTTTCACAGGCTGTACGCAGAGCTAGACCAAGGTCACTTTCGGTAACTTTCTCACCACTGATACTGATCACATTTTTACTTTTACCCAGACATCGCATGGTTGGGGGATCAGTATCAATAAAGACGACGACATCTTGATGATCATATCGCCAGAGACAGGTTTTTCCACTGACTACGACACGATATGGTGTATTCAGTTTCACATCACTGAGAGGAATTGTCTTAGCGTCAGGTGCAAGCCGACCCTCCTGCATCTCGGCGAATTCGAAGAAGACATCATCGACCATAGGGACAACGCCGTGTTTGTCTTCATAGAGTTGGCAGCAAAAAACACCCTCGGTGCTTGCATATGATTCATGGATGTGGACATCTCCAGCGAGATCTTGTACAACAGGTTCATATAAGTCACGAACGACCGCAGCGTGGAAGAAGAGTGAATAGTCAGGCCATAATGTCTGTATGTCAATGATGCCGTCGCCCAGATGTGCAGCTTCAATGCGGCTTCGAACCTTCTCAGGTATCTGTGAATCACGCATGAGCCAATCATAGGATTCGTACTTGATACGGCGGAGCAGTGCCATCATAAAAGAGGTAGCTCCCAGACTAGCAGTGACCTTTTCACACGCTACAGCCTGACGAATCGTTTCTTGGAATTTCTCGTGCCAATCGACGAGGTCAAAGACAGAGGGGTGAGGTACCAATTTGCTAGCCATTAGTTTCCCACTTTTCTTTAACCCATACCCCGAGACATAACCAACATCCCAGTTTCCAATCCGTCGATACACTGCAGGTGCAACAATTGTCAGTAACTTACCGTGAAGATAAGGACGAATATGGCCTCCACTGCCAAAATAGCGATGACGGAACCGGTTAGCCACCTTCCAGGTTGATTCCGTGTATGGAACGAGTTTCGGTTCACCTGTTGTACCACTTGTCGACATAACCGAGTTAATGGGTTCAGGGTACAGAAGGTTAGGAGTACCGTTCATCTCTTGTTGGATGTAAGGTTGGAAATCCTTATACTGGTTAATCGGAACCTGCTGTGAAAACTCTTCATAGTTTCGGATATCAGAAAATCCCTGTCGCTTACCATAATGTGTATTAGCAGCGTAAGTGAGAAGGTTCTTAAGACATTGTTCTTGAGCAGCCATTGGATCATCGAGTGTCTTTAAGAATGGTTTTACTTTGGTTCGATAGAGAAGCTTTGAGAAGAAGGACCAAATCATGTTTTATCTCTCCTTTTGTTTCTGTTTTTTATCAGCGAGAGCAAAGCAGACCAGTCGTGAGGACAGTCTTCCCACCAGATCGACCACGCTCCCTTTGAGCCGCTGGCACATCTGGTGGCAGAGATACTGTGAGACGCTTCGTGTCTGCAAGTTCTCGCTCCATCAAATTTTCAGCGTCATTTGATACTCTTTTAAGGGCTTGGGAGAGAAAATGTGAAAGTGATTCATGAAGCGCCATTCTGTGAGAGCTGTAAAAAATAAGACGAGGGACCATGTGCAGTATGTGTGTGAATTTCATGATTAGTAGCTAAGAACTGAAATAGGTGAATACACCGATTCTTGAGAGTTAATTCACCAGCACAATTTTTAATCTGAATAAATTTCTCATTACTACACTTTAGGACAGATCAACAACTAGCGGTGCCTCTACCTCGAGCAAGAACGCCCTCCAAATAGGTCTAAGAGCCTATTTTTCCCCCCTGAAAGATAGTCTGCTGCGCATAACGCTTAAAAACCCCACAAATTCCAGGCGGTTACCGGACACAACAAACCCCATCCACCATTTAAGGCGAGGAATAGCATGAATCCGAGCGAATGGGGTCCCATTGACCCTTTCTAAAACTTAAGAAAGCCTTCGAGGGAGTTGTAATACCTCGGCGTATTGCCCTCCCTCCTTTCCCTTTTTTCTGAGGTTTATGCTTTAATTTCTCTTAACAGGTAGTCCACGATTTGTTCCGCCGCATCCACCCCAGTAGCCTTTTGCAATCCACTCCAATTGGGTGCTGAGTTCACCTCACTGACTACCAATCGGTTCCCATCTTCTAAAATATCAATGCCTGCAAAGTCCATTTTCATTGCCTGACTAGCTTTCAATGCGAGGGTTTCGAGCTCTACTGTCAAAGGGCACAGCTGGGGTTTACCTCCCCGGGCCACATTAGTTTTCCATTTACCAGGCCTTGCATACCGATACATGGCTCCAATCACCTGATCGCCGACGACAAAGACCCTGATGTCTCGACCAGGAGTCTCAATGTATTGTTGAACGAACATGGTTTGATGAGCAGTCTGGAGGATTTTAAAAATGCGAAAGGCAAGATCTGGATCTTGGAGTCGAAAAATTCCTTGTCCTTGGGAGCCACGGAGCGGTTTAGAGACAATGTCACCGTAACGCTTTGTTGCTGCAACAGCTACAGCAAGCCGTTCAGTGACCGTTGTCTTCGGAACAGGTACGCCCTGATGTGTAAGCCAGACTAGGGTCGCTAACTTGTCCTTTGCGCGTCGATGACTGTAGGCGCTATTAAAAACCCGAATTCCTGTAAACTCTAAAGCTTCAAGAAGCGATATCCGGCTGGTGATTTGATCAGTGGAGCCCCCTCCGATACTGCGTATAATTATCGCCTTGGTATCCAATGGTTGTCGGCGTGGCAAGAGAAAACGCATCTTCTCACCATCAAGATGAATGGAAAGATCCCTTAGACGAAACAAGACCACTTCGCAGGCTCGGTTCGAGAGTGCACGGGTTAAGCGTCGGACTGGCCAATTCGGACGATCTCGACTCATTGCTATTCCAATACGCACTGTGTTGCACCACCTGGCAATAGGTAGAGTCGTTTCACCTGGTAGTTAATAAAATGACGGGGTAAGCTAGGTGTTTAAACTGGACGAGTGCTGCGAATGAAGTGTTCAAAAATCGCCTCGCTCAAGGAGAGCGGATAGGGTCGGGGAGGAGCCTTGAAGCCATAAGAGCAGACAGCATCGATAGGACCCGTGAACCCCCGATCGATTCCAATTCGTACACCCCGAATGACATCCAAAAGAATTGAAGTACTATTCGGTGCATCTTGGCTGATTAGACGAAGATCGATTTGAAAGTCGGCATCACCGATGTATCGACCCTTCAGGTAAAAGTAGCTTTCTCGACGGTTACCCATGAAGTAGACATAATCCGTAGACCCTGCAGTTACTGGAACCTCGTAGGGGACCTCCGCAGAGACGATTTTAGTTTTTAGAGACCGCTTCTGATCACGAGCCCGATGCAGAGATTCGATGGATTCAGTTCCCCCTCCGACATCGAGGGCATAGCTTTCAACAATTCGCACGCCTCGTTTAACCAGGAAATCTAACAGGGCTCGATGAAGGGCCGTGGCCCCTAATTGGCTCATAAGGTCATCACCAACTAAAGGAAGCCTGGCTTCTCTGAAGCGATTAGCCCATTCCCGGTTACAGGTCAGGATCACAGGCGAAGAGTTTACATAGCCGCAGCCGGCTTTCAACGCTTCTTCTGCGTAAAAGTAAGTAGATTCTTGAGCGCCGCTTGGAAGTAAGCCCACCAAGATTTGGGCTCCGGTTTCTTGTAGAGCTGTAGCCACATCAACAGGTGGTTCATCACTTTCTTGAACCAAGGTTCGTAGTTCAGGTGGAAGGCCGTCGAGGGTTGGTCCGCGTAGAACCTTCACCTGTGGTATAGAAACCTCTGAGAATTTAGGTGCGTTGTTTGGAGCCGCAAAAATAGCTTCGTCGAGATTGTTGCCAACCTTCTCCTGATTTATGTCGAAGGCAGCGACTACTTCGATATCGCTGATCGCATAATGACCCAGCATAGGATGAGCGAGCCCTGCACTTTCGCCTGCTGTTTCTGGGTTTCCATAATGATGAATGGCTTGAACGAGGCTACTGGCACAGTTCCCAATGCCTGCAAGTGCAATCTTGATTTTAGGCATTACTTATTACCCCTCGATTAGTTTATAATGGTAAAATATCTTGCAGATAAGAGGCGTTCCCCCTTGCACGAATTTAAGCGTTTCTCTTCGCTTCCATCTACTCTTGGGGGAAAGACTCTAAGATGGCTAGGATTTCCTTTGGGTTTTCAAGCACAAAGAACCCATCCATCGCGCGTAGTTTTGCGACATTATCTAAGTCGATTTGTCGGCTGGTTAGAGTAAGTTTTTCACCAGAAGGAAGGACAGTGGTTACGCGGCCAGGTTTCTGATCCACAGGATAGACATAGATAGGTACGCCTGTTTTTTGAGCTTGAGCGATGGCGTTGGTTACAAGAGTATCAGCGATGCCATGGGCGATCTTTGCAGTGGAATTAGCGGTTAATGGCATCGCGACGACGAGGTGATATTTTCGCCGTTGGAGAGGAGCTACGAGGAAAGGCGTATTGGCATCTTTTTCCACATGGTATTTGGGATCCAACACTTCGAGTTCCTTTACGAGGTTATACATCTTTACAACTTGAAGTCCAGCTTTTGAAAGAAACACCATGAGTTTGAGGTCATATTGCTCCGTGGCCTGCTTCATGACCGCAAAAGAATCAGCAAGGTAATCCCCCGCACCAGTGATTGCCCAAGCAACTTTAAGGACCATGGTAAAAGCCACCACTTTGTCTTTATTATGCGCCATGGGGGTTTGATAATCCTATCTCTAGGTCGAGTCCTAAGTAGCTTTGCAGTTTCACAAGCTTCATAATCTCCGACCTCCATTCAATTAACCGGTGACCGAGATGGGTAAAAGGGCAATTCGACTCCTAGGAATTTCTGGGAGCCCACGTGCCGCTGCAACCGACTACGCCATCAGGGAAGCATTACGCTACGCAGAAGAAAAATACGATGTAGAAACTGAATACTTTAGCGTGGCGAAGAAGAAAATACAATTCTGCACCCACTGTGATTTCTGCGTTCAGCAAAAAAAAGGATGCGTCTTTCAAGACGACATGCTGGAAGTCTATCAGTTGCTACAATGGGCTGATGCCTACATCATCGGCAGCCCAGTTTACCAGGGAAACATCAGTGGACAGCTCAAAACGCTTTTCGATCGCACACGAGCCATTCTTGTCCAAAATATTCACATCTTCGATAACAAGGTTGGCGCAGGCATTGCTGTGGGTGGCGATCGGAGTGGGGGACAGGAGCCCACTCTCCGTACCATTCATGACTTTTACATCATCAACCACATCTTCTCAGTAGGTGGAGGTGCGTTTGGAGCAAACCTAGGCGCATCCTTTTGGTCCAAGGATAAGGGAGCCAAGGGGGCTGAAATGGATAAGCGCGGTTTGAAAGCCCTTTATCGAACCATGGACCAATTGATCTTGGTCGCCCAGAAATTGTGCGACTAAAACTTGCTCCCTGAGCCAAACAGGATCCTGAAAGTGTGAAAAAAGACACAGATGACAATTCACGCACGAGAGCTTAACGGTTCAGTCAACCAGTAAGCGCTTTGCTAAGATTCGACCAAATACATAGTTGAGAAGGATGCCGAGCCACAACCCTGCTAGCCCAGACCAATGAGCGAGATTGAGGGAGCCAGTTGTTAGCGATACTCCAAACCACACGACACCGAAAAAGACGAGGGGAATAAAAGACACAATAGCACTGAGAAGACCAACAAGTAGCATCTGAGTGATGTGTTGACCAACATCAAAGCCAATTAACCTACCACCACCGACGACCCGCGTAAAGATGACTAGTGATAAGAAAGCTGAAACATAGACTACCGCAATCTGCGACACGGCAATGGCATGGGAAACGAGATTAGTAAACGACCTAATATATGAGACAACCAGCACAACGATTGGAATGGCAACGGACATGCAAGTGATGAGTTGGGCTTTCGAGCGGAGAATCTGCTCGGTTTTCAACGGCAGCGTCATGGTATATGCCATTCCTCGAGCTTCAACACCCAGAAAGAAGATGGAAAAGAAGCCCAGCATCATACTAGGGATAGCAACTGATATAATGACATCAGATACCCGGATCACCGATGTATCCCAGATGAATTGGAGAAAAATGGGCACCATGGAGATAACGGGAAGAAAGAACAGGATAGCTTGACCCGGTGTTCGCGTAGCGATACGTAAGTCTTTCCGAAGGAGGGCTATACTGATTTGACTTATCTTGACCCCAGCAGGTCGGATTTGGCTAGGTCCTACCTGAGCCATCCCACCGATACCAATATTTTGGAGGAACCGACTAGCCCAACGGACCCCTAGAACCGCTAACAGCCCATAGACGAGAGTAGCAGCATAACCTAGAAACAGGGAAGGTGTACCCAACACACCAGTTGCCAAAACAACAAAAGTGCCCAAGGAAAAGGGATAACCAAAATAAAGGACTCCCCAGTAGGCACTCAGACCAATGGCTACACTTTCAACTAAAGGAACTATGATGTAGAGAAGCTGCGAAATTAAGGTTAGACTCATGAAGGCAACAGCCCAAAGGAGAGTGAACACCAAACGGATGATCGAACTGAATCGGGATCCCCCACCCGATTGTAACCGAGTATGAAAATAGAGGGCAAGGATGAGCATCACTGCAATTGCCAAGCCGACATTGATAAGGAACGCACCGAGACAGGCAAGAGCTCCTAAAATGGACATCGTGGCAATACCATATGCGAGAGGAAAGCTAATGATAATCGTGAACATTTGCACATCAAAGAGCCGAATATAGGCAAGAAGTGCAAGTTTTCCAGTATCAGAATGAGACACGGGTAAATAATGACCCAGCGCCGCTGCATTGGTTGAAATGAACGAGGTTGAAACCATCATCCCCCAGACAACTAGAAATCCAAACGCGAAGAAGCTGAACAAAGATATTGTGAAGGCTATTGTGATCCATCGATGTTCAAGGGGAGTTCCAAACTCTCCACTCAAGGTGCCCCAAACGATTATTCCTAATGTTACCGCGAGTAACCCAATGAAGATGCTTACTGAGAATTTATTATATCGGGATTGTTTGCGAGCTCGTTCAATGACCTGTTCCATATTTTGTAAGGCAGCACCCTGGCTCATGGAAATGGCAGAGCGAAACTGAATTTCACGAGCCATTTGCCCTGCAATTCTCCAGGCTTCACGCCAACTGAGGTTACCAGCGCCTTCAGGGGTTGTTGACAAAGTTATGGAACCACCAACAAAGTTAACCATTATTTTTCTTTGAAAGAGCTAAGCGGAGAGCGCGAATGGTTTCCGCAACCTCAGCTTCTTGCTGGACTGCCCGAAGAAAGATTTCTTCAAGTGAACCATGCGATTTAACTAATTCTCGGAGTTCATCGACTGTTCCTTCAGCCACCAACCGTCCATCGTCAATAATCCCGATTCGGTCGCAGAGGCTTTCAGCCACTTCGAGGATATGACTACTAAAGAGAATGCCGCCACCATTTTTCAAATGGATATCCAAGATGTCTTTGAAAACACGCACAGTACGCGCATCAAGCCCGCTAAATGGTTCATCCAAAACGAGTAAAGGAGGATCGTGAATGAGAGCCGCAATGATACTCGCTTTTTGTCGATTCCCATGGCTCAGCGTGACGATCGGGCGATCGTAGTATTCTTTGAATTCAAAGGCGCTAATGAGAGCAATCACTCGGGTTTCAACCTCTACCGAATCTAATCGCCGTATAGATGCGATGAAGTTGAAGAATTCCCGGGGAGTTAAGGACTCATAAAGGATATGATCTTCAGGTACCAATCCAATGCGCTTTTTAACAGCGATAGGATCTGTCATTGGATCATAGCCAAAGACTTCGACTTGTCCATCGTTGGGCGGAAGCAAGCCACTCACCATTTTGACAGTTGTGGTTTTACCCGCTCCGTTTGGACCGAGGAGCCCATAGATTTCACCAGCCCGAACTTCGAAGGAGAGCTGATCAACTGCGATTGTGTCTCCAAATCGTCGGACAAGTTGTCGTGCAACAATTGGGCGGCCATTACCCATTTTCGTCTCAGCCATGTGCAATCTCCTATGGTCATTCAAGAAATTCAAGACTAAAAGATTTCTGAAGTGGGAATTTTCAAGTATCTACTTTTTCATATCGACTACGAACTAGAGGTACGAATAGGGCAGCTAATAATCCTAAGATCGCCATCATGAGAAATCCCATAGCCCAAGTGCCGTATAGGAACTGCATCATTCCCGCAATGGTAATTCCAAAAGCGCCCATTCCGAAGCGGGCAAAGAAACTCCAACCAAACACCGAACCACGGTTAGAAGATGTAGAGAGATCGGCAACCATAGTGTTCGTCGCCGCTTGCGCTGAAAAGAACGAAAACCCGAATAGCAGTACAGAGATGATCAACAGTAAATCAGACAAAAGATTTGGAGAATAGGGCATCGAGAGCAGAAGAAGGGAGAACACCGAGAGGACACACATGATGAACAGCGTAAATTGCCAGCCAATCCTGTCAGTAAGGCGCCCACCTACTTCTTGGCCAACAGCACCACCAATGTAGACAAGTGTTCCAAACAACCCGGCTAAGACGAGGAGCGCTTGCAGTTCGATTGTGATGTAAGTGGGAAGCGCAGTAACCGTTCCACGATACAACATTCCACGAGTAATAAGAACCAACGACATTACAACGAAGACTAGCGGTGTCATCGCAGCAAAGAAAGTCGTGCTAGGTTTCTTGTCAGAATGAAGTGACTCCTGAACCTCTGTAGGCGTGAGACGGATACGCAGAATGACGAATGCTACAATGCAGCCGATAAGGGCTAGAACAAGAAAGATAGCTGACCAAAAGATTGTGCTGAGAATGAGCGCAGAAAGAATAGGTGCAGAGGCTTGTCCAATGCTTCCACCAATTCCATGGCGCCCTAGTGCCTTACCCCGATTTTCTTGGAAAGTATTTGATACCCAGGTTGTGCCCGCGGGATGATACAAACCAGCTCCAAAACTGTATAGAATAAAAAATAGCGCAATCGTCCCTATACCTAGCGGCCACAGGAAGAACAACCCGATACCAGAGCATACAGCTAAGAAAAGCCCGATGGCTATCGTTTTTGTGGGACCAATTCGGTCACAGAGCACTCCAGCAGGAATTGCACCCAATCCAAAGACAAAGTAGGAAGGAGTATTAAGAAGAATGACAATTAACGCCTCTTGTCCAGGAAGAACGGGTGTTACTTGTAGGAGCTTCACAGTGATATAGGGTAAAGAAAGCATGAGTAAGTG
The DNA here is from genome assembly GCA_048938385.1 of Promethearchaeota archaeon. Taxonomy (GTDB): domain Archaea; phylum Asgardarchaeota; class Hermodarchaeia; order Hermodarchaeales; family Hermodarchaeaceae; genus Hermodarchaeum. Next base: position 43,671 of record JBHLMG010000007.1, on the reverse strand, counting down.
AACCAAACCATGGGCTGTTCCTGCCATGATCAGTGTAGTGGTTTTATGGTTCATACTTCATACCTCTTTAGATGGATGCAACATTGTGAGTTTTGATTCACCTTAAGACCTTTTCACATCACTCATTCCCCTCAATTATACTCAACGGTTTCCCGTTGGTTGGAAAACTATTAATCGCCCTTAGAGGTTGGCATGCGCACTTTCGGTGTGACTATGAATGACAGCGGAGCAGAAGCAACCAGCGGATCAATGGAAACGCCAGGACCGCTTAACATATGGCATTCTCTTCCTCCTTTCACTCACCATTGCCGCTGCAAGTGCAATATTGCCACCGATGTCAGGCATCGTTGTTCCAATACTTGGTGTCCCCTCCGATGATTGGATCGCGTTCATAGTCACCATCTTCCTCCTCATCTCGGGTTTTACAGCTATACCCTGGGCATATATGGCTGATCGAACCACCCGTCGAAGGCTCCTCATAATCAGCACCTTCTTCTGGATTTTTTGGCTGATTCCCATTCTCCTTCCTTACATCAACTACTGGACGCTATTTTTATTCTATAGTCTCGCAGCTGTCGGCATTGGAGCTACGGCTCCCCTTGCTTTGTCAATGACTATTGACTGCGTTCCAGCTAGCTTTCGTTCCACCACAATTGGGTTACTAAGCACTGCAGCCGGAGCAGGATATGGATTTGGTGTAATGGTAAGCGGACTTCTTGTAGAAACCTGGGGCTGGCAGATGCCATTTCTCCTCATCGTAATCGTCGGGTTTGCCTCAGGACTCCTCCTTTTCCTAACTCGAGAACCTCCCCGAGGACAACATGAAGAATGTCTTGCAGACCTCCATGAAGCAGGTCATGTTTACACTTACAAATTAAGCCTGAAAGACCTCCACAGGATGTGGCGCAAACCATCAAACATCTGGCTAATCGTTGTCGGCATCATTGCCATCATACCCGTTGCGGCTTTTGGCACCTGGGCTGTTCGCTGGCTGAATATTGACCACGGACTCGATATTTTTGTTGCGACAATCTTCATGACCTTAGCCTTAATGAGCCAAATCGCTGGTACTGCAATCTTTGGTCGATGGGGTGACCGCCTGTTTCGGAAAAATAAACGCGGTCGCATCGATTTAATCCTATTGTGCACTTTAGCTGCTGGACCCATTCTTCTCATAGCGTGCTTCTACCCCTTTTGGGCTTCTGGCTTTACCATTATAGATCTATTCCTCAATCCCATAACCCTTACATTCTTTATCCTCCTTTTCACGGGCACCTTTTTTGATGCCGGACTCTCCCCCCTCATTTATGTCAGTGCCGGGGACATTAATACCCCAGAAATCCGAAGTACTGCTCTCTCTTTGCACCTCCTTGCACATGTCATTGGCGTGGCTTTAGGGACCCAACTCCCCGCATCAATAGCAGCCACCTACTTTGGCGGGTTTTACTCACCAGCCTTAGCGATTATCTGCATCTTCTTTTTCATCGCCGCCCTAGCGATTATTCCAATCCTGTACAATATTCGTAAAGACATAAAGACCAATGCTAGGGAAACGCGTGAACGCATCGAAAATATCTCAGCTAACTAACCTCCTGAAAAGCCAAGCATTTTTTTAAGGCACCATGACGCCCTAAGCACACAGCCTGACTCCGATTCAAAGGTGAAAACGCATGGAGAAACAAGTGTCAGTGGGACTGGTGAGCACCGGAGTATATCTTCCTGAACATCGTCATACAGCCGCCCATATTTCGAAGGAAACTAACATCCCCGAGGACATTCTCATTACAAAGTTCGGATTGACAAGTAAAACCGTAGGTGGACCAGAAGATGGCCCTATTACAATGGGTAGTCGTGCCGCTCAAACCGCCCTCAAAAAGGCCCCAAGTATCACAGCGGATGATATTGATGTAGTTCTTTGGACAGGTGAAACATTCATTGAACGCCCCATGCAGGTAGCAGGTGTCAAACTCTCATACAACATTGGAGCGACTAACGCCTGGGCGTTGGATCTGAGTGCACGGTGTGCCACATTAATGGGTGGATTTCGCCTTGCCAAAGCCCTCATGGCGGCAGAACCGGATGTTCAAACTATTCTATTGGCAAGTGGATATCAAAATTGCGACCTGATTAACTACAAAAATGATCGGAGCCGATTCATGTTCAGCCTTGCTGCTAGTGGTGTTGCCGCGCTTTTACAACGCGAATATCCCCACAACCGAGTACTTGAAACCACAATTATCACTGACGGTTCCTTTGCTGATGATGTTTATTGCCCCGCAGGAGGAACCGAACAGCCCATTACTTGTGAAGCCATTGAACAAGGGTTGCAATACTTGGATGTGCCTGATCCCTCTGGCATGAAAGAGCGATTAGATAAATTATCGATGGAAAACTTCATCCGAGTCATAGATGATGCAACCCATCGAAGTGGCTTTTCGATTCAAGACATCGATTACCTTGCGTTACTCCACATGAAACGCTCCGCCTTCACTTATGTGATCGATGAACTTGGCTTGACAATGGATCAAACCACCTACTTTGAAGAATATGGCCATATGGGACAAAATGACGCTATTGTGTCCATTGAAGAGGGGCTGAAACACGGAAAAATTCAACCCGGAAATTTGGTTTGTATGGCCGCAGCTGGCATCGGATATACATGGTCAGCAACCTGCATTAAATGGGGTTAGAGAATAGTTTTACATTTGTTTTAGATGTCGTTCCACGCATTCGAGTTGATGTTCGGCCCCTTTGAGATCCCCTTCGGAAATTAGCTTTCGGGCCGTAGTAATGTGTTTTAGTGCACAACCTTTGAAGTCATTGGTATGTTCACATTGTTGACATTTGTCTTCTTTCATCATGGGAAATTCACTTGTTTCCGATGAAGATTGATATGTTCCTCTTATGTGTTATTCCTTAAACAGGAGTAATTAGAATTCGTTTCGCTCCCGTATCATGAACACGAAATGCAAGAAGCTGAGGGTTAGATGTTTCTTCTAGGAGGAGATCAGGAGCGGCAACGCGATAGCCATTAGGATATTGAATTTGTGGAATGTAGAGAATCGTAGGAGCGTCTATACCTGGGTTGGCATCGAACTCGAAACGAAACACCTTCCGTTTCGTTGAGAAGGTCATAAGGAGAGGGGTTCCAGCGACTGCGATGAAATATGGACGGCAAAAACCTTCGATGGCTCGCCCTCCGCTGTTGATGTCTGTCGGATTGATTTGCTGAGTACGACTGAAAATTGAGAAGTCCTCTTGGTTCCACTGATCACCCCAAGTATTGTCATTGTCTGCAGTGTAGTTCCAGAGCATAGAATGGAGTAGATTGGCGTCCATTGCATTATAGTACATGGAAAGAGCTTGGATGTGTGTTCTCCAAGCATTTCGAGGGCGATCCTTCAAAATTTGAAAGGCCTTCCGATTATTGAGATCAAAACACAATCCGAATTCCCCAACAATGGTGGGTATATCCTTGGACATGGCTTTGATTTTTCCGAGTTGCCGGATGAACATCTTCTGTACATTTGTATTTCCAAGAACTAGTCTATTGTTGACAGTATCATAACTTAACCAGCCACGAAATCGTTTGAGGCCAACAGTGATTTCATCATACCAGTGTGAGGAATTTACGCTATTTTCTGGTGGGTTAGAGAGAAAGGCTTCTCCGTGCATCGCTCCCTCCGCTGGCAGTTGGATTCCGATCAGGGTCTGCGGACAGATTTCACGAATCATTGACGCGAAACGCTGGACAAAAGGTGATAGATAATCTTCTAAGAAATCTACTTGTTTTCCATTTTGGATTTGGAAATAATCGTTCCGGAGAATAACAGGTGTTCCCACCTCATTCAAACCCCACACTCCATGTTGTCGCCAAACATCCTCAAACCCATCAAGCCAACAGCTAATTCTACCTGGATTTAGAAGGTCGCGACGAATCTCCCTAATGGCAAATCGCTTTATGAGATTGTATGGGATTTCACGAGGAAAGCCTGCAGCAAGAAGCATGGCGTCGAAAGGATTGATGCTATAGAACAGTTCACGTGATATTAGTTTGGAGGCACCGTCCACTCGTTGACCGATCCACCCTGGGCTAGGCTCATTCATCGTTTCAAAACCAATTACAAAGGGATTGTCATGGATACGCTTTGCTACTTGTTTGATGGCATTGATGAAATGTTTCTGTAGATAGTCCTGAGTGGAGATGCCTTCTATCTTAGAAGCTGGTGCGAAATCAATGCCTCCAAAAAAGAGCGTAAACATAGTACAAGTGGCGAAACGCCCATAGTTTTGAAGCCAAGACATCGGAGGGTACGCATCAGCATTTGTTGGATCGTAGCGATGCTGCATTACAAACGCAGCTTCGGATGCATCGAATTGCCTGACATCAAGTCCCACTTTTTCATAAGTCCAAATAGGTGCACCATCCCCTCCTGAAGCCCGGCCCCATAAATCCTGGTGTGGATCAATGAAAATATACAACTCATGCTCCGCAGCTACCTTGAGGATTTCCTCGATATAGTCTAAGTATTCTTTGTCGTAACATCGAGGACCGCTATGTTCAATGGCTTCCCAGGTGATGAGGAATCGTAGGGCGTTGAAACCCCAGTGCCGAATACGCTGAAAATGTGTAGGTGCCTCCTGGAGTGGAAAGGGTCGTCCGACAAAAGACACATTATAATTAGTAAAATCCGATTTGAGGTGAGTGGCACCGTTAGGAGTCTTGGGGACCTTTGAACTCCCTCCGAGGTTAATTCCACGGAGTAATACCTTCCGTCCAAAATCGTCAATGAACCATCCATTCTCGATAGCCAGCATCGGGATACCACATCAATTGTGATTGAACCTTCACAGATTTAGATACTCTAATCTGCAGGTAAGGAAAAACCTATTTTCCATATAACTTACACTACTGAGAAGACAAAAATATCAAGGGTCAAGACCATGACAAATTGGATACGACAGGCTTTTACTGATGCATTATATGGCAAAGACGCACACTATGATGTGCTTAAAGCCCTTCAAGGACTAACCGCTGAAGAGGCAAAAAAGCAACCTGTAAAGAACGAACGATCGATATGGGATCACCTTTTCCACATGGTGTTTTGGCACGATATCACGCTGAAAGCCATTCAAGAAGAAGATATCGATTGGCAGAGCCTTAAAGACAAAGACTGGTTGCCAGAGGATGCCGATTTCACTGATAAGGCTTGGAAAAAACTCGTTGCAAAGTTCACAACCCACCTTATCAAACTCAAAGAACTCTCCGAAACCGAAGACTTGACTCGAACCGTCAAGGGATTTGGTGGCGCCCCACTCGGCAGGGGAATAATCATCGAATTTCAGCACAACAGTTACCACATCGGACAAATCGTCCTCCTACGAAAAATCCTAGGAATTTGGCCACCACCAGAAAAGAGCGAGAAGTGACACCCACTTTAGTTCTAAGGGTGGTTTTTCGATATTCAGGGATTCGGTGGTTTAGGCTCCAACGAATTTTAACGCTTGTCGCTCCAGAGCTCGTCGGTCAACTTTTCCCGCACTTGTTAATGGGAGTTTCTCCAGAAACGCGATTTTCTTCGGAACTTTGTATCGTGCAATTTTTGTCTGCATGAAAGCCTTCAAATCAGCTTCTGTAACGGTTGATCCTTCCTTTAAGGCTACGAACGCAAAGGGCACTTCACCCCATTTTTTATCCGGCATACCAACGACGGCAACTGCATCAACCGACTCGTGCTCTTCTAAAACTCGCTCTATTTCGATGGGAAAAATATTCTCCCCGCCTGAAATCAGCATTTCTTTCTTCCGTCCGGCAATGTAGAAGAAGCCGTCTTCATCTTGCCGTACAAGATCTCCGGTATGAACCCAGCCATCTGGTTCGATGGTATCTTGTGTGGCCTGTGGATTGTTCCAGTAGCCACTAAAAGCGTGGGGTCCCCGAAGCAGGAGTTCCCCAACCTCCCCAAAGGGGACATCCTCTAGGTCGTCGTTCACGATGCGAACTTCGTTGTGGAAAAAGGGCAATCCTACAGCCGTAGGTTTGCTCCGTGAAGCGCCAGGAGGCATAAAGAAATTGTTGGGACCAACTTCTGTGAGCCCATAACCCATGGCAAACTCTTGACCGCGTTTCCAGAAGGTCTCCATAATCGATACTGGACAAGGAGCTCCGCCACTGAGCCAGAAGCGCACAGAACTGAAATCAGTGGTGGTGAACTCAGGAGTGTTAATCATCACATGGTACATGGTTGGCACGCCAATGATAATGGTGCAGCGTTCCTTTTCGATGCGGCGAAGCGTATCGAGGGCATCGAATTTTTGCCACAGTATAAAACGAGCTCCAACATGGATAAGAGGAATGAGGAGCACATTCCAGCCACCTGTGTGGAAAAGGGGAAAGATGATTGGACAGACATCGGTGGGATTGATTCCCCAGCACACGATGGTGTTAACGGAGTTCCAAAAGATATGGCGGTGGCTGAGTACGGCGCCTTTGGGAAGACCGGTTGTCCCACCTGTCGGAAGGATGAGAAAAGGGTCTTCAAAGCGTATGGGTTCCTGGAGAGGCGCTGTGGTGGGTTGACCCGTGAGTTCCTTCTGATAGGAGTCAGCGTCAGCGAGAGATGACTTATCGAGTGCTAGGTAATGTTTGATGCTAGATACATGGGGTCGGAATTGTTGGATGGTTGCGTCAAAGATGTTTTCGTAAATAAGGACCTTGGGAGTTATGGTGCTGAGATATTCTTTGTGCTCATCTGCCGTTAAACGAGCGTTAAGAGGGACTAAAATCGCCCCAAGTTTTCCACAGGCAGTAAACGCATCAATGCATTCAAGGCGGTTGTTCAGCAGAAACGCAACGCGATCCCCTTTTCGGATGTTGTATCGGTTGTAAAGGAAATGGGCGAGTTGATTGCCTCGTTGATCAAGGTCATAGTAGGTGTATCGTTGCTCTGTATGGGGATCGAGTAAGGCTTCGCGATGGGGTGAGAGAGAGGCTCGGCGCCCAAGCCAATTCCCAATCCAGTTCCAGGCATCTGGTGGGGGTATGTCCATCATGTTGTCTCACATCAGACGGATGCATCAACTTCAGCAAGAAAATTTAACACGAGTTGATTAAATTCCTCAGGATTATCCACAGGCGTCATATGCGAAGCGCCTTTCATAACAACAAATTTCGTATTGGGGATCCAATTTTTTAGTTGTTCGGCATGCCACATGGGAACTGTTTCATCTTTCTCGCCTTGAATGATGAGGGTTGGTGATGCTATCTTCTTCAATTCGTTTGCGATGTTGAATCCTGCTGTTGAAATAATAGCTAGGCGATAGTCAGTCTTGTTGACTCGGCGAATCATTTCCCGTACATGGTTCTTGGCTTCATCGGTAGCAAGCCGAAGTATTTTCTTTGTCCCCCAATCGGCAAACCAGTTCATGTCGTGATCACTGATGAGGGTGAGACGATCGCTTACTGCATAATCTGCGATCATTGCGGCGGAATCAGCAAGAACTAGCCCTTTTACAAGTTGGGGAGATTTTAGCGCTAACACTTCTGCGACCATTCCACCCATAGAGAGTCCACAAATGTGAGCCTGGGCAATATTCAGATTACGAAGAAGCACAATGAGATCGTCGGCGTGTGAGTGAACGCGGTATTCCTTGCGTGGCTTCGTAGATTTGCCGAACCCTTTCAGATCGACAGCGATAACCCGATAATGCTTAGCAAAATGGTCAAATTGGTATCGCCAGCTGGTTAGATCGCTTAACAATCCATGGATAAGAAGGAGCGGAAAACCTTCACCTTGTTCTTCATAATAGAGCGTTACATCATCACTTATTTGGGCTTCAGGCATGCTAAAACCTCGTATGCGCAATTAGATGCTGAAGGGGTCATCCATTCATGCTTAAATATCTTAACAGCATGATATAGGATTCGCCAAAATGTCAACAGGTGTTGACTAAATGAGCGAAGAAAAATCACTTGAAAAACAGATGTGGCGTCCTGTCATCACAGAACGTCGATGGAACTGGATTGTTTCAGGTTTGGTGAATTTCATCATCATTTTCATCGTTGCACTAGTGTTCTGGTATGTTTTCATGGACTGGCGATTTTCCCTCTTTTACTGGTCTGGCTGGATGTTCCTCGGATCGGCAATTGCTGGATGGGGAATCCTTGTCGTCGTTTTTCAAATCTGGTTTGACCACTACCTCGCTTCCAAGTTGAAAAACCTGATTGCGCAAGGCATAGTCGGTACGCTGCTCAACATCATTGCAATTGCTATCGTCATTCTAGTGTTCTGGTTCATTATTGGTCCGTACATGATACCAATGTTCAGCCCGTTTGCCCTCATGAATGTCTCTACAATCGGCGGTAACTGGTACCTGGCGCTTTTCCTGTCATCTGCCGCTATTGGAACGATTCTCTCTTGTGGATTCAGTTTTGCCTCCATTTGGGCTGCAGGAAGCATATACTGGCCATTTACTGAGCTAGAGCAACCCAAGCGTGGTTTTACGGTTATGCTACTCGCAGGCGTCATCACGACCTTCACATGGCTCATACTATACTGGCCTTTTCAAATTGCTACCGCGCTCCCCCCAACGACAACCACTGTAGATTGGACCATTTGGACTGCTTGGCCCTTCTGGGCATATGACCCCATTGCAGGTGAAGTGAACAACGGTGGTGCTTACCTCTCCCTAGCCTTTACCCAATGGATCATCATGTTTGGACTACTCACTCTAATGACCTGGGAATACCAACCCTGGAAAGCCCTCAAGAAACAACCATGGATTGGTGTTGCGGCTTTAATTGGTTGCACTCTTCTAGGTGGCCTCTTTGCCTTCTTCATTATGCCTATCCTGTTAGCCGGAATAATGGCAACACTGGGCTTTGCTGCGATGCATGCCTATTCAGCATGGATAGCCGTCTTTATCATTCTCAACATATTCCTCTGGACTCAATACTTTGGAAACTGGCCCACCAAGTACAATGCCATCGTGAATATCTTAATCCGCACCATCATCGTTATTGTATTGGGCTTAGTCAGCCTCTTTCTCTACTTCTTCATCTCACCGTTGCTACTCGGCGATTTCCTCTTAACTGGAGTATACAATCCTGTCAATTGGGTACTGTGGCTGCTCTGGGCGATGTTAATTCATGTCTACATCTGGAAACGCGCACCTGGTTGGAAGAGCGTATAACATACCAAAAGACGAAACCTACTGAGACAAAGGAACCGCTCTTCCACTTCCCCTTTTTTCACGCTTCTAGTTTAGATGAGGTTTAGGAGATTACCTATACCAATGATTGCAAGGGCAATGAAAACGATACCTAGTAAGTCTCCTATGGTTGTGGTTAGAGGTGGAATAATGCTGTCAGGATCCCGCCCTGACCGATAAACAAGCCGCGCTGCGAATAACCCAATCACGCTCGTACACGCTGTAGCTGACACTCCTGCACCGAGAATAGCAAAAAACAGATGTGGAAATCCCACAACCGGGAAAACCAGCCCGAAAACAAATCCTACGCCTAATGTGATAGCGATCACACAGACTCCTAAGAAAGCGTACGCAGTAGCAGAAACGAGGAGGATGGCTAACAGATTAGTAATGAGAAGGCGATAAGGTCGGAACCCTTGATCAAGCTCACCAGTGTAGAGATGACTAGTAACGCGGGCTCCTACCACTCCGGCAAGATCACCAGTGATGTCGATAAAGGCTGGCACCATTAGGAGCACCAAGGGAAAGATTACTCGCAGCCCATCTACGGTTTGGTCAAGGAACTGTCCAGCAGCAAGAGCGAACACTAACACCACAGCAAGAACCGGCAGGCTTTCGAGGAGGATTTTACGGACAGTGTGAGTGGTCATCAGGATTCACCTCTCAAAGGGGCCAGGGAGGAACAATAAGGACCGCGAAATTGATCGCAAAGAGAAGGCAGGCGATAGTGATTATGTCACCAATTGCTGCTACCATCGGAATCACCACATTATCTGGGTCAAGCCCCTTAGCATGAGCGAATAAGGCAACGGTCACCGTAATAGTAACTTGAACTAAGCTCGCTAGGAGAGCTGTGACCATGGCGATAGTTACAAATTGAGAGAGTGCAAGGATATGAAAATCAATGGAGATGCCTTGGTTTCCCAGGGAACTAAGACTTAATTGAGTAACTACCCACGCTCCAACGCCTAAACTGAAGGACATCACCAGCCCCAGGTAGAAGGCTACTTTTATGTTGGCCCGAAGGGGTTCGTTTAACCCTTGTTTCCAAGAGATCGTGCCGAGATGAGTTGCAGACCCTAAACGTTGAGCTAGAGCTGTAGAAATGTTCCCGCGTAATTGCATGAGCCCAGGAATTAAAACAAAAAGCCCCACAAGGTTTGCAAGGCTGCCATGTTCAAGTTGAATTAAGAGGTATCCGGCGAAGAGCTCCGCTACTACAGTGAAGAGAAGGATAGGCATGGCTTCGCGATAAACTCGCCAAACCAGTGAACGCCCGCGTGAGGGGCCGTTGGCCATCACCATCGTCATCACCTTGGAGGGCGGTCGGTGTTTGTGCAGCAGTGTGTTTACTTCTTGGATTAAAGTATGTCATTGTGCATCACTCTTCTTTTGGGTTTCAGGCATGCCTAAATAACACATGCTTACCGCCCAATGCCCGAACGATTCAATAAATATGTTATGGTGATGGTAGCGACATTGGAATACGTAATTGACGCGTTCTTATGATGAGTAAGTTGAGTTATCACATTAGGGGAATGACCTATTAATGAATAGAAGGCAAATTCCCTCAACTCTTGAAGTGACCCTTGGAATGAATGTAATCAGTATAGGGACGCCAAGTCTGACTCTTAATTTCTGAGTAGATGGAAGGAAGAGATTACACCATCGTTCTCGAATTTTTTACAAGTTTGTAGATGAAATATAAGCTCATGATGATAATGAAAAAACACAATATTATGAAAGGGGCAGCAGAAATTGGTCCGATCATCCCAATCCAACTATTCCTTCTTGCAGTTGCTCATAAACCCTCTGATAGGGAACATTGTCAGAAGAGCTACGTCCTAGTTAGAGGAGTATTGAAACTAAAAAAATGATTAGAGTTACTAATTTTCGGCTACAAATTTGATGTATAAAATATGTCATGCAGCAGGCGGTTAGAGTTGTGTTAGATATGAATGAATGTTTCGGGCCGCTCTTTTCCCCTCTCCTGCAGCAGCAATCACGGTTCCCTCACCCCCAGTAAGATCACCAGCTGCCCACACATGAGAAATTGATGTTTCTAAGGTCTCAGGGTCAACGATGACATCACCCCATCGATCACATTCAAGTTCAGGTGTACAACTAGGCACTGAAGGATTGGCTGAAGCACCGATCGCAAAAATCACTGTATCCACAGGGAATTCAAACTCAGAGCCTTCAATGGGCTCAGGGCGACACCGACCACTTTCATCGGGTTCGCCCAAGCAATTTTGAATACAGCGCATTCTTGTGACTCGGTCAAGATCACCACCAAAGAGCTCTGTGGGTTGGGTGAGGAACTTGAACTCTACTCCCTCTTCCTGAGCGTGGAGGTATTCTTCTCGACGCACGGGCATTTCTTTTTCTGAGCGTCGATACACAATGTAGACTTTGGATGCACCAAGTCGTAATGCAGTACGCGCACTATCCATGGCCGCATTACCTCCACCAATTACTGCTACAGTTTTGCCCCGAATAATAGGGGTATCATATTCGGGGAATTGATAGGCTCGCATTAGATTGACGCGGGTGAGGAACTCATTACTACTATAGGTTCCAACTAAATTGACCCCAGGAATTTGCATGAATCGGGGGAGTCCTGCTCCGGAGGCGAGAAGTATGGCATCGAAGCCTTTGTCGAATAGATCCTCTAACGAGTAAAGTTGACCAATGAAGGCATTAAGCTGGAATTTAACTCCTAACTGTTTGAGATAATCGACTTCAGCCTTGACAATCGCTTTGGGTAATCGGAATTCAGGAATTCCATACACTAAAACGCCTCCAGGCTCATGTAGACTCTCAAAGACTGTGACTCCATGGCCCAGGAGAGCTAAATCCCCTGCAGCAGTGAGTCCAGCTGGACCACTTCCCACAATGGCAACCTGGAGACCTGTAGGTTGAGGAAGGGCGGGAAGTTTTACACCGTGTTCACGCTCCCAGTCAGCGAGGAAGCGTTCAACGCGTCCAATTTCAATGGGATACCCTTTCTTACTGAGGACGCAGCCTTTTTGACATTGAATTTCTTGTGGGCAGACACGCCCGCAGATAGCAGGTAGACTATTTTTCTCTTTGATTATTCCTATGGCAGCGCGATAATCCTTGTTACGCACCGCATCTAAGAAGCGGTTAATTTCGATTTCAACCGGACAGCCCGCTACGCATGTAGGGTTTTTACATTGCATACAGCGCGTTGCCTCTTGCAGGATTTGCTCTTCTGTATATCCTAGATTTACTTCCCCGAAGTTGGTAATCCGTGTTTTCGGGTTCTGATGTGGCATTTGAGGAGGCTTGATTTCCCAGGGGCGTGGAGGTTTTTTCTCCTTAGATTTGTCTGGCGTCATCATAGTCACTTCGATGATGATCAGCGCTGCTGTCGAGTGCACAAATAGATGGATTAAAGAGTTCCGCTAATTCAGCAAGAATTGGGGGCTCGGAACACTTACCAGATATCTTTGGCCACATCAGCTAATCCCAGTTCAGAAAGGCGATCAATCAAAGGCTTACCGGTTTCAGGATCCCACTGGCTCTCTTCGTAGAATTGTTTGAGTTGAAGGGACAGATTTGGAACCTTTCCTTCGTTGAGTCCGCTGGTCATTGGCGTTGATAAGATTAGTGGCAAGTGATCGTCTGCAGCGGTGATTCCGCATCGAATATTGAAAGCCCGCTTTAGCATCATTGACCGTTCACCGATTTCAAGGAGCTGAATTGGTGAACACTTTCGCCCGGTTGCAGCATTATAAAGGGCTGTAACTAGTGGAGGCTCAAGGAGGGCAAGTTGACAGAGTGGGAGAGAATTGAAGAGAGTACGCCAATTTCGGAGTTTTGCGATTTTTATTCCTTGATTTCTATCTGCATGTCGGTCTCCTGGTTCAATGCCGAAGTCAGGGATTTCGACGCCAATATCAATTGTTGGTATATCACCTTGCATGTGACTTGCGCCAATAGGAGATACGGCATAGGCAGTGGCAAGACCAAAGAAGGCTCGGGGATCATGCATTGGTATTTCTAGACCCTTCACATGAAGAGCAAGATGAGGTACACTGAGTTTTTCAGCAGCTCGTTTTACGCCTTCAGCAAGGATATCCCCGAGATCCTGGCGTGTGGTTATCATTTCAATGAGTCTTACCATGGTTTCTGCATTACCAAAGGAGAGATCTAAGGAGCCAGCGAGTTCTTGAGGGATTTTTGCGTTTTCATGTGCAGCAAAACTGAAGGCAATAACGCTACCACAGGAGATTGTATCAATCCCATAGAGATTACAGAGATGATTAGCCTGACATAGGAAAGAGAGGTCATCGACCTGACAGAGGGTTCCAAAAGCCGCTATGGTTTCATATTCAGGTCCAGCGACATCCTTCAGTGTGACATTTGCTTCTTTAACAGTGATAACTGGACCACACCCAATAGGGCAGGCATGACAGTGGTACTTTCCGGACCGGTATTTTTTCAAAGCCTTGGCATTGATTTTTGAAATATCCATAGTAGGTTGGGAGAAATAGCGGACGGGCATATCATTGAATAGGTTCATTAGCATATCCGCGCTATAAAGGGTCCCGTGCTCCCCTAAGATGCGCGCGAGGATTTCAAGTAACTGAAATGCCGTTTTTGCGTGCTCACGAAATTCTTCAGGGTCTGCAAGTTCAGGTTTCTGTGAGCCCCGCACCGCAATCGCTTTCAGTTGTTTCGCCCCAAGAACAGCTCCAGCTCCTGCACGAGCGCTAGCGCGTCCTTTATCATTCATTATAGCGGCGAACCGGACCCGATTTTCTCCAGCGGGACCAATCGAGAGAATCCGTGTATTTTCATCAGCTGTTTCCTTACGAATAATGTCTTGTGTTTGAAAGGTGTCTTTTCCCCACAAATGATCTGCTGCTTTCAATAGAGCTTCGTCATTGGTGATGTCCAAGAACACTGGGGTTTTCGCTTTTCCAGAGATTAGGAGGCCGTCTAATCCTGCCTTTCGCAGCTCAGCCCCAAAGTACCCTCCACCTGTTGATTCTCCCCAAATTCCCGTAAGCGCCGATTTCGTACAGATGGCATGGCGCCCAGTACATGGGGCCCCTGTAGCAGTGAGTGGCCCAGTAAAGATCGCCACTTCGTTGTCTGGATGAAATGGGTCAAGCCTTTCAAGTTCAAGGCGGTTGTAGAGCAATCGCGCGGCATAGCCAGCGCCCCCAATGAAATTCTTCGCAATCTCGTGGTCTACTGGCTTGCGCTTTACAATGCCTCTAGTCAAATCCACAAACAGGAAGCGGTTCATATACCCTGGCAGGGCCGGCATGCAGTATCACCCTTTTTTAAATCGCTTCATCATTTCGAATAGCTGCTGTTGAGTTTTAACCGCCTCAGGAGGAATGCTGGTAATCTTCTTAGAGTCCACTGCCCTCGCTAGCAGATAGATTTGAGCGACTCGTTCAAGGAGCAACGCGTTATGAAAAGCACTATCCATAGTGGATCCTACGGTGACTCCACCATGATTTGCTAACAGCACTGCATTCCGAGGACCCAGCGCTTTTACAACATTATCCGCTAGTTCATGGCTACCTGGCAACCCATATTCAGCCACCTCCACTTGTCCACCGAGTTTAATGACGAACTCGTCAATAATAGGAGGAATTGGTTGACGCAGTACAGCAAGCGCCGAAGCGTAGATACAATGGGTGTGAACAATCGCATTAACATCAGGTCGCGTCTTGTAGATGGCTGTGTGCAAGGGGTATTCTATTGAGGGGTTACGATCACCGTCAAGTACTTCACCCTCTAAGTTGATGATCATTACATCATCAGCACACATACAAGAATAATCAACGCTACTAGGAGTGATAGCAACCTGATCGGTTCCCATAATTCGTTGGCTCGCGTTTCCAGAGCTACCAATAACGAGGGCGACCTTTTGCATTTCTTTGCATGCATTGAGAACTATTGTCTTAGGATCTTGCGAGGAGTCGAATGTCATATCAAACCGCCATCCAGTAGGGGGTTCCCCCTTATAGGTTAGCTGATTGTTTGTACAAAGCCTGCCACCGAGTAAAATAGGTATTGTATTTATCACGAATTTCTGGGCGTGGATGAATGGAAGACTGCAGCTTGACCATAGCCTTACTCGCCAAGGGAAGAGTATCGTACTCATTCGCTGCTGTGGCGGCGCAAATAGCTGCACCTAAGCTGGAAGCCTCTACTTCCTGCCCTCGCTGAATTTCTAGCCCTGTGACATCGGCCAGGACTTGTTGCCAAAATTGGCTCTGAGCAAGTCCGCCTGCTATTGTACAAGAAGAAAGAGAGATTTTGGCTAGTTGCTGAATTAAATTGAGATTCATCCGTACAGCATAACAAATATTTTCGAACAGGGCTCGTGCTAAATCATGAATCGTAACGGGAGTAACGACCGGGGAAGCAGGTGGAGGAAACATAAACATCGCTGGACGCACTGTAGCGATATCTTTAGCATCCATGATTTGAGGGCCTAACAGCGCAATCGCGTCGTGAGAGCCGATCTCTGCTTGGGTTGCTAGAGCCTCGACCTTAGCATAAGCTTCTTGAGGTGTAGGTATCTCCGTAAGTGGCTGGATGAGGTTTTGGACAAACCATCGCAAAACTTCACCAACTTTTCCGGTATTGGCTTCAATTACCCAGTGTTTCGGTATTAAGAATCGACCCGTCCATAATTTGCAGGTTTTGTCGATAATTGGATGGTCAGTGATCAGCTGGATTGGGGCTGTATTTCCTGCAACCACACAGGCCTGACCTGGTTTGATAATAGCTGAACCTAGTAAGGCACACTGAGTATCAGCACCTCCCACCCCAACGATTGTTTTTGGTGATAAACCAGTGGCCTGGCTAGCTTTGTTTGAGATGTGTCCAATGAGTGTTCCCGAATGGTGGATTGGTGGTAAGAGATCTACTGAGACATCAGCCATTTCGAGAATTTCAGGAGACCAAACAGATTTTTCGATATCCATCAACTGGGTATTCGATGCTTGAGAGGGATCGGTTACGGCTTTTCCTGTGAGTTCATATGCAATCCAGTCACTAATCGAAAGTACATGATGGATTTTCTTGTAAATCTCAGGTTTATTTTGTTTGTACCAAATGAGCCGACATAGCGAGTAAAGCAGTGGAGGCCAGCACCCAGTTGGAGGACATGAAGATTCAAGATCTTGCAGGACAGTGTCTTGAACGAAGACTCCACGGGCATCTAAGTTAGGACCTGAGTAGAGAACCTCCCCTTTCCCATCGAGGAATACTGCACCGTGTCGTTGACTGGTTGCAGCGATGGCGATGATATTCCTTGGTGCCAGCTTGGCATCTCGTATACAGGCGCGAATCATTCGACATATTATAGCCCATGTCTTCGTAGCATCGAATTCTTTGCCGATACCCATCAATCCCTCTGAGTCAAGATAGGTAATCGGGGTAAACTGTTGAATCGTTGCCTTGCCAGCTATTGTGAATGACATACACTTGATGCCTGATGTGCCGAAATCGATGGTTAAGAGCTGAGGGGAGACCATATCAAGTCCTCAACGAGAGGAGTTCAAAACTTCTGGGTTAGCCAAGTATTTGGGCGTTTCTCCTTTCAAAAATCGATCAATATCTGTGGCTAGAATCATAGATTGCCGATAGATAACATCACTTGTATTCCCGCCAATATGGGGAGTTACAGTAACATTATCTAGAGTGAGGAATCGGTTTGTGGAATCAACGGGTTCGCGTGAATGGACATCGAGCCCAGCTCCCGCAATATGGCCTTCCTTCAGTGCAACAAAAAGAGCGTCCTCATCGATAATTGCCGAACGCGCTGTATTGATTAAAAACGCCGAGGGTTTCATCCACGATAGCTGTTCTTTACCAATCATTCGGAAGGTTTCTGGCGATGCCCGAGTATGCAAGGTAACGAAATCAGATTCCCGCATCAGGGTTTCCAACTCAACCTTCTCCGTCTTAATTTTCTTCCCTTGTTTTTCACTAATATACGGATCATAGAAGAGAATACGGGACCCAAATCCCTGTAACCGTTTAGCGACACGCGACCCAATTTGCCCCAAGCCGATGATACCTACTGTACTGCGTCCTAGCTCGCGTCCTTTCAGCAAATCATGGAGCTTAGTAAATTGCTCTGCGCTATCAATTTGGACCTTCCCTGATTTGAGTAATCGATCGGTTTGTATGAGTTTTCGGGCCTGAGCGAGGATGAGGAGAATCGTAAGATCTGCAACAGAATCGGCATTTCGACCGGGAGCGTAGAAAACGGGAATGCCCCTCACGGTGGCAGCATCCACATCAATTTCTTTTGGAGCATCACGGGCACAGCCTACAAATTGAAGAGAGGTTCCAGCGAACACTTCTTCGGTGACAGCGTCAGCTTCAACAATAATGGCGTCTGCTTGGTTTTCCTTTAACTTGGTGAGTAGTTCATCCCCCCAATAGACTCGACTGGTCCTTCGCCAATCTTCGTGGATCACTGATGCATGATGTTGCAGTATCTCTAGACCCTCTTCATGGAATGAAGCTGTAATAAGAAGACGCATGCTCCTTCGTTCCTTCTGTGTGTCCAACTTACATAAGAATTTGGAGTTTTAGGAGATCCGTCATGCTACCTTTAACTTTGAGTTTTCCAACCGAGTACGCATCGAGCGGACTTAAATTCCCTTGTATGATGTCCACGAATGTGCCACTATCTGTTGTGACGAGGAGATTAGGAGTTTCTAATTCACCCTTAGTAAAGGGTTCCATAGTTTCCTTATGGATGCGGGTGTGAAAACTGGTGTCAAGATCGGTGAAATGAAATTGAAGCGTTCGATCAAATCCTTTGAATTTTGGCTTTGTGTCCGGATCCTCGAATTTGGTCCGCACGCTCTCAAGCACTTTGAGAAGTTCCTCTTTAGTTACCATTGGTTGGTCTCACCAGAAGGGCTACACATTATCGATGTAGGCTAAAAACTCGACCCCTATACAGAAATTTTGTAGTCAACGCTTAGCACCGCTAACGATGAGCACAAGTTTGTCTGTAAGATTCCATCGCTTTAGTTTCTTGGGCTTTGTAGGTGTCAAGGCGTTTCATTAGTAAATCGAAATTGACAGCATGGGCATCGAATTCAGGACCATGCACACATGCAAATTTCGTCTCTTGGTCTACTTCGACACGGCATGCCCCACACATCCCGGTTCCATCGACCATTATGGGATTCAAACTGCATTCCGTTTTCACGCCAAAGGGTTTGGTGGTTGCGGCGACGAACTTCATCATGATTGGAGGGCCTACAGTGAAAACATAATCGATTTTCCTACCCGAGTCCAACAGTGCTTTCAGCTTTGTTGTAACAAAACCCTTGATGCCTTTTGAACCATCGTCGGTGGTGATGTAGAGTTCGTCACTGATTTGGCTGAGTTCCAACTCACAAACTAATAGGTTATCTTGACGGGCACCAAGAATTGTGATGAGATAGTTTCCAGCTTCTTTGAGCTGTCGTGCTCTTGGCAGAGAAGGGGCTGCACCACAACCTCCTGCAACTACAATTACGGTGCCATATTTCTCAGCAGAAGGAGCTTTACCAAGTGGTCCGATGATGTCTTTGATGACATCACCGGGTTTTAACTGAGAAAGTTCTAGAGTAGATTTTCCAAGAACTTGAAATACTATAGTGATGGAACCCTTTTCTTTGTTCCAGTCTTTGAGGGTGAGAGGAATACGCTCTCCGTGTTCATTAAGGCGATAGATCAAGAACTGTCCGGGCTTAGCTTTTTCAGCGATTTCGGGAGCTTCGATATCAAACTCATAGATATCGGTCGCGATTTGCTGGGTGGCTAATACTTTGAACATTTCGTAGCGCCTTTCCAAGCTTAAAGTGGGTTCTGATTGGCGGGTGAAGGGATACTTGATAAAGATTATCGATGTTTTAGGTTAAGCCCTAATTTTGACCAAGGCGCACTTGTATCACCAATGAAGGGAAGAGAAGAACCACCCCTAAATCGGTGTAACCAGGTGCATCCATATTAAATGGGATTCATCACTTTTTGATTGCGATATTTAACTCTTCGACCTGATAGGGATATGATTCATAAGTTAGAGGTTGGTAGCGACCACCGGCCTTTTTTACGCGGAGTGATCGTTGATTATCAATTCGATTCAACTCTATAACGACTTGCGTAGTATGTTCGATTGCCGCAAGAAACTCCTTATTATGGGCATTTTGCTTCATTGTCCAATAGGCCAAGGTTTTGTAAGCATACAAAGCAGGACAGATATGCCCGAAAAGCAATTTCGCATTTTCCTGTCCCCAAATGATTTCCATGGCTGTAAGACTGTTTATTACTAGTCGGGTTCCCTCACTAATGAACTCCCTTTCTATCCGTCCAAAGAAATGATGGAACCGCTCAACTTCACGAGACATCGGAACTTTGCGAATCCAAGAGGGTGCCTTATCATAGAAATCGGTGAAAATAAGTTCTCCACGACCGCTCGATTCGGAGAAACAATCCAAGACTAAAAAATACTTCTCCCAACCAGAAGGAAGTGAGCTCATCAAAGGTTCAAGAAATAATAACAAAGCTTGCGGCGGATAGATGAAATCTAAGTAAATTACTTGGTTTTTTTCCACAATTCCTTGTCGCATGAAGTTTTGCATGAATTCGTTGACAAAGGTACCGGTTTCATATTCCCAGACTACATTCTCCCCTAAGATTAATCCCTTCCCAAGGATTTCATCTAGGACTGGAATACCAGTTGAACAGCGCATTGAATACCACAAAACCAATGTTGGTTAGTTGCGGATTATATGTGTGGCTGTTGTTTGATGTACATTAATGAACATAATGAACATAAGCTTTGAATAGTTGAACATTATATTCTAGGTTAACCAGGTGAAGTCAAATGCTGAACCTGGTTGAATTAACTCCAATAGAATTGGGCTTGCAGAAGTTAATGGTCGACTTTTTTGCGGACAAGCCCCAATACACTGCGGGTCTTGAAAACATCACCTCTACTCATTACGCTTTAATGACAGCATTGTCAGAAAACTACAAGATTCCGTTCAAAGACACAACAAGCATCTTCGACAGACTTGCTTCGAAGATCCGTAGTGCTGAATATATGAACATTGAATGCCCTGATGATTCAGGAAATGGCGACTTGTGCCGTCTAGAACTTCAAATTATTGACGCTATGTTTGACTACTTTGCTGAGAGCCCTGCTCATACCAAAGAGAGCTTGTTAAGTGATCGACTAGAAGCCTTCACTGATTATTTCAAGTGGATTCATGGTGGCGATATCGAAAAAATTCGATTCCACTGTGACCATCTGATAGAACAGTTGCAAAAAGCTACAGCTGTCAATATTCAAACCCTTGCTACGGTAACACCAACACCTAACCCCTACGAAGCAGCACTTCAACAGCTGGATCTCGCTGCCGAAATACTGGGTTTGGACCCAGCCACTCATGAGGTTCTTCGTCATCCCCAACGCATCCTTATCGTCAACATTCCAGTTCACATGGATGATGGTAGCGTTCGGGTATTCACTGGATACCGGTCCCAGTATAACGATGCCTTGGGTCCCAATAAAGGAGGCATTCGCTATCATCCAGATGTAACACTAGATGAGGTCATCGCGTTATCGGCATGGATGACATTCAAAACTGCTGTCGTGGGCCTTCCCTTGGGTGGCGGTAAAGGCGGGATACGTTGTAATCCTAAAGAAATGTCAATGGGTGAGTTAGAACGCCTGACTCGTGGATACACTAGAGAATTAGTCCGATTCATTGGTCCGCAGACCGATGTTCCTGCCCCAGATGTGTACACCGACTCGCAAACGATGGCTTGGATTATGGATGAATATGTTGAATGCACAGGCGTATATTGTCCTGGTGTTGTGACAGGAAAACCTGTTGGAATTGGAGGTTCAAAAGGGCGCGATGATGCTACCTCACTTGGCCTGGTCTATACTGTCACAGAAGCCCTTAAAGATCTAGACATACTACTGAAAGATGCCCGCGTGGTTGTTCAGGGATTTGGAAATGTGGGTTTTCATGCCGCTCGTATCCTCCATGAGCTAGGCTGTAAAATTATTGCAGTCTCTGATTCGAAAGGAGGCATTTTCAACCCGAAGGGCCTTGATCCGAAGAAGGTAAAAGAACACAAGAATTCCACTGGTTCAGTGATTGATTACAAAAACTCCGTTCGAATCAGTAACCAAGATGTCTTGGAACTCGACTGCGACATTCTCATCCCTGCAGCTTTGGAAAACGCCATTACCGTTGAAAACGCGCCTCGCATCAAAGCCAAAATCATTGCTGAAGGAGCAAATGGTCCCACAACTCCTGAGGCTGATGAAATCCTCTATGAACGAGGCATCTTCCTCATTCCCGACATTTTAGCTAACGCTGGCGGTGTTACAGTAAGCTACTTTGAAATGGTACAAAACCAAATGAATTACTTCTGGACAGTTGAAGAGGTTCAAAGTAAATTGAAACACATAATGCAAACTGGATTCCAGGATGTGTTAGCACTCTCAAAAGAATATAATGTTCCAATGCGAATCGCAGCCTACATGCTGGCTTTACGCCGAATTGGTTATGCCATGCAAACCAGGAAGCGCTCATTTGTCAGGGAAAGAATGATTCAATCAGCACCAAAAGCCTTACAGAGTTCTTAGGCAGCTTTTTGCTGCCTTTCTTTTTTTTAAGACAGAGTCACCTGTACACCATGTACAAGATTAATAAATTGGTGTACATTGCCTTGAATTGAGGGAACTTCCTTGTCTGTGCACATCCATACCACTATTCCCAAAAAATCGGGTGAAATGTTAGATCAATTAGCTGAAACTTACGGAACAAAGAGCCGGGTCCTTGAAATGGCTTTAGAAACGCTATTACGCGTCGATAAAGTTGGTTCTTGTGAAGATTGTGAGTTAAAAGCACAGATTGAAGAACAGAACAAGCTGCGTGATGCATTAGAGTTAGCTTCTGTTCGCCGAGATTTCCTTGATGAACTTCTAAAAATTGCTCTTGCTGACCAAACAATAGATGAATTCATTCAGTGGCAAGTGAATGAAGCGCAAAATTCAATTGAACTGATTAAAAGCATTATCCAGTGGAAACCTCCCACGCAATTCCGAGAATTTTTAACAGTATTTGAGCAAATCAGCGAGATCACCCGATTATTTGAGATTACATCACATCGCGAAATGGATAACACGGTTGTACTCCGACCATTGTTATTTCTCCGAATGCCTGAATTAATCGCTTTACAATTAGCAATCATATTGGAAGGAGTTGGGGTTCATTTTGACCTGCGGATAATGCGAAAAGAAATCATTGTAAAAATGCTTCGGAGAGATATCGCAGCCATCCGACGAACTGACACTCTACAGGTAATCATTGAACGCATGCGAGAAAAGCTTGAAACTCTAACACCCCAACTCTATAAAGATCAATTAGCGCTAGTTGGACCAGCGTTCTTGAAATGGGCTGCAAAAAGCCTTGAAGGTTCAATTTCTGATTTGGGAACCGTCATTGAAGATATTCAACTATTTATAAGACCAGCAGAACTAGCGACCAACCCTAAGGATTTCATGCAAGGATTGTTAGAAGCAGCTCGAAGCATGAATTGGATTTCCCAGAGTAAAATTGGCCACGAATCCGATAACCAATATAGTATTACTTTTCAGGCAACATCGCCTTCGATGGCTAATATAGCCACTGTTACTTTTGCCTTAATCCTAGCGACACGGGGATGGAAGCTCAATCGCTATTCGACAGAATACAACCATGGTACTTTACACATCGAGTTAGTTGAAGGAACACAAGATGTATTAGATCAGTTGAGCGTTTTGAATTTATATCAGGTTGTGAATGAGCAGTTTTTAGACTCAATTGCCGTACCACGTGAGTTATACGATACACTTACGGTAAAAGTCTATGATAGTGATCGCCGGCGATTTGAGGAAATATTTCGTAGCATAGGTTTTCGGGTTGCTAACGCCATTCGAATGTTGACAAAAAATGATGAATCGCAGATACGAAAATTAATTCGAAGCTTCGTTGAGAAAAACATCCATCAAGCCCAACCTGGTGCTGAAGTGCGATTTATTGATGAAGAGAATTTTTCAGTAGTATTCAAGCAAATGGATTTGGTGACCATAACAAGTCAGCGATTAATCATTAGTTCACTACTTGATGCATTAGGATATGAAGCATCCTTCACCGAATTCCGAAACCTACTGAATGTGATGGTGAAGAAGGTCGAAAGACCTTTTCTTAGCCCTCTGCATCGCAGCGAAGTGGTTCAAATGGTCAGCGATGCAATCGCTGCAGATTCCCTTAAAAACGCTCTCAGTCAGGTGAAACCCACTTTAGATCAACTCTTTCCCCTTGATTACCCTTGGACAATCCATGAAATTGGAGACCGCCTGCTTGAGATGTATCGTGAACTTGGTATACAAGTGGAAATTGAATACTTCGAAGGTGGATTCACCCTCAAATACCGTACTTGTCCCTATTACAAGCTGGTGAAGAACAACCAAAAAACATGGCTATGTTCATTCCGTAAGAAAGCAATCGAATACATTCTTTCCCGCGTCGCTAAAACAGATAAAGGACGAATCAAAGTCATCAAATCGCTCATTCAGGATGGTACGCATCCATGTGAATACGCTGTTTTTTTGGAGGAATTTCTCGCCAAACCTAGTAAATGAAGACACCTATAACGAATACACCGCAACTCCTCGAATATCCAAAAGCCCACCTCAGTACATCGAACACATAACCTCCCCAACTGCCAGCCTAGTAAATAAAAATGCATTATGTTTAGGTGAAGAGGTACGACCTGGTTCTTTACAGCAAGGAAATCGGTATAAACAAACGATACACTTATCGTTTAACATAATTGCAACAAAACGGAGAACTTGTCAATGGTCACGATAAACTTAGATCGAATTTTTAACCCTCGGAGTATTGCACTGGTTGGTGCAAGTGAAAAAGTAGGATCCGTTGGAAACATTTTATTGCGAAACCTCATTCAGACAGGGTTTGAGGGAACAGTCTATCCTGTGAATCCCAACCATGAACAAGTAATGGGAATCAAGACTTACCCTAATGTCGGTGCTATTTCTGATTCCGTAGACTTGGCCATCATCGCTACGCCTGCGAAAACCGTTGCCGGAATCGTGGAAGAGTGCGGCCGAGCGAAAATCCTTGGAATTATAATCATATCAGCAGGATTCAAAGAAATC
Source organism: Promethearchaeota archaeon (assembly GCA_048938385.1). GTDB lineage: Archaea > Asgardarchaeota > Hermodarchaeia > Hermodarchaeales > Hermodarchaeaceae > Hermodarchaeum. The sequence continues at coordinate 19,214 of JBHLMG010000007.1, read as the reverse complement.
GGTGAGGAGGGTCGTAAACTTGAAGAAGAAATCAAAGTTCTTCGGAAGAAGTATAATCTCCGGATTGTCGGACCTAACTGCTTCGGAATCATTCGACCTCGAATCAATTTGAATGGAACCTTTGCCGAAACCATGCCAAAGCCCGGTAATATCGCGTTTATCTCTCAAAGCGGTGCCTTGGGTTCTGCGATCATCGACTGGGCAACGAAGGAAAACATAGGGTTTAGCAACTTCGTTTCAGTCGGCTCAATGGCTGATGTCGACTTTGGTGATCTCATCGATTATTTTGGTAGCGATCCTCACACTCGAAGCATACTCATGTATATGGAAGGCATCACCGATGCCCGAAAGTTCATGAGCGCAGCACGACACTTTGCTCGCACCAAACCCATCATTGTGGTAAAATCAGGACGATTTACTGAAAGTGCAAAAGCCGCAGCTTCACACACAGGAGCATTAACTGGTTCTGATTTAGTCTATGATGCTGCCTTCAAACGAGCAGGGATCGTCCGTGTAGAAGAAATTTCAGATCTTTTCAATGCTGCTGAAGTCCTTGGCATGCAACCACTTCCACAAGGCCCCCGCCTAGCCATTATCACCAATGCCGGAGGTCCAGGAGTGATGGCAGCTGACGCACTAATCGCCCGAGGTGGAAAATTAGCAAAACTTAGTGAAGCTACAATCAAAAAACTTGACAAAATCTTACCACTCTATTGGAGTCGTGGAAATCCAATTGATGTACTAGGAGATGCGGATGCAGAAAGATATCGCGCAGTGCTAGATCTCTGTCTGGCAGATCCTAATATAGATGGAATTCTCATTATTTTCACTCCACAAGCCGTTACAGCTGCATCAGCAATAGCCACAAGCGTTGTAAGAATGTGTGACTTACGAGGCGGATGTAAAAAGACCATCCTGACCTCTTTTATTGGCGGAGAAAAAATCAGTGAAGCCAATCAAATATTCGCTGAAAGCGGCTATCCAACCTACTGGACCCCAGAACAGGCTATTGCAACATACATGTACATGTGTAAATACAAACAAAGCCTCGACTTGCTTTATGAAACACCTGAAGAGCTCTCCATTGAAAGTGCTCCACCTAAACGCCCGGTTACGGTGCTTTTACGCGGTGTCGCAAAGGATGGGCGAACTATCCTCACTGAAGCTGAGGCAAAACAGCTTTTAGAGTTCTATAACATTCCTGTAGTAAAAACCAGAGTTGCAAAATCTGTTGACGAGGCGGCCGCTGTTGCAGGCAGTATGGGCTACCCTGTGGTTCTTAAACTTCTCTCCCCTGACATAACCCACAAATCCGACGCTGGTGGAGTGCAACTCAACCTCCGTACCGACAACGAAGTTCGCGAGGCATACAACCAAATTCTGAAAGCGGCAAAGAAGTACAATTCCAAAGCTAACATTGAAGGAGTCACAGTACAACCGATGGTGCAGCCAACAGGGACCGAGGTGATCCTAGGAGCAAAACGAGACCCCCTTTTTGGACCAACAATTATGTTTGGTATGGGGGGCATGGGTGTAGAATTCTTCAAAGATGTCGCCATCGGATTTCCCCCCCTAAATCAAACCCTGGCTCGGCGAATCATGGAAGAAACCCGAGTGTTCAAAATCCTCAAACATGGACATAGACGCTTGCCACCAGCTAACTTGAAAGTGCTTGAAGAACTCATCGTACGATTATCTCAAATGGTAATCGAATTTCCCGAAATTCAGGAAATTGACATCAACCCTCTTTTAGTTGATAATAAACAAGCCATTGCTTTGGATGCACGGGTAGTGATTAATCTTGATCGAATAGGAAAAAAAAGTGAGCCCTCTAAGGAACTAGTGATAAGTCCCTATCCAAAACGGTATGAACTAATTTGGCGTATGCGCGATGGACGAAATGTGCTCTTTCGACCCATCAAACCAGAAGACGAGCCCTTGTGGTTGGAAATGTTCCAGAACTTCTCTGAGGAATCAATTCGGTACAGATTTTTTGAAATCATCAAAGACACACCCCACGAGGTCCGAATCCGCTATACAAACATCGATTATGACCGAGAACTCGGTCTAGTTGCAGTCCTCCAAGAAGGAAATCAACAACGTATACTAGGAGTTGTCCGTCTCATCGAAGACCCTGATAGAAAACGCGGAGAAATTGCATTCATTGTTGCAGATCCCTGGCAAGGTCTGGGATTAGGATCGAAAATGTTAGATTATATGATTGAAATCAGTACAGAGCGTGGACTCGAAGAACTCTATGGCGTAATGTTACCTGATAACTACCGAGCCCAACGCATAATGGAAAAAATGGGCTTCGCACTGAAGCGATCAACAGATGGTTTGGTAACGGCTAAACTGAACCTACGAGAAGAACGGAAATGGCGCCCCGACGAAGAACCTAGTACAAAACCGGTTAAAAAGTCAGGGAAAAAAACAACCAGAAAGAAATGAACTCCGTTAACAGAAAGATGTGCATCCAAAATGACGAACCTATGGCGTGACTTACCACCAGGCCCAAATCCACCGAAACGCGTCCATGTGATTGTAGAAGTCCCAAAGGGGGAGACAAACAAATATGAATACGATCATGAGTTGGGCGTTTTTCGACTCGACCGTGTTCTATATGGAGCCTTATACTATCCAGCTGATTACGGAATCATCCCACAAACTTGGTACACAGATGACGACCCTTTAGACATCATGGTCTTAACATCAAAACCCACATTTACTGGCTGTATAATGGAAGCCCGACCTATAGGTGTGTTAACCATGGAAGATGAAAAAGGCGAGGATGATAAAATCATTGCTGTCCCTGTCAGTGATCCTCGTTTCGATGAGCTCTCTGATTGCTCGATGATGGCACAACATCTTCGAGCAGAAATCGCGGACTTTTTCTTAAATTATAAGAACCTCGAACCATGCAAATGGGTTAAAGTGAAAGAATGGCAGGATTCCACTACAGCAGAAGCGCTAATTCGAAACGCCATTCATAGGTATCGAGATACATTCATTAAGTAACTGCTTTGTTTTTCTTGGGGCTTTTTCGGTGCCGGGTAAATAGACCCATCAACAAAGGTACCACTCGAGGTACCATAAAAGGAGTTTTGCGTTTATACTCACGGTACTGTTCGCCAAAGCGTTCTTCCAAATGCGGTTCCTCTACAAGTTTAATCCGAATTACCATAATCACTAAAATAATCAAAGGAAAAGGAATTGCCATTCCTAGCGATTGAAAGAGAAGCCCCATTCCAAGAGGCAAGAGCGTATATCCAAATGTGATTGGGTTGCGACAATGTGCGTATATACCAGTGGTGATGAGGATGCTGGATTGAGCTTTCTTCTCAAACGCTCCCCAGGGAAGACCTTTTCCAGCCTTGCGTAATTGGCGTGTTGCTTTTACCCCAATGGCGGCTCCACAAAACATAATGCAAAGCCCACTGATGAGGTTGATGGGAAAAGGGGGAACGCGTGGAAGCCAAAAAAAGCGGTCGATGTATCTGCCTACCATGAAAGTAACAATTGGCACAAGAACAAAAATGAGGAGATATGGTACAAAATATCGTAAGCGAATGGGAGGAAGGGTGCTCGAACTATCATTGGGCATTTAACTCTACCATTGTTCTCGATGAACTCGAGACGCATCATATTGTGTTCGCGGTTCTTTTTCTTCTGCAGGATGACCAATTGCGATCAGACATAACGGAATTATCGCATCAGGGAGTTCTAATATTTCCTTGACTGGGTTCACACGATTTTCAAGAGGATAAATTCCAATCCACACCGCCCCAAGACCCAAGGCACTTGCGGCAATGAGAATGTTCTCAGTAGCTGCAGAGCAGTCTTGCACCCAATAGCTCTCCGACGCATTTTCATCGCCACACACTGTGATACATAAGGATGCTTTTTTGAGCATATTCGCTGCTGTTTTAACCTCTGCAAGAGCATTGAGCTTTGTTCGCTCTGTAATTGTGACGAAATGCCAAGGTTTTAGGTTTGAGCCGGAGGGAGCAGCCATAGCCGCTTGAAGCAGAGCCATAATATCATCTTCACTCACTGGCTCATCCGTATATTGGCGAATACTACGCCGTGCGAGGATTGTTTGAATTTCTTTTTCTTTCACGGTTTTCCCTCAAAAGCACTGATGGTTTTGGCGGGCCCGGTGGGATTTGAACCCACGATTACCGGCTTAGAGGGCCGGTGCCTTATCCAACTTGGCCACGGGCCCGATTTGAACTTGTATAAGGAATCCGTATTCCTACTGGAATAGACAGGGAGAGCCGGATATATTTTTATCTGTACTTTGTGTGGTGATAGCATTACGGGTGCAGCATCATGGATGTTGAAACGGAGTTAATGGAAATAACTCAAAACGGCGGCTTTGCGGAAATTCGGTTAGCTAAAACTAAGACTGTTCGTGAACTCCTGAAAGAATTAGGATTACTGCATCGGCATTTTGTTGTCTTAGTTGACGGAAAACGGGCCGAATTTAGCGAAGAGATCAAAGAAGGACAATCCGTTATTGTACTCCCGGTTATCGCGGGTGGTTAGACGCAACTGGTTACGGAATCTCGATTTTTTCATCCGTCGGTAAAAAAACTGGAATTTCACTGTTGAATTCTTCTTGTAGTACTGTAATAGCCTGTCTGTAATCGTCAAATGAGACTCGACTCGTCAGATGAAACAAGAGCATTCGCGCCACTTCACCCCGCTGTCCTATCTCAAAGGCTTGTCGTAGAGTAAGATGAGGTGCATCATCCTCGAGACCCCATTGTGGGTGGAGCCATGTTGCTTCAATGATGAGGAGGTCCGCACCTTGAGCTTGTTTAAGGAGTTGTGTGGCAGGACCTGCGTCACCAGTAAACACGATTTTCCGGCACCGAGGTTTCAGCTGATACTCCTTAGGATCAATGTTCCCTGATTTGTATTTAATTCGCTTACCTTTTGCGATCGCAGCCCATTGTGTAACCGGAATACCATCTTGTTTTAGTTTTACAGTATCCAAACGAACTTTGGGTTGTTCAGCGATAGTAAATCCATAACTAGGTCCTGGATGACTCACGCCAAAGGCCTGAACAGTTAAAGAATTGAAGTGAAAAGGAACACCATCCAGTGAGCAGGGGTTGAATATTACAAAGGGAGGAGCACCACTGAGTTCTACCATCTGTTTCACAACAGATTCAGCTTCATGAGGAAAGTATAACGCTAATTCGTGAGACCACTCATGTTGATGTAAAAACCATAACAGAGGTGGAAGCCCCCAAAGATGGTCTAGATGTGCATGACTGATGAAAATAGCAGAAAGCCCACGTAATCGTATTCCACGACGCCAGATTTCTGTGACTGCTCCAGGACCGGCGTCTAAAAGGAAGCGGGTACCTTCCCAGTTGACTAAGATGGAGGAAGAAAGCCCACTGATACCCTGTAAAGGATAAACAGAAATCATTATGAAACAAGTTTAGTTGATGAGAGTCTATTAAGAATGCTCTTACCAGAAAATCTTTTAAAAACCTTAGAACATTCGGATTCACTCTCTAATACAACATTTCCCAGTGATGGTGGACAATTGTGAAAGCTAAAACAAAACTCATCCCAATCCTTATCCTACTTGGATTTCTAATCTTAAATCCCGTCTTGACATCGTCAATCGCGACGTTCAATGATGGATCGACTAAACTTTCTCCAACTATCAATACCCAAACGCCACCGGCACCTCAAGATCTACCTGATTGGATTTCAGTAAAGCTAGACGCATCTTATCACTTCAATGACACAGCATCGATTTCATGGTATGGAATGCCACGAACGGGAGCTCAATCTCCCTTTAATCCACTTTATGCCTGGACAGCAAATGGATCCATTGAAGGCGGCGTGTGGGAAGGAAACCCAGGAAATGTCACTATCACTGCGATGCCCTGGGATGACGATGTCACTGCTCTTGAAATTCAAAACTTCCTTAACTATACCATGGACAACTATGTTCGCTGTACTAGCTGGCCCAGCTTAGCGAGCTATAATTTCACCGAATATGAAAATACTACTCTGTGGGTGTTTAATGATGCCATTGCATCGCATGAAGAATTCCTTAACACTACCTTCTATCTTGTGAATAATGCCACAGAGTACCTCATGGATGGGTTCAACGCTTCTGGTATCGCGTCGAACTTTCTGGAATATCGGATCTATCTTGAATGGAATGAAGACAACTCCACAGTGACCTTCTCCTACTTAATAGATAATGCCACCCTACAGACTGGAGACACCTACATTTTCAGCCTCGGAAGAGCCTTGGGTTTGACTCTTCCACTCAACCTCTCAGGACCAGGCAGACTTACCCTTAGTGGACCATACAATAGAATGATCGTTAATGGAACTCCTGCTGAAGTCCTAAATAATGGAATCTTCCCCTGGTTTCCCATCGGCGTCGAGATCTATGATTTCACTTCAGTCCAGCAAAACTTCAATTACACCATCTGGTTCCGTGAACCCATCTCAACCCTAGCAATAGCGCGATCATTCATCCAAAACTCTGTGAAAAGCCCAACCATTTCAGCCCTTGTACGTGGTGAACAGGTCTCTGTCGAAATCACCGTAAGTAACACGGGAGATGTGCCCTTCGATCAGATTCACATCCAAGATGTACAATCTATCGAAGAAGGCATGTTCCAACTAATCGGAGGAAGCATCTCTCTCCAAGTGGAAACGCTTAAGCCAGGAGAGAATGTAACCATCGAATACACAGTTATGGCAATCACAGCAGGAGTATACGAGTATCCAGAAGCTTCAGTGGTTGGAATAGATATTTTCTACGATCAGTACAATGTCCAGACTTCCGCGTTTTCTATAACAATAGGGAATGGCTTACTCCCAAGCGAACTTACACTAATCCAAGTCGGAGTAGGCTTCATCATAATTGTGGTGGTCATTCTTCTCCTTTACCGGTTCCGATACCGAATCTTCTAGGAAAAACAGGCAAAGTCCTAAAAGCGAAGAGAACACAACATCCTTGGGACGGTCATTGGATATGCCAACTGAAGAACCAACTGGATACTTGGGAGAAGCTGATAAGATTCTCCGGAAAGCTAGGATTTCCGTAGGTGATCGAATTGAAATTAAGACGGCAAAAACCACCTACGAGGGTATTGTGATCCCTCGAGCTGAAATTGGTGCAGACGATCAACACATTATCCTCAAACTGGATTCTGGTTATAATGTGGGGATTCAAGTTGACAAGATACAGAAAGTAGTCCATCTAGCCGAAGGGAGGCCTACTGAACCGGAACTCCCGCCTGTATCACGCAAAACGAAGAAAGGCCTTCCTTGGGTAAGTATTCTTAGTACCGGTGGTACTATTGCTAGCCGAGTAGATTATCATACAGGTGCTGTCAATCCTGCACTCTCTGCAGATGATTTGTATACCGTGGTTCCAGAACTCGGTGACCTTGCGAATATTCGTGCAGAAGTACTCTTCAGCGTATTTAGCGAGAATCTTCAGCCCAATCACTGGACGAAAATTGCGAAGGAAACAGCAAAACACCTTGAAGAAGCTGAAGGAGTTGTAATCGCTCATGGAACGGATACCATGGGGTATACTGCGGCAGCATTGAGTTTTGCCCTTCAAGACTTGCCTGGCCCCGTGGTATTCACAGGCTCTCAGCGTTCCTCCGATCGACCGTCCTCAGATGCGGCATTGAATCTAACTGGCGCCGTGATTGCGGCAATAAAAGGGCCTTTTGCCGAGGTAGTGGTAGCGATGCATCGAACCATCAACGATACAAGCATTGCCCTCCATCTGGGAACACAAGTGAGAAAAACTCACACCAGTCGTCGAGACGCCTTCAAGACAATTAACGCTGATCTCCTTGGAGAGGTAAAAAATGGGGAAGTCTACATGCTCGTAGAAGATACAGCGTTTCGACACCGAGATAAAAGGCGTCAATTACGCTTACAGCCCAAGTTCGATTCGAAAGTGGGCTTGGTGAAGACCGCTCCTGGGATGACCGCTGACCCTATTGATGCTCTCATTGACCGTGGATATCATGGAATCGTCCTAGAAGGTACTGGGCTGGGTCATGCACCTGAAACCGTCTTCTCAGCAGTAGAACGTGCGCGTGAAGAAAAAATACCAATAGTCATGACATCTCAATGCATCTGGGGACGCGTGCAGATGAGGGTATATCGCACCGGTGTTGAACTCGTACAACGCGGAGTCATTGCCGCAGAGGACATGATTCCGGAAACAGCCTATGTGAAACTAATGTGGGTGCTTGCTCAAACTAAAAATCCGCAAGAAATCCGAAGCCGTATGCTAGCGAACATTGCTGGTGAAATTTCTTTATGTACGAAACGTAGCCAGTTCGAAGAGCTGAGCTAGAAATGCCAAAAATCGACTACGAAAAAGTGGGTGCCCTAATAGGCATCGAAGTACATCAGCAACTCGATACTCAAACCAAATTATTCTGTAACTGCCCAACAGAGATTCGTGAAGATGAACCTCACTCCACATTCATTCGACGATTACGCCCCACTCAAAGCGAGCTTGGTGAAGTAGATCCCGCTGCCCTCTTTGAATTCCAAAAAGAGCGACTCCATGTATATGAAACTTATGATGATAGTATCTGCCTAGTAGAACACGATGAAGAACCACCGCACCTCTTAGATGGTGAAGCGGTGGATTTTGCACTCGAAATCGCTCTCCTCATGAACGCGGAGCCCGTTGATGAAATCCAAATTATGCGAAAACTCGTCATTGATGGTAGCAACACGACTGGATTCCAACGCAGTGTTGTAGTAGCATTTGGAGGAACTATCAAAGTCGATGAATTAACTGTGCCCATACAAACCATCGGTATTGAAGAAGATGCTGCGCGAAAAATCAGAGAGGAGGGCAATAAGACATACTGGCGTATAGACCGACTTGGCATTCCCTTGATTGAGGTTGCAACAGCGCCGGTAATGAAAACTCCCGAACAAGCTCAAGCCACCGCCCTCCGTATTGGACAAATCTTCCGTGTCACCAAGAAGGTGAAACGAGGTTTAGGAACCATACGTCAAGACATCAATGTCTCAATCAAAGATGGTGCCATCATTGAAATCAAAGGCGTCCAGAAACTCAATCTCATTAAACAGGTTGTCAAATACGAAGTACAAAGACAAGTAGAGCTCTTAAACATCCGCAAAGAACTCAAAGAAAAGGGCATCCAAGCTAACGCAATTAAAAATACTCTTCACGATGTGACATCGCTGTTTCAACAATCTGATAGTAAGGTAATTAAGGCAGCGCTCAAGCGCAAAGAGGGCGTGTTCGCCCTTTTGCTTCCTGGGTTTGCTGGCTTTGTAGGGCGGGAATTGCAACCGAATCGACGATTAGGCAGCGAGTTCGCAGACTATGCCCAGTTTTGGGGCAATGTTCAAGGTATCTTCCACTCAGATGAACTTCCTAAATATGGCATTACTGCTGAGGATCTAAAACGCCTCCGAACACATTTGAAATCAAAACCAGCAGACGCCATCATTCTTGTGGCTGCTATTAAACAAGACGCTACCGAAGCCCTGGAAGCCGTAGCTCAACGAGCACGCGATGTCTTGAACGGCGTACCAGAAGAGACCCGTGGCCCCTTAGAAGAAGGTACGACTCGCTATATGCGTCCCCGTCCGGGTGCAGCACGGATGTATCCCGAGACCGATGTTGCCCCCGTCGCTATCGACTCAGAACGACTAAATCGAATCAAGAATGCGCTTCCTGAACTTCCTGAAAAGAAATTAGAACAATTCCGCACGCAGTTTCATCTAAGTGCAGAACTCGCTCAAATCATGATTCGTTCCCTTCGCATCGATCTCTTCGAAGTCATCGCACAAAAACACCCCGAACTAGCAGTGACCTTAGCTGCTACGCTTGAAACACTTTGGACAAACTTGGAGCGTGAAGGTTTAGCAGTAGATGATATCCCTGAAGAACAAGTGATCCTTCTTTTTGACCGACTCGCTGAAAACCGTTTTGCGAAAGAAGCCATCGAGGATTTGCTTTCATGGCTCGCACAGCATCCCACTTCGACTACCGATGATGGCTTACAAGAGCTTGGGTTAACAACCATCTCAGAAACTGAATTGAAAGAAATAGTAGAACGCGTCGTAGCGAAAAACACTGCGATAATCAAAGAACGAAAGGAACGAGCTATGGGACCTTTAATGGGGCTGGTTATGAAGGAAGTTCGTGGACGAGCAGATGGAAAACTGGTTAATGACCTCCTTCTCGCCGCTATTCGCAGTCAGCTAATGAACTGACACTTAGTTTACGCAAATCAAGCTTTACCTTTTTTGAACTCCAGTATTAGAACGCCCCAATGAGAACACAAATAATTGCTGTGATCAATCCTGCGAAAACCATACGAAGCCCACAAGCAAAGGGATTAGTTTTCATAATTCGTGCCATCCATATCCCGAGTAAAAAAAGGAACGACATAGTAATAGCGACAGAGAGGAGTCCTGCCATGACGAAGTCAGCAGGAAACAGAAACAACGGGATCAACGGGAGGACAGCTGCAGGTAAAGGAGCAATCCCGTGAATAAAGGACGCCCAGGCTGTAGCAAAGCGAACGGCAGAATCTACTAAACACCCATCCATGGATCGTTGCATTTGAACTTCTAGATGTTGGATTTCTCGTTTACGCTCCACACGCTCCGCTTCAAACGCACCCCAGCCACTGGAAATCGCCAATCCTACACCGGCGCTGAGTCCAGCACGAATCAATAGATTAACTTCGAGTATCGTGACCTGAGCACTAAATAGCATCACGCCTGCAAGAGTCGCTAATATAATGGCGACAATAGTAAGCGCCCCGTCAAATGCGCCGATAACAATGTATCGGCGGGTGAGGGGGCCAAGTTCAGCCATACGCCAATACATTCGTAAACATTCAATTGTACTCAACTTTTGTGTCATCGCGTTCAACCTACAATTCGGTTGGATACAAAATGAGGATTGTCAAATAACATAATTACTAGTAGGATGTGAAAAAAGCTCTTGCCCCAGTTAGAAAGAGAGGCTAATTCGCTTGAGAAATTAGGATTTGAGTAATGACGGGATTTTACTGATGGGATGACGGACTTGTTTTGCGGTATCTCGTTGTCGGATTGTTGCAGAATTATCTTCTAGGCTTTCAGGATCGACTGTTACTGCGAATGGAATACCGATTTCATCCGCGCGTGCATATCGCCGACCGATACGACCACGATCGTCATATAGTACCGTAAGTCCTTGGTTCTTACACTTTACAAACAGTTGAGTGGCTAATTCTTCCAGTTCGGTGCGATTGAGGAGGGGAAGTATAACTGCAGTGTAAGGCGCAAGGGCTAGTGGGAACTGGAACCAAGACCAGCCACGACCATTATCCTTTGGCTGGTAGGTATGTTCCAATATGGCATAGATAATGCGGTCCACCCCAAAGGACGGTTCAATAACATGAGGGACGACCTTTTCACCCTCCACATCGATGCTCAAATCCTTTTGACTCCCGCTCATATGAGATTGTAGGTCGTGATCAAGACGGTATGCGTTTCCGATTACTTCTTTCCAACCAAAACTGAAGTGAACCTCTAGATCGAAGTTACCACCACTATAATGGGGGGTTTCTTCTTTTCGCATATGCCGGAACCGAACGGCTTTCGTGGGAATACCTAACTGTTGGAAAAAGAGAACTTCATCACCCAGAATACATCCCATCCATTGATTTGGAACATATTCCTTCTCAACGGCTTCTTCTACGCTGACCTCTACAGAGGCATATTCAGTACTGGATTGCGCTATTGCAGTTTTTTGTGCTTCACGAGTTATAATAGTCAAAGGGACATGGGAGAGTTCAGCGTAGAGGGGACATTCATTCAAGGCATCAGGATTTATGAAGTATTCAATTTCCATTTGTTCGAATTCCCTGACGCGAACGATACTCTGTCGTGGAGAAATTTCATTTCGGTAAGATCGGCCAATTTGTGCAACACCAAAGGGGAGTTTAGGTCTCATGGCAGTGTGGACGCGTTTAAATCCGAGAAAGATATTTTGTGCGGTTTCAGGTCGAAGGAAGGCATCACGCCGTTCTCCCCCCACGCTTGTGCTGAACATGAGTCCAAAACTCTTGACTTCCGTGAGGGAGTCCCCACACACAGGACATCGTAGTCTATTATCCTTGACAAGTTGGGCAAGTTCCTGGTTAGTTTTGCCTTCCGCTGGGATGTTTAACTTATCTTCGATGTATTGATCGATTCGGGTAATATGACCCTTGGGGCATTCACAAGAAGGATCGGTGAAATGATCCAGGTGGCCAGAGGCTTTGAAAACCTGGCGAGGTAGAATTGTGTTGCCACTCACTTCATAGACATGGTCTCGTCTATCGACAAACCAAGTGCGCCAAAGCTTGATGAGATTATTACGGATACGAGTACCAATCGGGCCAAAATCGTAGAATCCTGCAAGCCCTCCATATATCTCTGCACTTGGATAAAGAATCCCGCGACGCAGAGAAATCGTCATGATTTCCTCAAGTCGTGATTTTGCCATTTTAGACCAACACTGATGTTCTGGTTATTCCCGGTTATACAAGAAGTTGAATTAATCAATCGCTTTATGCCTTTCTCAATAAAGGCATATCTAATGAGATAGGATGACGAAACATTTTAAGCATGACATGTAAGAGGTTATTTACAGCCCAGAACAGCGACATAAATGATCACGCTTCCTGATTTGTGGGAAAGGTGTAACACAGAAATGTCACAGGACGAATTTGGTCAAATGTATTGGAACGGTGTACGCGATGCTCTCCGCATGGTACAGACGTTCCTTTTTTATAAAGATAAAAATCCAGAAGAGCAACGCTCGACTGATACCTTTGTGAGTGAAGCTCTTGATGCAGTGCGGCAAAAATGCGCCCCATGTCTGAAAGATATCCTCGGTGTGAGTTTTGGTGAAGGCATTGAAGATGTACTCCCAGGACTCCAAGAAATTCCAACTGAACCCATGGCTGAATCTTTTCCTGAAGTAGCTCCCGAGCCAGTTCCAGAGCCCACTCTAGAACCAGAACCCGAAATTACACCACCTCCGGTCCCTCCTGTACCTGAACCAGCTACAGCTCCTGAACCCATTCCAGAACCCATACCAGAACCAACATCACCGGAGCTATTTCTCGTCCCAGAAGAACCTATTCCACCACCCGAGCCAACCTTTGAGCCAACCCCCGAACCCGAGCCAACCTTTGAGCCAACCCCCGAACCCGAGCCAACCTTTGAGCCCACTGCAGAACCATCAGCACCAGAGCCTGCTGTTGAAGAAGAAGACGAAGACAAGCCCAAGCGGCGAACCTTCTTCTTTTAGATTAAAGGATTCTCTCAACAAACGGTTCAGAGTACTGCGCACTCAGGTAGATTGAAACAGTTGAGCCAGTTGTCTTGCCGTATGCTCAACGAGCAACAACATCGCACCCAAGTGTTGTTTCTTAAAAATCGCTACTAGTACCATATCCTCATTTATGCCACGAAGAATAAGACTACCCGCATCGGTATCCAACATTACTCGTGCAGGTGTTTGATCGAAAAGTCGGTCTGTTAAATCGACAGCGATACCTAATAGTGAAGCTAGGCTCGCAGAGAGAAATGTTTCATCAATATGTGCATGTATCCGAGCTGTTACAGGTAATCCGGATTTCATTAAAAGTGAAATCGCTACTAAGCCGCCTGCGCGTTCATCGAAATCTTCCAAGATCTTTTCAATATCTGATAGTCGCTGTTCTGCTTGTACAGTCATGTCTTACCCCCCGAAGGAGTTACCCTTTCAAACCTAGAATTCAGTCTGTTTAAGAGTTTGGGCAACCTATATACTATCTTCACTGGATAGTAAAAATATTGATTAACGAAGAGAGTTGGAAAATCTGCGCGCGAACAGTGATTATTTTAGTAATTCCTTTATCGTCTTCAACATATCATCCATGGGCCATACGCCCACATGCGTATTCACTGGCTCTCCATTCTTGAATAGAATCAATGTTGGAATAGCCCGAATTCCAAACTGTTCTGATGTCTTTGGAGCCTGGTCCGCATCGATCTTTGCAATCACAGCACGCTTCGAATCCAATTGAGGAGCCAAGTCCTCTAAAATCTTCGCCTGCATTACACAAGGACCACACCATACAGTATAGATATCTAAAATGACAAGTTCATGTTCCTTGATGAACGCATCAATGGTACCATCAGTGAGTTCTGTTACCAACATAAGCACCTACTTGAGAAGGTTGAATTATTCTCATACATCTTTTAGGTTTACGCTTAGGCGTGTTCAAGAAGCGAGGGTAGATTCAAACCCGCCCCAATGTTTGCTAGATGGCGGATGAAGCTGACGAGTAGATGATCTAGACCAATTCCGCGGTTAGCCTGAGTAGGGAAAACAGGGGCAGGGAGAGTGAGAAGCGCTTGGATTTGTTTCGGGTGAAGGGCACCTGGTTGATCCTGCTTATTAGCAGCTACAGCAACAGGTGGAGGGTTGCCGCCATAAATTTGGTGAACATAAGCTTCTCCTTCACGGATTGAATTGGGATCTGTGCTGTCGACGACGAGGATAATGCCATCCGATCCATTCGAGAGGGCTTTCCTGACCAATCCAAACTGTGCCATGCCCGGGCTACCGAAGAGATGCGCCTTGAAATTACGATATTGGATTGTGCCAAAATCAAGACACACGGTAGTACCGTTGACATCAGTAGATATTGCGTGACTACTTGCCCGTTGAATTAATGTAGTTTTACCCACGCCATGTCTTCCGAGAACGAGGATTTTCAAGTGCCGCATTGCACAACCCCGCATAATTAGCCCGTTCATGGGCTATTTAACGCCTTAAGCTTTGTGTTTTCAAAGCGTTTTACAATATTCTAGCGTTCTCTAAGGAAGGGATTGGCTATCATTATCGCGCGTAACGCAGCTATGGAGGGATGTTGGACCGGATAAGAGGATCAGGTTTTTGCAAGGAATAGGGGAGAAGGAAGTAATGGGAGGAGGAGAGAGTTCCGGATGCCCAACCATCCTGTCTCCGCTGTTTTCGCTAAAGGAGCTTTTTGTCGGCTTTTTCCTCTTAAGCATTACGGCAAACATAACTAAATAGGCATTATCAAGACTAGCCAGAAAATAGAAGATTAAACCAGTTGAGAGGCTCAACGGTTACTCTTCAACATAGACAACGGTTACAAATTCGATAATAGCAAATCGTTCTTTACTTCGCGATATGATTTTAAGATCTTCTCGTAACGCATTCAAATGGATGAATCGCTTCAAGTAGACACGGAGCTGAGTCTTTGAAGGGTGGTTAGGTCGATCACTTCGTACATAGACTTCGTTGTCCGCAAGCGATACAGTGATGTCCTTTTTGAGTTTTTCAGTAAGAAAGTTGATCAGTGCAGTCCCAAGCTCACTACCATGGGTTAGCAAGTCCTTGATTTCGACAGTAAGAAAGGTCTTTTGAGTTTCAGGAGTTAGTTCAGCCTTCGCCATTAACATACATCCCTCCAAGGAGAGAAGGTAGCCCTTACCACCTGGATGGTCCTTATAAAAGCTCCTCTTACTCACACCGAAATAATCAACATTACACTAGGTTTTATCAAAGCCCGTGGTAGTAGGCGAATCTCCATGCGTTATATTCTGCTTAGAACGGCGTCTAATGAGCCGGGGAGCAATAACTCCGAAACCAATAGTGTAACCGGTATATAAAATGACAACGAGTAAGTAATAGAAAATGTTCAGGGAAGCAAGTACAAATCCGACTGCATAACCAAGCAGAAATCCCGTAAGGGCACGGAATGGGTTTCGGCTTTCGCGTAGCTCAAGGGTCTGAGTAGACCAGTCGAACACTGCAGGAAGGGACAAGATGAAAGCTCCGAGGAAGGTGATAGGGTTCATTGGAATCTGAATGAAGAAGAGGTGGATGTTAAGAGCAAGTACAATGCCAACCAGGAGAGCGGAGCATCTGGCACAAATATGCAATGTGTGACCTCGGAAAGTGATATGCCAACAACGGTGCATGTACGGCGGTTCGTGATGGCTGATCAATAAATGTAAAGTTTCGATGAGGCGTCGCCTTCTGGATTTCATAGGTGGTTGTTCGGTCAACGCAAGACCCTCAGGTGTAGGGTGTCAATGGTGTCCATTGGATTAAAAACCCATTACTTTGTCTAATAGTATACAGTTGAAGGCATACTCTCTCTGATAGGTGACTCGTGTGCCGACTCCTCCAATCCTTGTAGCAGCAGTTGCAGTTATTGTGGACAAGTCAAAGATGCTGGTATGGGAAACTCCTGATAGGTTTCTAGAGCTACCAGGCTTTATTGTAGCAAGAACAGAAAAAGCCATTCGCAGTCTTACAGAAACAATTCGAAAACTTGAGCTAAGCTCGGTACCTCAACAAACCTTGTACCTTAGGCAGGTTTCTCTTTTTGGAGCCAGGAGGAAATCTGTTCTTGCTCTAGTTCGAGTGATTCATGTGAAATCTGAGAAAACTCCTTCTTTTCAGAAAGGTAGATATGAAGCCTTTTCCAAACTCCAAGAGAATCAAAGAGCTAGCCCGCTGACACGACTGATAGCCCAATGGATGACTAGAATTTATTCATTTTAAGCATCGATAAGAATTCGCAGGAGCTCGACGCTGAAATACCCCTGATTGCGGAGTTCAGTGAGTTGTGTATGCAGTTTAATGGAGACAAAGGATGTTGCATCTTTCGATGTAACCAACTCCTTATACTCCTTTTTGAATTCTGTGAGATTCGAAGTCATGGCTAATTGGCCCGCTGCGGTTTCTGATATTCGAATGAACACATCAGATTGGGTACTCCGTTCAAAGGTCAAACTGAGTGGCTGAACTCCTTTTTTGCTCAGAAGTAGGGGTTCGCCACCAATTATGAGTTGTATGCGTGTGTCTTTTAACGCCTTAGTTTTCGAGGCGATTTCAGGATCTTTTATCATAAGCTCAAGTCGTTTCGTAAACGCCTGCACTGGATTAGTTAGTGACACTAATGTGCTTTGAGCCGCATTATCTTCATTTGAGGATTCAAAAGAAGCCTCGTTGGGTCGTGATTCCGATTCGTCTGTCTTTTTTCGTCTAAACCATCGCAAGGATTTTCGCTCCAAAACTACTGTGTCTTTATGCTATTTCGTTCATTCCTCACTAGGTGAAACGAGCAAAGCAGTTGGATGACACGAAGTCTTGAAAAAGAAGATGGAGCCATCCATAAAAGAATGTCGTAATCCAAAGTCCGTTCATTGTAATTAACCGAAAACTGCAACGAATGAAGGAAAAAGGCGTGCTTTATAGGCTAATTTGTCACAATAGCCTCGGTGACCAGCCTTGGTAAAAGTAGCTGAAGTAATTCATTTCTTCGAACAGAAAATTTCATCAGTGCTCTCAGTGGACGCGTTTTTACCAGAACTTCGGAAAGACCGGTTTGTGAGGGAGGGCGGATTCTTCGTTCGTGTTGCTGATGGCGAAGGGAATGCCCAAACCATAAAACTCAGCGATTCAGAAATGACGAATCTTATCATGGATATCAAATTAGCACTTGAATATCACCGAGAGGCTAAACTAGACTTGTTTAAAGCAGTTGATGAACGCCAACGTCCAAGTAAGGAAGGGCTTCCAGAGTAAGACCTCTATGTAGCATGCTGTGCCATTTCCTCTAGCACACGCTTGGGATCCTTAGCTTTAGTCACCCCACTAGCCAATAACACACCTTGCGTTCCCAGCTTTAGAGCAGCAGCCACATCTTCGCCAGTAGAAATTCCCGCACCACAAAGTGGAATTACTTTAGGATTGATTTTATGGATTGTATCAACCGTTGCGGTCACGACTTCGGGCTGGGTTTGACTGACAGGAATTCCAGTACCGATTAATTCGGGGGGCTCAACCGCGATGAAATCGGGACCAAGTGCAGCAGCGGCACCGCTTACTACTTGGTTGTTACTGCAAACACAGATTTTCAATCCGACTTCTTTTGCCCGAGCGAGGGACGCTTCCATATCGGCTAGTCGAAGCTGCCGTTCACTATGATTAAGCAAAGAGCCAACCGCGCCAGCTTCCACAACACTTTCGGCTAGGATAGATCCGGTTCCGCGCCCGGGTTGGACTGGGTCAATATGTTGAGCAAAAACTGGCACAGCTGATGTTGTAGCCACGCGATGCAAGTCCGTGAATTGTGGTGCTAATGCGATACATACACCGGTGTTCTTGCTGACATCTTCCGCAATTTTTGCTAGTTCAACAGCTTTTTCACCGAGACTTTCGTGATAAGTTTTTAGATTCACGAGAATTAGCGGAGTATCAAGTTCCATCTTCATCACTCTTGTGTATCACTGCGCACAATAGTCATTCTATTGAGGTATATCCCTTTTGTTCTTCAATTGGAATACCCATAGATTTTAATCAAGAACCTCTCCGAATGGAATCAATTGCCCCCCTAGAAGTGAAGGACATGTCAAAAGAAGAACAAATGCTAAATGAATTACGGCAAATTCGCGAAGCCCTTGTCAAACCTCCACCGCCTCCAAAGGAGAAGAAAGGGTTTATTCAGGAATTCAAGGATTTTCTTATGCAGTATAATGTCTTTGGTTTGGCTGTTGCTTTCATTATGGCACTCTATCTCGGACGACTTGTTGGTCAACTAGTAGCGAGTTTCATCTCACCGATCCTTTCAATAATCTTTGTGACTATTGGATGGGAAAGCGTCATCGTCCCCTTTACCCCCACTCTGTTCATTCAAGAACTCATAACATTCATCATCGTCGCCTTCATCATATTCCTTCTCGTCAAAATCTCATCGCGATTTGGAATCAAGTAAATCGAACAAGCTGACCTTAAAATTCACCTCGCCCGGCAAGCCGTAGTGTTGATACGACCTTACACCTCATTAATACAGCATTCGAGCCAACACTATTACACATGCAAATCTTCGATTTCTGTGGTAGTCGTTTAACGGTTATAATCTAGATTCTAATGAAAGAGAAACAAGGTTTGCACTTCAATTGAGTGAACGAGAAAGCCTAACTTGACTTTGAGAACCTGGTGTTATCTTTATTTTCTTACATTGATTTTCGCATTTCCAGTGATTGCCCTAGATATGAAGGCATTTCATTCTTTGTTGAAATACCAAGAAGCCATTGAAAGTTTTTGCCCTAGATCCACCTTTTTTGTCTGAAAA
>JBHLMG010000026.1:0-30724 GCA_048938385.1 Promethearchaeota archaeon | reverse complement strand
ACCCTTGTGCTTCATGTGGTGGCTCCTGATGTCCAGTATGAAGATGCGGACCAAACCATTGGTTTCACGGTTCGCACCCTCCTCACTTCAATCTCCTTCGACCCCATTCCCCAGGTGCCCTATGGGGAAGACGTGGTCATCACCTTCTACTACGTGGTCAACGACATCGATAGCCCCCTAGATGGTTCAGGCATTATCGGAGTAACCAGTATCGCGGGATCCACCCTCGACGCTGTCGCCCTCACCGGAACCGACTACACCCTCGTGGAGGTCGGCGGTGGCGAATACACCCTGACCATTTTATTCAGTAGTGGCAAAATCAGCACCATTACAACCTATTCGTTGGCTTTGCATGTGGTGTCACCCGCACCCGAATATAAAGCTGCAGACCGCACCACCACTTTCATCATCCGCCAATTAGGGACTAAAATCGCCTACGATCCTCCCCTCCCCACTCCCTGGGGGAATGATGTGGTCATCACTGTCTACTACCTTGTTGAAGATACCGCGAGTGCTCAGCATGGCATGGGGATCACGGGCGTCACGAGCATCGCGGGCTCCACCCTCGACGCTGTCGCCCTCAATCCTGGTGACTACACCTTCGTGGAAGTGGGTGGCGGCGAATACACCCTCACCCTCCTCTATAGCAGCGGAAAACTCAACACCATCAAACCCACCTATGTTCTTAGCCTTTATTTTGTTGCTCCAGCCACCCAGTATGCTGATGGAGGACAAACAATTACTTTTGGCATCCGATCTTTAACCACTCAAGTGACCGTAGATCCTCCATCCCCCACTCCTTGGGGCGACGATGTAATCATTACATTCTATTATGGTGTCAATGATCTGGGGAGCACGCAACATGGAATGGGTATTGCAGGTGTCACTAGTTTGGCAGGGTCCACCCTTGGAGGCACATTACTTAATCCTGGGGATTATAGCCTCGGCGAGGTGGGAGGTGGGCAGTATACTCTGACGATTTTCTACGCCAGCGGAAAGATCAATGACATTCAAACATATACGCTCCTTTTGTATGTGAATCCTCCAAGCCCTGAATATGATGCCGCAAGTCGTTCGAGCCAATTTGCTGTTCGATCAATTGTCACCTTACTTAGTTATACACCGACTCCACCAGTTCCCCGTGGTACTGATGTTGTCATTCTCTTTACTTACACTGTCAATGATCCTGCGAGTTCACAACACGGAACAGGGATTGCTGGTGTTACTTCAATTGCTGGTTCTACTCTGGATGGGAGTCCCCTCAATCCTGGTGAATACACACTCATTGATAATGGAGGGGGGCAATACACTCTAACCATCCTCTATTCCAGTGGTAAAATTAGCACGATTAAACCAGGTTATGCCCTCTATCTTCTAGTTAACTCTCCCGATCCTCAGCACAATAACGCGAACATTAACATTGGGTTTGAAATTCGAACCATTCGCACCGCCATTAGCTATGATGCCGTCGGCAGCACCGCGTGGGGACTAGATGTGGTGATCACCTTCTATTACATTGTGGACGATTCGGCGAGTGGTGAAGATGGCATGGGCATTGTCGGAGTAACCAGTATTGCTGGTTCGACCTTAGATGGTACCCTTCTCAACCCCTCTGACTACACACTCGTAGAAGTTGGTGGAGGCGAATACACGCTTACCCTCCTCTCGACCAGCGGTAAGATCGACACGGTCAAACTCTATTCCTTGGTCTTGCATGTAGTATCTCCCGATCCATATCACGAGGGGGCGTATCAATCCATTGGCTTTCGGATTCGAAACCACTATATATCAAGTAACATTGATCCCATTGCCACTATTCCCTGGGAAAATAATGGAACCATGGTCATTCGGATTGAAGATGCCGACCTGAGTTTGCCTATCAACGATTTAGATCTGATTGGGATTCGTATTGTTGGACCCACGACGCTCATCATCGATAGTAGTAACTGGAATGAGTGGGTGGTAAATGGCACGGCGAATGATGGTATTTTCACTGTAAACTTTACGACGATAGGTTGGAGTCTCGGACCTCACGGCTTGACCATCGACTTCTACACTTCGACCAGCTATGAAGATGATGTTGTGTATGCTACGGCTACGATTCGAGCCCTCGCGACGACCTTCACTTATCAAAGTCCACCAGTGGTGGCTTGGGGAGAAGACGGCATCCTTGAAGTCAACTATACAGTATCTGATAGTGGCGCTTTTCAAGATGGGGACCCGATTACCGGTGCAACAATTACGATTTTGGGTCTTACCGTCGATATTGACTTTTCCTATGTTGATAACATCGATGGTACCTATACCATCACCATCTTTGATAGCATCCTGACCACTAATCAAACGTACTACTATCGGATCACCATCACTAGCCCCGCCCAATACGCTAATAGAGTCCTCACCAATGTTCCCATCACGGTACGAGCGCTCTTCACGACTCTCACATACTCACAGATTCCCACCACACCAGTCGGCGACAACATCATTGTTAATGTGGAATATTTGATTCTAGACGGGCAAAGCTCTAACAATGGAGCTTTCATCCCTGGCGCCACACTCACAGTGCAAGGTCTAGGACCCTTAAGCCTCCTCCCCAGCGATTATTATGTTGACGAATTTGCCAGCTACTATCGTATTACCATCACCAAACCACTGACCATCGGAAGCTATGAAATCGAAGTCACCGCCTACCATCCAACGCTGCCCTATCGCCATGCCCGAATTGCCAATCCCCCCCTGTCTATTAACATTCGCACGGTCTATATGGAAATCGAAAAAGTACCCGTTGATGCGGCTCCTTATGGTGAAGACTTCGACATCCGCTTGATCTATCGAGTGCGGGATGACGCTAGCTCTCAAGACGGCCTTGGGATTGGTGGCTTGGATGCCATCAACATCGTCACCAACGGCACATGGACCAACCCAACCTACTCAGTAGTCTACCTTGGATCTGGCATCTACCAAATTATCATCAATTCCGCTCAAACTCCAAGCCCCGGAAGTTACTGGATTAATGTCACCCTGGGATGGATCGCCGACCCTCCAGATTACGAAGAACAATGGGTAGGTGTCTGGCTGGTGTCAGAGTACCGTGAAACCCGCATCATCAATACCAACCCCGTTGACACCGGTTATGCCGATTATGTCATTGTCTACCTCAACTACACCGATATCCTGACTGGCGTGGGGATTGAAAATAGCACTCCTAGTGATTATGTACGAATCCGCATTCTCCATGCCGCGAACGACAGTGAAATCAGCGCTAGCTACTTCATTGAAGACATCACCTTTGGTCCAGCTTGGGTCGAGCCCACCCTGTACTATCGTGTGTCCATCGATGCTAGTGGACTGGGAGCGGTTAACGTCATCTTCAATCTCAAAATTGAAGCTAGCTGGGAGGCCGGAAACACGCCCTTCTACACCTTGGCAACTAAAGCCTTTTCTGTCCGGACAGTGGGTACCGAAACTATCCTTTTTGCGGATACTATTGCCACCCAACCCACCGGTGATGATATCACGATTTTGGTCCACTATGAAACGACAGGCGGTCTACCCGTTCTTAATGGAACTGGGTATGTGGGGATCAATGTTACCTGCCCTGATCTGATTGGATATTGGGATGATACTTATTGGTATGTTCCTACCTGGTCGTGGTCAGGGACTGGTGGGAATTATACGATCATTATTCGTGGCAGCAAGAATCTGGATGTGGATACCTATTCATTTCATATCACATTGACATGGCCTACCGGATTCGACCCAATATATCTTCCCTATTATGCATCAGCGGATACCTATGTTTCGGCCCGGGTTCGTGAAATTCGAACCACACTCGATTGGTCTCAGCCATCGACGGTATACTATACTCAACAGCTTGTCATCACAGCCCTCTACCGCGATCGAGATCATGGAATGGTGAATATTAGCGATGTGATATGGACAATCGATGTAGCTTTACCGTTCTCATTTTACCAAGATGATGGAACCTGGATTATTACCATTGACACATCTGGTTTAGCGGCAGGGGCCTTCTCCTTTTATTTGACTGCTAGTAAAGTCAACTACGAAGAGCAAACACGCGATGTGGATATTACCATTCACCTAGCGCCCCTTGTGCTCCAGAAGGTCGACCCCGCTCCGGGGGTTAGTGTCATTATCGTCTATTGGGGTGAAGTAATTCCGATTACTGTTTACCTTGAAGATGGATTGACATTTACGCCATTAACTCCTGGTGATGGTGCATCGATACGTTACCAATGGTATACATTCGATTGGGCTGTAATGACATATACTGGCACACCGGGCTATTATACAATTAGCCCCATCATTGACACCGGCTCAATCATCGCAACGGGGACCCAACTTATCATTGAAACTAATATGACAAACTACGAGACAGAGTTCTTTATCTTCTCCTTAAGCATTCAACCAGTCAAAACAAAACTAGATTCTAACACTCCCCCTGGAAACAGCACAGCCATACAAGTCTATGTGGAGGATACTGCAACACTTTATGTACGATTTTATTCAACATTTGACAATGGCTCTTTTTGGAACTTTTTGAACGGTGCAACTATAGAGGCATTGAATGCTTCGACATCCCTAAAGTTGGCGGATTTCACCTTTTTATACGATGGTCTCTACTATTGTGACTTCGATACTTCACTTTGGCGTATTCAACCCCAAACTATTACGGTGACAGCAAGGACTGCCAATGCCCTGCAACAACAAGTAACCTTCACCATTACGCTGCTGTACAAACCCTGTGAGATTATCGCTGAATTCTCATCTTATTCCGCAAATTACACCGACCTCGTAACAATCAATGTGTTTCTAAATGATACAAGAGATAACCTAGGAATTCCTAATGATCCAATATACTTAATCTGGCAGAGTCGCCGATTTGATCTAACTGGATTGGGTAATGGCTGGTATACGGGCACCTTCCCGGCAAATGCAACCCCGAGTCCACAAGCCCGGATTATTAGTATTTATCATGAAGTCTATGGAAATTACGCCTATGCTGAAGTGAAAGTTGCCCTTACGATTAGCAAAGCCTCCACTGAATTACTACTAGTTAGTGCGTATACCTTGAATACTATTGATGGTATTGAGTACAACATTTCTGTGCCCTTTACGGATTCGAGTTGGTTCATTCCAATCAATGACACCCTTGTCCTTACCTTCTGGTACAGAGACTTGAATATGAATACATTGACTAGTGCAGAGGTGCTCGATGCATGGTTCCGTTACTATGAGTTTGGATACTTTGACTATGATAATAGTTCTGGTTATTGGACCATCCGCTTCCGGTTTAATGAGACATCGCGTCCCAACGAATTGACGATAAAATTCAGTTCAGAATATTATATTGATCAAATAGTTACCAAAACCCTAGAAGTCGGCTTTATTCCTATGGAGCTTATCTATGATTCTATTCCAACCACATTTTATGTTGGACAAACATACTACTATTCATTATATCTGAATGACACCTATCACGGTGCGCCTGTCACTGGAGCGCTTTTTGATCCAAAGCTCGAGCTATCGCCAGTAGAAGGAGCTGTTGTGGAAGTTATCCCCGCCGAGGTCGATGGCTCATACGATATTATAATTACGGCGTCAATTGTTTGCTCGGGTACCTTGACCATAACAGCGTCCAAAACTGGTTATGCGGCTTTGAACTCCATTGAATCTGCACTCAACATCCAATTCACCGAATTCATGAGCAACCTCATCACCTTCGGATCCTTTGGAGCTATTGTCTTGATTATTGCTTTGATGGGATGGATTCTCTGGGCGCGCGTGTATTCGATTCCCTGGGAAGTGCGCCGAATGCGCAAACTCGCAAAAACAGTCGAGAAGCACGGCGAATACTCGCTGGGTCGCAAGGACTTCAAGCGCTTCCATGTCCGGAATGCAACCTTTGAAACTAAAGTGAGTGCGGCAATGGATACGATTGGAGTATCCGCTACGAAGTTAATGATTCCTAAAATGGAAGAAGTCGAAGAAATCACCGCGTCCGAAGAAGACATCATGGCAGAACTCGACAAGATTCCGGGACTAGGTCCTGAAGAAAAAACCGTGCTTGCCAATGAAATGCGCAAGATCCCGCGAAAAGACCGAATCTGGTTCCTCGATGATCTCCGTCGCCAGATGGGGCAGCGGCGGATGGACTTCCTGACGCTACAAGAACGACCTAAAATACAGCCTCCAGAAACTCCTACAGAGAAGCCGCCCGGAGAACCAGAGGCACCACCATTGGCTGAGGTGGCACCAAAGGAGCCACCCCCGCCTAAGGTATTGACCGAAGATCGAACGGCCCCCACGGTTCTGCCACCAGAGCTCCAGGAAACAACTGCAGCATCGGCGGTAGTAGTGGCTGAGATTCGGCGGGAGCTGGCTAAGATTCCTAGGCTGTCCAAGGAGGAAGTTGAAGCCTTGGTGGATCATCTCCAGTATTTGAGCAAGAAAGAACGGCAGGCTACCTATAATTCGTTGCGCCAATCAGCAGATATGGAAGATTAGTTCCAATTAGGCTTCCTGTCCCTTTCGGTGTACAGGAAGCTTCAAATTTTTTTATCACTTTAGTTAAATGGTTCTCTAATTCTTCATAAAGTAATAATTCACTTCACGAATTGCCATCGGATGGTTTGATATCACCATAACTTTCGAAGGGGTGTTAAGGCGGAAATTCGGTGAGAAATTGATTAGACTCGAGCTCCTTGAGGATGTCGCATAGTGTATGACCCCTTGTTTTGTAAGGTAGGTTTGTGTTTAAACCAAAACTACTTTAGGTTAGATTCGCTAGCCCTTCTTGGGTGAATGGTACTGCGATCACGGATTCTCGTTAGCGTTGTCCTGCTTTGCCTTCTAAGTAGTTTATTTGCGAGTCAAATCATTGCAAATGCCGAGGAGCTTCAAACAGGTGAACCGGTAGTGATATTTTCTTTATCGGGACACATCACCGGAGCGACAACTCTAGCGATCCAAGAATTACTAAGTGTCGCAGAGTCCCTGAATGCGCGGTTAATACTGATTGAGCTGAGTACAACAGGAGGAGAACTTGGTGCTGTTCTTAACATCATGCAGCTGTTTACCACTTCACCGATACCTATTATGGTCTACATTCCCACAGCTAGTCAAGGTATTAGTGGCGGGACCTATTTGTTACAAGCCGCTCACATCGCGGCTATGGGACTTGCCTCTCAGATAGGTGCTTGTCAACCAATTGCAGGAATCTTTCCCATCACAGATCCAGCGTATCTGAACAACCTCGTGTCTCTGATGACCTCGCAAGCACACCTACACGAACGCAATACTACAACTGGTTCACGCTTCATCCTTGAGAACCTCATTATTGGACCAACTCAGGCTCTGGCTACCGAGAGCGTAGAACTCGTAGATGGATCAATCCCTGAACTCCTGACTAGTCTTGAAGCCTACACTTTAGTCCAACGAGAGTTGCAACCAAATGACCTTACTTACCGACTTATTCCTACTGCTGATCTTGGAAGCTTCAATTATAGCCAAATCGTCGAAGATTTTGCCAATATTGCCTCAGAGTCACGATACTATTACACACCGAACACAGGATTAACTATTCTTTCCTTTCTTTCCCATCCGGTTATTAGCTTCCTATTATTACAAATTGGCATCTGGGGCTTCATCTTTGCGCTCAATGCCCCTGGCCACATGGGTGAAATCATCAGCATCGTCTGTATTGTTCTTGGCCTCGTGGGGTTGGGTATAATAGGAATTTCGTTAGCAGGCATTGTTCTGATGGCCTTTGGAGTGGCATTACTTCTTATTGAAGCGAAAACCGAAATTTCCTTTGCAGGGCTTGCAGCGGGTTTTGGTGTAGCTTGCTTTGTACTTGGTGGTATATTCTTTCTACCACCTAGTCAATGGCTCGTGCCTTCACAAATTATGTGGTTATTCCAAGGCGCCTCTGCAGCGATTGCCCTATCTTTCTCTGCGCTCTTTGGGTTCGCTATCATCAAAGCCGCTCAAGCGCGTCGGTTAACCAGTGACTTTGATCCACGCCTCATGCCTGGGGCTCCAGGAGTTGCTGAAACCCTGCTAGATCCTGAAGGGCGTGTCCGTGCCTTCGGAGAGAGTTGGATGGCTAAGGTTGAAAAGGGCGTCGTTAAAGCAGGCGAATCCGTTGAGGTAGTTCGATTGGATGGTATTCGTCTTATCGTAAAACGACTGGAAACACCACCCGAAGACTGACGGATAGCTAGGTGGGCTCTACGGGTATAGGGCCTATTGGGATTTCCTCTTTTGGTAAGGCTTCTCCCTTTGAAGGGGGAAGTTTAGGTGCTGCTTGTAAACCAAGTCTTAGGATTATTAAACCAATTAGGCTAATGATTCCGAGTCCGAAAAGCACCGTAACTAAAGGAAGTTGAGAAAGAACGCTCAATGAAGGGGAAGTCATTACAAATGCGAACAGGATCATTTGGGGGACAGCAAAAATGAAGGTTAGCGAAGGAAAGAGTGAGTATATGCCATTTCGGATTTTGTCAGGAACCATATCCAATACTAGACGCTGATTGAGAATGTTAGTTGCGCCAGAAAAAATCCCAGAAAGGATGAAGCTCAAACATATCAAGATTGTCGGAATTTGGAAATACATGAAAGGGAAAGGAAGAACTACAGGTAGCAGGAATAAGGTCACAATTGCCACGACGAAATAGAAAACCGGACCACAAGTCTGAAGAAATTGGGCTCGTGGAATCCATTTCTCCACCGCAAGTTTCCTTGTCCACACGCCGGCGCGTTCAACCCAAATAACACTTGTTGCAAAGAGAATAGTGCGAAACAACGCGACGGCGATGTCACTGTAAGCGAGGTAGGAGTAGTAAATGTAGAATAGGATCATGTTCCCCCAGACGATGATAGTGCTTGACATTAGCACTGAGCCAATGATGTAAAACGCAACATACCTTGATGAGAAGGCGAAGCTTAACCCTTCTCGGAGGATTCCATAATAGGCTTTAAGTGAACGCTTGGGACGATTTTCTATAACTTCGGGAAAATCTCGGAAGAGTAGTAGAGAAGAAACGCCAATGATAATACAAAAGATTGCTTGAAGAAGAAACACAAACTCGCGACCCATTAGTGTGGCTATGAAGGCACCGGGAATCAATACGCCAGTTGCTGAGATTTGAAAAAGCATACCCATCCGCCCTTGGGCAATGCTGTAGGCTTTACGTTCCGGGTCCTTTGCTACTGCACGATAGTTATTGTCAAACCAGGCTGCGATTGCCCCCGATTGTTGAGCTGCACCAATCGCAGAAATGATGTAGATAATGACGAAGAACCAGAAGTAAGGAAAGAACTGAGACATCCAAGTTAGGAAAAACGACAACGCGAAGCAGAGGAAGGCTGAAGCAAGAATCCAGCGTTGCCCAATCCAGTCACCGATCCCACCAGTGGGATAATCCATCGTCAATTGCACAGCCATAGTGACAGAGGCGAGAATACCTACAAAGGCAAATCCTAGGTTCAAATTTCCAGGAGCCAGAGTGATAGCCACATAGAAGGAATAGAAGGTGGTTGACATCATGAAGGCAAAAGCTGCAAAAGGCATGAAGATCGCTGCAACTTTTGCAAGCCTCTTAACCCGGTCGGTTTCATCTTTTAAACCA
Source organism: Promethearchaeota archaeon (assembly GCA_048938385.1). GTDB lineage: Archaea > Asgardarchaeota > Hermodarchaeia > Hermodarchaeales > Hermodarchaeaceae > Hermodarchaeum. The sequence goes on along the minus strand of JBHLMG010000026.1, from coordinate 21,071 downwards.
AAGAATTTTCCGACCAAATCGACCATTCATGAAACCTCATAGAATTCATGGGGCGTACAATATAAGGCGTAACAGCCTTGGTATTGTTAGAAAAAGGTTGTTATCATAGAAGAATTTTCGAGATTAGATATGTTCATGGGTTGGAGGTTTGGATTCGAAGTGGGTTTGTTAGGGTGTCATGTATCTATCAGCAAAGGTGTGCAATATGCCCCTCAGCGAGGAACAGCGTTGGGCTGTGAGTGTATTCAAATTTTTACTCGGAACCCCAATCAGTGGAAGGCCAAACCACTCACAGATGAAAATATCACAGGGTTTAAAGAAAACATCAAAATCTACAAAATCAAAGCGATTATGGCACATAGCATTTACCTCATTAATCTCGCTAGTCACGATAAAACGCTCCGAAAACGATCAGAAACAACCTTCCTTGAAGAGATGGACCGATGCGAGGCCCTTGGAATCCCCTACCTGGTCTTTCATCCTGGATCATATCGCGAGACCACCGAAGCACGAGGAATACAAAATCTCGTAAATAGCCTTCAACGGTTACTTGATCAACGCCCTCATCAAACTGTCAAATTACTGATCGAAAACACAGCAGGCGCGGGTGCACAGCTTGGAAGTCGATTTGAACAAATCGCTGAAATCCGGAAGCGAATTCAAATGCCAGAGCGTGTGAAGGTTTGCCTGGACACAGCTCACGCACTAGCCGCAAGCTATGATCTTCGAGCTCCAGTTGGTTTAGAAGAGGTTCTTGAACAATTTAATTCAATAATTGGGTTGGAAAACTTGCTTGCGTTTCACCTTAATGATACACCTGCTAGCCCAGGAAGCCACAAAGACCGCCACGCGAACATAGGGTATGGACAAATCAGCACTGAAGTCTTTGCTCAACTGGTGAACGATCCTCGGTTTCAGTCTCATCCCATGGCCTTAGAGACACCAGGGGGAGATGAGTGGTTTCAAAAGAATTTGCAATTGCTTTTCAAACTCCGAAAGTAACCAGCCCTTCTTCATCTTCGGGTTGTTGGAGTAGTTAGTTGTCGGTAAGTCCAAAAAATTGTCAAGGCCACAAGAAGGAGAGTACTCACTATTAACACCCCAATGATTATTAGAAAAATTATTGGTTGAGGTACTGACAAGGGTGTATCTAATGAAATTCGCCGAGCCCTACAATAACGAGCCCCATTCGTGAATCGGAACTCTGTGATAAATTCCCGAGATTGTAGAACACCTTTCTCTGTAAAGGTTGCAGAATATCTCGAAATCGAAGTGTAGGCATCTGGATCTTCATCGTCATCGATGTCATAGGGCGAAATTAGGGTGGATATGTATTTGGAGAGGTTCCAAGTAAAATACCTCGTTTCAAGATCATAGTTCACACTGCCAGACATCTGAGTGGCAGCCATATAATCCTCCGCTGAGTCAAGAAAGTCTATGACATGAAGGTCCCATTGAGTGTGAGTGAAGTATATGAAAGGACTAGCGACGATTGGTGTGTGCCCTTCCATGTCTGTAACTCGAAGGTAGTCTTCTAATCCTGCTGAAAGATTTAGTATCTGAACAGTAATCAAGATGGTGTAATTGGCTACATTCTCTTCAACGGTTTGGATTTGGATTTGAAAAGAGTGCATTGCCTGTTCGAGGAGATAAGTATCGTTCATATCAAAAGTTTCTGTAACTGAATCCGTGAATGAATAGATCTCACCTGTTTGATATCCGTATTGTGATTGTATTTCACTTCCTGAAACGGGACCGAAAACGAATAAGACACACAGCCCAGTATAGAGGAGACTTGGGAGTAAGCTAGGTTTTTGATGAAACATAACCCGACCCCGATTGACAAGGGGGTTTCCAACTCAAAAAGCCTATGCCATGAATAACGAACAAATCGAGAAGTCTTAATCCGCGTCGTCTTCGTCTAATTGTTCGGGTTCTTCAAGGGGTTCACCCAACGAGTTAAGGATTTGTTCGGCATGGTACTGAACGGCTTTTGCAGAATCGTTGAGTGCATTACGGATTTGAGGTAAGAGGGGTCGAGCCTTTTCACCCAGAAATGATATTGCACGTATTGCAACCACCCGCGTTAGCGCATCACGGTCAGCGAGCATTCGAATGTAGGCTTGTTGAGCTGGTTCCGCAGTTGGACCCATAGCTTCGAGGATTTCGAGAGCTTCCAAGCGAACAAAGAGCTCTCGACTGCGAGCCGCCACTAAAATAGGGCGAAGAAGTCCGAGGGGATCATATCCAATGCGGTAAAGTGCGTGAGCAACTTTAATGTTGATTATGGGGACATTACCCTTGAGTGCTTCAATTAAATCTGGAACAGCGTCCTTAGCGTCTTTACCTATAATCCCAACCTGCTCAACACTTAGAAGAGCTAGATAGGGATTCAAATCCCGAAGACCGTTAATTAGCAGAGGAATGGTGTTCTTGTCACGATATCCGAGTTCAGTTAAGGCGATCGTTACGGCAGTTCTGACACTCTGATGCTCATCATCATTTAGTTCAGTGAGAGCATTGATGATTTCTTGATTTTTGGTTCGTGCGTTGATGCGTCCCAACGCAATAGCAGCACATACACGAACATCGTAGGCTTCGTGATGAAGCTGTTCTAGGAGCTGAGGATTAGCTTCTTTTGCCTTTGGGCCAATTCGACCTAAGGCAAGGATAATGATTGCCCGTAGATAAGGATCGGGTTCGTTCAGATGGTCAAGTAATGTAGGTACTGCTTCCAGGGCAGGTGGTCCAACTTGACGAATGATAATTGCCGCTAAACGCCGAGGTTCAGGGTGTTCTTCTTTGAAAAGTTCTAAAGCTGGTTGAATCCCTTGCGTCCCTGCAAGAGCAAGTTGTCCTGCAGCCTGTTGGCGTCCCCGTTTTCGCTCTTTGATCACCGTAAGAAGTTCCTGCAACTCTTCGTCAGTGAATTCTGCTTCACTAGGAACATCCTGATCGTGCATTGCTGCAAATTTCTCAGAGACGACCCAGGTGACTATCGATGGGAAGAGATAATCTATTCCCAGACTCGTTTTCACCTGACTTTTTCGACGCAAATAATTACTATAAATTTGGATGGCTGTCCCTACGATCAGAATGAGAGTACCAAGAATGAGGACATAAAAGCCAATGGTTGGTATCCCGAGGGAGATGAAGGCGATGAAGAAGCCGATGTATGGAAGATACACTGAATAGCGAATAAGTGGATTAACCTTTACTGGATACACAGAGTGGAACCCCCTTTTGGAGTGCAGCAACGCTGATAGCCGTATTTAACTTTACCCGTCGTTTACTCTGGAAAGGCATACTAGGTCATTTGATATCCACGAGGATGATCCGAAACTCTAGAGTCTTCCCTGCCATGGGATGTTTTCCTTTCTTCCCATAAGCCTGTTCGGGCGGAAGCGTGACGGTCTTCTCATCCCCTGGTTTCATGCCGATGATGGCATCATTGAAGCCTTTAATGACCTGACCTGCTCCCAAGGTGACTTCTAAGGGTTTGTAATCACGACCCTTATTGAATATCCCCGCGCGTACGGCCTCCTTTTCCAGCGAGGTATCAAAGACCTTTCCGCCAGGGAATTTACCTACATAGTGGACACGCACAGTGTCGCCGTTTTTTGCTTCTGACATGATATCACGCTCGAATATGCACCCAATTCTGATGTGGAATGTCCTTTTTCTTTGTTGCCTATGTTGGCATATAACCTACATTGAGAAGAGCATCAAGTGTTCCAGGGAAAATCTCTTGCTCTACCATTCGCTAGGTGGTTCTTGCATATGTCGCTTCTTTCCTGAAGCTTCCCATTCAGCTTGAGCTGCTTCGATGGTATCCGCATAGGCCTTTGGCAACCGGCTGGGTAGACTGAATTGACTCTCTTCATCCATTGCATAGGCATACATGAAAGTGTTATAGGCCGTGTTAAGTGGACGAAAGATGAAGTAGCTGGGAATGGCTGCGAACACAATGAAGAGGATGGCAAAGACGATGCCAGCTATGATGGCGAAGAATAGATCGGCAAAGAGGATAATGCCGAACACATACCCAAACAGGAAGCCCACAGCGAGAAAGCCTAGCGAGAAGAGTCCTCCAAAGAAGCTAAAGACAGTTTTTACCCCCGTTTCAGCAATATATACATCCACGAGGTATCGCCAAGTTAGGCGTACTGATCGTTTGATTGAATCGCGTAAATGCATTTTATCGATTATGATGGCAGGAAGCGTAAAGTAGGTGAGGAACCGAAATACTGCGCCAATCAGTCTAGCAAGGATGGAACCTATTAGTGCGAAAATCCCACCTTGTTTGGCGGATCCTCGTTGAACCGCGCTTTGTGCAACTCCAACAGCTGTACGAACTGCTGCGAAGCGAATTATGGTTCCCATCACTGAGTTAACCTCACGAATCCCTCCACGCAGCACTGGATCCTCATTCCGGTACCAGGTATGAGCGATTGAGACATTGATGCCTTCAAAGATGTAAAACACTGAGAAATAGACAAACAAGTAGGGTATCTCAACGAGTATAGTGAGGATGAAAAATATCCATGAATCAGTGGGTATACCAATAAGGGGTAACCAAGTGTACATCGCCCCCCATGTTGCCATCATGAGAATACCCGTTAGTAAGCTGAAAACTGCTGTAACTAAAGGAGTGATGAACATTTCCTTTTCTTCTAACAACAGCTGTGCGGTGAATTCCGCCAGTTTTCCGGCGCGTTCGATTTTCTTCCGGCGGTAAAACCACACTGCCAGTTGAATTATTCCGATGAAGGAGAAGAAGAGTCCAAATAGACCAAAGAATCCAAAAAAGAAGATCAAGATAGGACCAATAGCGAGCATGATGATGGCTTGGAGAATCCAGAGCACTCGAAGGGTTCCTGCAGCGGCCCGTTTCATCAGGTGCAAAATACCGTAAGCTAGAATCAAAGCGAGAGCAATTATGACAATTATGAAGAGAACCTCTGCCCAGAGGAATCCTGCTAGCCAAGGTAAGGCGATGTTGATGATACTAATAATGATAGGTAGATAGGGGGACACTAGAAAAAAGAGGTTGTAGAAGCCAAATCCGTACAGAAGGATGATTCCGATGGCAAGTAAGAAGATTGGTCCCTTCGGACCCCGTTGTGGAGTTATTTCTTCTGACTGCATGAAAACGTCTCCTTAGTAGGAGATTGTTGTGTTCTCAGTAAAAGACTTTACTATACCACCTGCAACTTCCACGAAATGTGAAAGGAGTGAGGTGCAACTCACCCCTCTTTCTATGCAAATACCCTTCTTCCCAACTGGTTGGTTTAAGCTTTTATATAAAAATCAGACTTCTAATTTGTCCCCATTCGGCTCTTTTGGGTCCATTTCCATTTGTGCTTTCGTGTTTTCTGGTCTTCTTCTTCAACTACTCGCTTTTCGTCCGATTCTGCTTTTTCATCCTTTCTATCCTTTTTGGCTGTCACTTAACCGACTTCCATTTTTTAGAGGGTTATTTACAAATGCTAATTTAAGGATGTCTCTTTTCCGAGTAGAAATAGGAAATTATTTTGATAGAAATTCTCAACCCGCGTTCTGAAATGACCTATTTTATGTAAAGGATTCCATTCTGTTAGAAATAAGACAAGATGGCTGATAGAATACATAGTTTTGAGGGTTTTTCATTATCACCTCCGACTTGACGAATTCTCTAAGGCGGTCTTTTAAGAACGAACTAATTGGATGATTGGTCCTCAACCTATTTTATGATCAATATTTCTTAGACGAAAAAGGCTAAAAAACAATAATCGCTAATGGTAATATAGGAGGCGAATGGGTTCTTGCCACAAATCATGAACCTCGGACAGCCCATCGTTGCGCTCTACCTCTTCACTGGGCTCTGGATTGCGATGTTTGTTGGCTTAGTGATCCTGTTGAGGGTTGGGAAAGTATCGCGTCACAGTTTTTGGCGTTATCTCATTGCCTTAAACATCATTATGCTACCATTAATTATCATCAGCTTATTGGCCACACTCGGCATAATTCCGGCAGGAATTTTGGATAGCATCATCCGATTCCTCGACCTACTTTGGCCATAATGCTACTCAGTAAATACGCCTTGATAGTATGGTTGAGGGGTTCCTCCCTTCGCAGTTGTGACCCATCGTTCCTTTTGTAGGTAACTAGGGCTCAAAGGTCACTTTGTCTCAAATTTTAAGAGTGGTAATTGCATTTCATTTGGTTGGTCACTTTGATGCATTTGAAAGGTCTGGACACACTGAAGAAGAAGATCCCTAAGTACCGAGGTTGGAGAGCGGTAGGATTAGGGTTATTGATCCTTTTGGCGTTCGTCACCGCTTTAGCCCTCATGTTGCTCGTTGATTCTGTAGCCAGAATCTTTCCGCACATAGCTGTTTTAGTCCTGGTTGAACCAATACTACCAGTTCTTGGAGTGTTATTGAGCGAGGTAATCGCTTTCAAGTTGGTGTGGGGCGTTTGGCACAGCAGGGACCGTTATGTGGCAGCGCTTGGAGAACTTGCATATCAGAGGGCAATCCCCCGAGGTTTTTTCGGAGTCTCTTGGGTCCTAGCAATATGCATTCACATTTACACCCCTATTGACACGCTCCTAGCTGGAACGCCAGTAAACCCCATTACGACCCTGCTATCCAGGTCTTTCCTATCCTTTCTTGATTTACCTGTTAATGTTGATTTTACAGCTCGAATCATCGCGAGTTTCTTCTTCATCATCCTTGGATTATTGACGATCCGAAGCGCGTTTCTCACCTTCGGTGTCGACTACATGGCTCTGGTTTATCTTTACTTCCCTGCTGAGTCACAGATCCAACAGCACGAGATATACTCAGTGCTCCGTCATCCAACATATTTCGGCGTGTTAACCCTAGCCATGGGTGGCCTGTGGCTTCGCTTCTCCGTGTACTCGCTGATGTTCTTTCTAATGTTCTTATTCGGTCTTCTAATTCACATTACTTTTGTTGAAGAGAAGGAGCTCCGAGAGAGGTTTGGTGAGTCGTTCATTGAATATCAAAAACGAGTACCTGCACTCCGCCTCAGGTTTCGTGACATACGGATTTACATTAGATTCTTGGCTAAGAGAGGCAATGATTAAGCTTCCTTTGAAGAACTAAGTCTCTTATACATACAAAACCAAGCTCTACTATACTTCAATTAGGTTCTGTCGATTTTGGTTTCAATAGGAGGATAATGACTCCAGCGAATAAGAGGGAATCAACCATGATTTCAAAGAGTCCGTGGATAATTCGAAGTAAAATGGGAAATGCCGGATTTGGTAAAAGCATCGCTATACTGGGCAAATAGAGTGCAAATGCAATTAAGAGGTAAAGTTCTCGGGTTTCTACATTGAGCGAGATAAGAATAGGTAACAAGGCTAGTATGTAGAGAAGTCCGCGTAAGATTTCTACAACAAGGATCATCCACACTGGGGGAATCTTCAGCCCTGTTCCCATATCCAGGTAAAAAGGGAGAACGATGGGACTAATCAAGGAGCCAATGCCATAATATATCACTAAGTAGAGAACTGCGGCTAGCGTAAACCGCCAAAGCCATTGATGCCACTGGTGTCCAGCGAAGTAGCTCTTTATTTCACTTCTTAGCGATTTATCTGAAGTAATTGGTGGAAATAGGATTCCAATGAAGAGCGCATGCAAAAAGCTGATAATAAGCCCAAATGTTGCTGCTGCAATAAGTAACGGTTCAGTCAATATCGTGGTAAATAAGTAGCCTTCAATCATGGTGGTAAACCATTGAATAATAAAAATTAGAAACCAAGCAATTACTATGCGCAGAAAACGACGATAATGCATATTCATGAAAATTAGCCCAAAAACGAAGCCTATAGCTATTCCAATGACAAAATCAATAACCACCTGCTGTAGAAGAAACAGCCCGGCCATGGTTAGAGTTAGATCAGTCAGAACGAAGAGAAATGCAAACACAAGCACTCGAAGGACGAAATTTTTGTTGACAGCGTTTTTTAGGTCCATTAATCAAACCTCCGTAAGTTGAATACATAATGTTCTACTATCATAATAAATTGCATAACGGGTATCCGATTTTTGATAATGCCGTTCTGCCATACTATAACGCTTTTACTCACAAATCCAAGTCTTATTGAAATTATTTCTTGGCTTTTCAACTATATTGATTATTTGAAATCAATAATTGTTCTTTGAAGTTGGGTTTTTGAGAACTCTATTAGCGTTCCTTCTTTGAGATGAAAAACGAGGATAACACGAGTTTCCTTGGGAAACATCTTCATGTAAGGGAATTGTTGTGTAAGTTTTTCCCAATAGCTATCGAATTGAGGTGAATTAGGGTAGAGAATCTTAGCTTCAGCGAAGATCTGTAAGACCTTGGCGTTTTGCGCAGTCTCAGGGGTGAAGAGATCATGGATTTCAAAATGAACCACAGGATTTTCTAGTATATTTGCTACTGATACATGTACTTTTGAAATTTCTAAGAATACATTTGGTTCATGAAAGCCATATTCATGGGGAGTTGCATTTGGTATTCCCGTTTTTGAACAGGTAGCCATTGTTAGGAAGGCATGACTCTGAAGAAACTTTAGAGCAACCTCTTTCGAAGTTAGGGCACACATGCCCTTTCCACTGAAAAATACGAATATTAAATGCATTTCATTAACTAAACAGCGATTACCATAAGATAAAGTCTTGATAGATTTTCCGCATAGACTCGGAATTCCTCAGATCTTTCTTAGTTTTCTCACGCACACCTTAGCAAGTTCTCTGGCCCAGCTTCGAATCTCATCCCAATCACGTAAATCGTAAACGCCAGGTTCAACTTCTTTAAATCCAGTGTTTCGAAGTCGCTCCATAAAGGCTACTTCCATACCTTTACGCGCCAGAAATCCCATCTTGTTGTAGTTCAAGACGCCACCAAAAACAGCCATCATGATGGGCTTGAGATCATACTTTGATACTTTGTCCTCCAAGGCAATTTTACGTGTCTTAGTAATTTCCTCTATGTTCCCTTCTCTTACAGCAATAGGGTTCACAGACGACACAAATAGAGCTAACTCTTTAGGTTCCAATGCCTTATGGAATTTCTTTAGAAAATCCTCTGCCTTGCTATTCCATCTACAATTTGCCAAGCTACTCCCAACGATGACTAACTCAAACTCTGAAATGTCTTTGACTTTTTCCTCTTGCGCATTGACAATCTTTATGTCGAAATCTTCCTCGCGTAGTATTTTGGCAATCTCTTCAGCGGTTCCTTTCGTCGCCCCAAAGGTGGTGCCATAAACAATCAACCCATGTTGCCTTTTCATTTTGCATAAGCCTCCCTTTATCTAATATTGTGTTTTTTCTTAGTTAATCCTGAATTTTTTGATATTATGCTTTCGTTCTCAACAATATATGAGGGTTAGTGATGTTGCAGAGAGCCCATAGAATTCAGATCGAAGATCACTATCGGAAAAACCTAGTCATAAAGTGTTGGGTATTATTTTCATTAAAACGGTTCCCAGCTTACTTTGTCTAGTTGGGGCTGCTATCCACACCCAACTGGATAGTAACTAACCCTCTGCATGGTAATGCAAAAAAGCGTTAGTGGATACAGAATAATTGAGGATTTGAATTATGCCAGTTGTTCATGTCCATGTATGGAAAGGGTTCTCGGAAGAAAAGATCAATGAGGTAATTGAGGGAATAACGAATGTTTTTATAAAAATCGGTATTCCTTCTCGTGCAGTAGAAGTAATTGTTCATGAAATTCCCAAAACGCATTGGGGAGTTGACGGTAAACCAGCAACGCAATCGTTGAAGGATTGGCAACCACCTGAATAACTCTTCAGTCACAAATTGCACTTCTCTTTATCATCACACATTTCTTTACAAAGTGTATGACTAGAATTAACTGTTCAATTCCGTAGGATAATAGGGATTCTATTATGATAATAAGACATCATGTTGGCTTCTACAAAAGAGCAGCATAGAATGCAGCTGCTAGGCTCTATAGGTCTTCTTTTTGTCTTAGTTGGAGGGATCCTAATTCCAATTGGTGCCATCAACCTAAGTGAGCTTGAATCTTATTTCCAATATCACCAGAGACAAAATGAAACGAATTTACAAAAACAACACTACGAAAAATGTGATATTCTAAAACAACCTGATAGCGAACTCCAAAATCATACTTTTCAACTTTCAAAAGTTAAACAAGACCAATTTGATAGAAAGGACTTTCAAGAGGTTGGCTATCAACGGTCTTTTTGGATTTATGATTTCACGGCTTCATTTTTCTATGAAGTAAATGCAACATTACTCGCAAAAGGCGAATACAGCCTTGTTTTCATGGAAACTAATTGTATAACAGAACTTGGAGAACTAGCTGCAATTGGGAAGACAGAGACCATACGCGATGAATTTGATAGCACAATCTATCCTCGAATCACTGACCTAGCAGGACATCCCAATGGAACATTAGGCGATATCGATGGTGATCCGAGAATCATAATCTTGCTTTCTAATTGTGCTAATTACTATTCTGAGAGAAACGAGCTGCCCCTTGAGTATTCAAACCAGTGTGAGATGATCTATATCCATTACAGGATTCCAGTAGTAAATGTAGTTGCGCATGAATTTCATCATCTCATTTGGTTTAACAATGAATGGGATGAACCTCAGTTCATCCTAGAGGCATTAGCTCAATATGCAATGTACCATGCTGGCTATCTAGAACCTCATCATAACCTCGCACCACAAGTAAGTGCCTTTCTTCCACATCCAGAGGAGTCTCTCCTGTATTGGAATATGTACAATGACGGGGGAGTGTCTGCGGTCATTGATTATGGCAGTTCGTATTTGTTTGCCTTCTATATCGCTGAACAATATGGTGTTGAGATCCTGCGAAACCTGATAACGGAGCCAGCTGATGGACCACACGGGATTGAGGCGGTTTTGCAAACGGCAGGCTATGATATTACATTTAATGAACTCTACTTGAATTGGATCACGGCACTAACAATTGATGAGCTAGGATTCTGCAACAACCTCTATGGCTTTGAGAATCTAGATGCTCGGATTACCCGATACTATCCTGTTAATGGGCTTCCCCTTCTTAATCAAACAATTTCACTGCGGTACTATGGCTTTCACATCCATAAACTGCAATCCCCTCTTGAAAATTTTACAGTCCAGATACGAAAATCCTCAAATCAAACTATCGGAGTCTCCATTGCTTTACATGATGCATTCGGATGGCACATATACCAAAACCTACATGATGAAGAGGGCTCCATAATTACAGACATCTTCATGGGCAATCGGATCGATGTAGCATATATCATTACCAGTTTCATGTCGAACCGCACACCAACTACAACTAGATCACACGATCTGGGACTTGGACCCTTAACATACATCGAAATTTCTATAATTACAGCACCCATAATATTGGAAGTGCCTTGGGACCTAATCATTCCTCTATCAGCATTCTGTGGAATCTGCCTTCTTAGCGTAATCGTGATTACAATAAGGAAAAGGAAGCGCTTTGAAAAAAAATAATGATTGATGGCTAATGGACATCAGATATGCTTTCACTCACAAAACTAAGCCTTACTTAATTTTCTTCGGACCACAATTACATACATTTCAGCATCTACAGCCTGTTTTATGCCCTTAAAAATTCAAAGGCCAGGTGTTCTAATCCGTAGGATATTATGCAACAGAATTCTATTATCGAATATTCATAGGTTGCACTGGTTGTAAGTGAAATGGAAGTAAAAACAAAACTATTGGTTGTGTTGGCTTTTGTCGTAATTTTTGCCACAAGTATTGTTGCAGCTAATATTTTCATCCAGATTAACCAGCCCGAGATCATTTTAACGGGCAGCTTAAATTTCAACGACTCAGGTGAACCCCATGGGGGGTGGGAAGCTACTTGTCAATGGAATGTCTCCCTCACTGTGAAATCAGGTTTCGGATTATTGGTTGTCACCCCAGAACCAGACTTGTTGAATGGTGAAGTGTTGCTCAAATGGAATTACCACATCAGTGGATTCCAGATTAGTGAGGAGCAAATAGTCATGGCCATCGATGGTCATCCAGTCGTCTTAGAATTCGTTGAAAATGACACGATATGGAATAGATATCATAACCATTACATTAGTGCCACACCTGATCTCTCACCAACTATTTTCCCAGGGCTAATGAGTCATTATTACATCGAGTTGCGGCTAGCCCAGATCCCCTTATAGCAACTGATACATCCGTGATGTGCCACTCCCGTCGTAAGGTTCCCACAAAGGAATTGTAAAGCAAAACCATCCGAAGATCAAAGTCCACACATCATGTACTAAGAAGAAGTTAATGACCGCTATTCCTAGACCTCATGGAACCCCTAAGCTAGTCCTCCCTGTTTCGAAGGAAGCCGAGACTTCCAAAACTTCATTACACACTAATCTAGGCTTTGCTCATTTTATCCACAGCGCTAGTGAATCTGAAAAAAGGTTGTGTAAATCACACGAGCCTTTTAAATGGCTGATCTAAAAAGACTTGTAGATTTTTTTATTAAGGCTTTTTAGGTAAGAAATTTGATAGACACCAAAAAATAATAGGGATTTCAGGCATGTACGAACGCTTTGCACCTTCTGAAAGGGTGTTTGTCGACAGGGAAGAACCCTTAAAATGGATGACTAATGCCCTTACACGCTGTCAGGCTCAAAGTGTTGTGCTCCACATCCGTGGAATCGGGGGTATTGGAAAAACAGCTCTCCTTGACCATTGGCACCATTCCATTGAAACCAGCATCATGCTCGACTGTGAACTGATTACTAACTTTTTTGATCGTTTGGATGCGATCAGCAAGAGTGCAGTTCGGTTAGGTATTAGGCTGCGTCGTTTTGACCTTTTATGGTCAATTAGACTTCGTTTCATTCAAGGTATTGAACCAGCAAAAGAACCAGGGCGTGATTGGGTTTTTGATGTAATATCACCTCTACCCTTCATTGGCTCTCTGGTAAATATCGGTAAAGCCATTCACACTATTGGCGGTAAACTAAGCCCACGAATAAAGCGCCGGTTTGGAGATGTCGCGGATTGGCTACAAACCCGGCTAGGAAAAGATTCTACTGAGAAACTCCTTGAAATTCTATGGAAGAACCCACGACAGGCGGAAATACTATTTCTCGATGCGCTGCTTGAAGACCTGAACAGTCGGAAAAACACCCAGCCATCACTCTTACTTCTCTTAGACCATTATGAAGAAGTAGAAAGTGAACAGCTGAAATGGGGATACGATGGACGAAGAATCAGCGAAGCTGAGCTCTGGTATGAATTTCTCGCCTCTATCAATAATAGTATCAGTGTCATGGCTAGCCGCAAAGCCCCCCCAAAACATCTTAGTTCACGAGTGAATGTCGAGGATATTGAACTCACTGAACTGGATGCTACTAGCTGCCGTGACCTTCTCGTTCAACACAAAGTGGAAGACCAGGAATTGCAGACTCAAATCATTAGTGTTAGCGGGGGCAATCCATTTGTCTTGAAAACCATTTGTGACCTTAAGGAATTCAACCAACTTAGTTTAAAAAGCATTGAGAACCTCCGGGCAGATACATTGGAAGAAGTACGGCTCAAAACTTGGCGCCGCCTTTTCGATCATGCAGAAGACCTGTTAGAAATCATCGATCGAGCGGGCATCCTTCCTTTCTTTAACCGTCCAATAATGAGTGTTATTGCCCCACAAATGAAAACTGATCATTGGGACCGACTAATTCATCTCAGTTTTGTTCAGAATCGAGGTGATGGTTCTTGGAAACTGCACGATTTAGCCAGAGATCTCGTTCTTGCCGAGCTTGGAGATAAACTTGACAAGCTAGTTCTAGATGTCTCTCACCGCCTTAAACAAGCAGCTCAGGAACAAGCAGATCCGACACTCCAAGGGATGGCACTATCGGTTCAAGCGCTCGTGGATGAACCGAAGGCGATTGAGAAAGCGGGGGATATCGTAAATGACCTAAATTGGAGCTACCGATTCAAAGATGCTCTTTCAATGCTTGCTTTCATCCGATTTAACTCCGAAGAAGGTAAGATGATGGTAAAGTGGCATCGAGGGAGAATTCTACAAAACTTGAACCGTTTTACTGAGGGAGAACAAGACCACCAAGAAGTGCTTCCTTACTTTCGAAAGCAAGCAAGTATTAACCCGGACAAATACACACTCTTCGTTGCATGGGCGTTAACTGGACTTGCCATCAATTATCGATACACTGGTAGATTTTCAAGGGCAGAAGAAACATTCCAGGAAGCCATTCAGCTCTTCCAGGAACTGACATTACGAGGGGAAAGGCCTATGTTCGGCGTACCTGATATTAACCTTGAACGCCTAATATGGACGCGTTGGCACTTCGGCCTCTTCTTGTTTTTCATTGGACATTTCACTAAAGCTGAAGAAGAATTCAAAGAAACACTGAAGCTCAGCCAAAAGTTTAGCGACCTGAAAGCACATCACAAGGATATCGATAAACAGTTCTCAATGCACAGAAAATTAATTGACGAGTACTATTGCAGAATAACCGTATCACTTGCTAGACTTTACATTTTCTCTGAAAGACCAATAGAGGCAGAAGAATTAATCCGCAAAGCGTATCAGGTCGCTATTACGCATAAAGAAGAGAAGGACTTCCTTTGGATGAGTTTTTATGTTCCACTGATTGTTCGGGATTTCTCCTACATCCTAATAAGAACAGGAAGGCTGCATGAAGCCGAGTCGTTGATTCGTGAGATTATTGAAGATTCACGAGCCATCGAAGAAGAAAATCCTGAGATACCAAAACAACTTGGATTTATCCTTAACATTCAAGCAATTTTCCTTAGCCACATTGGGAACTTAACAAAAGCAGAGGAATGTTTTCAAGAAGCCCTAGAAATTCTAAGTGAAGAACAAAAGAGGGAACCAATTTATGACCCTTGGATTGCAATGGTTCTCAATAACCTTGGGGTTTTGCATCGACGGAATAGCCATTTCAAAAAGGCAGAAAGAGTACACACGAAAGCCCTAAAAATAAACCGGCATTTGGCAGATCAAGTTTCTGAACATAGCTTGCCACTAGTCGCTATTAGCCTCACTAACCTTGCGGTCTTACTGGGACAGACAGATCGGCTGGCTGAAGCAGAGGA
The DNA here is from genome assembly GCA_048938385.1 of Promethearchaeota archaeon. Taxonomy (GTDB): domain Archaea; phylum Asgardarchaeota; class Hermodarchaeia; order Hermodarchaeales; family Hermodarchaeaceae; genus Hermodarchaeum. The sequence goes on along the minus strand of JBHLMG010000026.1, from coordinate 5,931 downwards.
GACCCTTCGAGAAGCATTAACGATTAGAAGGACATTAACTGAACAGGAACCAAAACATTTTCGTCAGCATTTGGCCACATCATTGAATAATCTCGGGGTTGTTTTGGCAGCATCAAAGAACTTGACTGAAGCAGAAACCGCTCTCACAGAAGCACTTCAATTACGCAGAGATCTATCAGAGCAAGCCCCAAGCCTTTATCTACCCGATTTAGCGTCAACTCTAAGTAATCTAGGGGTATTATTCAAAATAACAGGGCGCTTCCTTCAAGCGGAACAAGTCTATCTTGAAGCCATGAATATTTTTGAGGAACTAACAGCTAAAATACCTGAGAAGTTCCAGGTTCTGCTCGTGAAGCTACTAACAAACCTCGCATTATTATATTCGAAATTAAAAACCCCAAAAGTATCCCTTAAGACCATCCAAACTAGGTTACAAGAATTGAATACAACAAAGCTCTCTGAAGTTGAAGAATGGTTTGAGGATGAAGAGATCTCCTACATTTTTTAGATAGTGATTTGACTTAAATTTTGCACAGGTCCTGGGCATCCGATAGGCTTTTACTCACAAACCCAAGCCTTACTCAACTTTTTTCCTTGAAAGCAGGAAAATAAGAATAGCAATAAATGTAGGCTAGTCTCCCCTGAAGGTTTTATTCCAATTGCCGTATGTGTATTTCTTCGAAGCGAGATTAAATTGAAGAGATATACGAAACTATATCAGAGGTTAACCTAGCAAGTCTATTGATCTCATTCTCATGGTGAGGAATTGTGCCTAAAATAATGAAGTTAGCTTCACTTATCTCCCCGTTATTCAGATTAAAGAACTATCTGGAACGAGCCATTTCTCAACCGATAAGGCGTCATTTCGCACCAAAACCTTCTGATAGTACATATGAGCTGAGTAAGTGGAACAACGAGCCAAATGTCCAGACGAAGTATGGTTTGATTCTTGGGTTTTCAGACAAAGGCACTTGGTGTTGGAAAGGAATTCCCTATGGCACTCCTCCAGTTGGAGAATTAAGATGGAAGGCACCACTTGATCCTATCCCTTGGCTCGGAACGCGAAAGGCAACGAAATTCGGTAACTCTGCAGCACAGGTTATGCCCATCATAGGTCCAACAGGTTCAGAGGACTGTCTCTACCTCAACATATGGCGTCCTAAGAGCTCGGAAACTGAACTACCGGTCTACTTGTATGTTCATGGAGGAGGTAATTCCATTGGGTCATCAAACACGCCAAGCTACTACGGTAATACAGTAGCTGAAAAATCGAACTTGCTCTACATCTCCGTCAATTACCGACTTGGTGCAATGGGTTGGTTCACACACCCTGCTGTGACGGGTTCTGGGTCTCCAGAGGACCAGAGTGGGAATTATGGAACCTTAGACCTAGTAAAGTCCTTAGAGTGGGTTAGGGATAACATCAGAGCTTTTGGGGGTAACCCAAATAATGTCACAATTGCGGGTGAGTCTGGAGGAGCTTTCAATGTTCTTTCACTATTGGTATCGCCCTCTGCAAAGGGACTTTTCCATCGAGCTATTGTTGAAAGTGGTCTGATGTCGGTTTGTAGTATTGAAGAAGCAATAGCCCAGAGTGAACGACTTCTGGTTGCCCTTCTCATCAGTGATCGAAGAGTTGTGAATGAAGAAGAGGCTGAAAAGCACATCAGCGAAATGCAAGATGATGAGATTAATGCATATCTACATTCGAAATCAGCCTTCACAATTACGAAGAACATTCCTACTATGGTTTTGGGAATGGCACAATGGCGATCTATTATTGCTGATGGGACAGTGATACCTGCAGAGGGGTATGGTGTTTTTTCCTCTGGGGAATGGGCAAATATGGTGCCGGTGATTATAGGCTGCACAAAGGATGAGATGAATCTCTTTAGTTCTTTCATGGAGGACCTTCCTCTGAGCTCCAGGGTTTGGAATTATCAGTCCATGCTATGGCGTGCAAACGGTGTCAATAAACCAGCTAGCGAAATGACTGCTAACAGCAATGTCTCTGTTTATGCATACCGGTTTGACTGGGGAAGCCCTGATGATAAAGGCATGAGCGTCCTACCAAAAAATAAAGGTCACGAACTAGGTGCTTACCATGGCGCTGAGTTACCCTTCTTCTTGGGAACAAGTGGATCAGATTTTGCCTTTTTGATAGGAAAGACCCACACGAAGGATAACCAGATTGGTCGTGAAAAACTGAAAGACTTGTGTATGAACTATCTGGCTAATTTTGCGAGAGCGGGGGATCCTAATAGTATTGACTTACCAAATTGGCCTACTTGGGATAACACTGAAGGGAAAGACAAGGTTCTCGTCCTAGATGCGGATTTCACCGATCTGCGACTTTCATACTCGCGTGAAAAAATCACAGTTCAAGATGTTCTAGACCTCGTTAATTCTGAGCTCGAAGAGCCTGAACGAGGACAGGTATTGGCCATGCTCGAAGATTTCATTGCTTTTAGGGAATAGATTGGTTTCAAGGCTCTTCTCTCTTATTCAACCCTTGTAATTTGCTTAATGCGGTTTGAGTCAATCACACCAAATTTATTTTGTGCTAATTCTTTGATTGCGACTAATGAATATCCGATACGCTCTTACTCACAAACCCAAGCCTTATTGAAACTTTTTTCTAAAATCAGAAATATCACATTAAAACAACATTGTGCAGATTCAAAAAGACAACATTCCCTGAATGAGACTTGTATCAGATAGAGGAACGAACATTATTTATTTTATCTCAGATTATAGGACGCAATTCGTACTCAATAGAAGAAAGAGAGCAGACACCGATAATGATGGCAAAGACCCTTAAAGACCTTTACGAGAGCGGTAAATATCAGGAAGTCCTAGACCAGCTAACTCAGAAGGATAACCAAGGAGTATTTGCTTCCTTACCAGAAGACGAACAAATTGAATGCCTTTACTATAAAAGTCGCTCATTATTATCTTTGGGACAGCTTGAAGGTGCCTTACAAGTAGCAACAGCTGCCCGCGCGAATGTTGTGTCTCTGAATGATCACACTCTGGCACTGGCGTTGCTAATAGCTCAACTCTATGCCTTATGGAAACTAGGACGCCCGGATGATGCCTTAGAGCCCATTCAGGAAGGCAACTCTATCCTAGCGACTTTAACGGCCAAGGAACGGCAAACTGGGATAGCATGGATAGCCTTGTTCGAAAATGTACAGGGCAACCTCTATTATGCTTCAGGGGATATGGACAAGGCATTAAAACATTGGAAACAAAGTTTAGCTATACGTGAAGAGATTGGCAATCTCCAAGATATTGCCGGGTCCATAAATAACATTGGCATAATCTATCGTACTAAAGGCGAACTGGAAAAAGCGTTAGAATACTTTCAACGTGGTTTAGCCATATATGAAGAGATTGGTAATCCCTTCTACATTGCCCTAGCCTTGAACAATATTGGTGATGCCTATCGCGCTCAAGGCGAGTTGGATAAAGCGTTAGACTATCTTCAGCGGAGTTTGGTCATAAAAGAGGAAATTGGTAATCCCCAAGACATTGCTACGACCTTAGATAATATTGGCATAATCTATCGTACTAAAGGCGAACTGGACAAAGCGTTAGACTGTTTTCGACAAAGCTTAGCCTTAGAGGAGGTGATGGGGAACAATATATGGTCGTCATACACTTTATTCTACCTTATTCTTACTACATTAGACCAACAGGATCAAACTCAAGCGCAAGCGTACCTAAACCAACTCCAACAGCTTCATGCCCGTACTCCGAATAAGAAAATCCTTCTCAGGAGCCAGCTAGCCGAGGCCTTGATCTTAAAACGAAGTAAACGGATGAGCGACAAAGTCCAAGCTCAGGGCCTACTGAAACAAATTGTTAATGAAGAGAATATTTGGTTTGAATGGACAGCATTAGCCATAATTAATTACTGTGACCTCCTTCTCTTTGAAGTGAAATCCTTTGGTGATCCTGAAGTGTGGGAGGAAGCCAAAACTCTGACCCAACACTTCTCTACAATAGTCCAAGACCAAAAACTGTATCCACTGATTGTAGAGGCCATATTATTACGTGCAAAATTTGCCACCATTGAAGGAGAGTTGCAGCAAGCCCGGAAATACTACGATCAAGCTATGCTCACTGCCATAGAAAAGAATCTCGACTTACTGGTCCAACAAATTATTGAAGAGAAGCGAGCTTTTGAAGCTGAGTTCGAGAAATGGCAAGAATTGTTCCAGCGCAATGCATCGCTTCAAGAACGCCTCAGGATGGCCCAAATTGAAGACTATATCCAGGACATGCTAAAAATAGTTGCTCAAGACCTTAGCAGTCAAATGTTAATAATCCCTGGAAAAAAGTATCAACTTATCCATGTGGATGTAGTAGGTGAAAAGCCCGAGAAACAAAAACATGAATTTCGAGTTGGAATCGCACAAATTGGTTTGCCTATTGAAAACCATTTCTTAAGTGATTATTATGAAGAAATCCATTCCAATATGTTCGGACTTAAAGAAGCTAAAGTCGAAGAAATCAATTCTAAAATCAAAAAAATTATTGAGTTGGCTGCTTCCAAAGAAATTAACATTCTCTTATTCCCTGAGCTAGCAATTGATCTTAACTACCCTTTGCTATTAGATACTTTACAGGAATATTCTAAGAAATACAACATGTACATTATTCCTGGTTCATATCATGATCGTGAAACAAAACATAATATTAGTCGTGTTATCGCCCCAGAAGGCATTCTGTGGACTCAAGAGAAACACATCCCAGCGACAATAACATTGGATGGAAAGAGGTTTACCGAAGGAATTGAAGTTGGAAAAAAACCTAGAAAAACAATAGTTTGCGATACCATTTATGGGCGAATGGCAGTAATTATCTGTCGCGATTTCATGGATATGGATTTAAGAGTGGAATTAAAAAATTCTGAACCCCCAATAGATTTGATTTTTAATCCGTCATTTACCCCAGTTACAGCCGATTTTAAAGCCGCACATTTCGATGCAAGGCGTTCCATTTACGCATATTGTTTCTTTGCAAATATTGCAGAATTTGGAGATTCACTAATTTATACACCAGAAAAAGAGCGTATTGACCGAACAATAGCGAAAGGAGAAGAGGGTCTTATTTTCAAAGATGTTGATATTTTTAAACTCCGTTCAGAAAGGAAAAAATGGGAATTACTGGCAAATAATGATAGGCCCTTTATTCAAAGCACCAGATAGTTGTCCTCAATGAAGTTGATTAATTCTAAAAAATGGTGATACGACCGACGCCTTTTTACTCACAGAATCAGGCAACGCTCGCATTTTGTCGCCATGAGATCAATTACGACAAATACTACAGATATTAAGCAGATTTGAGTAACTTTTCTCACACCCTGCAATTTTTTATCCCAAGAGAGACTTAGTTAAAACCACTCGAGGAAGGTTCGCTAACATCTTTGGAGGACCTCGATGTGGAGCATAAACTCATTGCTAGCCATAAAAAGCCTCACCTTAACGACTACATCCCTTTCCTTGTATTAGCGAGCCTTCTCATTCTACCAATCATCCAAGCATTTCACTTCAATGCATCTTTTACCCAGTTAGCATTCAATAAGTCGCCAGCCCAAATTGAGCCCCTTAACATGAGACTTTCAAGCCTAACCAACCAAACCAACGAATCCATTTCGTTTTTTCAAGTCACGCCCATACAGCAAAACTTAGAGGATACAGAACAATTCACACTGGAAAGACAAAAACTGCGATCAACAATTGACATTCCACCCGTTGCAGATATAACTGATAAGTAGGCGTGTCTAGATACCTCAGACAAATATATCGGAGGACCCTGCATGGCTGAATCAATTCGGCATATATCAAAGGGACAAGCAAGAATTATCATTTTACCAAATATCCTCTACTTAGTGATAGTCATTATCGCTATTCTATTGACAGC
>JBHLMG010000006.1:0-105869 GCA_048938385.1 Promethearchaeota archaeon | reverse complement strand
TGGAGGACTTCGCCGCGGGGGGCTTCGAAGGTGCTGAGGGCGTGGCCGGGGGGGACGCGGCGGGGGGCGCGGGTGCTGATGTCGCCTTTGGGGAGGGTGGTGAGCCAGTGGATGCAGCAGTTGCAGCTGTCGATGGTTTCGAGCATGCGGACGACGACGCGGCCGGCGACGTCGCACATGTCGCTGGTGCGGATGTCCCAGTGGGTGCCTTCACTCTCTTTGTAAGGGGTGCGGGGTTGGGTGTTGCGGACGTCCCATTTGATGTCGGAGGCGCGGGCGGTGGGACCGGTGGCGCAGAGGGCTTTGCCGACATCGGTTTTGAGGATGCCGACGCCGATGGCGCGGTCGAGGGTGGTTTTGTCTTTCAAGATGAGTTTGATGTAGTCGTTGATGCGGTCGCGGATTTTGTCGAGGCGGTCGACCATGCTGGGGATGGTGCTCTTTTCGATGTCGTGGCGGACGCCGCCGATGATGTTGTTGGCGTAGTTGACCCGGTTGCCGCAGATTTCTTCGATGATGTCCATGCTGTATTCGCGGTCGCGCCAGGAGTAGTGGAAGAGGGTGTCCCAGCCGATTTCGTGGCCGGCGACGCCGAGCCAGAGGATGTGGCTGTGGATGCGGTTGAGCTCGTTCATGATCGCGCGGATGTAGAGGCCGCGGGGGGGCACCTCGAGGTCGAGGATTTCTTCGACGGCTTGGACGTAACAGGTGGTGTGGGATTGGGAGCAGATGCCGCAGATGCGTTCAGCGAGGTAGACATTTTGGCTGTAGGTGCGGCTCTCGAAGGCTTTTTCGATGCCCCGGTGGACATACCCGATCCGGGCATCGACATCGACGATGAGTTCGCCGTCTAGCGTAATCGTGAAGTTTTCGGGCTCCTTCAATGCGGGGTGTTGGGGTCCGATGGGGATGGTCATGGTGTGAGGTTGTTTGGCCATGGTGGTCAACTACCTGAAAGCTTTCAGAGTAGTAGGTTCATGCCCTCTTCTGCCTTAAGAAATTAACCATCAAACTATGTTGAACCTGGGCTTTATATGCTAAAGCTGCGTTTTGAAGCCCATCAACGAGGCTGAACTCATTCAGGGCTTTGAGGTTAGATTTCTCTGTGAGGGTGTTTGGGTGGGTGTCTGGCATTTCTTTGAATCGAGACGCTACATGTCGTGCAAAATTTGACAGATTAGTTGTTTGGTTTTCTGGATTAAAGAGATTATGACACTTTTTCTTGGATGAAACTAGCACGATCTGCGATCAGCTAAGGGGCTGAGGTTTTCCTACACTCTTCCAGACAAGTATGTCTGTTTAGACCACATCCTGTTTTCTCTATCGGAAACTTAGAAAAGTGGAAGGCTGGTTCACGCTAGCGTGCATTTATTTAATAGATGTTTAAACTTTACTTTTATATGAGTTCCACGCTTCTGCAATCATAAACATCGATGCAATGAAAAAAATCGCAGAGTCTATAGTTATCTGTCCAGCTGGTAGTTGGCTACCATCGGCTGTCCAAATAAAAAATGTCATAAAATGAATTATTGCTACACCAAACAAAATCCAACCTACGAATCTTAAACCCGGAATCCCAATAGTGTTCGATTCTTTTCTAATAGTCTTACCAGCAAAGTGTGCAAGTGGAACAGCAATTAAATAACACAATATTTTAGAAAAACAGGAAGCCACGTAAATTGGTGAATCAGTTCCATGATTCGCTTCAGCAACAATACCTAAAAAATAACCTACAATCGCAAATACTGAACTTAATATTATTTTGAGTTTAACCATATTATTTACACGCTCTCCGATTGTGGCTTTCTTGGGAAGAACTTCCTGTAGGGAAGGAGAAGCCCCACCAGCGATATGCTGGCAATTATGATCCACTGCAGCCACTCGAGGACATCACTATAAAATAAAGTGTTGAAGAGTCCACTCCCCACTAAAGTGCCGATCACTAACCACAGGGCGTACCAAGCCCATTTTTCTCCCCTCCGGTAACCCGTCAGGGTAATAGCTAACATCAGGAAGGTCCAACTCACCTTGAGTACGCCTATAGTCCCGTATAACCAGCGGACATAATCCATAACCACTGGACTCAAAGTCTCGAGCTCACTCAAGGACATGCCTAAGATATGTTGAACATCAGTCTCAGCCAATCCACTCGGAAGGAATATTTGGTTAAGACCAACCACCAACCACAGCAATCCCAAAGCTAGAAACACCACCCACCCATACTTCTCATATACTCGCTCCATCAGAAAACACCTCATACATGTTTATTAAGTTCAAATTTTTGCTTTACCTTATATTTTAGCCTATAGGCTTGGATCGACTGGTATTACCCCGTACCTGCTGTGGTTGGTGAACAGAAGCTATTGTATTTTGAAACGATTAAAAACCGAGCGCTAGCTTTGCATTTTTCGCCTTTTATGTAAAATTAAATTTTTAGTAAAAAGTGTGGTAGCTACCAGCTATAGCCGAACTTAATTCTGTTAACCACCAAAAAATGGAAATCCACTTCATTAACGATAATTAATAAAGTAATACTTTAACAAAAAGTCAAAATCCATCCCAGCTGGTATAGCCTATCCGAACTTAAATATCAAAAACCTTTTTTTCGATCTAATGAAATCAGTTTCAGAAGTACTCTAAGGTATGAAAACCCCCCATACATCCTTTTATGCGAGTTAATCTGGATAAAGAATCGGAAGCAATCCGCTTTGGCAACGCGAGTTTCCTACCGGATTCGCCAAAATTAAGATGCTCGAGAATGTCGATCAGAGTATTCAGATGTTTCCTTGCTCACCATATTCCGGGGAATAGTCGTTTTCGAGTTTGCGCGGCATACTTGTCATATCCGTCAAGTTCCTGTTTAAGCACTTGATCTTCTTTGCTGGTCCGATAAATGAAAGCGACCGCCAGGATGATTCCAAGGAAGAAAGCCCACCAAGAGCCCAAGAGTAAGGGTGTCCCCAGGTAGTAGAGGAGTTGACCCAGATACCCCGGATGACGGACCCACTGATATGGCCCTTTGGAGACGACGCTATGTCCGCGTTCTTTTTGAATGACCATTATGCCATGGAAGAAGGGGTTAGAGACATTAGCCCAACCGAATATGGCTTCACCTACTAGGACGAGACCAAACCCAAAAGGGACAAGCCAGAAGGGCACAGCAATAAGGAGATGTAGCCAACTTCCAAAAAACCTTTGATAATCGAGTCCAGCAAAGATGGGAATAAGAAAGAACAATAAGGTGTAAATAGCCAGGAAGATTTTATCATATGGGCGCATCGGGTTTTCCCGCATAGCTTTTCGGGGGGCCCCACGAAGATTGAGCACCCCCGGATTCCTCAGGGCCATTGCCACCATGAATATGGCTGAGAATAGGAACAAGAAAATGACATACACCCACGCATTGAGCCAGAGCTGGAATCCTGCAGACACCCACAGGAGCACTGCTATAACGACGACGATGACAAATTCACGGATAATGGAGCTAACACCATACTTGTTTACGGAAATCTTTGAAGTATCAGACATAACTAAAAATCACCGGTCATCATATTTTTCCTTTTAGGGAAGGAATTCAGTTTTACAAAGGCTTTTAGTGCATCATAGTGGTTATCTACCGTTCTTTATAAAGAGAGGGGAATGATCTTTTTCTCAATTTTGCTAAAACAATGAATCAAAACACCAAAAAACGGTGCAAGAATCTCTTCAACATCATAGAATGCAAAACTGTGTGGGAATTCAGGGATTTTTATCAGAAATCGAATAACATTAACGATAGTAAATAATTTGTAGAAAATATCGCCCCTTGAGGACAAATCAAGGAACTATGCGAGTAATTTCAGTACAGGTTCAGGAGAGGCGTGTGTAGCCGTAGATGCTGACTAAGGTGATGGCGTAGATGGAGTACAGTATTATGATTGCTAGAAAGTACCATTGTAGCTGAATGAGGCCTAAGATTTCAACGAATAGGGCGAGTGAGAAGTTGAACGAAGCGTGGAAAATAGTGGCACCCAAGACGCTTCCCTTGGTGTTGTTTACGATCCATGTGATAATGATGGATAAGAACACAGTTAACATGATGTAACTTAGAAAATTCAGGAAATCAAATTGCCCCTCCTCAAGTCCAAGTTGCACATAAATGGGTAAATGCCAGAATCCCCAGAATACTCCAAGGATGAGGCTTGAACCTAAGGCGTTAAACCGTGCTTGCAGATGTGGTAATGCGAATCCCCGCCAGCCCAGTTCTTCTCCAGTGGCACCCACCACCACACTAACAAGTAACCAAAACAAACCAAAACTCCAGTCAAAGGGCATATGGGGTCCGGGGATTGGATTGCCAAGACCAAGGTAGAGCCCTATTGCCAGGAGGGCAATCGCGAAGGGAGAAAGGGCTGCAAGATACCAACCAATTCCGACTTTCCATATCCCCCATTTTCTAACTAAGTTCCTGATTCCGTCCCTATCTTTCAGAATTAATAATATCACGATGAACGCGGCAATGCTTGGTGCCCAGGGAGGAAGAAGTTGGAGCACAGGAAGTGGTATAATTGCCGTAATAGCAATTGCCACAATAAAAAGAACAAAAGTTAGAACAAAGAAGCACAAGAGATCAGATCCACTTGAGGATATCGGTGTTTCAGAGTTGGTCGTTTCAAGTGGCATAACATTTCAAGGGAAAACGATTGAAAGATACTCAAATACCTTCGTAAACCGGTTGGTTCAGGTTTTCCAATGCCATATTTGAACTTTTTTTACAGGTTTTCATAAGATAATCCGAGTGTCGTTCGCTACATTTTTCAAAACTACATATGGTTTGGTCATTTTTAACAAAAGAAGTCGGGTTTGACCAATAATTTCCTTAAGAGATTTTGGTTTTGTCAACCCTGAACAGGGTCAACAGGGTGTTTGAATGGGGTTCTCGGTCTTTGAATTCAATGTGTTATTGTGGGTGTCCGCATTTGGGGCAGAAGCGTTCATCCCCGGACAATTCTGTGTTACAGCGTGGACAAGGGTGTGGGTAACTCTTTGGTGCAAGGAGTGTTTTGGTGTCAAGAGGGTGTGGTTCATCCTTTGGCCGCTTCTTGAAAGTGGGAGCGTACAAATAGATGATGCACGCTATCAGAGTGATACTGATTATCATGAAACCTACGAATAGAAGTGGTCTTAAATGATCGGGGAAAAACTCGCCATTCTGGTGACTAGGTGGTGCCTCATGGTAGCGCTCCCAGAATTCTAGCTCTGTATATTCGCCTTCCACCCGTTGGTACCATTTAAAGGGGCCACACCCGACGGGTTGGGGGTTAGTGAAGGTTATCGGGCTAACAATACCAGACCACATGTATCGCGGAAGAATTGGCCAATCAGCGATTGCATCAAACACCCAATAGCTTTTGCTGTTAGTCACGATGCGGACCTGATACTCATCGAGGACCTCGGTGCGATTCACATAGGGGATTTGTCGGGCAAATTTCGGAATGCTGTGATTTATGATGTAGTCGTAGGTGAACTTCACATCATGAGCGGTTACATGTCCTCCATACTCTCCACTTTGCCAGTAAGCCTGGCGGTGCTCAAAATCTGCACCATATAAGGTGAAGTCCAAACGAAGTCCTTCAGCTTCATCGTAGATCTCCCAATGGTAAGCGAGTCCACCGCCATAAAAGGTCGGAGTGTGATCGAGAGGATGTGATAGACCTTTGAGGCTTACATAGATTTGCGAGAGAGGGTATTGCCCATACGGGCTTATGGAAGTCAAGGGGTTTTGGGAGTCCATCGATGATGCGATCATGGAATGGAAGGTGCCCCCCGTTCCAATGGTGGGGTCGCGTTCCGGTTGGCTGGGTAAAAGGCGAACGGTTCGTGGGGTCCAGTAGTTCTTTAGGGTAATCCCATAGCCGGGCGAGACTACCCATCCTTCGAATCGATCGTTCCGATGGGCATTCGCTTCCCAGTAACTACACAAGACGAGCATGGGTACCTCTTCAACGAAGATGCGTTGCGCTCTATGTGCGGCGTCGAGCACAAAGTCATAGTCTGATGAGGTCATCATGATGTCAACCCAATAATCGAAGGTGGAGTTGGACCAGTTCATTTCATTACCTTCCGGATTGAGTATTTGGTCCGTAGTCCACTGTTGCAGAGCTAAAGGATTCGGTTCGATACTAGACCAAAAACACGCACCATCGTAATTGCGCGGAATCGTATACACCGTATCTATCATCGTGGAAAATGTTCTGGGTTCTGGGTTGGTTAGAATTCCAGCTTGGTCCCAGTAGGATTTCATCGAAGCCATCACCTCACTCCATTGGGGTACCTCGATGGGGTACATGGGTTGAAAGACAAAGGAGCTGCCATTCGGGGCTTCAACGAAACCATCGCCATCTAAATCGAAGAATCCTGCTGCAGTGAGCTCAGCTCGGGCAGCGATGACATCGGATACTAAAAAGCTAATTGGGTGGGTATCGTTATTGTGCCAAATCCCGCAAGCTTGTAAGATGGGGTTGTCAATGCCAAATCCGCGGTCTTCCCACCATGATTGAGCGATTTCTTCCTTGTCGACAGCGTAGGCTAGCGCGCGGCGGAACGCGGGAATCGAGTAGGGGTAGCGTGCACAGTTGATAAACATGTAATAGTATCGAAATGATTGTGTATAGGTCACCTCGATGTCAGGGTTTGCTTCCAATTCATCGAGGTAGGTCTGCTCTATGTAGTCTGTTAGATGATCAATTTCTCCTGCTACTAATGCCGCGATCTGCCGTTCTTGCCCTTCGATCACATGAAAAATTGCCCTATCAACATAGGGGGCTGTTGGATCCCATACATCAGACCCACCTTGCTTTTCTTGAGGTACGATGTAGCTTGATTCGAAGGAAATTGGGAAAATCAGACTGCTTAGGAGAAAGATCAATATCACTAAAGCGAGACGGCGTAACTTTTGATCACTCAACATGACAACCATTCCATCGGGCTCGGTTCTCCAATTCCTGTGGGGAAAGCTATGAAAATCTAGCTCCAACTCGTTTTATGGTTTGTCCTTAAGGCAACACCAAGTATCATTTTGTATAACGCATAGAAGGTTGGGAGCAACCCCCGCCTCTCTCCGAGCCAATTAGGATCGATTTGGTAGTGTTAAAATTAAGGCAGTGAAGCAAAACTAGCGGTTACCCTAGAAAAAAGAGAAGAGGAAAAAAAGAGAATTTTCAGATTCTCTTTTCTTCTCATTGAGCATTCATTTTAGCATTACCCAGATTAGGTAGATCGTCCCGGCAATAACTAAGGGTAGTAAAACCCACAAACAGGCTGCTAGCCCGGTATATACCCAGTCATTGAAGGTCCAGGCTTGAAAGGCAAGGTTCCATCGACCAGTGAACCACACTATAATTAACCAGACTACTCCGATTAAAAAGGAAATGAACCCACCGCCTTCTGTTCGTCGGGGATCAGCCCCACGTTTGGGAGACAAACCGTACTCTTGGCGTTCTTCCTCTGGTAGTTTTCGGTACCATAGAACGAAAATTACCACCAATATCGGAATGGCCCAACTTGCTACAAAGACAAGCTCCCAGAAAATCACTTGCAAAATAAATGTGAAGATATAACCAACTGTCCATTGTCCAAGCGCAACGGGCACTAGTCCTAACACTTGTGCATCAGCTACAACTTTGAGAAATGTAAAGGCTGCTACAATCGTAGCTCCTGCGATCACTGCAATCATCATTAGGGCTATTTTCCGATGTTGTCGTAGAAACTTTCTCAGTGCTTCTTCTTTCGGTTCTTCGCTTGTTTCCATAATTCGAAACTCCTTCACGAATTTAGAAACCGTCCCTTCCGTGTCCCTCTACTTATAGTTAATCGTTTTATAAGAGAAATCTTTCATCAGGATACACTGGTCGCTATAAAGAAGTAGAGGGGCCACACCTTAAGTGGCATTTGTGATTTTCGGGAGTCACGCTTGCACCCAATCACACCCCACTTGAACATTTATCGTCACATCCAGTCTGAACTCGATGGTCAGTTCGTCCTCGCGAATCCGAACACAACGACGGCTTTGTACCGATGGACGAACTCCTCGTCCTCGAGGATTAACCATTATCCTATGACGCCTTGAGGACCCTGATTAACGAGGTAGTCAGAGGTGAATTTCATAGAGGGCGATTTTCTCATTGAAAAATAACGGTAGTGTGGAGTTCAACCACCATTAAACACTTTGAAATTAATGTGTGCTGCAAATAGAAGGTCTAGGGGCTAGCGACCCGGGGGGGGGCTCGTTTTTCTCGAAGAAACTCATTATTGTTGTGAAATTTAACATGAGGTCATTTTAAATCTCCAAAGATACATAAAGCCGCCCAAGACTCCGCCTTGTTTCGGTGAATTGTGTGTCAGAAGATTTTATGCTTGGAAAAATGACTTGGCCCGAAGTAAAGCAGCATCTTAGTGAATTTAGTATCGCCCTTGTCCCTGTGGGTTCAACCGAACAACATGGACCTGCCCTTCCTTTAGATAATGATCACTTCACAGCGATTCAGATCTCCAAGATGGCCGCTGAACGGTTATGGAAAAGGATTAAAGTGCTCGTGACTCCTCCGATTTGCTTCGGCTATTCTCCCCACCATATGGGCTTCAAAGGAACCATTACCTTGAGGGAAACCACCCTCACTGATATCATCTACGATGTATGCAAATCCTTGGATGTTCATGGATTTCGAAACATCCTCCTTCTCAATGGGCATGGCGGTAATAGTACAGCCATTGCCAACGCGTTGCACCAACTCCATGGGCAAACGACGGCGAAGATTTTCCACATCGATTGGTGGACGCTGGCGTCAGATAAGATTCTCGAAATCGTTACACGCCCTGTATACCATGCCTGTGATATGGAAACTTCAGTGTCGTGGTATTTGGGGCAACGGGTGCTCGAGGACAAGCGGGTCGATGAGCCAGGTAAGAGCCTTGTCCCTGGTTATATCGAGCCCGATTTGTTCGCCAAACCCCCAAAGGTTTCCATGATGTATTCGATGACTGATATCACCGAGTCAGGTGTCGTCGGCTACGCACGGAAAGCCACAAAAGAAAAAGGGAAATTGATTGTCGATGTGGTTTTGGAGCGATTAGTCAAATTCATTGAAAAACTTGTAAAATCAAAATAATCTGGCTAAATAGAATTTAGAAGCGCAGTGAGATGGGGTATCACATAGCTAGTGAAATGTGTGAATGTATTGTCGTATTATTGTCCAAATTTGGTAGTTGGCAAGAGCAACCAAGATTACTCCTAACGCAGTGATTAGGATCAGGAAGAGTAAAACTCGATTTAGGTGAGAGTAATTGGGTTTTTCGCCTGTAACGAAGGTTTCGGTCAGCATTCTTACTCGCGCAGATAGGTAAATCCCAAAACACAAAGAAATAACGCCGGCAACGCCCAAGAAGATACTCCGTTGAAGCAGTGGGATATTGAGTGCTTCGTCAGGTGCAAGATATAAGATGTGAACATAGATTGGTCCAGTGAGTATAAAACAACCGATACCAAAACAACAAAGAATGATTGCTAAGGCAAATTGTAAGTCCCATAAGCTAAGAAACGGTTTTCTCAAGGAAACTCATCCCCAAAACTCTCTGCTTCACCTCGTGTATATAAACTCAATCATGCACTATTTGCCAGTATTGCATTGTGTTGTTGTTCCAGAAACAAGGTGCAGACGAGTTTAGCTCATTTCCAGAAATAGGTGTTGGTGACAAAGAGTTGGACCTTGCTGGCAAGAAAAACTATGTTCCCTATTCGAGGTCTCATACCTTCTGGTATTGAAGATCTTCATCCAAGTGGCATTGAGAAACAAGATGTCTATCTTTCTGTTCATCACTGCCTTCTGCTCTATGCATCTGATTGCAATTTAGTTTCTAAGTTGAGTTGGTTTTGAAGCGAGGTGCAATCTTACTAATGACTTCCTGCGTTTGAAGAAGATCTGCGTCGGAATGGGCGAAGGAGAGGGCGCCTAATCCATGAAATCCAAAGATGCCTTCTTCAATGAGGGTGGCTTGGAAAAGGTCTGTGTGTTCTTTGTCAAAGATTTCACCGATTTGTGAGGCGGTGGTATATGTCTCGTTGAAAGGGGAGTTGAGGAGATGGATGAATACGATAGATCCTTCCCCGGTGGCGATTGCAGGGACTTGTTCTTGGTTGAAGATTGCGTTTATTTTCGTTCGGAATTTGTTCCCTTGCTGATTAAGTTGAGAATACTTGCCTTTTTTAGTTCTAAGAATGTCGAGCGTTGCCTTCCCTGAAATCATGGTAAGGTGATGGCTAGAAAATGTTCCACCACCAACCCACCTGCCTCCAATCGCTCCTGGCGCTGCTAACGACATAATGTCTTCTCGACCACCATAAATACCCAGAGGCATTCCTCCTGCGACAATTTTACCGAGAGTGATGAGGTCTGGCTCAACGCCGTACACTTGGCTGCCCGCGGTTCCATAACAAAGGCGGAATCCTGTAATGATCTCGTCAAAGACCAAGAGGATACCACGCTTAGCCGTTTCTTCTCGGAGATATGGCAGAAAATCAGGCTTAGGCGCTAGTCCGCCACCAGCTCCGAGGACGGGTTCAATAATGATGGCTGCTAGTTCCTTACCATGAGTTTTGAGGAGGGCATCAAGGCTTTCGCGGCTGTTATATTCGAAAGAAACGCCATCGAAAAAGGGCGAATCCTTGAAGGGGTAATGGAGGTGGTAACATAACGAGTCGTTCCCTCCATGCCAGCCGCCTTTGACTTTTCCTACTAATCGTTTGCCGGTAAATAATCGGCAAAGGCGGATTGCATACATCGTGGCGTCTGAACCAGATGTACAGAAGCGCATCAGTTTCATGTAGGGAATCGCTTTTTGTAGCGTTTCGCCAAAATTGATCTGCGGCTCATTTAGCGTGCCTAGGTGCACACCATGTTCCATTTCGTTTAAGATGGCGTTTCGAATGGCGGGATGGTTGTGGCCTAAAATAAGGGAAAAATGTGTCATCCAGTAATCAATGTATTCATTACCATCCACATCCCAGATGTGGCTTCCCTGACCGTGTTGCATGAAGGGAGGGTAGATCTGAACTCTGTTGAGACCGAAGGTTCGAATGTTGTGGCTGACACCACCTGGAAATAATTGGAGGGCCCGATCCCAGTTTGCCTTCGATTTTCGGGTGGTTGCTTTATAATGCTCGAACATTTGATACTCGCTTCCCGCTTTTTGATTGCGCCTCTTAGGTTAGGTTGTTTTTTTCCATACGCGTTCGGTATTGTGTGGGCAAGGAACATCTTTCATTGTTAACAGGCCTGAAGGTGCTGATATCACAAGGGGTACGAGGTTGATAAGCATCCCAACGGTCCCCTCATCACCTGGCATTCCTCCATCGATACGTTGTTGGAGATTAGGTAATCCTTCAATACGCACCTCATCATAGGCTGGTGAAGCATCTGCATATGCGTTGAAGTCGAGGGTAATGATGGTATCACCGCCTTTTTGTCCGACCCCCCGGCTCTTAAGACCTCGAACCTGTCCGGGCTGGACAGTAGTATAGGTGGTTACAATTTTTTCCGTAGCAATCACAGGTTCTGGGGGAAATTCCTCTACATGATCTAACTGCAAATCTAAGGCAGCGCCGAGCATCTGGATAGATTCAACGAGGCCAACATGCCCGGTGATGGCTTTGGTAGCAATGGCTTCTTTGAAGGCTTCTTCAGTCATCCCTGTACCCACCTTCTTCTGAAAGGCATCGCGCCGGGAGCTGGAGTTCATGTTCCGAGTCACATGAATTTTATTCACGCGCTGACAGGGGGCAGTGAGAAGAATAGGTAAAAGGTCCATGAGAAACCCAGGATTAATTCCGGTCCCAAGAAGCGTTTTATCCTCTCTTAACGCGAGGTCATGCAATTCCTTCGATAAGTCGGGGTGGCGCACATAGGGGTAAGAAAGCTCTTCGCAAAGGGAAATCACATCCATCCCCCGTTGCAAACAGGTGGATATGGTCGATTTAATCTTCTGTAGGTGTGAAGCAGTAGCAACCACTGCGACATCTGGAGGTTTTCCCTGTAACTCATCCAAGGTTTTGGATAAACTTTCACGGATTTTCGTTGAGGTTTTTCGATCCAACTTTAGCAGCTCTTCGACCTCTTTGCCCTGAAGGGCAGGATCGATGTCAACCACCGCAACTAGATCCAAGTTTTCTCGCTCGATAATCGCCTTGGCAATCCACTTGCCTAAGGTTCCAAACCCAATTTGTATAACGCGAAAAGGCACTGGCATATCCTCCACCACTTTCACATCATTAGAATAAGCTTTCTCCTCACTCAGTTTTTCTAATTTAAAGAATTCCACACTGCCTTATTTTATTCACAGAATTGTTTTACTCCATCATACCTCATAGGTACTAATCCTATGTAGTTGTTTAGGATATACAGCTCAGTGCAAGTTCGTCGTTTGAGGATATTAGTAATATAATATGAAAACACACACTTAGCTCATGCCAAAACAGAAGCCCTCTCCGAGATGGGATCGGATGAGAGAAATGGTGCCTTGCATTTTTGCCTTGTTGATTTTCGTGGTTCCCCTTATAGCTTCAGCGATTACTCTTACATACCTAGGACCCGTATATGCAATCATTGCCGGGGTAGGAGCATACCTCATCATTCTAGCAATTTGTGTGGTTATTTGGTGGAGAGGACGTACACCAAAATAGTTGGCTCTTTTTTCCTTGAATAAAACGATCATTCAAAACCAAATAAGTACAGGGATAGCTATACAATGTTTTCATTAAAATCAGGTCATGGCTTGAAGGTGTTAGGTATCTTTCATGCCCTCATTGGAGCGGTTCTCTTACTTGTTGTATTTTTCACAAATCCTATTGCTCTCACAGGTTCAGGGATTCCTTATGGGTCCTTTGAATTGTTTCTGTTAAGCTGGTGGCTGTGGCGTTTCCCCGGAATTGTAGCGTTTCGTGAGCAGATGCTTCTGCTACATCAAAGGAGGGCGGCTATGACCACGGAAGATAGCGAACAATATCTACATCGCGCATGGCGATTTCAGTTACTCTTTGTCATCCTCTGGGGTTGGATATGCACCATCCTTTTTGGTGCTTTAGCACACTGGTTGGTCTTCTCCGTGAGTTACGCTTGGTCATCTGTTTTGCTCTTAGGAGAAATTATCGTGGCAATTTTGGGGTGGATTATGGGTAGTGCATTGATTGTTCATCGAGTGTTTAGTAACTAAACTGTTCAGAGGCATTCTTGCCTAGTCTTAGAATGTGAAGTAGTCATCTGAGAGCTGGCCTAGAGCTACGAACACATCACGACAGTCGCGGAGATCTTCTAACCAGACGAATTCGTTGTGTCCATGGTAACGAGTGCCATCGCGGAGCGCACCAAAGGTGATAACGGGAATGTCGACCTGAGCAAGGTACATTCCATCATCAAAGCCCAAATCTGCACCAAGATAGAATTCGCGTCTTAATGTTTTTTCCGCGATTTGGTGGAAAAGCTGGACCCATGGGTGTTCTGGCTTTGTATAATACCCGGGTACCTTATTGATAATTTCCATCGCGACTTCAGTGCCTTGTTGTTGTGCTGTATTTTCTATGAACGCTTTGACAGTCTTTGCAGCTTCATCGGGGTCTTCTTCAGGGATGAGTCTACGATCGAACCGAAACTCACAATCATCAGGGATAACGTTTTCCTTTTGCCATGCTTTAACCATGCTCACAGACAAGCGTCCATAAAGGTGAGGTTTTACTGCTGCGGGTGTTCCTCTAAGTTTGCTGGTGACGCCTTCTTTGATCGTTTCGTGATAGCTTTCAAGTGACTGGATGAGGCGGCTTGCCTTATAGATCGGGTTATCGAGGATATCAGGATTCCCACTGTGTCCTCCCTTTCCTTTCACGATGACTTTTCCCCAGATAGAGCCACTGGCTCCAATACCTATGTATTGAGGACCCGCATCAACGACAATACCTGCGTTCCCTCTGATTTTAGCTTGGTTGAACAAGTAACTGATACCTCCTGGTCCACCAGTTTCTTCATCACAAGCTGCACAAAGCCGTAAATTGATGTTGACCTTTTTATCCAGCAACTTTTTCATTGCACCTAAAACGATGGCAATTCCTGATTTGTCATCAGCGGCGCCACGTCCAAAGGCCTTATCCCCTTTTATTGTGAGGCTGAAAGGATCAGTACTCCATTTTTCGCGTTCGACAGGAACGACATCATAGTGGCATACAAACAGAATTGTAACATCAGAACCTGTGTCGAAATCGACTATCACGTTGGGGCGCGACTCGCCATCGTCTGTTGCACTCTTTCCATCAATAATTTGCGTTTTGAGTCCAAGCATCTCTGCTTCACTTTTAATAAGGGAAGAACATTCAGAATAGTTACTTCGTGTTGTACCAGTATTGGTAGTATCCAAATCGACTAACTTTCTTAGCAACTCAAGCTCCCAGTCAATACTTTTTAAGTTCAAGAACTCACATCCTTCGAATGAAACGGGCTGATTTTTACTACATTAATTTTATTGCTCCTCAAAAAAGTTAGAGGTAGCCCGAACTCAGAGAAACAACATTGGTTTGAATTTAAATTAAAAAAGAAAGGGGAGGGGATAAACTCAGGGAACAGTGCAATGTTTTGTTTATCCCTTCTTGAAGAATGTACGTCGTAGGAAGTAGATTATGATGATGAGGATGATGACTAGGGCAATCATGGATCCGAAGGAAATCAACGGTCCAACGGTTTCGTAGTGTAAGGGGCGTTGACCCCAGAACACTCCTAAGTTGAAGAGCTGTAGACCCCACCATTCAGCCCATGTGCTTCCTCCCATGATTCTTAAAATGGCCAGGATGACGATGACAATGACGAGGATAAGGCACCACGCCCACCAATTCTTTCTGAAGAATTCGCTCATTGCCTATTCCTCCTCGCCACCCGTCCAGAGCCAAACTGGGCGCATGAAGTCTGGGAAGAGCTTTAGTATGATCCAGAGTGGGATAATCGATTGCAAGACATAGATTAGATATGTGCCACCGACGAACGATGCCCACATTTCAGCTTCGAAGGAAACAAGTCCTACGAGAGCTAGTTCGAAGTTGAATATTGTTAGTGCTATTGCTTCTGCAATTGCTATGACGACTGCGATGATTACAAGTGAGTAGACTCCATAAACTACGTCTCGCTTAGCAAAAATGTGTTTACTGAATATTGAGAGAAGAATTCCGATTAGTGGATAGTATATCACATCGCAAAATGGTACTGACGAAGGTAGACCAATCAGTATGCCGACACCAACGGCAACCCAAGGTCCGCCTGCGAAGGCAGCTATAACATTGATGCTCTCTCGAATGTCAAGGACATAAGGTGGATATAATGGGATTACTAATCCGAGTGCGCGCCAGGCAAATCCAAGGCCACCAAAAGCAGCGATCATGGCAACCTGTCGAGATGTTAATAGTGGTCGACGATATGACTCTTTTTCAGTGATTTTAATCACCGAATGGGGAGTTAAGGCGAGTAGTATTATTTATACATTGACGGTCATTTAAAAAGGACCGTTCCTGTTGTCAAACTACCCTTTTTTCCGGTTATTTCACTTTTAAAATCGAATTTTTACAATGTTTTAACCTAAGTAGCGGTTACTTAATGAAAAAAACTGTTGCTATGAAAAAGCTATATATCTCAACGAATAATGGACCGCTACCAACTCGGAAAATGTGGTGCTTATGGAAAGCATCCCAGACATTGTAATCGAGGATGTTTCTTTTACCTATCAAGGATCTGAACAAGCCGCACTTCAAAACATCAATCTCCGAATCGAGCCTGGTGAGATTGTTATGCTTTCAGGTCCTGCAGGCGCAGGAAAAACCACTTTGTGCCAAATGCTGAATGGTCTTGTTCCACATTTCTTCCGCGGCAATATGACGGGGAATGTTGCTATTCACGGTCATGACACACGAAAAAACACAATCGCATATTTGTCTCAGCGTGTAGGTTTACTTTTTCAAGATCCTGCAGCGCAATTGATCGCGCCTACAGTAAACGATGAGATCGCATTTGGCGCTGAAAATTATGGTATCCCACGAGATAAAATCATTGAGCGGGTCGAAAAATTCAGAAAATTAGTGCGTCTTGATCGCTATGCTAGTACAAGTCCCCACCGCCTTTCAGGAGGAGAACAACAGGCTTGCGCAATCGCTGCAGTCATGGCAATGCATCCAGACATCTATGTTCTTGATGAACCCACATCAAACTTGGACCCAATTGGAAGCCATCGAGTGCTAGATTTGATCACTACGATAGTTCGTGAAGAAAAGAAAACAATGCTAATTGTCGAACATAAGATGGAAGAATTATTACCTATTATTGACCGTTTAATCATCCTCAACGAAGGAAAAATCATTCTCGAAGGGACACCACGAGAGTTATTACATAATGTGCAGCTAATGGAAAAGATAGGCCTTAAGCCGCCCCAGGTTGCACTTCTAGCCTCAAAAATTAATAGTGATCGTATTGGCTCTGAACTCCCACTCACCCTAGATGAAGCAATCACTACATTCAAATCGCTTCTGCGAAAACAAGATGGAGCACCAGTATTAATTGAGGAAAAAAAGGAGGTTAGTCTAGGTGAGGAAATCCTACGAACGCAATCACTCTGGCATGTTTACGAGGAGGGCGAAGTCCATGCGCTCCGGGGCATCGATCTCTCCATTAAAGCTGGGGATTTCGTGGGGATAATCGGGCAAAACGGGTCAGGAAAAACCACTCTAGTCAAACACTTTAACCGCCTTCTTTTGCCAAGTTATGGCGATGTATGGGTGATGGGCGAAAACACGAAGGATAGAACGATTGCTCAACTATCTACTCAGGTGGGATATGTTTTCCAAAACCCAGATTTCCAAATTTGTTGTCAGTCCGTAAAAGAGGAAATGGAGTTTGGTCCAAAGAATCTTAAACTCAATAAAGAAGAAATCGAACGCCGCCGAGACGAAGTAGCCAAACTCTTTGGGTTTGATCAACGACTTGACGAAAAACCTTTCTCGTTAAGCAAAGGCGAAAGACAAAAACTTGCTGTTGCCTCGGTTCTTGCCATGCGCCCAGAAGTTCTCATTGTTGATGAACCAACAACAGGTCAAGATTTTAGAACAGGAAATGAAATGATGGAGTTTTATCGAAGCCTAAACAAAGCGGGCAAGACGGTTATCATCATCACTCACGACATGAACCTAGCCGCTGAGTACTGCAACCGAATTATTGTTCTCCGTAATGGGCGGATTCTCTTGGATGGTCCTGTTCGTGAGGTATACTCGCAATCGGAGGTTCTCGCTCGAAGTTTTATTCATCCCCCGCAAATTACGCGGTTTGGCCAAGCCCTAGACAAGTATGGGCTACCAATTAACGCGTTGAATGTTGATGAAATGTTCCAATTTGTTTCCAAGCTTATGTGAGGGCGATAAAAATGGCTTTTGAGTATATTCCAGGAGACGATTTTTTCCACCGACGTGATCCACGGACAAAAATCTTCATGGCTATGGCTATTGTTGTTATGTCTGTTTGGTTTAATGATCCAATTTGGCTAATTTCACTCTTTTTCTTCGAATTACTGATTCTCAAACTAGCCCGGATTCCGCTGAGTAAAATTGCGAGTTTTATCCGATCAATCTTTCCCGTTGCAGTCATGTATTTCATCTTTAACCTTATTCTTCCTCCCGTTCGAGTTCCAGATCCCTTAGTGATGTTTTACTTAATATTCTGGACCTTTCCTCCGCTTTTTCCGATAACAGTTGAATCAGTAGTATGGGGGATTGGAGCCCTCTTTAGATTCCTAATTATTTTAGTGATGATTAGAACGGTACTAATGCTTACACCAATTCGTGATCTAATCCTTGCGCTCACGAAGTTACGTGTTCCTCCAGAATTTGCGCTCGCTGTAAGCATTGGTCTTGGCTATCTTCCTGTCTTAATTGATGAGAACCGGCGAATTAAGGAAGCCCAGCAGGCACGAGGCTGGGAATACGAATTCCGTAATCCTGCAAAACGCTTCTCCGCGCTTTTAACAAAAATGTTGGTTCCATCTATTGCTAATTCGATGCGGAGAACCCGTGATATTGCTACTGCTATCGAGTCTCGAGGATTTGGTTATAACTTGAGGGCTCGCACCTACCTTCATGAAATTAAAATGAAAGGAGGGGACTACCTGGTTATATTCATCTTCCTCGGGTTGCTCCTAACTGCTGCATTTGTTCGGGGGCTAGCTGTTGGCGGTCAATTAGTCTTTGGACTTGGGTTAGCAGATTTCCAAGCTACCGCGCGGTTTGTACGTAATTGGGTAACCACCCCACCTTACGCATTGTTCGTTAGTTGGATGAACCTCATTCCCTGGCACATAATTCCCTTCGTCAATTTACTTTCTCTTAGCTACATGCATGTAGAATTTGGGCAATACTTCTTTCTTTTATTAGTGGGAATGATTGTTGGAGCTGTTGCTGGAATCATCAGTCGGGGTAAATCAAAAAAGGTGGCGTTCGGAATCAATCTCGTCGTAACTATACCACTCTTTTTCGGTCTTTTCTATTTTGTTTGGCCAATGTTTCCAACGACCTTCGCTGTACTCTCCTCGTTAGGCTGGTTTGAAGCACTCCTTACTCAAAATCTCAACCTCTTCATCGCGTATTTCTTGCTCTTCTTTATCACCGTTTTATGGCCTTACGCTGGATCGGTTATGGGCACCATGATCGGAAGAATTCGTGGGGGCAAGAAGAAAGTGTTCATTCCTCCCCCGCTCACAGATGATGACTAGTGCGGCTGTTCTTACTTAGGTAATATGTCCCCTACATTTACATGGATTGTTCAATGAATAAGCCAAACACTTCTTCTCCTATTGGTGAAGAGGTGCCCTATTGTTTTCAGAATTTGTGCCTGCACATGATTGTTGGTAGTTAGCCTACCAGGGGGTGAGATCGCTGACGGCTTTATCTGAGACTTTTCCTCTCTCAACATCTCCTAGTGCAGTATCGATAATCTCGAGCGCGCGATCCGCCTCTGCCTGGCTGAGATTAAATGCTGGGCAAACTCGGAGAACAGACTCCCCAAGGGTTGTGAGGATAAGGCCGAGCTCTCCTGACCGCCAGCACACTTTTGCGGCTTCTAATCGTGCGGGTTCTCGTGTCTGTTGATCCTTGACTAAGTCGATGCCAATCAATAGCCCCTTACCACGAATATCCCCAATTAATGGGTGTTCCTCTTTCATTTCTTCAAACCGTTTCTTCAAATAGGTCCCCATTTTTCTACATTGTGAGATAAGATCTTGTTTTTCAATTACTTCGATTACTGCCAAAGCTACCGCACAGGCAATTGGGTTGCCAATCCCTGTACCTATTGCGGAGGGCGGGTTTAGTTCATCCATAACTGAGGCACGGCCGATTACCCCGCTCAAGGGAACGCCAGCGGAAAATCCTTTACCAAAAGCAACAAGGTCAGGTGTGAGGTTATATTGCTCTGAGATAAACCATGAACCGCAGCGTCCGCACCCCGTTTGAATCTCATCAAGTGCAAAGAGCATGTTATGGTGCCGGCAAATTTCTTCAAGGCCTTTTAGCCATTCAACAGGTGGGAATATATAGCCTCCATCTGATGCAACTGGTTCAGTAATAATTGCTGCGACTTCTTCAGGAGGCACGAGATGCCTTAATACATTCTTTAAATAATCTAAACAAAGTAAGCCGCAATCAGGGTACTCTTGTTTGAAGGTGCACCTATAACAATCAGCGAAGGGGACATGGTATATTTCTGGAAGAAAAGGTCCGAGATATCGACGTTGAACTGTTGAAAATGCACTCAGAGATAAGGCACCATAAAGCGCCCCATAATAGCCTTTGAGAAAAGCAATTATCTTTGTTCGTCTGGTTCCCACTCTAACCAGTTTAACTGTGAGGTCCATGGCCGCTGCACCAGCGAGCTGATAAATCGTCTTCTTTTTGAAATCTCCTGATGGCAGCTGATTCAGTTTCTCTGCTAACTCGACTGCTAGTTCATGATATCCGTAAAGGGGCGGGTAATGAATTAGTTGGTCTGCTTGTGTTTTAATTGCCTCAACGATGGCAGGATGTCGGTGACCAATAGGAAGCGCTGCGGCACCACCCAGAAAATCAATGTATTCATTTCCATCTTTATCCCATACCTTGGAGCCCTGAGCATGAACAGCGACTACTGGGTAATAGGCTAGGCGAAGTGCCTGACCAAGCGCTTGTTTATCTCGCTGAACTACTTTCAACCCTTTTGCTATTTTTCCCATCGAGAGCAACCTCATTCGCATTTATTGCAGATATTACTTAACCTGATGGATTTAAATCCATTAATAAATTCTGAGCACTATTTCCATGGAGCGGTTTGTAAATCCTCAAAGCTATTTAATAGTCAGGTTTGCAGAGAAGATACATACTGATGGGGAGGCACTACATTGCCAAAATTAAATACGCAACAGCTTCGCGCTCACTGTGAAGCCAAAGAATTTGCTTGTAAAAGCAGTGATGAATTGTCAATTCTGGAAGGCGTGGTGGGGCAACCTCGGGCTTTGAAGGCTTTACAATTCGGGTTAGAGATCCCAGATAAGGGATTTAACATCTATGTCGCGGGTATGTCTGGAACAGGCCGCACTACGGCAACCGAGCGATTCCTCAAAGAAATTGCCGCGGACGATCCTCTGCCATTGGATTGGTGTTATGTCTCGAACTACGCTAACCAATTCAAACCGAAAGCCTTACAGTTTCCCGCAGGACAGGGCAAGGTTTTCGTCACGAAAATTGATCGGTTCATTGAAGGAGCGCGAACTTCGATTCAACGGATGTTAGAAAGCGAAGAATACGCTAAACAGCGAGAAGAATTAACTCGTACCTTTGAAGATCAACGCGACCAACTCACAGAGCAGATGCGAAACAGAGCACAACATGCAGGCTTCGTATTACAAGGTACGCAAACCGGGCTTCTCATGGTACCGATTATTGAAGGAAAACCCGTGACACCGGACATCGTCGCGCAGCTTCAACCTAAAGCTCGGAAAGAGATCGAGGAACGCCGAAACGCTTTGGAAATGGAGCTCAGGGCAACTTTTCGTAAGCTCCGAAACCTCGAGCGAGAACTCCGAGAGGTTTTACGAGATCAGGAAGAAAAAGCAGTCCAGTTCACCCTCGAGCCCTTAATTAATGAGCTCGAGGAGGAGTTCAAACATAACGAAGCCGTTGTGAACTGGATTCACGAGACGGCTCAAGATATCATTAAGAATCTTAACCAGTTCATTGGTCGACAACCAGAAGGACTCCCTCCCACCCTCGCGCTTCGAATTCCGTCTCCTGAAGATTTCGCTCAACGCTATCAAGTCAATCTCATTGTAGATAATTCTGAGCAAGAAGGAGCTCCAACCATCACGGTGACCAACGCTGCATATAACAATCTCTTTGGACGTATCGAGAAAGAACCCAGGTTCGGAGCCTTAGTCACGGACACGACCATGATTCGTGCCGGTGAACTTCATCGCGCTAACGGAGGTTATATCGTTATTCCAGTACGCGAATTACTGACCACTCCAGCGTCCTATCCCGCCTTGAAACGAGCACTCCAACATGATCATATCATCATTGAAGAAGCTCATGAAGCCTTAGGTTTTCTCTCCGTCAAAACCCTTCATCCCGAACCCATTCCCCTAAAAATTAAAGTCGTTCTGATCGGCGAACCCCTCTGGTACCAACAACTCTACCAGTTCGATCCTGATTTCCGTGAACTCTTCAAGGTAAAAGCCGACTTTGATACCTCTATGAACCGCACACAAGACGCGGTGAAAATTTATGGAGATTTCGTTTGTACCTTGACTAACAAAGAAGGTCTACTACCCTTAACCGTCGAAGCCATTGCCGAAGTGGTCGATTTCAGCTCCCGACTTGCTGATGACCAAGCCAAACTCTCCACACGGTTCGATGTCATCTCCGATGTCATAAGGGAAGCCAACTTCTATGCAAAAAACGAAAAGAAACCACAAATTGAACTCACCCATATCAAACAAGCTTTGGACGAACGATACTATCGTTCCAACATGTACGCTGAAAAGATCCGAGAATACATCAAGAAAGGTGTAATTCTTATCGACACCGAAGGTGAAGCGGTTGGACAAATTAACGGACTCTCCGTTCTATCCACGGGCGACTTCACCTTTGGCCAACCCTCCCGAATAACTGCCACCGTGGCCCCAGGTCGCGAAGGTCAGGTCATTGATATCGAACGCGAAGCCCAACTCAGTGGGCCTCTCCAAATCAAAGGCGTTCAAATTTTGACCGGCTTTCTCCATGAAACCTTTGGTCAAGAAAAACCCTTGAGTTTGTCTGCCCGTTTAGTCTTTGAACAAAGTTATGGCGGTGTAGATGGCGATAGTGCCAGTAGCACAGAGCTTTACGCAATGTTATCGGCTCTGTCGGAAGCTCCGGTTCAGCAACGCTTTGCTGTGACTGGTTCAGTTAATCAGCACGGTCAAGTCCAAGCTATAGGCGGTGTGAACCAAAAAATCGAAGGCTACTTCGCTGTCTGTAAAGAAATGGGGTTAACGGGTGAACAAGGTGTTCTCATCCCCCAAGCTAATGTGCAAAACCTCATGCTCAAAGATGAAGTCATCGAAGCCGTTGAAGCCGGAAAATTCCACCTCTATTCAATAGACACCATCCAAGAAGGCATTGAACTCCTCACTGGTGTACCAGCTGGCAATCGTCAAGCTGACGGGTCTTTCCCCGAGGGCACTATCTTTGCCAGAGTCAATCAACGCCTTCAAGAAATGGCTAATATAATGCGAGAACATAACCGCCCCTCAAACTAAATGGCAGAGCGCAATTCACTTTTAAGCTAAGTTGTTGCAAAACCCTATGGGACACTCGCATGACGACCAGCGGAGAACACGAAATCACACCAGTGCCCATTCAGCATCCTCATGCGACGACTCTAGCCCAACTTCAAACCCAACTCGAAGCAGATACGACGCATGGGATAACCGGTGCTGAAGCTCTCAGACGCCTTGAAATCTATGGGCGTAATGAATTGCCCCATATCCGCGGATCTTTTTGGCGAGTCTATCTAGCTCCAATTTTCAATGGATTAATCCTTATCTATCTCGTTGCCATCGCGTTGATGGCACTATTGGTCATTTTTTTCCAAGCCGCAGGGGCCGAGCAAGCGCTTATCTGGGTCGTGGTCATCGCGTTTAACGCTGTACTCGCCATAGTCCAGCAATATCGGGCGCAAAAGAAACTCGCCGCCCTCCAATCCCTAACAGCAGACACCATCGTGGTATTTCGTGATGGACTCAAGCAAGAAATTGATGCCTCCGAAGTTGTGCCTGGTGACCTGCTGGTTCTAGCCCAAGGCGATCGAATACCAGCAGATGGAAGACTCATAGAAGCTAACCAACTATCGGTTGTCGAATCATCCTTAACAGGCGAAAGTGCACCTGTAGAAAAAAGTGTGATCACAACGGCTCTCCTTGAAGAAACGCCAATCCATGAGCGTACAAGTATGGTGTATCGTGGGACGCATGTGGCAACAGGATCTGGACGCATTCTTGTTTCCAATACTGGGGAGTCTACGGAAATTGGGGGGATAAGCGAAGGTCTCGAGACGCTTAACACAGGTGAAATCCCACTAAGGCGAAAAGTCAATCGACTCGCTTTGTATCTTGGCACGGCGGCTCTCATCTTTGGTATAGTTGGTTTTGGCTCTTACCTACTCTTTCCGCGACCGGTAGACGGTGTCTTTCCAACCCTCCCTGAATTAGCGATGGAAGCCATCATTAATGCAATGACGGTGGCTCCCATCAATATCCCCTTGTTAACCACCATCATCCTATTAACGGGGGTGCTAGCGATGGCAGGATTAGGGGTAATTGTCAGCGACCTCTCAGCGGTAGAAAGCCTAGGGCGCGTCAGCGTCGTTTGCACCGATAAAACTGGAACTCTTACCCGTAGCGAAATGATGGTCGACCTCATCTGGGATGGAACCAACCTCTTTCATGTTTCCGGAGCAGGATATACTCCAAGCGGCACCGTCCATCTGGTCAACAAGGACAAAGTTAATGGTACATCCATCACCGAAGAGCCCATTGATGTTGAAGACTATCAACAACTCTCTTTGCTCATCCGGATTGGGGGGCTAAACAACGATGCCCACTTAGAACGAGAAGAGATTGAACGCGACCTAGTTTCTTGGAAGGCTGTGGGAGACCCTACTGAAGCCGCGTTGTTAGTGTTACTCGAGAAGAGTGGAGTATCTGAAAGTAGTCTCCGTTCGGCGTACCCGATGGTTCATGATTTTCCCTTTGATTCCGCTCTGAAACGGATGACGCGAATCTTCCGTCACCCTGAAGGAGATTATGTAGCCTTTATCAAAGGGGCAACGGATGTCCTCTTAGAGCGGTCAACCCAAATTGGGGATGATCGAACCAACCGTCGCCTGACTAAGAAACAAAGCAAATACATTCAGCAGTATGCCAATGGATTCGCATCAGGTGGTTACCGAGTTCTGTCCTTTGCAGTTCGACGCTTCGATGAATTACCTAAAGGACGCGGATCGACTCTCCGTGAAGCTGTAGAGCAAGACTTAACCTATGTGGGATTCGTAGGAATTTTAGATCCGCCTCGGGAAGGAGTTCGAGAGGCTGTTCAAGAAGTTGCAGAAGCCGGCATTAAAACAGTCATGATTACCGGTGATGCCGCAGCGACTGCTGAAACCATTGGTCGTCAATTAGCAATTGTCCATGATGACGATGTCGTCATTGAAGGTGAAGCCATCAAAAATATAAGCAACGAAAATTTCGGGAAAGTAAGCGTCTTTGCCCGTGTTGACCCTGATGACAAGCAAATTATCGTTGAACGGTTCAAAGCGACCAACCGCGTCGTCGCTGTGACAGGTGATGGTGTAAACGACGCGCTCGCCCTCAGCATGAGTGATGTAGGAATCGCAATGGGCATTACAGGTACCGATGTCGCCAAAGAAGCTGCCGATATGATAATTGCAGATGACAGCTATACCTCCATCGTCGAGGGCATTCGTCAAGGACGAGGTCTGTTTAACAAAATCCGAGCAATGATTCTATTTTACATCACCATCAATGTCGCTGAATCCATCATCTTCTTCCTCACTTTTTTCCTTGGCTTTCGGTTTCTAACGCCTTGGCAGCACATTTTCCTTGCGATCTCTAGCCATTCCTGGCCAGGTCTAGCTCTGGTTTTTGATAGCCACCCCAAATTCGTCATGAAAGAACAACCCCGTGATACTGAAGCTATCCTGACCCCACGCCTAGGTAGTTATTTGATCATCAACGCTATTCTCATTGCGGTTAGTGCAATCATTGCCTTTTTCGGCACCCTAACATACCTGTTCCCAGGAACACCCATAGAAATAATCGAGCTTTATAGCAAAGCCCAAGTGATGACGATTTCTGTCCTGCTTTTAACAGAATCCTTGATGATCCTGAGCATCCGCCGTATCAATCAGTCTGTCTATCGGTCGATGCGCTACGAAAGTTTCTGGTTCATTTATTTCATGCTTGCCTTTGTATTTCTCATGCACCTTGGATTGATGTATATTCCTCAAGCAACAATGATTCTTTCGTACTTAAACATCAATTTCGACTACTATCCTCTCACCGGACTTGACTGGCTCATTGTCTTTGCCCTTTCGCTTCCCGCCCTCGCTGGAATGGAAGTGTACAAATGGGCAAACCGCCGAAGCGGCAAAACCTTCTAGCTTATAAAGGGTTCATCAAATTGCGACGTTTATAGAATCTTTGACGCAAATCAATATAAAGGAGTTAAAAAGTACCAACTTAAAGGTCCCCAAATACACCTATGTAGGGCAGTGCATTGCGGAATCAAACTCGATGTGGGGAAAATCGAGAATGAGAACAACGAGCATTTTCACAACTATTTGGTGCGGTAACAGAAATTATGAGCCACGCTGTGAATTTTGATGAAAATATTGTATGGCATTAATACCAACGGGCAAGGTCACATCAACCGGGCACGTGATGTCATACGCCAGCTAGTTCATGATGGCCATCAGGTTGACAGCTTGTTTAGCGGACCTCCCCCTCCCTCCTATGCCCAAAGTCTTACAGACCGGTGGTGGCATATCCCTGGCTATAAAATACGATTCAGTGGTCAAGGTGTGGACCAAATCCGGACACTCTTGGACAACCTCATCCATTTTCGACACTTCCCCCGCATCTTTGAAAATGTCCGTAAATTCATTCGAAGAGAAGCCTATGATGCTGTAATATCCGACTTTGAAGGCTTTTCCTGCGTAGCCGGCTTAGCACTCCAAAAACCCGTTATCTCGGTGGATCATCAACATTCCATTATTCATTTCAAACAGGTATGGCCTCCCGTTCCTCTCCATGACCTCATCATTGGAATGGGACTTGTCCTCTACTGCACTCCACTTTGCCATCATTATTTTGCCCTCGATTATGTCCAAGAACCTAAACGATTAGGGATCGGAACGCTATTTCCTCTCATCGAGAAGGCAGAACTGCGTGAGTATCCGGCGACTATTGAAGATCACTTCCTCATCTACTTGCCCTACCTAGGAGAGGAATATGTCCTAAAGCTCCTCCAAAAGTTTCCTGAGGAACAATTCCGTGTCTACGGATATAATCGAGAAGAAACGCATAACAACATCGCTTTACGCCCCACAGGACGAAAGCCCTTTCTCCGCGACATGGCTTCGAGTAAAGGCATCATCATGCATGCAGGCTTTTCCACCACTTGGGAAGCCATCCAGTTGAACAAACACATGCTACTCAATCCACTCGAAGGTCACATTGAGCAGCAGACGAATGCCCATCGCTTAAAGAAGCTCAACCGTGCATCAGTGGCTCTCCGACTAGGACGAAAAGACCTAGCAAACTTCATAGCACAAACCCACGATGAGAATTACAAGGTCCCTGTTCACTTAACAATAGTCCACCCTTCCATCCTGACCAAAGCCATCTATGACCGCATCGATGACTTTGAACGCCCTTTAAGCGGAGCTATCGTGAAAAAGCAATTCAGCCGTATCTTCAGCGCATTAGGGAGTAGGGCAAACGGAGTTCGAGTTCGCGCATCTCGACTCCGAAACCGCCTCTTCGGCAATAACCCTTCTTCACCATGACCAGCATCTCCTAAATCCAAAGCTTTTTTCACCCATTCTCCCTCCATGCAGCACAATTAACAGGTGAATACTATGGTTGATGAGCGCATCTCCAAACTAGCTCAACTCACCGTTGAATACTCACTGGGTGTGAAAAAAGGCGACCTCGTGAGCATTTCCGCTCCTACATTCGCTGAACCTTTAGTTCTTGAACTTGCCCGAGAAATTCTCAAAGCAGGCGGACATCCATTCACAAGAGCTTATTTTCCACGCGCCCAAGAGCTCTTCTTCAAATACGCCCAAGATCACCATCTCGATTATGTTAACCCCTTGAACCTTGACATCATCAACAAGGTGGATAGCTACATCGTTGTCCACTCTAGCGACAATCGCAAAGCCCTTACCAATGTCGACCCCGCCAAACAAGCTCGGTCGGCAAAGGCTCACACAGAACTCCAAAAGGCTTTCACTGCCCGGCTCAAAAAAGGATGGTACGCCCTTTTGCCCTACCCAAGCGCTAGTCTAGCGCAAGAGGGCAACATGGGCACTGAAGAATACGAAGAGTTCGTATATGGTGCTTGCCTAGTTGACAAGCCTAACCCAATTAAGCTCTGGAACGAAATTAGTAAAAAACAAGAAAAAATTACCAAATACCTCAACACGAAAAACAGCGTCCGGTTTGAAAGCAATGATGTCGATCTCACCGCTAAGGTCACAGGTCGCAAGTGGGTTAATGCTGATGGTCACTTGAATATGCCAGACGGAGAAATCTTTACATCCCCCGTCGAAGACAGCGTTGAAGGGACTATTCGCTTCTCCTATCCTGGAATCTTCATGGGAAAGGAAGTAGAAGATATCTCCATGACATTTGAAAAAGGTGTGGTAACGAAAGCTACCGCAGAAAAAGGCCAAGACCTCCTGAATCAAATTCTCGAGATTGACGAGGGTGCGAAACGACTAGGTGAAATTGCGATTGGCACGAATCCAGGTATCACAAAGTTTACGAAGAACATCTTGTTTGATGAGAAACTCACTGGAACTATCCACTGTGCTCTCGGTCATGGTTTTGAGGAATCAGGGGGGAAAAACGAATCAGCGATTCACTGGGATCTTCTAGCAGATATGACCAAAGGCGGCAAAATTTTTGCTGACGACGAACTCTTCTACAAAGATGGCAAGTTCATAATGAAGGTCATTGAAAAGTAGCTCAGTGACACCCTACTTTGAGCGCACCGTTTCCATCTTGAAGATGACATTGCATCCCTTCAAGGTCGCGTGCACTTGATTCGCTACCTGAATCATATCCTGCACCGAACCGTTCTCATCCCATTCAATCACAAAATCATAGTTACCAGCGGTTGGTTGGAAACCCATCCTCATGAGTCGCTCCACAACCTCGCTAGGTGCAGCACCTTCACTACTTATGAAAATCTTTAGGTAGCTTCGCATAATCTGTACACCTTTAGCATCAGGGAAATCCCGAATCCAAACTATTTATCCCTACTCAATGCGGCATCCTCGTACCCAAAGAATCTGTGCTTGATGAACGGAAAATTCGAAGGCTATTTGAACAACGACGATGCGAAACACATACCGAGGTTAACTCTCGTGCCACAAAAACCCCGCCTTCCACCAGGGCAACATTGGATCACAGGATTCCCCGTTCGTTCCGCAGAACCTATGCCTGAATCCTTCGATCCCAATACATGGACGCTCACCGTTGATGGAGAAGTCGAAAATCCAACCGTGTTCTCCTTTAAAGAATTTCATGCATTACCTGTCACAACGCAGATAAGTGATTTTCACTGTGTGGAATCTTGGAGTGTTCCTGATAACAAATGGGAGGGTGTTCTCTTCAAAGAACTTGCAAAACGCGTTAAGCCTAAACCGTCTGCGAATTTTGTTCTCTTCCATTCTGAAGGCGGATACACCTCTGGTATCGCCTTAGAGGTAGCAATAGAAGATGATGTAATCTTTGCATGGAATCGTAACGATGAACCCCTCAAAGTGGAAGATGGCTGGCCTCTCCGTGTTGTCATTCCCCGGCTTTATGCATATAAAGGCGTCAAATGGGTGCGTCGCGTTTCCTTCCTCGAGGAAGTAGTTCTCGGGTTCTGGGAAAAACGCGGGTATCACCAGGACGCTGATCCTTGGCTAAATCAACGCTTTGCTCCACGCTAACTCCAATTAAAAAAGAAAAAAGGCCCTTGCGGGCCTCAAAGACTCCGCTGTGGGAGTCAGAGACTGGGAGAGCTCATTCCCACTGATGCTTGTGCGGGTATAAGGTTAGGTATTCCCCTCCTATTGTCTAGATACTACTCACTACTAGGTCTCGGTAATATGGAGGATATAAAGACTTTTTCTGGGGATTTCACAGCAAGTGGAAAACCCACAGGGTGTCACAGCTAGAACGATGACTAGGCTTAATTACAATGTACCCGCGAAATAACGAATCAGTGAAGAGGTTGAATCAAGCTTGACGACCAAAACTGCGCGGAAGATCTTGGATGGATTCTACTGGATTGAAGCGCGCCAGAGCTATCTTCCCGATTCGAACATTTTCCTGGTGCAAGATAGAGAGGATCAATTTGTCTTGTTTGATGCGGGGTTGGAGAATTTTTACTCAGACACCTGTGAAGCAATTACTGAGTTGGGCTTTGACCTAAAAAACTTGGACCGGTTGATCCTCACTCACACTCATCTCGATCATGCTATGTCAACCCCGCGGTTTCTCCAAGATGCGAAAGATGCAGAGGTATGGGTGTCTGAAGTGGAGGGAAATCTACTAGAGGCGGGAGATAGCTCTATCGTGTACCCACAATTATTGGATCTACCACCATTACCGCCCATTCCCGTGGCACGGAAGCTCCAGGATGGAGACGCCTTTAAAGTCGGTGACTTCACCTTTCAAGTATTACTTACTCCTGGTCATTCAGCAGGAAGTTTGTGTTTCTTTGAGCCACAGCAAAAGCTGTTGATATCGGGAGATGTAGTGTTTCGACATGGTAGCTTTGGTAGATACGATTTACCTACAGGTAATGGGGAGCAATTAAAACAGTCCATTACTCGGATCAGCAAGCTTCCTGTTGAAATTCTATGTCCTGGACATATGGGAATTGCGCTAAAGAACGGACAGCAGGAAATTAAATTCTCGTTACAGAATGCGCAGCTGATGGTCTATTAGAGCAGGAGTGGTATGAGGTGAGTGCTTAAATTCGAAGTTAAGGGGTAGCCTTAAATTATGGCCCTTGCAGTCCAGCAGAACCGCAGTCGCTTTGTCACTTATATAGCCATTTTCACTGCCCTTGCAGCCATCTTTGATGCGATACCTATCATCCCTGGACTCTACAGTGGGATCTGGGCGTCATGGCTTTTTTTGTTTCACCCACTCATTGGAGTACTCCTCGGTCCCATCTATGGGGCAATTTCTGTCGGATTTGGAAGCCTTCTAGGACACTTCATCTATTATCGTGATCCATTTGAATTCCTCTTCATGCTCGGAGCTGCCTTTGGCGCCGCTTGCACTGCCCTAGTCTATCAACGACGATGGAAGCCTGTCCTTGTGTTCTACACGCTTCTCCTCATTGGGTATTTTCTTTCTCCAGTCTCCTGGCTTCTACCACTCATTGGGATCTGGGATATCCTCCTTGGATATCTCATTCTCCTGCTCTTCTCATTACTCCGAGCACGCCAATGGTGGCCTTCGAACCCAACACGCAGTCAATGGCTTGGTCTCCTTTTCGCCGTCGTCATTGGTCTTGAGGCTGATATACTTCTTCGCGTCTTCATTCTCATCCCCGGTCAAGCCTACTGGTTGTTCTATGGGTGGACACCAGAGTTCTTGCAGTTCTTGTGGCTAACGGCTGGCATCATTACACCCACGAAAGTCGCTATCGCAACTCTGTTCACCGTTACTCTTGGATACAGCCTCCTCCAAATACTCCCCCGATTAGGTGTTCCTCCAACTTCAGACTTTGAAGCTCAACGATCTCCTCTTTACAAGACGAAACAGGGAAGGCACAATGATGATGTATGAGAACACCTCTTCCTGAATGAAAAAAAGGTCCAGAAGGTTTTTGAATACAGACCTCAAACCTTGAGTAAAACAATATTCGTTGATATCGAGGTAGAAGGCTATGACAAAACTACCTGAATTAAAGACAAAAATTAATGCAGTTACTATTTATCGTGATGGAGCAAAAATCGAACGAAAAGGAAGCCTTGAACTCCAACCAGGGCTTCATAAACTCCAGAT
The DNA here is from genome assembly GCA_048938385.1 of Promethearchaeota archaeon. Lineage (GTDB taxonomy): Archaea > Asgardarchaeota > Hermodarchaeia > Hermodarchaeales > Hermodarchaeaceae > Hermodarchaeum. Next base: position 74,441 of record JBHLMG010000006.1, on the reverse strand, counting down.
TTCAAACCTCACCCGATACCTCGATGCAGAAAGCGTCCGTGTATCTGGTCGAGGAAATGCCACTATTCTAAGCTTTGACACGATAGATACCACTGTGGAAGTTAGTGGTTACGATAAGCTTGACACATTACTCAAACAGCGTGAGGATTTAGAGAAGAATCGACGCCAAATCCAAAGTGAACTGGAACGAATAAATAAACGAATGGCGTTCTACTCGCAAGTTTTAGAAGGGTCAGCTGGGGAATTTTCTCGTTGGATTCCTGCGGGTGAAAGTGAAGTAGACCGGCTTAGTTCACTTGAAATCCTCGTCACTAAACAACTAGATCAGCTGTACAAAACCCAGATGAAATTACACGACGACCTTGAAAAGCTTCAGAAAGAGATCGCGATTGTCACACGAGAAATAGACAAGTTCCGCAGTGAGGTTAGGCAATACGAAATCACGCACAGCGTTTTCATCAATGTTGAAGCCCATAAACCTGGAAAATGCGAGTTCAAGCTGTCCTACTTCGTGTCTCGGGCGGCTTGGTCTCCAACTTATGATTTCATCCTCTCTGAAGATACTACCGATATGACCATGTATACGGTAGTCCACAACAATACTCAAGAGGATTGGGAAAATGTGCAACTCACTGTTTCCACAGCGTCACGACGCCCTGCGACCATAACTAACCCCTCTCCCTACCTCATACAAGTCTATGCTCCTCCACCACCACGGCCTGCAGCTCCTACCATGCGAAAAGAGATGGCACGTGTGACAGCCGCCGCCGGAGCGACCAAAGACGAAGATTATGCAGAAGCTGAAGAGTTGGACTTGTTAGAAGAACCTCTACCTGAGATGGCTCCTCCACCAGTTGTGGCGACATCGGTGGAGATAGGAGGTGTCTTTGTGTTTGTCCTTCCGGATAAAGTTAAAGTGCCTTCTGATGGTGAACCTCACGCATTCCGAACCAGTTATTCCAAAATGAAGTCTGACCGGAAGTTCTTCTGGAATGCCGTGGATTTTGCTGAAGCAGTTGAAGTCACGACAATTGAAAATGGTGTAACAGTCCTCCTTCCAGGAAAGGCACGGGTTTACAGTGGAGATGAATACCTTGGCGAAACCCATCTAGAACTCATTGCACCAAATGAAAAAGTCGATGTAGGGATGCGATTCACCTACGACTTGAAGGTTGAAAAGAAGCTAGTAGAAAAAAGCACGGAAAAGAAAGGCTTAATCAAGGGCAATATCGCTCGTGATTACACCTACGCTCTGACGGTTAAAAACTACCGGAAGAAAATGAGCCCCATTAAGGTAATGGATCGTACGCCTCACAGCGATTCCGAAGTCATCAAAGTTCAGGATCGAAAATTCCGCCCCGAACCTCAGAAGGATGAACTGGGAGTACTCACTTGGGAACTCGAAGTTCCTCCCGAAGGAGAGGCTAAAATCACTTACTCCTTCCAAGTAGAATATCCGCGAGGTCGCACTATAACCCCTCCCTTACCTTGAAGTTGATCCTTAGCTCTCTTTAGGAGTATCTGAGCATGGTTCCCAGAAATAATCTACCACCGGAGCAGTCTTCATCAGACACCCTACCTCTGAGTGAACTATATCGTATACTTCCCCGTCTCGATACTCATAAATGGAAATTAGATTTAACAAACGCAGATGGCGATATCCTTTACCAGGTTTCCCGGCACCCTACAGCACCTCCGCGCTACCAAATCCACGCGATGCAGTCTCCTGAACCAAATGCCCTTACAATTCGAGTGAAATCCTTTGATGGTATCCAAAGGTTCACGCTCTATTCTGCTGAAAAACAACATTTCTCCCTCCGTTCTTCAGTATCCTCCAACCAACTTCTCCTTCAAGATCCTCAACGGCGGATACTAGCTAGATTCATTCCCATCACACCGGAAATCACCTTGATGCGAAGCACCACATCCAGAGTAGCGCGCATCCGGTTCAAGGATCACCCCTCACCCTTTGGAATAGCCATCGAGTGCAAAATAAATCAACCTGAAAAATGGCTCCTAGCAATACTTCTTTATGTTGTCGAGCGCATCGAAGCGCTTACGACTAGGTCTCCTCCTCCTGAACCCCACAAAACAGAAAACGAGTTAGAATCAAGCAAGGTCGATGTTCCTTAAGGTTTTAGAAGGAGTTTTGCCCTTCTCCCACTACACACCATGCCTCCGGCTTTTGACTGGATGTGAACAATGACATGCGTGTCGAGGTTCTCGGAAGCTCATCCTTTGTTCCTACTCTAAAGAGTAGTTGGTCGAGTTTTTTCGTAGAACTCGGAGATGATGAAACCATTCTAATTGACGCAGGAACAAGACGCCTCTTAGGGTTTCGTCGAGATTTACTTAATGTCAACCACATCTTCATAACTCATCGGCATCTTGATCACATCATATTCCTTGGAGCACTTTTACGCAGAATGAAGCGGAATCATCGTACTACTCCCCTCACCGTGTTTTGCCCGGTGAATGCCTTCTATCAGCTTAAGACCTTCATCCGGTTTTACCTTCCCAGTGGTAGCCCGAATTTTGTTAGTTTTCAACCCTTCACACCAAGCAACCCTAAACACCTTGTCACCTTGTCACACACGCAGACCCAGATCTGGACTGCAGCAACTTGTCATACTACGATGGCAGCTGCCTTCGCCTTGGTTCAAGGTAGTAAAAAAATCGTGTTTGCACCTGACACGGCTCCCAATTGTTCAACTCTCCTTGCTCTAGCAAAGGGCGCACAAGGTTTCTTCCATGATTGTACTTTTCCAACCCGTGTTCATACCTTAGCCGTTGCAAAGGGGCATTCAAGTCCGGAAGGGGCTGGGCTGGATGCCACTAAGGCAGAGGTCGAATCGCTCATTCTCATACACACCAGCCGCGTACGGGCACTAAATCAACAAACCTTGATTGCAGGGGCTGCTCAGCATTTTAAGGGAAAAATCCATGTTGCCAAAGACGGTTCCAATTTCACTTTCTAAATGAGTAAATAGATGAGGTGCTAAATTATGATCTCCTCTCGTTCACCCGAAACAATTCCTACAGTATGCTGTCTCGGTGAAGTCCTCATCGATTTCATCGCCAAAGAAGAGGGGCGTCTCTTCGAAGTGTCATCCTTTCTGAAATGTCCTGGTGGGGCCCCAGCAAATGTGGCTGTAGGCGTCGCCCGTCTAGGCGTACATACTGGCTTTATCGGCAAGGTGGGATTAGATGCCTTTGGTGAGTTTCTAGTAGAGGAGTTAAATCGAAACGGTGTAGATACCAAAGGCATCGTCCGCACGAACAAGGCGCCCACGGCGTTAGCATTTGTCAGTCGATCAAAAGCTGGCGATCGTGATTTCCTTTTTTATCGTGAACCGTGTGCTGATGCTCTTCTCACCCAAGACGAATTACCACAGGATTGGTTACAAGGGGTACAATACTTGCACTTCGGCGGGGTCAGTTTAACTCGAGAGCCAAGTCGTCAAGCAACTATACACGCTATTGAACTAGCACAATCGCACGGAGCAATCGTTTCGTTCGATCCAAACCTTCGTTTAGATCTTTGGGTTGATGGCTTAGAAGGCTATCAACGCACTTTGCGTCAGGTCCTAAAGACCGTTGATATTTTCCTTCCTTCTGAAGAAGAACTTGAGGCCTTGTTTGCCACGAAAAACATGAAACATGCGCTCATCCAAGCACATGAACTTGGTCCCCATACTATCTGTCTTAAAAGAGGAAACCAAGGGAGCTTAATCTCAACCAAATCTAACGATGGCACACTTGATCAATTTACTCAATCTCCTTTCGATATTCCTGTTCGAGATACAACTGGGGCGGGAGATGGATTCAACGCCGGCTTGCTGGTTGGATTAGCCAAGGGAACAAGTCTTCGTGAAGCAGTTGCTCAAGGAACGGCTGTCGCTTCGCTAGTTATCACAAAAATCGGGGCCATGACGGCGCTTCCGACACAAGATGAACTTACCAAGTTCATGAAGAAATTTGCGGGTAAGGTAAGCTAACTAATGCAATAGCGATACATGAGGTGGTGACCGGCTGTTTCAGATTCTCGGACAATGCGCAGTACATCTCCCGGGCGTGCTCCGATAGCCTTTGCAGCAGGGTCACCAACTTTCATTTTCGGTAATTGTTCTCGGTCAATCCCGTATTCCTTTTCAATCTCTACGATTTCTTCCTCAGAGAGCATTTCATGTGTAGGAACTAATTCGTGCATAAACAAGTCGATTGAAAGGAAACGACGATGGAGTAATTCAACATCTAACTCCTTCGCCTCACGACGGGCAGCGTATGTATATCGTTCGCCCCCTATGAGAATGGCGTTGCTAAACTCACCGGCTTCTCGTTCTTTTATGGTGTTCCGAAGGATTTCGACTCCTATGGTGGGTGTATCCAGTACAATTCGAACGAGAAGGGTCAGCTTCTTCTTTGCATCGGTGGATTTAGCGTGAATATCAACGAGTCCCTCTTTTTCACCTTCGACTCGTTTGGTAATGGTGAATCCACGCCGTTGAATGAGGCGTTTAACGAAGTCAAATTGTTTATCTGTTAGCACTAAGCTCACCAACAAATTAACGGTGAAAAACCTTGTAGCGTTACCCGGGCTCGTTTCGCATCAGTGCTAAAAATTGCTTATAAAGCTTTGTGTCATCTCGCTCTACAACCTACAATCGTGGTGGCTGAAGTAGAGCGTGCCGGGTTCCCGCTGGGTCAATCTGAGTCGTTAATACTTTCACTTCATAAGCCGTTGGAGGCGGTGTTTGGGGAATCTCTTGTGGAGTGATGAATTCAAACCCTGTCTGCTTCATCACCCAACTTAGCTCAACTCCTGGGTGAACTGATCGTAGAGTGATTCTTTTTGAATCTCGTTCGAAGTAAAACACACACAAATCGGTTACAATGACATCCGGTCCTCCATACCGCTTTCCCTCTGCCGCCGGTATCCAGCCTGGGCTAGTGACAAAGGGTACGGTATCAACAAGACACCGTTTACTATGATTGGGACGCCAAGAGATAATGCGGCGAAAACTTCGGATCATGATGGGTCCTCCTGCTCCGCCTGGTAACCGGATTGCTGAGCGTGTTGAGGCGTTTTCGATTACGCTCATATTCATACTGCCAAATTGATCAATTTGCACGCCGCCCAGGAAGGCCACATCCATTAGCCCGTTATTAGCTAGGTCGAAAATTTCCGGGAAGGTAATGGTGTTTTCGCAGTCATCGAAGAGGTGTGGATCACCTGTTGAAAAGGGAAGTTTGTGTGGGTTTGGGTTGATCGAACCCAGAATTGTGAAGTATAAAAGGTTTGGCGCGTGCGTCGCTTTAGCAAGGAGGGTTGCTAGCATTTGTACAGGGCTGGCCACTCCTGTGAAAACGCGGTCTCCATCCTGTAAAAGTCGAGCAAGAGTGACAAGAATTAGTTCATCGTAGGTATATCTGGCTTCTGTCATGATGTGGCTCACTTTATGAAGGTTGTTTATTTGATACCTGAATCCAGGCAAGAGGGTAACCGGCTTTTTTCAGGAAGGCTTCATGGTTGGAACAACCAATGATGTAGTCTTGGAGGTATTGATCAAATCCAGCCGCTGTTGTCGCAGCTTCCTGGTATAACGCGATGTGCGTTGCATTGACCTCGTAGCGGTGATTTAACGCCGTTGGAGCGGCACCATATGGGACATGTGCGATAGCATCAACCAAGAAATGGGGAAGCGTAGTATGCTGCGCAGGAAGGGTTTTGACTATTTCCTCGATGGTGACAATAACATGGCGACAAGCTTGAGCGGTGGTCAGAGTGAAGTAAGGCCAGGGTTCGTCTAACCTAACATTCCCCTTTTCGTCGGCCGTATGTGCATGGAGGAGAAGCACATCTGGCCGTAAAGCTGGGACAGTGATCACCGTTTCTTCATCATTGTACGGAGAAGTTATCACCTTGTAATCTGCCCGGTCCTTGATTAAATCTGAACCACGAAAATCGGGAAGTGGAATGTAAGGAATACCATAGGCTCCGGCTCGCAGCGCCATACAGATTGCATACCCCATACTTTCTTTCACTCGAATGGAGCCTGCTTCAGCAGCGGACCGAAATCGTCGCATGGTGGCAAACCCATTTTTTGTCATGAATCCTAAGAAGTAGAATTCTACTTCAGCTACTGTACCAGCACCAATCAATTGGTCCACAGCGAGCCCATTGGGGGCACTCACAATACGAAGTTCTCGGCGTTGTGCTCGAATAATCTCATGGACGGCTGCGATTGGTAATCGGTTGACCAAAATTCCTTCAATGTACAAGTGCGTTCCATTCGGGATGAACTCCTGAATCATTTTTGTCAAGGACTGTATTTTGCTAACTGAGTTCACTGCTCACTCAACCTCACAACGGAATGTGCTCATATGAAAAGAGCTTGTGAGGTTTAAGCTATTGCTTTCCTTCGGTTGGAAAAGGTCGCGCCCATCCCTTGCGAATTACCCAAATCAAGGGGATAATAATTGCTGGTATCATGATTAACAGTTGCAGCTGCCATGTGAAGATTGGGATTCCACCCCCTAGATAGAATAGAGGGTTCGGGTTGAAGATGTTATACATTCCAAGCATATTGGCGACTAATGAAGGCACAGCAACTGTTACGGTGATGGCTGTGAGGATGACGATAATTCGGTTTAATCGGTTTGCCAAAAAAATCGAGTTCAAAGAAACTAAATCTGTAAGGCTCCTAGCATTAATTTCGAGCGTCTGCTGTTGGCGTTCGATTTCAGAAGTTGTTGTGCCCAGAAGCGTCCGGAGTTCTTCGGTAAGATGAAGGTAACGGGGAACATGTTGAAGCATTAAATCAACAATGTGTCGTTGAATTGTCAGGTGCTGATAGAATTCGTTTTGATAGTGGCGAATACGCTGAATATTGCTGAGTAAATCTTTCACACTAATATCGGTAAACTGTTCCTCTAACTGAATCGTAGACATAGCAATTCGATTAATTATGACAACATTTCTTTCAATGATTTCTTGGATGATACGAACGACTACGATGGACGGGGTCACATCCTGATCTGTAGCAATCAGATTTCTAATCGTTTCTTCTACCTCAGCGATTGCATCAACTGGAATATTTGAGCTAATGGTGGCCACGATTTTTTCACCAAGAAGAATCACGGCTGGCTCTACATGAAGTAGGGGTTCAGCTTTCATTGTAGGGACATGAAAAGCTGAATATTCGAAGAATCGGTGATATCGCCCAAGGCTTGATTCTTCGACGACGCGAACTAGGCTTTTCGCATCAACAGAGAGATATAGCTCTAAAAGTTCCTGTTCTTCCTTGTTTGGTTGCGCGATATTTACCCAAATGAAATCCAGATCACGCCATAATTTTCGGAAATCTTCCTTACTGGTGAGTTTGCGAAATTCCCCGTTTCGAACATAAGATACTTGTATCATAGGTTGTGTTCTCCTCTTAGCCACTCCCGAGGATTAATTCGTCTATGTGTGAGATTCCATTTTTAAACAAGTCGGACATTGTGGCTAATCGTTATTTACGCCGCGAAATCTTGACTTTATCATTTTGCAGGTCAAGTAATCCAGCGCGCACCAATTCCTGAACTCGCCGGCGAGTTTCGAAGACACCGACACCGAGCACTTTACTAAGCTCCTCAAGGGTGCGTGTTCCAGTTTCACGAATTAACAAGTAAATACGGTATTTAGGGTCTTTTTCTAAAGTTCGGTATAACTGGTCAAGTTCAACCTCTAAGTCGTTTACCCGTCGACGAAGAACAGTAGTATCCTGAACGGCTTCACGCTGGACGATTCCAACGGTTCGGAGCTTATCAGCTTCTTCCAACGCGCCATCAGCTTGCTCCTTTTTGGTCAGAATGTCCTTCTGTAATTTAACCAGCTCTTCATCGCGTTTTCTAATGACTCCCCGTAATTTTCCAATTTGCTCCGCCATGGAATCCAGCTGCAAAAGCAGTTGGTCTTCACGGTCTTTAGCATTTTTTTCTTGCTTCTTCAATAGCTCATTGAGGTTCTCCACTTTCCCCTCAGCTTCTGTAAACTGGCTCTCCATCTTCTCTAGTTCAATTGTCTTTTGTTTGATTGCTTCTTTACTCTCTTTAAGTTGTTCTCGGAATTTCGTATTGTCCGTATTGGCTTGATCTAACCGTTGGGTTAGGGTTTCAATTTCCTCAACCTGGTTGATGAGTTCACCAACCTGCTCAGATAACCTGATATTCTCCTCTTTCATCTGCTCTAACTCAGTTTCCACCGACACCATTGATGTTTCAAGCTCCTGTTTTTCAACCTCTGTTTCCGCTGAAACCATCGACACTTCAGGTTCCGGATCTTCAGCCTCTGTGTCATCTTCTAGTGAGTCATTTCTGTTGTCGATAAACGGCTCTTCTGGCGGCTCACTGGGGGCTTCGCCTTTCTCTGCCAATGACTTGCGGTATCGCCATTTCTTTCCTGCTTCTTCCCATATATCCTCAGGTAGCTCAGTAGGCATACAAAAATCCCCATTTGTATACTAAACTATCGAAGCAAAGGTGCAAAAAACTTTATGGCGAGTACCAGTCGGAGCGATTTTTTCTTCGTATCACATAATTCTTCATTGTTTTATCCGCTCAATCAGTAAAACAGAATTCAACTTTTCGAAACTGGTCTACAAGTAAATGCACTTCGTTCTTAATGGCTGGAACACTCTCTCCCCTGAGGCGGCGTGCGATTAAAGATGCCACTTTTCGTATATGAGCTTGTTTCATGCCTCTACGAGTAATCTCTTGTGAGCCCAGTCGAACTCCTATATCGGCAATAATGTCTGCTGCTTCAAGCTGATCCCGTATTTGGCGTCCATGTTCGAAGCTAGTTGTTTGAAGCAGAACTTGGTGTGAAGAAGTGAATCCCCAAGACTTTCCGACAACAGGGATATTATGTTCATCTAAAGCGTGAGCTAGTTCCTGTGCATTCTCGACAACTTGTTTGGCATAGGCTTTTCCAAAGGCTAGAAGTTCTGATAGAGCAATAGCCAAGGCTGCAACGCGATGGTGATGATAGTTATCGACGAGCACGGGATTTGGTCGAAGGGTTACATCAATTTGCTCAGCAAGGTGCAAATCATCTTTGACCAGGATAATTCCTCCCTGGGGGCCAAAAAAGGTCTTGTGTGTACTTCCCAGCAGGATCTGTGCTCCCTCACGAAATGGGTCTTGAAATTGTGCCCCTGCTATGAGGCCTAAAACATGTGATCCGTCATACACGAGGATCGCCCCGGTTTCTTGCGATATCTTAACTAAATCTCGAACAGGGTGTGGTTGCATGAATATGCTTGCCCCTAAGATGACAAGTCTTGGTCGAGAACGGTCGATGAGTTCAATTGCTCCCTGTACATCCATCGAGTATTGGTCATTTAGGTAGGGAAAATATTGAACATTAAGTGGAAATCTGGCCTGGAGGTTCAAGGGATAGCCACCATTATCGTTGTGCGAAATCAAAATGGTGTCCTTCGGTTTGCACAGTCCCATAATCACAGACATTAACGACATATGACCTGAAAGTGGTCGCACATTCGCATAACGGGCATTAAATAGTCTCTTCGCGGCTTGGATCGCTAGGTCTTCAATTTGAATGGTGTATTTTTGTCCCCCATACCACGGCTCATCCCACGCATAGCGATGTCCAAAATCAGAGGCTAGCATTTCCCGAACCTGTGGACTAGTAATGTTTTCGGAGGGAATGAGGTTCAAGCATTGCTGCCGCCACTCCTCATGTGCCTTAGTAGCCTTCTGGATTTTTTGCGCAAATTCCCTACCCAAACTTATCACATCCAATCCAAGATTTTTATCAGTAATACCATTAGAATGTATGCTGTTTAACAAGCTTTTTCTACTCTTATTCCTGAAGGCTCCCACTCGCCCGTAAAGAAGGCACGACCTATGCCTGATGACCAGCCATCTCCAGAACAACCTAACAACCAACAACCGATTCGAGTCTCTAGCCTTTGGGCGTCTTGGCAGATTGGGGCTAATCTATTGTGGGCCTACACTGGACCACTCGCAGTGGATCTCGGTGCCACGGGTGTGCAACAAAGTGCAGTAACTGCGGTTCAAACTATCGGTAACGCTTCTTTGCAATGGGCTTGGGGAAGCCTCTCTGACCGGTTCGGTCGACGCCCTTTCCTGTTTCTTGGGCTTATAGCAGTTGGAATTACTGCGGCATTAATTCCGTTTGCCCAGACTGCTTGGCAGCTGATTCTTCTCCTCCTAGTTCCTACAGTGGTTGGAAGTTCTGCCATTCCGGCTTGGAATGGGTTACTCGGAGATATAACGAGCCTAAAGGGGCGAGGCCGATTCGTTGGGATAATCACTGCAATCGGAACCGTCGCATCTGCTATAGCCTTGATAATTATCGGATTCTTAGCAACATCACTAGGATTGATTGGTATCGCGGAGTACTTGGTACCAATGTATGTTGCCGCGGTTTCATTAACAGTGTCGTTGATAGTTGTGTTAGTGCTCACAGAAACCGTTAAACCTTCTAAACGTCGTGTTTTTCAGATCCGAAAGGCAGTGAAGAGTACGCCTCAGTTCATCCCTTTCCTCGTCATCAACACCCTATTTTTTGCATCAATGGGTGGAGCCTGGCCCTTGTTTCCAATTATTGTAAGAGGTATACTTGGTGTGAACCTGTTTTTTATTGGCGTGTTTACCGCTATCTTCAACATTAGCTCTGGGGTTGCCCAGCTTTCTGGTGGTTGGCTCACCGACCATTATGGGCGCAAACCCGTGCTTTTTGTAAGTCGTTCCTTGATTTTCCTTGCTCCTGTTTTTCATTCCTTGGGTGCTATTACAGGGAACATCTGGTTCCTTATCCCCAGCAACATCTTCGGTGGGGGTCTTACAGGGTTATTTATCGTAAGTAGTACCGCTTGGTTACTTGATTCTTCGCCACTAAAACATCGAGGAAGTGTTGTTGCTCTCTTCAACTTCTGCACAGGAGCAAGTAGTTTTCTTGCAGCCATGGTTTCAGGAGTCATCTTAGATTTTCTCAGACTGATCCTCCCCTATGGCATAGCAGTAATTTGGATGATGTTCACCATCGCCATCATTCGGATCATTACATCGATGGGTTACCTAAAAGTGAACGAAACGCTCGTGAAAAGCCCTGCAGCTCCTGTTCCTCAAGTGCCTGGACCTGCTCGTGCAGCCTAAATGCCCAATTAGCCGTGTAATTCTTGGATTAGTTTAGAATAGAAGGAGGCAGTCCGGGGAAGCGAATCGAGTAATACATACTCGTTAGATCCATGGACACCAAAGCCGATTGGACCAAAATCGATGGCTTCAATAGGGCGGTCTGAGAAGTGGCGAGTATCACTGGCGCCTCCTAGCTCAATGGGTTGAGTGTTGAAACTAAATTTTTCTGCGATTCGTTGAGCCGTTTTCACCAGCTTTGATTCGGTGGGTGTGTTCATGTAGGCCTTCCCCATATGAACGACTAGCTGATAGTCAATTTGTTGGAGTTTCTCAGCCAAGATGGCATGCATTGCAGCCTCTACGGGTTCTGAATCAGTAGTCATGGCGCGACCATCCAGGTAGACTTCCCATCGGTTTCCCTTTTTTTGTAACAGATTGGGACAAAAGGTTACTCCGTAATCACTGCGCTTTACTGGGAACTGCACTCGGGATAGGGGTAAGAGAGTCTGTAAAAGACGAGTGAGATTACTGTCACAAGCGAAGTTAGACTTATTCAGCGAAGGGGTAATCGCTTCTAGTTCAAACCAATCGGGAACAACATTACTTTTGAGAAAGCTTCCAGTAATGTGCCCGACTTGCACTTGAGGGTGTTGGAGAAGGAAGTTGGATGCAGCTAGCAAGGCATGGCGATCCACTCCGGGGAGAAAATAGGCAGAATGGCGTGATTGTCGGCCGACGAATTCAGTGAGAAAGCGATGCGTTTCAGAGCTTCCATGAAGCTTTACAGGATTTTCTGGAACTGATATTGTAACACCACATGTGTTTCGACGACGTGTCACGATTTGCATACCAACGCCATCAGCAGTGATCAGATAATCTGGGAATAAACCCTTTAGCTCTAAGGTTGAACGAACAACTGGTGCGCCATTATTCCCTCCAATTTCTTCATCACCAGTCATCGCAACAATAACAGTTCCCGGCAATTCGAGGGTGCAAATCTCCTCCGCTGCGAGCAGCAAGGCAGTGACATTTCCTTTGTCATCAGCGGTTCCTCGTCCATATGCCTTGTTTCCTCTGATGGTCAATTCAAAGGGATCTGTATCCCATCCTGGGCCAATTGGTACCACATCGAAATGTGCCAGCAGAAGCGTCACAGGGCGTCCAGTACCTATAGTTCCTAAAACTGAGAAGTATCCTTGCTGTTCCAATATTTTTGCATCTACTCCCGCTTCTCGTAATTGGTTCTCTAAGAACTCAGGGCACTCGCGGGTTGGGCGTAAATTCTCAGCGGGATTATTAACAGTGGGGAATGCTATGAGTTGGCGTAGTAGCTCTTGATGATCCATTCAACTTCCTCCCATTTGGGTTTGCAAAGTGGTAACAATGCACCCAGTTGGTTGCACAATTACAGTGTGCTCCGCCTGGGCAATAGGCTTCTTATCTCGTAGACCTAAAATTGGATAATTATGAATACACCCCTCGTTTTGTAAGCGATTTAAAATGGATGGAATTTTTTTAGGTTCGACCAACTCGCGCATCCATCGCGAAGCAAAGGGGAGTTGACCAAATTTTACTTTCATTTGACTGAATAAAGACCGGAGTTTAGAACTCTGAGGGTTCCGGGTTTGAGTAAAGCCAAAAATATGTCCGGCTTCGAGGTTATCAACAATGGGGTTTCGGCTATAGGTAGTAAAGGGCTCAATGGCTATTACCATATGCTCTTGTAATCGGGGTGAGGTGTATCGTTCATGAGAACGGGTAATCGCTGGAACGGAAACTCCCGCATGAAGATTAAAGGGTTCAATGCTATGGCCTGTCAGGTTTTCAATTGGACTGGCATGAAGCTTCCGGATAGCGTTAGAGATTGATTTCGAAACTGTCCAGACTCGAATTCCTGCTCGAATGGTCTGGATTGCAGCCTGTACACCGGTTTCAGCGGCTGTAATTAATCTGTGAAGGGCGTCATCATCTCCTACTAAGACCGTACGGGCGTTATCAGCAATGTGCCCATCCACATGAGCTCCTAAATCCACTTTGACTAAAGCCTTTTTAGGAACAACGGTTGGGTCGGTAAGTGGAGGAGTATAGTGAGCTGCATGATGATCAATTGAGAGGTTAATGGGAAATGCAGGTTGACCACCAAGTTTGCGGATATACTCCTCGCCTTTTTCAGCAATGGTGTATAGCAATTCACCTGCGTTTACCAGGTTACAGGTATACCTCAGGGCTTCAGCAGCGATGTATCCTGCCCGAAGTAATTTCTCATAACTCTTCTGCCTCTGATCTGGCTTAGACATAACCGTTGTCCCATCTTTATTTGGTATTATTGGTGAAGGTTGAGAAATAGGGGCTTTGACTTTAATTTAGTTCTTGTAATAGAAATCTGTGTCCGCTCAAAAGAGTTAAGAATACACTTCCCAATGGTTAAAGAAGTGAGTGTAAGCCACTTACCCTGGGGGCTGAAAAGTGACTACATCGATAGCAGAGCTGCGTAAATCCTATTCAACACTCAAAGATATTAGCGTAAAATGTCGAACTATCATGGGCGTTTTGCCTTCGGAAGCAGAAACGGCTATGGAAGATGTAGGACGGGAACTTTTAGCACTAGAAGGGTTTGATCGGGACGCTAAAACCAGTTTTTCGTTAGGCCTGAAGAAGCGACGACTAGCCAAACAAATTGAAGTTGGGATCCCTAAAATTCAAGATAATTTACAACGAGCCTTGCGTCTTCACATCGAACTATTGCGCACTTACATGACAGAACTTGAAGACTTGAAGGGAACTATCATGACCTTTGACCTCAAGCTAGGTCGCGATTTAAACCGGCTATCCTTCCCTTCAACCCAAGGCGGATTTACTGTAGTTTTACCGGTAATATCCCGGTTTGTATCAAACCTCGAAGGAATTTCTAAACAACTTCGTGAAGCGCTCCTTAAGCAAGCCAATGACATGCTTGAGCGTAATAAAGCGTTAATCAAAACATATGATCGCTTCGTGGGTATTGACACTAGTGATGTGTCAATTAGTGCTGAACGCGATGTTGTAGATTTTAATACAATTCCGGACCTTTTCGAAATTCGTAAAACACTCCGTAAGGAACATGAATATCTGACCAGTCGACGAGGCGAAGTTGTCGACACGCTTCGAGCAAAACTCCAAAGCAGTATCGAATCCTCACTTGCCCTTTTAGAAACAGCACGCGGCCTCAATCTGAATGTACCAATGGCAATTTCCACCTCGTTAGATGCTATCTTTAAACAACTGGAAGACGAAGCCAACCTAACGACGTTACTTGGCTTAGTCCAGCAATATGACGGTCAAATCCTAAAAGCCTCAAGTGAGGTACGACGCCAATTACTCGAATTCGCTCACACGCTCAACCGTACCCTAGCAACCGCCAATATCTCGAAAGAAGCCAGTTTTTTGCCGCCACCTCCACCAGAAGTTCCTAAAGATGCTGATTTAGCAACCCTCATTGCAAGTTATGAACGCTTACAAGCCTACAACACCAATGTGGAAACTGCAATTCGTAGTGAAACTATGCGAATTATCGATGAGTTAACACGAGCAGTAAAACGCAAGGTTCTTCCAAACACTGACGAACTTGATGGCTTTGTAGCACGAAGCTCTAAAAAACTCCAAAAAGCCGACCTCAATAGCCTTGTGAAAATATATTCTGAAGTGGCTGCTCAGATTATTGATGAACACGGTAAGTTATTAGCTGAAATTCGCGAGCAGGAAGCTCTCCTTACCCGCATCTCAGAAACAGCTACCACAATATTAGATAAAACAACCATGGGCGCCGCACCTGCCCCCGTTCGAAGTACTGATATCGCCTTTCCTGAACTCGTCGAAGCTTATGCACGACTTCAAAAACACGCTGAAAACCGCATTGATCTCTTCCGAAAAGCTTGGGAACGCGAACTTAATGCCCTATTAGCTGAGATTCAAGTCATTAAACCCACTTATCGGGAATCCTTCAAAACCATGGAAGAGTTCTTGGAAAGTGCAATTGGTCAAATCCGAAACAGTACGAGTTTTGAAGAAATCGAAGCGGTTGCGCGAGAAGCCCAAGGTGATGCCCTCTATAAAGCCCAAGATGCCATTGAGAACCTCAAATACCGGTTAGATTTGAAACTCCGCCTTGCTGTCTCCAAATTATTAGGCATGAACTTAACTATCCCCTCAGAAGTGCAAGCCGCTATTCAGGAGCTAACAGGCGTTGTCCCTGCAAGCGAAACATACGAGGAAGCCATCCGTAAGGCGCATCATATTGTCGAGCTCTTCGAAAAACGGATTGTTGGATACTTCAACCAAACTCTCAATGAACAAATCAAGGCATATTCTGAACTGACCAATGTCTCTACCACCCTGGGTATCAAAACTGATAGTTATGTGAAAAAATCAGTCAAGCTCCAAGAGAAACTCCCTGCAAATATCGAAGAGCTCCCTGACCGGTTTGATGAATTACGGGAGTTACTTACCGAACCGAAGTTACTCAAGGATATCCGAATGAAAGCCAACGAGGTTTGGGGCAACCTCAACTCTGTTACCGATCTCCTCGAACGACATGGTCAAGCAGAAATTGTTGTTAAACTAAAGACACTTCTAGCCCGAGTTCAAGATGCGTTAGCTGCAGAACAAGTCACAGAAGTCTTGGAAATAAGCATGGCTTTAATTGAAGCACAAAACAGCGTTTTGGACATTCTTCGCAACATGGAGGCAAAGACGGCCTCAGCATTTGAACAATTACTAGAAAACACCACCGAATATTACTCGACTATTAAACGGGTCTATGATGCTCGACCCCGTGAATTCAGCCAAATGATATTCCCCCTAGAGACTCTGCAGAACATGCGTGAGAAACTAGAAAGCATAGACTCCCTTCCAGAAGCGATAGACATCTTCACCACCATTCGGAGCCTTGAGGATCAATGGCTGGATCGGATCAAGCAGCTAGATGAATGGCATAAAGCTTTACGAATTTTCCTTGCAGATTACAACCCCGCAGCACCAAAAGCTGAACGAAATCGACAACTTAATGAAATTGAGAAACGCATTCGTGAAACCTATACCAGTGAGGATACTGCCAGCTATCTTTCATGGGCTGCTCGTGAATTAGCCGCTGTAATGGCTGATAAGAAAGGAGAACAAACAACCCAGCAAACAGCCAAAAAAACGACTAAGAAAAAATAGGAGCCAATGAAAAAAAGGAATGAGAAACCATGGAAACATCCGATGAAGCACCACGAGTCGCGGAAGTCTTCGCAATCGGCATTGGGGAATGCGGAAGTAATCTTGTGGGCGCTTACTTAAAACAGGCACGGGAACGCATGTTACCCCCACGCATCCGAGGATACCTCTGTATGAATACCGACCGTTCGGACATCCAGAAACTCCGTCAAAAATATGACATTCCCAAAGAAAATACCCTACTTTATGGTGCCTCAGACATTGGCTGTGGAGGCAACTTCACTGACGGGTACAACTATGTTCACGACTTTAAAGATGTCATAATGGGCCAACTTACTCAACTTGGTTTTGAAGGCGTCTCTGGATTTGTCATCTTCACCTCATCAGGTGGTGGAACAGGATGTGGTGGTTCACCTGCCCTTATTGAGATTCTCAAAGAACGGTTCCAAGAAGAAGAAGGTCGCCGAATCTTCGTCTATGTTTTTACCGTGTTGCCTTTCAAAGACCAAACCTCTGAAGCTCTCAACACTATGTGGTCCTTATCCAAGCTTCTCCGTGGCCAACTTGAAGACCGCGGTGCAGATCTGGTCTGCCTTTTGAGCAACCGGGCTATGTTGCGCCGAATCCTCGCATGGCGTGAGGGCGAAGTTGCTGACTTCCTCCAACGACAACTCTCGATCGATGTGGCGAAAGTCACAGATATCGAAGGAATGGTTCCCTCCACCGTTGATGGGGCCAATGAGGTTTCTAGAGCACAAGAATCGGCTTTCGTTGAACTCGTTAATCCTCTTGCTCTGCGGTTTGTCGAACACATGCTCAGTCCAGGTGTCAATGAACCAGGCAAGGAAGTATTTCCCACCACCGACATCGCCGACTATGCTCGTAAACTTGACCCTATCGTCGTTCCCTGTCTATACACCGATGTCAGTATTATTCCCTCAGCTGGAAACATCCCTACCCAGCTTAAAACAATGGTCAAATACGCCGTTGAGCACTGTAGCTTCGCTGAAATCGGAAACGAACCAAACGCCTCTTCTACCTATTATAACTTCTCTGGAAATCGTGAATTTGCCCGAGCAGAATACGACCCGCATATCAAAGAAGCCCTAAGAAAATACACTGCAAAGGGTGCCGCGATCACTCCCTGCTTTGTCTCCTTCGAGGATGAATCACACCCCTCTGATTTGCTATTACTCCTTGGTCTACCCCAACTCCCTGAAATTGAAGACCTAATTAACTCTGCTACTGAACTTGTCGATTTACACGCAGGCCCCTCGCCTCTTCGTCGCGGGTGGTTCAAGAAATCAAAAGGTGTCACTGAAGAAGTCTTACGGGCTGCTATTCGTGATGTAGCTGAGCTTTTCAATCTCGAACTTAAGTAGCTCCAAATGCGTGGAGCGGAGATAGGATGATAACAGCTGAAGAATTACTGGAACGCATTCTCATTCTTACCACAGTAAACTCCACGCTCATTCACGCCCTGATAACCTTAGAGGCTGAAGGTGACTTAAGCCCTAGACAAATTAATCAACTCGCTAACGGTGTTCGCGCTGTTCATGATTCAGTGAAACAAGCACTGGGAAATACCAGAAACGATAACACAACCTCAGGCTCATCCTTCGTGGATGATACCATCAAAGTTATTCTCACTCACCTTGGTCGAATTGAAACTGCCTTGGATTCGCTCGCAACCTCGCGAAAAGCCAAAGTATCAACAACTGATGTTAGAGAACCCATCGCTGCGGCACAGCGATTAGTGATCGAGGCGACTCAAGACCTTGCTGAACTAACCGGCAAACCATTTCAGCGACGCCTTTCCATCAACGATCCCAATAAGCTCCTGCCTCCTATCCAGCAACTGCTGGATAAATATTCTAGTCGAAGCCACATCCTTCTTCCAAACTACTGGTTTGAAGCGTGTCGTGAACTCTTCCGGTACAGTGAACCCAGTGAAGTCATCGCAAAGGTCACTCAGATTGCCAGTCAGGTATTCTTTGATTTAATCCGTCGCTTCCTCGCTGAGGCGCCTTGTGCTGGACTGATGCAAGAACTCCTCCGAAGAGGAACAATGGGGACAGAACTGACTAGTCGTGAAAGCACTAAAATCGTCACCATTTCAGGGGAATTTTACGAACAACTTGCTAACGCCATCAGAGCGAATTCCGTGAAATTGAGTCTTAACGAGGCTAAACGGATTCTGCGATCCTTTGATTGGGGACCGCCTACTATTGAAAAACGTGTAGTCGGAGTAATCTATCGTAGCGCTAGTGAACTAGTTGACCGTGCAGCTGACAGTAAAACCCTTTCTGATTTGGAACGAATAATTAATGCTGAGCTCAGCCGGTATTTGTGCTCGTTAACCGCTAATCTTCATTCTCTTCCACGCTTCAATCAATTGCTAACCGATTTGAAAGTCTAGGTTGGATAGAGGCGCTTCTTCAATTGAGCGTTTCCCTTTTCAACATCATAATCGATGAGGTTAGCTCGGGATAAATCTCCTAAGGCTTTACGAATTGCCGTGGCTTCGTGACCTGCGGTCTTAATAATTTCATCACGGGTCATTTGCTTCTTTCGGCCATGCAACAGAAAGAGCGTCTTGGCATGAGGTTGAGCAAAGAACACTTCTTCGAGCAAAGCAATGTATAACGCCAGAAGCTCTTGTACAGGGATAGTAGCTTCTTGTTCAGCAATTAATTCTTTGTAAGTAGTCGACATCTTCTCGAGCTGAGTCTTGATGGCATTAAGTTCAGATTGGAGGGCTTCATTTTCGGTCTGGAGTTTAGATCCCTCGTCAGCAGAGACTTTCAATTCATTGACGGTCCGCTGCAACCGCTCGGCTTTGGATTTATTGCTCTCTAACTCCTTCATGAGTTCCTCTATCCGCGCTTCTGCAGTCTCTCTAAGTTGCCTCTCTTCCATAACAGCCGTTGCGAGCTCTTCTACAAAATCTTGAACGGTCTTGGTTACTTTCGAAGCTTCAGCATTCCAGTCTTTTTCCTCATTTGCCATCTTAATCACCAGAAGGTGTGTTCATACAAATGTTTACCACATACTCCTATTTATGGCTAGGCTCTCTTTTTCCTCGTGGGTTGATCTTCCTCAAGTGCGGAGACTCGATTGAGCTGAGGTGGAGGAGGGGGTGCAACAATGGTTTCTTTACGAAAATCAAAGATGGTCATCGAATCCTTGTCAAAAGTTAAAACTAGTTTCTGACTGTCATTCACATTTCCGATTTTTGCAGCATGGAGCTTATGTTCAGCAAAAATCGAAATCACTTGGTTGACTCGCTCCTGTGACGTAGCTATGACGAATCCTGTAGAAATGTACATCTTCAACCATGTGCGGAGATCCAACCCTTTAGGAATCGGGATTGCTTCGAGATCAATCTCTGCACCCTTTTGAGCATACTCTAGCATTAGGAGAATCGTTCCAATGATACCACCATTACTCAAATCCTTAGACGCGTTCAGAAGATTCTTGTCTGATAGAACGCGCATGGCTTCATACCGTGTCAGTATCTCTGCAGATTGTTTGAGGGCTGTGGTATCCCATCCATACTCATAGTTGGGTGATACACGGCCCTGCAGATCAATGGCAAGAACTAGGTGATCTCCTTCTCGAGCACCGCCTGCGCTGACATAATTATCACGGGGTACCGTCCCGCAAATCGAGGCGCTCACGCTATTCATTGGTGCGTTTGGTGTGGTATGTCCCCGCACTACCTCAACACGAAACTTCTGGCCCGCTTCGCAAATTCCCTCCATCATCTGAACTCCCACTTCAAGGTCTGTAAAGGCAATATTGACCATAGCTACAATCGGACGACCACCAGCAGCATAAATGTCGTTGACATTGACCAAAATAGCTGCGTAACCAGCGATATAGGGTTTAGCTTGCGCTAGCTCGGGAATGACAGCGTCTGTTGACAAGAGAATGAGATTGTCCCCGCCCAGATCAATTGCTGCGGAATCCTCACCAATTGAAGATAAAACATGGGGGCACTTGAATCCCTCTCTTCGTAACACCTTGACTAGGTTGCCGATTGGCTGTTTTCGACGTAATCCCCAATAATCTTTAACCTCTGAAACGATCTCCGCTAGTTTGACGGGCATGATTTTTGTAACTCCATGTCCTTTATCTCTACTCGCTGGGTTAGCGAGTTAATGTTATTTAAGCTCCCCCCAATGAGAGACTAGTTGGACGCTCCACGAGGATGGTGAGTAAGAATGAATTTTGGTGTTCAAATAGAACCTCAATTTGGTTATAATTTTGAAGACATCACCTACATCGCTGACATGGCTTTAAAATATGGGTATTCAACTCTTTGGTTTAGCGATCATTTTATGCTGGATAAGAACGCCACAGATCGGGTTCTTTTAGATCCTTGGTTGCTAATGGTGGCATTAACTCAACAGAATCCTACTATTCGTGTCGGTAGTATGGTATTTTGTCAGAGTTATCGAAATCCTGCATTAACTGCAAAAATGGCTGCAACCTTAGATGTGTTATCAAAAGGGCGTTTGGAATTTGGGATTGGTGCTGGATGGAAAGAAATTGAATACAATGCCTACGGTTATCCGTTTCCCGATGCTAAAACACGGATTAACCAGTTAGCAGATGCGGTGCAAATAATTCGGGGCATTTGGGCCAACGAGCGATTCACCTACCAAGGAAAATACTACCAAGTTAATGATGTTATTTCCTATCCCAAACCATTGCAGCGTCCATGCCTATTTGGATTGGGGCACAACAGGGCAAAGAACTGATGCTGCGCGTAACGGCACAATATGGAAATGGAATCAACATTGCTTGGATGAGTACACCTGAGACATTACAGCCCAGATTACAACGCCTATCAGACCTTTGTACAAAATATGGACGGGATGTGAATGATGTCCGAATCTCAGTGGGCTTGTGGACCAATCACTTTAAATCAAAACAAGAAAGGGAGACTGCAATAATCGAAGGTGCAAAAGAACGGAAAATCGCACCTGAAGAATATCGTGCTCGAGTTGATCAAGCGCTTTGGGGGACAACGGCTCAGATGCTTAGACGGCTTCGGCAATTCCAAAATCTTGGCGTCTCTGATGTGATTTTCATGTTCCCGCACAACAAAGAAGTTGAGCAGATGCAAATTCTTGGCAAAAAAGTGCTCCCAAAACTTTAGTTGTACCATGCTTGCATCCTTGCACATAACATGACCCTTTCATTTTAAAATCTGAGGACATGGTTACCGCTTACAAAAATAATTGCTGCCAGAACCGATAACTTCTAAAGTAGAATTTTGTACATGCCAGCCACTTAAAGCTGAGATTAAAGATGCAGCTTCAGCTATCCACAGGTTCCGCCGATCATGTAGACCAAGGTGCAGAGATTGTCTTCCAACCGCATTGTTATTGATTGCAAAAATGTATTCAAAACCTATGAGGAGGGCGAACTAAGAGTCGAGGTGCTAAAAGGGCTTGATTTCACAGTTAGGCAAGGTGAGTTTGTAGCGATTGTGGGAGCTAGTGGGAGTGGGAAAACTACTCTCATCAATCTCCTTGCCTTGCTTGATAAGCCTTCAGAAGGCGAAATATCAATCGACAATACATCCCTAAATGGGCTTAGCGACACTGAGCTTTCGCTTCTTCGTCGAGATAAAATCGGCATCGTGTTTCAAGGATTTTATCTTCTAGATATTATGAACGCTCGAGAAAATGTTGAAGTACCGATGATTTTTGCCAATATCTCGAAGGAGGAGCGTATTCAACATGCCCTCGATCTTCTTGACATGGTTGGGATGCGAGACTCAGCAGAACAATATCCCAACGAAATGTCTGGGGGACAGATGCAACGGGTCGCTCTTGCACGCGCATTAGCCAATGAGCCTGTTATTCTCCTTGCAGATGAACCCACTGGTAACTTAGATACGACGACTGGAGTGGAAATTATTCGGTTATTCCAAGAACTCGCTCACAATCATAACAAGGCGCTTGTAGTTGCTACTCATGATCCTGAAGTTGCTAGTGCTGCAGACCGCATTCTTGTCCTCCAATATGGAAAACTTCATACCGACACTTCAGTTTACGGGACTGATCTTGGCCAAGAGGAGGAGCAATCATGAGCAGAAACTCTGGCTCGCCCGTTTCTGCATCGAATTTAACCGGCAGTCGCTGGTATATTGCCAGTTATGTGGGGAATAGTATCCGCAAACACAAAGCCCGTTCATTAAGTCTTTTATTAGGTATGGTTATTGGGATTGCCCTCGTATCCTCTGTATTCGTCTGGACAGACACTGGAACACGAGTTGCCATTGATGACTATTTCGAAGGCAATATCTATCAATATAATGT
The DNA here is from genome assembly GCA_048938385.1 of Promethearchaeota archaeon. Classification (GTDB taxonomy): domain Archaea; phylum Asgardarchaeota; class Hermodarchaeia; order Hermodarchaeales; family Hermodarchaeaceae; genus Hermodarchaeum. Next base: position 51,747 of record JBHLMG010000006.1, on the reverse strand, counting down.
CTTCCAGCGTGTTTCTGGACAGCCCCGATTAGTTTTTGATGTCCAAGATTGGTTCAGATCTCAATCAATATACAAAGACTCACATGTAGTATACCATTCAGTTGGAATTCTTAACGGAACTGAATTAAGTGAAAGCACGCTCTATTATCCATATCCTTATGCGAACGGAATCAAGGACCTCCAAACATTCTTCGTCCAAGATAGCTTCCTAGAAATTTTTCACTCAAAATTAAACATAACTGGTACCTATGCAGTAACTCCTGGAACTTGTCTAATTAGCGCTCGAGCAGTCGCAGATGCTGAAGCAGTTCTCAATCAAACCATAACCATTGGTAGCATAATCGATATTGCAGTTGCCTCAATCAATGTAGAAACAAGTGAACCATCCGATATCGGTGATATAAACCGATTCAATATCACACAAGTCCAGGTCATTGGGATTTATTCTCTCCCACCTGAAGATACGGTGTTATACAGTGCCTTTGATGGAATGGGTCGAACAAACTATGTGGGGTCAGGGCTAGAGCAGGTTTTTGGTTGGAATGATGGCATCATTTTCCATTACAACCAAATAGATGATGGCACACGCGACACCTTGACGGTCAATACAGTCTACCCTCGACTTTTAGTTCGACTAGATTCCGCAGAACTCCTAACCTACGGGTTAGACCGCGTTCCTCAAATCATTAGAGCCCTTAAAGAACAAGCAGAAGTTGAATTTCAGAACGCCATATCCGTGTTTGGTGAACGCCAACTTCTATTCCTTGAAGAATATATCGCGGCATATCGCTCGCGTCAAACCATGGCTGTACTCGTCGCCCCAGTAATCATCCTTTCCATCTTTCTCACAACTTTTGCAACTAATATATTCCTCAGTGGGCGCCGGGCTGAAGTAGCTATTCTTCGTGCAAGGGGTGCTAGTTTTTATCAGCTTTATGCGGCCTTCATTCTTGAGTTTATAACCATTGGAATTGTAGCTTTATGTTTAGGTATGGTGATTAGCCTCTTTGTGGGTTCCCTCATTCCCGCCTCTATAGGCTTTCTTCAATTTGATTTAACAATATTCAACCGCTTTTTCTCTGTTGTAAGACTCGAACCCCTCACATGGATAATAGCAACAATCTCTTGCTTAGTTCCCCCCTTGGTCTTTACAATGATATATGTCCGATCTTTCCTACGGACAGAAATCTATCGAGCAATGGTAGGTATCAATCCACCAGGAGAATCAGACCTCGTCGTCACTATTCTCTATTTCATTGGCTGTCTCGCATTACTTGGATTCTTCTATGTAGCAATTATCTGGATTCCCGCAACTCCAATGGTTGCCATCCTACAGTTCATCTATGCCGTGGTTATTTGGACGCTACTTAGTGACTCAGGATCCCGAATCGTTCGCCGTGGTGTAGCAGGAATTACACGGGGCTTTCGACCGATCTTTGGAGAAAGAGCGTTTATCTTTGAGAAAAGCATGCGAACACGACGAGAGCGTATCGTACCTCTCCTCCTGATTCTCACTCTCACTTTCTCAGTTACCATCTTCGCCGTGGTTGAAGCTCAAACTGTACAAATAAATGCTAATCGTCAAATCGAATACTTCATTGGAGCAGACCTTCGAATCCAAAGCGACATTGTTCCCAGCAACCGTATCGCTGAAGTCCTCGCAATTCCCGGCATCGAAAAAGCTACTCCACTAATTCGGACCTGGGGATTAATTGGAACCATCTCCTTTGCAATTTATGGAATCGATGTTGATGCTCTTATTGAAATAGGGAAATGGGATCCCAGTAGCATAATAGGAGCCGATCCTTACACAGTACTTCAAAACTTGCAAAACGATCCCACAGGGATTATCTTTCCACACACACTTGCTGAACGATTGGGTAGAGGTGTCGGTGAAGGCCTCCCTGTGATTGTCTATGAACAAGGTGGTGGAATCGCCGAAGAATTCCCCTTCAGAATTGTGGGTTTAGGCTTTAGTACACCTGGGCTAGGGTATTTTGATCCAGAGGATCCCTCCCGACCAATAGATACCACTAATGGCTTTCAGTTCCAAGAATCACAACCATATGCCCTCGTCAACTTGAGTTATTTAACTGGTCTGAATATGACTAACATGCAATTGATTCTTGCCAGTATTAATGACCATGCAACTATAGAAGAAGTTCAAACTAATGTTCTAGCTCTGGGATTCCCCACAAAGGTTCATTCGCCTTCAACCTTTTCGCTTGAAGAGGCCTATCCCGATGGATACCTCTTCAACCGTGGAGTGATAAGCATTCTTTCAATTGGCTTCTTGGCCTGCCTGGTCATTAGTATAATTGCGCTCACACTCTTTGTAGGCGTGATCGTAACAGAACGACAGACAGAATATGCTATTATGCGAGCGGTGGGCAGCACTCGACGCCAGATTATCAGCATTGTTGTCGGAGAATTCATTGGGCTCATCCTGGTCTCCTTCCTCGTTGCCATGTTTCTTGGTTTCATCTTCTCTTGGCTGTTGATGAATGTCCTGTTAAGCCTCTTTCCCTTTCCCTTCGTTGTACCCTTTCAGTTGGGCATCCCATTCTTGTTACTCATCTTCGTACTCGCTATTGTCTTAGTCGGAATGAGCATTGGAACTTACATCCCTGCACGTCGTGCAGGACGCACGAATGTTGGGCGGGTCCTCCGCAACCTCTAAAAAGGAGAAAAAAAATGACATCACAAGAACTTATCACAGGTTTGGTCAAAGAAGAAGAATTCGCCGAAGTACCTGAAGACCTAGTCTTAATGGCAAACGATTGTTACAAGATATACCAAACTGGGGAAATTGAAACTGTTGCTCTTCGGGGTGTTTCCTTTCAAATCTTCCAAGGCGAAATCGTCGCAATAGTCGGTCCCTCGGGAAGTGGAAAAACCACCCTAGTAAACATTCTTGGTGGCACCCTTCGCCCTAGTGCTGGTCAAGTCTATTGGTCTAATATCAAACAGGACATCTCGAAACTCGATGATCTAACAATTACTGCTGCACGACGAGGGTTTATCGGGTTCGTCTTTCAAGTCGATAACCTCCTGCATCATATGACAGCCAGACAAAATGTGGAGCTTAGTGCACGTATTGCTGGGTTTTCAAAAGCTTGGCGACGAGATCGATCCGAAGAACTTCTAAAGGCAGTAGGCCTAGGAAACCGAATGGATCACATTCCTGGAAAGCTATCCGGTGGCGAACGCCAACGCGTAGCAATTGCCTCGGCGCTCATGAACAATCCTGCGTTGGTACTCGCAGACGAACCCACCGGTGATTTAGACCTAATTAATGCGGAGGAAATCCTTGACCTATTCAAGGACCTCAATAAAGACTTTGGAACCGCTTTCCTCATCGTTACCCATAGCCAACTCATAGCCTCCAAAGCCCGGCGTACCCTTGAACTCCGAGATGGAATTATCAGTGGTACTCATGACGCAGGTGTCCACCTCAAATCGCTTGAACGCACTCGGGTCCTCGAATTAGATAACCAAGATCGCCTTCCTCTCCCTGAAAACATTTTACGCGAACTTGGACATCCCCGACGATTCCAAATCGAGGTCAATGAAGGACGAATACTCCTCACTCCATCCGCCATCGAAGATGCAGTGGCAGTACAAGTCCGCCTTGTTACCTGTAGAATCTGCGGTAAATTAGTGGCTTCTAATCGCGTTACCTGTCCGAATTGTGGAACAGCCCTCTAGCTCCGATCCAAATTCTCTGGTCGAAATTACTTCTGGCTACTTGTACAGCCTAGTGGAAAAGCGCCTGAAACACCCCTGATCAGTAAACATTTGATAAGTTAGGTGGGCGCGCGGTCTTCTAGTTCACCAACTCGACGGAGTTCAAATACCACGATGTTATGGGGATCTGGACAGGCTACATATGCGCGGTCAGGATCAGGCTCCCAAGGTAAGGCTCCTCCAAACTCTAAGACTGTGAGAAAGGGGAAGAGGGAATTAAACGCCCAGCGACAGATCTTGGCCCTTTCATCCAGCTTGGAGAGATCAAACTCTTCACCAACTTTGTAAAGCCGACAAGGACTCTTACCAGGTTGTTGACGCAGTTCATGAACCCGTGCAATTATTCGATAGATTTTGGTCATTTTGTGAAATCCTCCGTAATTCGATAGATTCTATTTTCTGCTACCCGGTTCGGGTAATTAGTTCATCTCGACTGAACAGACGAATGGCGACACGATACAATATCAGGTTTAAAATGAGCATTATGATTGAACCAATGACGAAGATTGTCCAATCAAACCCAGTTCCCTCTAGAAACGACGAGTAGCCGAAAATCATGGCAGGAAGAATGAGAACCCCGCCAGTTTGGTAAGCATCATAAACGGTGTTGGCTCGACCAGAAAGAATGACCATGATTGCTACTGCAAGGAACGAAAAGAGAAAAGGCATCACTATCGCTTGGACTAGGGGAAGGAATGTCGGCCACACCCATAACAGGTGTGGAGCCATAAAGAAGACAATTCCGTTAACAATGGCAACTGCTAAAACTAGGTTACCATAGGCGACTAGCAGACCGGGAATCAGGGCTGTGAGTATCTTGCCACGAAGCAATTCTCCATCAGTTAAAGGTGTACTCAACAGGGGCACCAAGGTATGTCGTTCCTTTTCGCCCACAATGGAGTCCGCCGCTATCATCACGGGCAACATTACTGGTAACATAACGATGACCATTCCCATTCCACTTGCCATTATTAAGCTGAAAACCACTGGATCCGTCATTCCCCAACTCAAGACAAGGAAGGTCATCACACCACCAAAACCAACAGACATCAATACCAAGATGACAGGAATCATACGCACATATCGGCTTTTGAACACCATGGGAATTTCAGTTCGTGCAATTAACCAAGGCTTTTTCCACATACTACGCTCCTCCAATTACCTTATAATAGACAGCTTCTAGGTCTGGAACACGCTCGCGTAATTCGACTACCTTAATCTTCGATTCAATCAAGGCCTTCAAGATTTGGGGGTTCCTCTGCTCTGCTTTTTCTATATCGAAAATCACTACTTTCTCCTCTGTTCGTATATCTGCAGTTAATCCTGTGGACTGAATAATTGCTTGAGCTTTTGAGGGGTCTACCTCGCTGAGGTGAAGTTCGTAGGTTCGAACCTTCCAAAACTTACGACGTAATTCCGTTGGCCGTCCAACTTCAACCAAAATGCCCTTTGAAATAAAGCCAACCCGGTCGCAAAGCTTTTCGACCTCTGAGAGAAGATGCGTACAAAGAAAGAATGTTTGTTTTCTCAAGCCTGCTTGTTGGTCAATGAACTCCCGGATCTTGTGCGACATAATAGGATCTAGATTCGAAGTAGGTTCGTCCAAGAAGACGACACTTGGGTCATGAATCATAGAGCGCGCTAAGGACAATTTCTGTTTGAGGCCAGTTGAGAAAGTAGCGGGCGAGTCATTTGTTCGGTCTGAGAGTTCAAGGAATTCTAAAAGCTGTGGAATTCGGTCCTGTAGTTTTTCTTCCGGTACATCATAAAGACGTCCAAAATACTCAAGATTCTGATATGCAGATAGGCGGTCATAATGAGTTGTTGCTCCGTCCTCCGGAAGTAAACCAATATTTGCTCTGACATCCACCGACTCGGTTCGGACATCGTGACCGTCAACCTCGATGGTGCCCTTAGTCGGACTGAGTAAAGTGGCCGCAACTTTTACTGTTGTGGATTTTCCTGCAGCGTTTGGTCCAAGGAAACCAAATACCTCACCACGCATAACATCTAAAGATATTCCATTGACGGCTTTGGTTTTTCCAAAGAACTTGGACAACTCTGAGATGCTGATAGCTGTTGTCAAGGCAAACCCCCGTTTCTGTTCCTGCTCATATCTAGTAGGCAATATGCCTTTTCATTGAGGTCAAAAGCTTGTGTGGGATAATATTATTGTCCCTTCCAAAAGTTTTTTGGGCTCACAATTCTCTCACGCGGTCATTACCCCGTTCCATCCGCTTCAAAAATGAGTTACGCAACCAATCAGCTAGCGGCTCAATAATTAAAATCGACGGCAAGGCGTAGAAATTGGCTTCAGAACCGACGGAGAATTTTGATGAATTCGAAGAACCCCCCGTCCCCACTTCACAGAGTGCTGCGGAAAAAGGAGTAGTTAGTCGTGCGCTCTATGTGGCTGGCTATGTTTTTCATGCCATTCGTCGGAACAAACGCAGATCCATCAGCCTCCTGATTGGAATCATGATTGGTGCAACCTTAGTTACCTCAATTTTTGTGTGGACCGACACTGGTGGCCGTGTCGCTATTGACGACTATTTCTCCAACACACCATTTCACTACTATTGCATCCAAAACCCCCATTTCCCTAACGATGATCCCAATGCAATTTATCCAGTACGGGATTATGTTAACCGATTGGATACGACAAAGGAAACCTTCATCGTGCATAGTTCAATTGCGCTCTTTGAAATAGGGGACCTACGACCTAATGATTACTATCTGCCTTGGCCTTATGGGCGCGGGATAAAAGATTGTCAAACATTTCTCACGGATAATGAGTTTCTAGCTCGTATTGAACGAAGCTTTACAATTCTTGAAGGTGTATTTCGTTTAGCGCCTGGAAATATCCTTCTGAGTCGACGAGTTGTGGAGGATCTCGAAGCCGTCATGGGATTACAAGTTGGAGTTGGCAGCATCATTGATGTTGCTATTGCCCGCAATTATCATTACGCTGATCAAATTGGTGAGATTAATCCAACATATCTTAACGGATTACGAGTCGCAGGAATTTACGAGGTGATCCTTACTCTGGATCCCCTCATTGAAGCCTTTCCTTCTCAAAGCCGTGTAAACTGGGGACCTGTTGGTGGCCAGGAGGTCATCTTTGGCTGGACTGACAGCATGATTATGTCAGCTTCTGAATTACAGCCTAATGACTTGATTCTCATTAGCCAATGGGTAATGTACCCAAGATTACTCGTAAAAGTCGATCCCATACCCTTCTACGCTGTGGGAATCGACCAAACAGTCCTCTTACTTGACCGCGTATTTACCCGGGTAGAAGAGGCCTTTGATATCTTTTTGGGCGGTCGTGATACTCTTATGCGTTTGACCGATTACATCAATTCTTATCATGAACGGCGAACCATGGGAGTGCTAGTATTACCCATGGTAATCCTCTCTTTTCTTTCAACGACCTTTACCACCACGCTATTCATCTCAGGGCGACGGCCTGAAATAGCGATTCTGCGTTCTCGCGGTGCTAGCTACCGACAGCTTTATGCAACTCTCCTGTTTGAATTCGTAGTCTTATCGATTTCAGGACTCGTTCTAGGGGGGTTTCTTGGGCTCTTGATTGGCTGTCTACTTCCTTCTGCGTCCTCGTTTCTCATTTTCGATACGACTATCTTTTTGCACTACCTGAGTTTAGCTAAACTTGAGCCCTTAGCTTGGGTAATAGCGGGATTAGCAGCAATCCTCCCAGCTGGTATATATACGCTATTCGTTACCCGCTCATTTCTCCAAACCGAACTTTATGCAGCTATCAGAGGGAACGGCAGTCGATGGAAGGTATCTCCTTGGATTGAGGTTTTATACATAATCGTCGTCGTCTTGATATTCTGGCCACTTCTTACCGTATTAGTTTCTCTTCCCCTCTCCACAGATATCGCATTATTCGCCTTCATCCTTGCTATCGGGTTTTGGGTGCTTCTCTCGGATGCAATAGCACGAATCATCAAGCCCGGAATAGCTGGATTTTCAAAAATATTTCATCCAGTCTTTGGGCAAAAAAGCCACCTGTTCGCAACGAGCGTTCGTGTTCGACGGACACGGATTGTTCCACTCCTTATCATTCTGCTCTTAACCTTTTCAGTAACTATCTTCTCAGCGGTCCAAGCTCAAACTTACCAAGGTCATGTGAACCGCCAAATAGAATATTACATCGGGGGCGATATCCGAATCTACAGTGGAGCCGTCCCTGTTTCCCGAATTGATGATATTATTACTCTGCCCCAAATTGAAACGGCTACAGGATTCATTGAGCTTCGAGCAGATGTTTATAATACGGATTATGAATTTCGTTTACTTGGTATTGATCCCGCTGCTTATGCCATTGCAGGTAACTGGGATAGTAGTAGTATGATTGGAGATAACTGGCAAGTTGTACTAAACCGCTTAGCGAACGATGTAAATGGCACTATCTTTCCCGCTCATCTTGCTGAACTCTTAGGAAAAACTGTAGGGGACACGGTCAGAATACGGGCTTGGGATCAACTATTACAAAAGCACGAATTCAAAACTCTAAATATTGTAGGTCTTTGTCGAACGGCGCCAGGATTTGGTTACAGCAATCCTTCTGATCCAGCTGCTTCCGTTAGTGCAAGACCAGGATTTGGTTTTCAAAAAGGTCAACCCTTCGCTTTCTGCCACGAACATCTCATGTTAGTCGAACTACCTGCCAGAGAGCCTTCCCCCTATCAATATGATCGAACACAACTATTCTTAGCAAAACCGCGTGAGGGTACCTCGGTCTTAAATGCACTCACTGCAGTCCAATCTGTTGATTTTGCACAGCGGGTCTGGTCGCCAATAACCTTTGACTTGAAGACTGAATACGCTGATGGATATATCTTCTATCAAGGAATCGTTAGCCTTCTCTCCGTGGGGTTCCTAGCATCACTAGCAATAAGCGTTGTCGCACTTACGGTTTTTGTTAACACTATTGTCCAAGAACGGAAAATTGAATATGCCATCATGCGAGCACTCGGAGGTACTCGTAGTCAAGTGACTGCCATTGTATTAGGTGAGTTCGTCGGTCTTATCATGGCGGCTTTCCTCTTCAGTTTAATAATGGGCTCTGTCTTCTCGCAGATACTTCTACCAACTATCCTACAGCTCTTTCCGCAACCTTACATACTTCCTTCAATTACGATATACCCCATAAGCCTTCTTGCCGCAGTCCTCGGGCTTGTTGTCCTCGGATTGGTTACCGGTGCGTATCTTCCCGCCCGACGAGCGGGAAAGGTTGAAGTAAATCGTATTCTCCGCAACCTTTAGTGGGTCTTCATTCATAGGCGAGTACGAAGACTTAAGGCACAAGCCTGCAGATTAATCAAAGTTTTGGTGCGTTCTCATGAGCACTACGCTTAGCTTCGATCAACTCGTTTCAAGCCGGCTTCAACTCCTTCATTCCCTAGTTAACAACAACCGATCACTTGTAGGATATATTTACCCGCATGCCCCCCTTGAGTTATTCTTCGCCCACGAACTGATTCCAATCCTTTTATGGGCAGATCCCGAAGTCACCGGTGCCTATGAAGCGAGCCTGCAAACCTTTTGTTGTGCTTATTCTCGTAACCTTTTTAGCCAACGAGCGAAGGAACGCTTTCCACATCTTGCTGCTATTGCGTTTCCAGGCGGAACCTGTGATTCCTTACAAAATCTTGGAGATATCTGGAGAGCTCGATTTCCTGAAGATATGGTGTTGAGAATAACCTATCCAGTAGCTCGAGACCAAACAGCTGCCACCTTCCTTGCCCAAGAACTTCAAAATCTCAGCTACCATCTCCAAGCATTGCTTGGAAAGAAATTCTCATTAGATAAATACCGAGAGGCGGTAGCCCTCATTGCTGAATTTCGAGCCGCAGGACAATTTATTTCTGCAGCACGATTACTCCTACCGGATGCCTTTCCTTACCTCGACTATGCCCGTCTTATTCGGCAATTCCTTACAGCTCCTAGTCCTCACTCTCTCCACCACATCGAACAGGCTGCCACGGAAGTTCAAACAGCCCTACGAGCCAAACAACTCCTCCCAACTACCGAAGCCCTCCGCTACGGTCTCCTCACAAAACAATTTACAGAGCTTACACTTCACCCTGAACGGATGGGGCCCCGAATTATGGTGGTGGGAGGGATGGTTGATCCTGAAGGGCTAGCTCTACTCTTTGAAAACGCGAGAATTGGGGCTGACATTGAAAGTGCGGAAATCGTGTTTGACTTGCTGTCCTTCACCTTTCGTACACTCTTTGCTAAGACACCTAATCTATCAGGTGATCCCTATCAAGAACTAGCCGAAAGCATTCTTTCTGCTCCGAGCGAACCCACGCAGGAAGGCCTCTCAACTCGGCTCCAGTTTGCTCAAAACGCCTTATCACTCTTTAGAATAGATGGGCTCATAATTTGTGAACAATCCTTCTGTGATCCGGATCAATTCGAAATTCCCGAACTCCTAAAACTCGCTGAGAAGACAAAAATTCCTGCTATCCGTCTCCCTTTGGACCCTGAGTTCTCCGATAAAGCTCGGCTAGAGGGACGCTTACAAAGCTTTCTCGAAACATTAACAAATCATTGGTAAAGGATGGAGATGTGACCATGAGTCAAGACACTAATCTAGAACCTTTGAAAAAAGAAGAAAAAGCCTACCGGAAACTGGACAGTAGCAAACTACTTCGCGAAACGATGACGCTTCATATCTTGAGTACAAAAACCGCGTCTCAAGAGGGGCGGCTTGCTTGGGTAACATCAGGCTTTCCTGTTGAAATCCCGGTCGCCATGAACATTGTCGCGGCTTATCCTGAGCAATACGGTGCAATTGTAGGCTCTGAGAAATGTGGGCCCATCCTCTGCGGCTTCGCGGAAGAACTGGGCTTCTCTCAAGAACTCTGCTCTTATGCTCGATCGAGCATAGGGTCAGTTCAACGACCAGAGCAAAGTCCTTTGATGGGTTTACCAATTCCTCAATCTCTACTAGCCTGTAACAATATCTGTGGAACTGTCCTACGCTGGTACGAAGCTGTCTCCCAGATGACTGGAGCTCCTGTATATCTAGTCGATACTCCACCCCTTGAGGGAGAACAATCCGATTATCACCTTGAATATGTTAAAACCAAACTTGAAGGTCTTATCACCTTCCTCAACCAAACTTATAATCAACCCTTTGAGGAGAAAAAACTCGAAGAAACCGCTGAAATGTCCAATACAGCTGTTAGCCTTTGGACGAAAGCATTAGAAGCCTGTAAAAATAAACCCTCCCCGCTAAATTGCGCAGATCGATTCCTCTCCATGGCTCCAATCGTTGCGCTGCGTGGAACCCCCCAAGCAATCAACTTCTATCAAGCCTTTGAAGCCGAAGTTGCAGACCGCGTCAAAAAAGGAATCGGAGCTATTACCGAAGAACGCGTCCGTCTGCTTTGGGACAACATCCCTCCCTGGTTTACCATATATAACTTCTTTAACACCCTCGCCAAAAAGGGTGTAGTCTTTCCCGCTGATTCCTACACCCATGCCTGGTCAGCCCCCATCCCCAAAGGACCACTCATTGGGAGTATTGCAAAGATCTACTCCTCGGTATATCTCAATAGAGGACTAACTGCTAAAATTGATAAAATGACAACCCTGATTAGAGACTATGACCTTGATGGCTTTGTCCTCTTCTCTGTCAGGTCTTGTAAACGCTATTCGTTGGGACAGATGATAACAAAGGAAGAATTAACCCAAAGAACAGGAGTGCCGGGTGTAATCATCGAAGGTGATATGGTTGACAGTCAACAATATAATGAAGCTCAAGCTGAAAACCGAGTTGAAGCTCTCTTGGAAATGATTGTTTAGGAATTGAATGCCTGTGCCTAATCAACCACCACTTGGAATTGGTATTGATGTCGGATCCACGACCACAAAAGCCATCCTCATCAACTCATCGGGGCAGGTGTTAGGGAAGTTCCTCGTTTCTACTGGCGCCTCTGCAAAAAACGCAGTCCGACAGTGTTACCAAGAACTTGCATCCCAGTCAAGCCAAGACCTCTCTCGAATTCCAATCATCAGTACTGGCTATGGGCGTCGACAAGCCTTCAATGCTACCAAATCGATCACTGAAATCACCTGTCATAGTGTCGGTGTCCACAGCTTAAACAATAAGATACGGACACTTATTGATGTTGGAGGTCAAGATTCTAAGGTTATTCGAATCGGCGCTGATGGACGTCCAACAGATTTTGAACTCAATGACAAATGCAGTGCTGGAACCGGACGCTTCCTTGAAGTTATGGCAAAGGTGCTCGAACTTCCAATTACCGAACTCGGTGCCCTTGCGCTCAAGGCTAAATCCCCTGCGACGATCAGTAGTACTTGTACAGTCTTTGCAGAGAGTGAAGTGGTTGGACGAATTGGTGCAGGAGACAATCCAGCGGATATTGCTGCAGGCGTCCATAAAGCCATGGCCGTGAAAATCGCAACGCTTTCTCAACGAGTCGCTGTCACGCCTCCTGTGGCAGTCACTGGTGGTGTGGCCTTAAATCCCGGGTTTCGCTATCATCTTAGTCAGGAACTCAAAACTGACCTTTGGCTTCCTCCTGACCCCCAGTTCACAGGGGCCTTGGGTGCGGCAATTTTTGCTGTTCAATCACGCGAATGAGTAACAGTTATGGGAACCTGGAACCCACTGCCACAATTCAGATGAAGTGAAAGACCATGCCAGTTATCCCCTATCAAGGCAAAAAACCAAACATCGCTGATGACGCCTATATCTCTCCTCGGGCGTCTGTAATCGGACAAGCCAGCATCGGCGCAAGGAGTAGTGTTTGGGAACATGCCACTATCCGAGCTGATTACAACACCATTACCATCGGTTCCGACTCAAGTATTCAAGATAATTGCACCGTACACTGTGACATCCGGTTCCCTACCATCATTGGTAGTCGTGTTACCCTGGGACACAACTCTGTTGCCCATGGATGTATCATCGAAGACAATGTGCTGGTTGGTATTGGGGCGATCATCCTCAATGATGTTCATATCGGGTCTCATTGCATTATCGGAGCTGGTTGCGTAATCACTCCTGGCAAGAAAATCCCTCCTGAAAGCCTCGTTATTGGCGTGCCAGGAAAAGTCGTTCGCCAACTCACTCCCGCAGATCTCAAAGAACTCGATACCAACTGGAAAGTTTATGTCGAACTAAGTCGGCGATACCTTCATCAACTCCAGCAGTCTTCGAAGGATTAAGGGGAATAACAAATTATTTAATAATGATAAAGTAATCTGCCACTAGCGGCAGTAGCAGCGTAACATTCTTAGTATGTTAGCCAACAACACTGCCAACACAGTAGTATTAACAGGTGGCACCTGTGAAAATCACTGTTACTCTAATCAAAGCGGATATAGGTAGTATTGGGGGTCACATCCGCACATGCGATGTGACAACCGATGTCATCTGTCAGACGATTGACGAAGCCCATCAATCCGGACTAATAATCGATTATAAGATATGGAATGCTGGGGATGACAGCGAAATTCTCATGACGCATGATCGTGGTGTAGACAACGAGGAAATCCACAAAGTTGCCTTTGAAGCCCTTATGAAAGGGACGCAGAATGCGAAAGAGCGTGGTCTCTATGGGGCTGGACAAGATATCCTGAAGGAAGCCTTCAGTGGTAATGTCCGAGGCATGGGTCCAGGCGTTGCTGAAATGGAATTCGACGAACGCCCTGCTGAACCCTTCGTCGTCTTTACAGCGGATAAAACGGCACCCGGCGCTTTCAATTACCCAATCTTTCGGGTCTTCGGCGACCCCTTTAACACTGCAGGGTTAATCATTGATCCTAAGATGCATGACGGCTTCATCTTCGAAGTTTACGACATCAAAAACAACAAAATGGTCAGGCTAGAAACTCCATCAGAGACCTATGACTTACTCGCTTTAATTGGCGCAACCGAGGACTACGTCGTCAAACGCGTGTATTCTAAGGATGAAAAACGCGGTATCGGCGCAGTAATCTCCACAGAAAAACTCTATGCAGTTGCAGGACGCTACATTGGAAAAGACGACCCTGGCGCAATTATCCGTGCCCAGAGCGGTTTTCCTGCTACAGGCGAAGTCTTAGAAGGCTTCGCTCTTGGTCACCTAGTCACGGGATGGATGCGGGGCAGCCACAACGGTCCTCTAATGCCAGTCCCTCTCCATTACTCACAATGTACACGGTTTGATGGACCTCCACGCGTTACTGGTCTTGCCTTCAGTATGAAAAATGGCAAACTCACCGAACCCGTGGATGTCTTCGATGACCCAGCCTGGGACCTAACACGGGATCAATGCATGTATGTTGCAGATTACCTCCGACGCCATGGTCCCTTTGAACCGCATCGTCTTCCGCCCTCCTCGATGGAATACACAACTCTACCAGATGTCCTCAAGAAACTGAAACCACGCTTTAAGGCGGTCAAGTGATCCTCTCATCTCCACTGGGTTAAATCCGTCCTCTTAGTCTGGATACATCGAGACAAAGATAGGTACTACTCCAGTTACCAAAGGGTCAGACAAGGTTAAGAATAATCTAGTTAAGTTCAATACCTCTTCACTTCCTAGATAATTCTGGCATCAGGCATCACCAGAGAAAACAAGCTCAACCCATTCATTATAAGAGTAAATGGTGCGCACGCAGGGATTTGAACCCCGGATCTACAGGTCCGAAGCCTGTCGCCGTATCCGCTTGGCCACGTGCGCAGGGAAGGGAAGGCACCGGATGTAGAACCTCCTGCCGTTTAATCATTTCTGTACTTAAACTCCCCCCTCAGTTTCTCCTCTGGGTTATACCCAACCTTATTTGCAGGGGAGACGAAAGAGAAAAAAGGCGTCCCTTGCGTATTCAGGACAAGAATTGGATGACGGTGACCGTGACAAATCCTTGGGAGCAGTTTCGGCGACAAGTAATAGAAGCGCTTCAGCTAGCCAGTGGACAGGACCTAAGCCAATTTCTTGAAATCCCAGCTGATCCTCACCATGGGGACCTCGCTTGCACTGCCGCCTTCCATCTTGCACAAGAACTCAAGAAGACCCCTGTTGAAATTGCAAAAGGTTTAGTAAAATTCGACCCAATCCGGTTTCCCTTGATAGAACAAGTCGTTGCACAGGGCCCCTATGTAAACTTCTATATCAACATCATCCCCTATCGCCGTCTTGTTATCGATGCAATTCTTACCGCTGGTGATTCGTATGGCAGCTCTAACATGTTTGCAGGAAAGCATGTAGTGGTCGAATATCCAGCAGTGAATCCAAATAATCCACTTCATGTTGGCCACGCTCGAAATGCAGTTCTCGGTGATACAGTTGCACGGTTAATGAGAACTGTAGGTTATGATGTCACACGTATGGATTACATCAATGATTTAGGGCTTCAAATTGCCGTAGCCTATTGGGCGCTAAAACACTTAGATGCTTCAAAATACAAAGGGAAGTATGATCACATCGTCGGACGCCTTTATGTGGATGCCCAAGGAAAATATGACGAAGACCAGGTTCGTAAGTATTTGAAACTCATGGAACAGGGAAACAACAAGGTGGCCTCAGAAGTCCGGAAAATGTCTGAACGAGTGCTTCGAGCCCATCACAAAACTCATGAGAAATTGAATGTGCATCATGATCTCTTAGTTTGGGAGAGTGATATCGCTCATTCAGGGCTGTTTGCAGAGGCTTTAGAGAAGATTCTGGAGGCTCCTACAACATCTCAACCAACAAAAGGTGAGAAAGCTGGTTGCGTGATAGTGGACCTTAGTTTGTACGAAGAATTTCAGCGTTTGAAAGATACTGAAAAAGTGTTAGTTCGGTCCGATGGGGTTGCCACCTACACTGGAAAAGACATTGCGTTCCACTTTTGGAAATTCGGTATCATCGAAGATCCATTCAAATACACTCCTTTCAAAAGCTCTAAAGTTAAAGAAGGCATCCTTTGGACAACAGCACCCCGCGGAGAAACAGGTCACTATCGTCCGGCTGATATTATATACAATGTTATTGGGATGCCTCAAAGTCAGGCGCAACGCACTGTGTATCTGATATTGAAGACCTTGGGTTATGAAAAGGCTTCAGAGAATTACTATCATCTAGCATATGAATTCGTAACTCTCCCCGATGCACGGTTCTCCGGAAGAAAGGGAACTTGGATTGGGCTCAGCACTGATGATGTCATTCGTCAAGCTACGCGTCGAGCTGTTAAGGAAGTTAAGAAACGAAATCCTGATGCTGATTCGCGGTTCCTCCGGCAGGTTGCTAAAGCTATCGGATCCGCTGCAGTCAGATACTCTTTGCTCAAGGTAGCTGTTGAAAAACAAATTGTTTTCACCTGGGAGGACATGCTCAACTTTGATGGCAATGCTGCTCCCTATCTTATGTACACCTACGCGCGCGCTTGCTCCATCCTCCGCAAAGAAACTGCACCAACTGCTGCTTTACTCAGCGAACTAACTAGCCCCTTTGAAACTGAACTCGTAAAGCTCCTTGGCCGATTTCCCGAAGTTCTTCTCGAAATCGTTCAAGGCACTAAACGCGAAGTTTGGGGCACACGAATTGAACTGTTCCATCTCGCAGAATACGCATATACCCTCTGTGTAGCCTTCAATTCCTTCTACAACAACTGCCCAGTCCTCAAAGCAGAAACGCCAGATCTAAAAGCAGCACGCTTACTCCTTGTACAGCTCTCACGCCAAGTTCTCTCAAACGCTCTGCAATTATTGGGTATCACCCCATTGGAGCGAATGTGAGCTAGCATCCTTCACAAATTCGAATCAGTTTGTCTTCAGCTTATCTGTGAAATCTTTTTTAAGCTTCAATAATTTTGGTGGAATTACTGCTCGGGAATACAGTTGATTAGGATTCCTCGCAAAGAAGTTTTGGTGATACTCTTCAGCTTCGTAAAAGGCTGTAAACGGTTCTATTGTCGTGACAATTGGTTTGCCAAAGACTTTCGATTTCTCTAATTCTTGGATGTATTGTTCTGCGACATCCTTTTGGTGCTGGTTATGGTAGAAAATCACAGATCGATATTGAGTACCTACATCATTTCCCTGGCGATTTAATGTTGTAGGGTCATGAGTGGCAAAGAATACTTCGAGGAGTTCGCGAAAGGTGATAACATCAGAATCGAAGGTAATCTGGATTACTTCTACATGACCTGTTCTTCCTGTTGATACCTCTTTGTAAGTGGGGTTTTCACTCGTTCCTCCAGAGTAGCCTGATTCAACCTTCGAAACCCCCTTAAGTCTCAGGAAAACGGCTTCAGTGCACCAAAAACAACCGCCCCCAAGAGTTGCATAGGATTGCTGGTTAGTCATAAGTAGGAATGTTAGGTTTTGGCTTCATAAACGCAGTGAATTCACAAGTCAAGGCATAGTGCTTTCAGTTTTAAAGCTCCAAAACCGATACATCCTACTATCCACTACTCAAGTGTTCGTTATGTCTCCTGCTATTCCAAGTTTCAATCCCGAACTTGCAGTCGAATATGTAACAGAATATGAGGAACCAATCATCCATGACTTTGCACAACTCCTCTATCTCCGTGATATTCAGAAGTTACCCATTACTGATTCGGGCTTTCTACGCCAGCAAAGGAGGCTTTTACCCCACCTCGAGTATGCCTTAGGACCTTGGATTGAGAAGCATCGTAAACGCACATTTCTCGCCTTCCAAGAAGTCATGGGGTTTTTTGGAAATCTCGGGCTCAACGGGACGAAAATTCCAGAATTAGTCAATGCTGTCAATCACGCGTTTTCAACCTATAAACGCCAAGATGGGGCTTTCATAGCATCAAGCGGGAAAATCAACAAATGTGGGAATACCGTGTTTCTTCGTGCAGTTCTTGCCCTCGGTTTTGCAGAAGATCCTCGGGTAAAACTAGCCTGTGAGGAATATCTCGAAGCAAATTTGAATCGTGAAGGAGATTGCCATGTCCGCACGGATGGCAAACCCTGCGCTTATGTCATGGTGCGTACCCTCCGTTGGCTCAACGAATTTCCTAGTCAATGGCGTGGTAAACAATACAAAACTGCTGTTAAAAATGTCCAAGACTACCTGTTAGCTCATGATCTTTCCACTGCAAATTTTCCACGACGCTACCCTGAACCCAATCCCAATTGGATGAAGTTCGGATACTTCCGATCTTATCAAAGTAGTATCTTCGAAGCAGCAGAGTCTTTAGTTCTTAGCGGAATCAAGAACCACCCCGTGCTCACCAAAACCCTTGCAATGATTGGTTCTCGTTGCCTTAACGAAGTAACTTGGAAACCCCAATATATCAGGAAACATTGGCCCCTCACCCTCCTTCCTCCACAGCGAGGGAAGAAGGCAGGAAGCCCTTGGCTCACTCTACGGGGATTACGCATAACTCTAGGTTAGAGATGGTAACTTTCTGGTTATTTTGTGGGGAAGTCTTTAAGGACATCTTCTAAAGTGGGTCTGCCAATTTCTTGAAGTTCATAGCGCACACGAACCGAGGGCTTGTCAATCTTAACAACGCGTTTGAGGTCAATCGGTGTACCAATCACGACTACATCAGCTTCCACTGCGGCAATTGTTTGCTCTAATTCTTTGACTTGTTTATCACCATACCCCATTGCGGGAAGTATTTCACTTAAATGCGTATATTTTTCGAAGGTTTCTTTAATCGATCCAACCGCATAGGGTCTGGGATCCACAATTTCTGCGGCTCCATATTTCTCTGCTGCAACCCATCCTGCTCCAAAATCCATTTCTCCATGAGTTAAGGTCGGACCATCTTCGACGACTAGAACGCGTTTACCTTGAATTGCTTCAGGGTTCTCTACAAAGAGCGGAGATGCTGCATCGATGATGATGGCTCGTGGATTCACCACGCGAATGGTCTGGCGTACCTGCTCAATGTTCTCTGGTTCCGCAGTATCGATTTTATTAATGATAACTACATCTGCCAAACGGGCGTTCGTTTCACCGGGATGGTACATGACTTCGTGACCTGGTCGATGGGGATCTGCAATGACAATGTGTATGTCTGGTACATAGAATGGAAAGTCATTATTTCCGCCATCGAAAACGATAACATCAGCTTCCTTCTCGGCTTCTTCTAGAATTTTTCCATAATCAACACCTGCGTAGACAACAGCACCTCGGTCGATATGAGGTTCATATTCCTCCATTTCCTCAATCGTAGTTTTATGCCGCTTTAGGTCTTCTAGGGTTTCAAAGCGTTGCACCACCTGCTCAGCAAGGTCTCCATAAGGCATTGGATGGCGAACGACTACTACCTTCAAACCTTTAGCGCGGAGGATTTGAACAACTCGACGACTTGTTTGGCTCTTCCCAGAACCAGTACGAACCGCACAGATGGCGATGACCGGTTTCTTACTTTTGATCATTGTCGTTGCTGGTCCCATTAGTCGGAAATCTGCTCCTACAGAATGCACCCAGGAAGCTAAATGCATTACATCAATGTGGGCAATGTCGCTATACGCAAACACGACTTGTTCTACTTCATGCTCTCGTATTAATTTGGGGAGAAGCTCTTCTGGGAAGATTGGTATTCCTTTTGGGTAAAGTTTCCCTGCCAAAACGGCAGGATACTTCCGTTCTTCGATGCCGGGTATCTGTGTAGCAGTGAACGCAACAACTTCATAATCTTCGTTGTCGCGAAAGAAGACATTGAAGTTATGGAAATCGCGTCCTGCTGCACCCATAATGATCACACGTTTACGTGCCATACCTGTCACACACCCAATATTGGGCACGGATGCTCCTACCCAGTAAAAGCCTTGCGTTTCATCAGTTCCTTCAAAATCAAATCTATCTTTCCTATTTTTTTGGACCATAAGGGCAAAATTCGGTGAAAAACCGTAATTGCGAGCTCCTCAATTATTAAAAATATTAGAAAACATCCTCGATAATAAATAAAAGCAACCGTTGTGTCTGCAGGCTTTCAGAGGGACCTTCCATGCGGGTTCAACGCGACAGAGGTATCCTCCTTCTAGGAATCAAACTCTTCAAAATCCTTCTTCGCCCTTTCCTAAGAAGCGATTGAAGGTAACCTTTGTGAACTTGGGGTGAAGGACTTGAGGTATGCGGCGCTTCATCCCAGTTCCAAATCTTTTTCTTCGTCAAAAATTGGTTCTGTTTTAGCTGTATTGACGATTGAGGCAAACTTTTATAATTCCAAGCAGTCAACGTGCCTCTACGAGAGGTCGAACCGATATGATGGAACGCAGCCTCGCATACGATCGTGCAATAACTATCTTCTCACCAGAAGGGCGATTGTACCAAGTAGAATACGCCCTCGAAGCTGTTCGCCGAGGAAAAACAGCTATTGGGATCAAAGCCGCTAACGGTGCGGTTATTGGCGTCCACAAAGAAGCTACATCACCTCTAATGGACTTAGATCAGATTCAGAAAATCTACACTATCGACAAGCATATTGGCTGTGCGATAGCTGGGCTCCACGCTGATGCCCGTGTCCTAGTCGACTTTGCACGGGTTCAAAGTCAAATCAGCCAAATAACCTATGGCGAACCTATTGATGTTGAAGTCCTCACCAAAAAGGTCTGTGACCTCAAACAAAACTACACTCAGGTGGGGGGTATCCGTCCCTTTGGGGTATCCTTGTTAATTGGGGGTGCAGATTCCCAAGGCCCGCAGATTTTCACAACTGATCCGTCAGGGTCTTATTGGAGTTGGCGAGCGACTGCTATCGGCTATAACTCGGAAGCAGCTCGAGAATATTTAGCGAAGAATTACAAACCAACAATCAAGCTCATGCCTGCTGCTGTGAAGCTATGCATTGATACATTGCGACATGTAGTGGAAGAAAAGTTAGACGAAGAAGCGATGGAAATCTCCATCGTCGATACGGACAAACGCGAATTTTCAGCCTTAACAAAGGATGAAATTCGCAATGTATTAGTCTAAGCACTAGTACGGGTCAGCCTTATCTGCTGTATTAGCGAATTGCATAGTAAGTAGCTAATAAGCCCGAGTTTACCATTCGTCCTCGACATCATATTCTTCGTCTTTTTTCTCTTTCTTCTTTTTTCCTCTGATTTCTCTCATTTGTTCATCTATCGCATTGTCCAAACGAAGAATATTGTCCGCTGCATTTTGTACCGCAACACTAAAGCCAGGCTCAAAACCGATGGCAAGCGTTTCAACCCCATGTTCTCGAGCACGACGAAGGATTGGGGCAGTTCGTGCGTGACGGCTAAAAATAACGAGGAGTTTTGTAGCATCTCCAAGAACTAGATCCAAGGAGTCAACCGCCATATGGACATGAACATCTGAGGTGGTGACTACCGGGGTAAAACCGCTATTGGAAATGGCTTCCAGTAGCTTACTGCTTGCCCGATCATCGAGGTATACCTTGGCTACACCAATTTTGCCTAGCTCACCTACTAAGCGTTTTAAATCGTCTAATCGAACTTCGAACTCTCGGCGCAAGACATTGGGGCCGTCAATTAACAAGGCGACTCTTCCTGAACGGCGTAACCGGGACACAAGACGTACTAAACTTCGAATGCGTCCGACTCGAGAAGACATAACGGTCCTCACCTAATCTCATGGTTTTTAATGGTAAAAATTGGTATTATGATTTTCCCAATCATCCTTTCAATCCCTTAATTGTTTTGTTTCTCGAACGGAAAGTTTAAGCGGATGTCCTTTATGTAAGCCCAGACGGGGATAGTTACTGTGAAGCAGATCATTGAGCAAGAAAAAGCTTGGGAAATGATTCGTGGAGCGAAAAGCGCTGGTGGTCAAGTTATTTCTGCAACAATCCATGTCCGTGTCTCAGAAGAGAATGATGATGTGGATTTTGATAAGACTGTGAACGCTATTCTCAGCGAGGGCTTTAGCCAACCACGCGGGCGTGTTGTCGTTGTCTGGGGCGAGCAGGGAATAGGAATCAATAATTCCGCTAATCTGTGGCTTCGTTATGGCAAGGTCGAAGCTTCGAACATTCTTCAGATCTGCCGAAATCTTGCAGGTAAAGCGGGTTTTGGTGATGCTGGGCGGCTCCGGCTTACCTGTAGTCTTGAGTTTCCTGAGCGCAATCGTGTAGTAACACTTCACGATCTCGATTATCCTGCTCGCGGAGGAGAAGCAGTCGCTGATACTCACGCTCTTCGACCCTACAAGGCAGTCAGCGATAAGGGAGAATATACATTCCTAACTCTGCAAGAATTGAAAGATTTCCTTACTAAGGTGAAGGATGCCGAAACGCATCAGTTTGATGATAAAACGGGAAAATGGATTCGTTGGGTAGAAGTGGAACAAAACGAAGACCAACTCCTCGTAAATATTCCAAGACAAAAGGGATCCCGAAAGCTCCAAATCGATCTCAAGACTGGAAAGGTCGAAGAAAAGAAATAATGGTTGGTGCTTCCACATTTTTTGCGAGGAGCTAGGCTTTTAGCTTTGAAGATTTATTGTTAACCCACACTGAACCAAGAGGTTGAAATCCATGTCCGAAGAAGAAGGAGCCGAGCTTGAAGAAGAAAAGAAGAAGGAAGAGAAGCGCGCAGTCGCAAAACAACTGGCAACATCCTTTCCCAAATTCATTATTAATGGACTTATTGTCGTTGGCTTAGGTTTGTTTTACATCTTCGCTATTCCACTCTTTGTTAATCTAGATGGTTATCCTTTGCTAGTTCTGCAGACTCTTGTGGTTCCTTCCGGCGTCATTATCTTGACGGGTTATTCCCTCATCCGGATAGGATTATTGCTAGTGATCCTTTTGTTTGGGATTGAATCCCTATTACAACTAGCCAAATCTGCCGATGCCTTGGTTGATTATATCATGAGCAGGCTTCCTGGTATGCGCTCAACCGACCGTGAACACCCACGCCGAATCCCTCTGGATATTATTTACATCTTCTTCACCCTCGTTGTGTACATTCTTATCACTCCCATTTTCCAACCTGGTCAGTTCGCCATTCCCGTCCTTCAACCCCTATTTCAAAACTTAGCCGTTGGGCTCGTTCTGTTCTTTGTTCTATCCTTTACCTACGATTTGGCCAAGTCAATTCAGAAATCGGCAAAACGGGGTATTGACAAATTTGGTAAACGTTTAGGGAGCCGGTTCGAAGGCGAAGAAGAACCTGAAAAACCCGACATGGACTACTAAACCTTATGTGGTTACAGTAGGCTTTTCAACCTTAGTCGATGCTGGCTTGCGATCTACACCTGATGTCTTCGAAATATCTGCAAGCACTTGAACGGTTTCACGTAATCCTTGAAGCCGAATCGCTTTACCAGGGGCAGGATCGAGACTTACTAGTATCTGGGTCTCCTTATCTAGTTCGGTGGCTCGGACGAAAGCCCAGTACTGTTCGAGTTCTTTCAATTTGGGTTGAATCTTGTCATTAAATTCTTCTTTAGACATCTTGGGAATGAAAATCTGAAAGTACCAAGTATCCTGCATATCTTTGAGGAGATCGCCTTTAAGTTGGTGCATTTCGGTTAGGAAGGTTAGAAGGGGTTCTATAGCTTTAGGGCGAATGATATCACCATCTGGGTTAAGGCTTACTAGGCCATGTCGCACATTAACAATGAAAATTCCGGTGCCCACTCCAAAATACCAAGTGTTGTCAATGGCATAGCCGTGAACCTTCTGTTTCGTGGCCGTTTCTAAGTATTTCTGAAACGCATCAAAATTCGCTTCTAGGTCATCTTTCTTAAGTTGAATGTATCGGCGAAAGTGTCGCAATGGGTACCGGGGTTCTTGAGGGTGTTCTCGTTTCGCGCCAGATTGAAGATAAGACTGTAGGGTGCGAAGATGAACTTGATAACAGAAGGGGGGAAGATCGGAAACTCGTGCACCCAGGGCAATGAGGATGTTTAGAAACACACGATCTGGACATAGTGGTTGAATTGTGCACCTCATGCGGTCGCGTTGGCAGTTTTTACATGTGGTTACCATCTGAGTCAGGACCTTTGAGAGCATGAATCGACCCATTGTAGGGTTTCCCAACTCCTCCAATTGTTCAAAACGGTCCTGATATTTCATGTACACTACTGGTCACCTAAGCACTAGGACGGCGTGGAATGCTGTTAGCAGCTTCTTGGTAGGCGTTTTATCCTATCAGACAGCTTCTACAACAGCTTAGGCGCTTCTAAACCTTTCGGTGGCAAAAACCCAGCAGTCCTCTAGCTGTCCCTTCCTCGTATGATGAAAATCCTCTCAAAATCCGAAAATACAATTTTGCTTAAAGAGCAATAAGCATAAAAGACTTGAAGCTCCCCATCGAATCCGAATCCGCATAAAATGCCTATTCAGGTGGTTTATCTATGACCGACTCCATTACTGATTTACGCTTCCATGGTCGTGGTGGGCAAGGCGCGTGGACCGCCTCGATTCTTCTTGCACGCGCGGCGATAAACGAAGGTAAACATGCCCAATCCTTCCCTTTCTTTGGTCCTGAACGTAGTGGTGCCCCTGTTGAGGCCTTCGCTCGCATCAGCGATCGAGAAATTGAATTGCACAGCAAGGTCTACGAGCCTAGCTATGTCGTTGTCATTGACCCCACGCTCATAACCCAAGTACCCGAAACCATCATCGCTGGCACAAATAAAAAAACCAAGCTTATTGTGAATACTCGAGACGATGGGGGCACCGTGGCTAAAACTCTTGGTTTTCAGGGTGAAGTGTGGACATTATCCGCCACCGACATTGCTAAAGAAATCATTGGACGCCCAATCGCTAACACAGCCATGCTCGGAGCATTGATTCGAGCAACAAATCTTGTTAAACTCGACAGTCTCTTCGGTGAAGTGATGAAACAGTTTGGAGATCGGATTGGTGACCGAAATGTCACCGTCATCCAGCGCGCTTTTGATGAGGTGCAAAAACATGTCTAAGAAACTCCCAGGTTCCAAAGATATTCCTGCTGCAGGTGTCGCTTGGAAACCTGCAACAGATTACAAAACCGGGGACTGGCGCAACAAACGGCCAGTTCGCGACGAAGAAAAATGTACTCGCTGTCTCACTTGTTGGATCTTTTGCCCTGATACCGCTATCAGTTGGGATGGTAAAGACATTCACTTCAATCTAAATTTCTGCAAAGGTTGCGGCATATGTGCTGAAGAATGCCCCGTAAAATGTATCGAAATGGAGGATGAATGAACTACATGCCTGCAAAACAAATCTTGATGGGAATCAACGGAGACGAAGCCGTCGCTTATGCTGCAAAACACGCGCTCGTCGATGTCTGCGCTGCCTATCCAATTACCCCACAAACAATTATCGTCGAAAAGTTCGCAGAATTTGTTGCTGATGGCGAAGTTGAAACTGAATTCGTTCGAGTTGAATCTGAACACAGCGCCCTTAGCGCATGCTTGGGGGCTGCAGCGGCAGGAGCTCGAACCTTCACTGCTAGTGCTGCAAACGGTATTGAACTCATGCATGAAGTCATCTTTCTCACTTCATCGATCCGCCAACCCGTTGTCATGGCCGTCGCTGATCGCTCACCTAGTGGTCCAATCAACATCCACGGTGATCAAACCGTCTCTTTGGCTCAACGCGACACTGGGTGGATCATGATTTATTGCGAGAACTCCCAGGAAGCTTACGATTCGACCCTCCAAGCCTTCCGAATCGGCGAACACCCTGATGTTCAACTCCCTGTCATGACCATGCTCGATGGCTTTGTCCTCACCCACACGCTAGAAAATGTTTATGTCCTCGATGAAGATGATGCCCACAAGTTCGTTGGACGCCGTCAACCCATGATGCTGACCATCGATGGAAAAAAGGTCCCCCTCAAACTTGATCCTAAAACCCCCATTACCATCGGGCCCTTACAACTCTTTGACTATTATATGGAAACTAAGCTTCAACACAGCGAAGCTATGGAAAAAGCCCGCCCCGTCATCACCCAAATCAACAATGAATGGGCTCAACTCACTGGGCGTAAATACGGTGATGGCTATCTCCAATCCTTTAAAGTCAACGACGCTGATGCCGTCATCGTCACCAGCGGTAGCTCTGCAGGCACCGCCCGCTTTGTTACCCGACAATTACGAGCGCAAGGCAAAAAAGTAGGGCTACTCAAACTGCGTACATTCCGCCCATTCCCCGATAAGAAAATCGCTCAACTCCTAGCGAATGTTCCTGTTGTCGGCATCTTCGAACGCACCCACACTACGGGCAGCCTCGGTGGCCCCCTCTTCAACGAAATTCGTAGTGCCCTCTATGATCAAGACACCCGTCCAGATATCCTTGGCTATTATGGCGGACTCGGAGGGCGGGATATCACTCCTGACCACTTTCACGCTATCTACAAAGAACTCCTCAAAATCAAGGAGACGGGCAAAACTCCAAGCCGCCCTATCAAATACATCACCGTGAGGAAATAACCTAAAAGGCGAAAAACCATGACCCAAGAAACCCCTGAGTGGCGACCTCGACTCAAAGATGTTGCTACTCAAGAAGAACTTTTCACCAGTGGCCAACGCCTCTGTGCAGGCTGTCCTGCCGGTTCCATGGCTCGAATGACCATGCATGCTCTCCCCCGCCCCCGTAACACCATCGTTAGCCAAGCCACTGGCTGCCTTGAAGTTGCATCTACTATTTACCCTTACACTGCCTGGCGTGTTCCTTGGATGCACTCTCTCTTTGAAAACGCTCCTGCCAATGCCAGTGGCATCGAAGCTGCCTATAAAGCTCGCAAACGCCAAGGTCTCGAAGAGGATATCCCCGATATGTTAGTGTTTAGTGGAGATGGCAGTGGATTTGACATCGGAGTCCAAGCTGCCAGCGGTGCTATTGAACGTCGACATAACTTCCTCTACATCATCTATGACAACCAAGCCTACCAGAATACAGGCATACAGCGTTCAGGTGCCACCCCTAAGTATGCATGGACTACGACGAGTCAAGTGGGGAAGGCTGTACCTGGGAAGCCACATTGGAAGAAACCAATTGCGTTAGTGTATGCGGCGCACGATCCTGAATATTGTGCTACGGCTTCTGTGTACCATTGGCACGATTTCATGATGAAGGTTCGAAAGGGAATGCAAGCTCAAGGTCCCGCCGTGATTCATGTATTGACCCCGTGTCATCGAAACTGGCGGTATCCTGAAGAATTGGGAATGAAGATGGCGAAGCTTGCAGTAGAAACTTGTTTCCATCCGCTCTGGGAGTATGAAGGAAAAACTAGAACCTACTCCATGTCTGCGCCGAGTATGCGATTTGTAAAGGATCCTGCGAAGAAGAAACCGATTGAGGAATGGTTAGAGCCCCAAGGTCGGTTCCGTCACTTGTTCCGTCCAACACGCCGTGCCGATTGGATCGAGGACTTTCAACAGCTTGTCGATAAGGACTGGGCATTCATCCAAAAACTCACGAAGATGGGCTAGTCATTTCTAGCTTGTTTTACTCGCTCCTGCCTTTGGCTTAATCAACTTGGCGGGACACAATACATAGCCTTGGTACCTCGGGTGCTTTGTGTTGATTGTTTGGCTCATCGTGTTTTAAAGCCAGTCTTTATGTCTGAGGTAGAGGAGCATTACAACCAATATCACTATCGTGATGGGGATGGCGATTAATGGAGAAATGGGGATGGTGATTCCGAAGATGGATACCAGGAGTGACAGGGGGAGAAAGATGGTGGCGATGATAGTCAGGACCTTAATGACTTCGTTGGTCCGGTGACTCACACTCGCATAGTAGATTTCAAACATCACTGGAACTTTATCTCGGAATGTTTCGATCGATTCACTGATTTGAACGATGTTCTCATTAATATCGTGGAAATACACGCGCACAGGTTCTTCGATCAGCGAAACGGTTCCGCGTTCGAGTTTTATGGCTACCTCTCGCATTGGTCGTATAGCTGTACGTAACGCGATGACGCGCTCTTTGAGTAAATGAATCATGTGAAGGCTTTCTTTTGTGGGGTTCTCGATCAATTCGTCTTCAAGTTGTTCGATATGCTTCTCAATTTTTTCGATGACTTGGAAATAGTGATCCACAACAACATCTAATAATGAATAGACGAGATAATCAGATTGCATTTCCCGTATCATCCCTTTCCCGGCACGAATTCGTTTCATTACCGGAGCAAACACATCTCCATCACCCTCTTGAAATGATATCACGAACTCAGCTGTAAG
Source organism: Promethearchaeota archaeon (assembly GCA_048938385.1). GTDB lineage: Archaea > Asgardarchaeota > Hermodarchaeia > Hermodarchaeales > Hermodarchaeaceae > Hermodarchaeum. Next base: position 23,869 of record JBHLMG010000006.1, on the reverse strand, counting down.
GATGATACTAGCCTGACTTACAGTGACCCCTGTTTCTACTGAATAATTCAGAATTTTGAACAGAATGAACACATATTCTCCAAAGTCTTCAATTTTTGGACGCATAGTCGTATTAAGAATATCTTCGACAACTAGGGGATGTAACGAGTAGTTCTGGCATAACTCAGTTAATTTGTCAATCGTGGCAAGACCTTCAACTTTAATCCATGACACCGTTGGTGTTGCAGTATAATCACTACACTCGTTCACCTCTTCAATCACGCGCTCTTCGACACCCTGTTCATCGAAGTTAATAATTCGAATTCGCGTCTTCTTTGGTCGAGTTTCTCCAACATACACTGGTGTGCCTGGTGGTAACCCCACAGTCTTCGTTCGTCGCCGGAATAGCCGCGTCATTTTTCACCAACTCCACATGCGAGATACATCATTCATTGTACTGGATTAAACTTCTCAAACCAACTAGGATTTTATTCATTTCCCTTAGAAAACCAAGAAACATCTGCATAATGTTAAATCAAAATTAGTCTTATTTGTGAGCATTATATAATATGTATGACGAGAGAGATTGTGCGTAAACTGCTGTTATAACAGCTCTTTGTGTTAGAGATTGAATGGGAATACCAGTACTCACCCAGTAGAGGGAGACAAGTAGATGCTTATCACACTCACGATTTGTTTGTTGATCTGGCTGAAACTTCGGTCCAAGAAACCACTCTTCCGATTTACAGTGTTTCTCATGGTCTTGGGCATAGCTGCAGTAACCGCATATTTCAGCGCATTTTGGCTTATAGACCAGTTTCAATGGGGAGACTACACCTACACTTTATGGGCTCAGACAAGTTTTCCTCTATCCGTTGTCGGGCTTCACGATGAAGCCAATAACATCTACATATACCAAGTCATGTTAGGTGGACTGGGTGGTTGGTGGGTGTTCAGTTCGACGATCTATTCTCCCATAGATGTATCAGCCCAGTTAGCCCAGTTACGGCTTGAAATGGGTATCATTATCTGGTTTCTAACAAGTGTCGTAACCACACTGGTTCTTCTGATAGCTGAAGCAATTCAAAGGATCTCACGCAGTGAACCGTCCTCCCAGTGAATAGGTATTAAAATTCTGCGGTGCAGAGAAGAACAAGATAGGTGGATTACTTCGGTCAGGGTTTCAAACTCAGAAATGATTCAGAATAATTTTCATTTTTCTTGTATAGACGCGGTGTCAGTCTTAGTTGGTGACTCGGTTGGTGCATTAGAGCTTCCCAACCGTACTTTGAGCTGGAGGAATTTCTGGCGTACTAGCGTTGAAGTCATCTTCATTCCTCCCAACAAGAAGAATCCCAGAAGACCTGCAATTAAGGATGCAAGGAGAATAGCAATTTTTGAGATATCTAATAATGGATGCCCACTGAAGGTTAGATCCGCCATAAAAAGCGACATAGTAAATCCGATACCGCCCAAACAACTCACCGCATGAATCTGACGCCATGATAAATCCTTAGGTTTATTCGCCAATCCCATTCGAACGCTGGCCCAGGAAAATACCACTATGCCTAGTTGTTTTCCTAATACTAATCCTATTATGACGCCTAATGCCACAGTTCCAGAAGCTATCACAGTGATATCAAAAGCTAATAACACGCCTGCGTTTGCCAAAGCGAAGATGGGAACGATGGCATATCCAACCCAAGGCTGTAAAAGGTACTCCATTCTTTGAAGGGGTGTCTGAACATCTTTACAAATGGCTTCGAGGCCCAAAACAGCAGATCGTTGCGTTTTATTAGTAAGGACGCTCTCGCCAGGTTTCTTTGCATCCTCAAAATCCTTGAGTAGGACATGGCTCTTACTGCAAAAATCTTCAGTATTTACCCGTGCCTTGACTGGAATTGTTGTAGCCACTAAAATTCCAGCTAAGGTGGTATGTATTCCAGAAAGTAAGAATGATAACCAAACTCCCAACGCTAAAGTCGCATAAAGGATAGTAGATTGAATCCCCATTCGATTTATCAATACAAGGCCAACAATGAGTAAGGCTCCTACAATCACTGGGAAAAGAGGGCTAATCGCTGAATAGAAGCCAGCGATAATGATGACAGATCCAATGTCATCAGCAATAGCTAGGGTGCTTAGAAAAAGTTTCAATGATAATGGTATTTTACTCCCCAAAAGGGCTAGAACACCTAAGGCTAGTGCTATATCGGTTGCCATAGGAACTGGCCAACCAATAGCTCCCGTTGAACCAAAATTAATCAATGTAAAAAAAATCGCAGGTACAATCATACCTCCCAAGGCTGCAAAAATTGGAAACAGCGCATCCTGCACGCGCGATAATTCACCAACAATAACGGCTCGCTTTATCTCGAGTCCAACGACAAAGAAAAACAACGCCATAAGCCCTTCATTAATCCACCAGCGAAGCGGCTCAGAGATGACGAATGATCCAATGGCAATCGTCAGGGGCGTTTCCCACAAAGCAAAATAACTGAAACCCCAAAGTGAATTAGCCCAAATTAAAGCTCCAGTAATACTGATAATCAGGAGGATGCTACTCGAAGCTTCTAAGCGGAAGAAGCGTTGAAACGGTGCATAAAGTCTTCTTAGTTGGGCTCTGCTCAAGCGGCGTGGCATCTCAGACAATTAAATCACCATTTGACGACAGTAACTTCTGTTGGCGTTTTATCCTCCACGTTCTTCCCTAGAAAATGAAGTTTTGAAAAATTGATCAGCTTTGACAACTAAGACTGGGATAGGTGAACTATCCAATAGATCATCTTTGAGCGCATACAAATTATGTACAATAACTAACCCGACTTTGTGTTTTTGGATAACCTCCAGAACATACTCTATTGTGGGTTCCTTGCTCAATGTTTTCAAGAGAACGAGATTGATGTCATTATCCTTTGTTTCGCCCTTAAGCAAGTCTTGGTGTATACCTCGTGTAATTCCTAAAAGGTCTACATTAAGTGCTTTTGCAAATCGAAGAGCATAGGCAATAGCGATCAAGGAGCGGGGGCGATTATCTGTTAACACTAAGAGCGAGTTAATTTGAAGACGCTTAATTTCATCTTCAGACAAAAAAAGATCATAGTAATCGCCCAATTGATGACGATAATTTATTCCGTACCTCGATAATCGGTTTTTACTTCGTGCCAGCGTTTCTCCTACTTTCAAAGGCTATCATCCCACCATTAAAAATCCCTTGTTAGACATTGATCCTGCTTTTTTAATTCAATATTGCTCCTTGCCTCTCTTATATGACTAGTTGTATGAGGATGATTGCTATTGCGGTACCGATTCCTGTAGCAAAGGTTTGAAAACCGTGAACCCAAGGATTCGTCTTTGCCACTCTACCAATATAAAATCCCAAGAGAAAGAGTATGATTAACCCACTAATTGTTGATATCAATATGGCTAGATTCCATGTAATTAGGCCGAACATTGTGGTAACAATTGGAATTAGGCAAATCAAGCCGGTTATGAATGGCGCTGCCCCATCAACAATTGCTGCTAATACGATAACGAAATGAGAAGCTCTGCTAGGGAGTGTTTTATCCATTTTTCGAAGCATTGCTTTTTCCAATTCCTGTAATTGTTCGTGTTGAATAAGACGCTCTGCAAAGTAAGTTCCTGCAAATCCTGAAAACATCATGGCAATACAAGCACCGATTCCTGCCCTCAGAACAGTGCTTGGATTAAGGATTATCGTGAAGTAACTACCAAGGATCAACCCCATAACAGTTAAGGTGCCATCAAAGGCGTTGGTGGCAAAATAGCGTCGGGTGATTGCAGTTGAACGGGAGATTTTTGCTAACTTTTGATAACTTTCAATTACCTTCATTTTGTTGATATCCTTCACTCTTTTGTTAAAATTATAAGGCTGGGAATTGGTGGTGCTTTGTAGAATTGTCTGAATAATCGCGTGTTTCTTTTACCAAATATGAAAATAGCCATCTGCAGGTCAACGCTGGTAAACGGGTGCTGGTGTCGATCAATACCTTGATAAGTCATATCAGATTCTTGAAATTTTTCTGCGAGGTTTTGGAGTCGTGGAATAAGCTGCTCCACATAGAGGTTCCGATTCTTTCGGTAGGCGGGTTGCGTATATACTGCTAGCCTAGGGGCTCCTATACCACGACCGTCGTCTTCAAGGATAAAGTCAATTTTTCCGATTATCTCTAAAATATTGGGAATATCGTATTCAGCCCATCGGAGAATCATGGGGTGGAGTTTTCGACTAAAGAATTGGGCTAGAAACCGGTCTAGAATCGGAAACACACGACCTGATAGAAAGCTTAGTTGTGCTGTACAAACAGGTAAGTTACAATCGGGAAATCGCATTAAATCTAAGATTTTTTTCAGGTCTATGCTGGATGTTTCAACAGTAATAGGAAGCAGTTTTTGGAGTTCTCGTACGCGTTTCGGCTCTTTTTCAAGTTGTTTGGCATAATGGTCAGTGATTCCGGCCTGGTTGCGTGTCTTCCAACGGTGGATTTGCATCAGGCTGCTTCTCAGGCGTTCTATCTTCCCTGAAAAAACAGCGGATTGAGCATTTTTTAAAAATTCCTGAATCTTGTTCTCAGTGTTAACTCGTGAACGAACTAAGGGCCATTGATATTGCTCACGCCAATATTGGAAAAAATCCGCAACACGCCGATCGATCAAAGTTCAGTTCTCCACCTGAAAGTGTAATTGCTATGAATTGGGAGCTCGTCATTTGCATTTCAGAGAAATCCCAACCCACAATACACCACCTCGATTGGGCACTAGATTACAGTTGGATAAAAAGATAGTTCCTGATTATTTTCGTCTCAAATCGCTTAAAACTGGGAAAAATAAAGTGTTTAGTGGAGATATAACCATTATCATGCATTACTGCCAGAGATGTAGGATAGAGGATAAATTTTGGTGGGTATAGCGATGTCGAATTACAATGGCACAGTTAGGGAGTATTATGCTGATTCTAAGTTTGGGTTTTCCTTCTTCTACCCTAAGATAAGAAACTGGACCATTAGAGTCAAACAACCAGGGTTCATCATGTTTGTGAACAAGTTAACCATGGCTACTTTCGCAGTCATGGCATCTCAACCACATGAAGCGATTGCAGATGTTCATGATTTAGGCATTCAAGTGGAACTGGTCAAAAGCCTTGTAGGCTCAATGAAACATGTTCTTCCTAATGCTTCGAATTTTTCCTTCATATCCAAGGAGAATATTATTCTTCCTCAAGGCCAGTTAAAAGGGTTTCAAGTCGTATTCGATTTCAAGCTTCCCCAGCAATCTATGGTGGGTAAATGCGTCTTCTATGCTGACAAACAGTTTTTGTACATGCTACTTGCTACTTCGAAAGAAGGTTATTTTAGAGCGGAAAATGAAGTGTTCTTTAATCCTGCCATCACCTCTTTCTCCCTGGTGGTATAACCGGTAATCACACATTTTTTGGTGAAATCATGACCGACTTGGTGCACATACGCGCTTTTCTACCATCAGATAGAGCTTCCCTCATAGAGATCTCGAAGCACACATGGGGCGGTTATGATCAGCTTCCCTATGAGTTGGACGATCTCATTGAAAACCCTGCTTCGTATCTTTTTGTCATGGAGTTTAAGAATCGGATTGTAGCCTTTGCAAATCTGAACCTCATTGATAATGGGAAGACGGCGTGGATGGAGCACATGCGGGTCCATTGGCGATATCGAAAACGAGGGTTTGCTTGGACCATGACGCAACGCCTCATCTCGGAAGCCGAAGCCCTAGGCGTCAAACGGCTTCGGCTTGCTACTACCGTGGAAAACGAAGCAACTCGACGCATAACGATGCGTATTGGCATGCGCCCGATTCTTCAGATGAAGATTTTTTGGAAAGGCAAGTTTCGTGGTATTCGTTGGAAAGATGTATCTGTTCCCATCGTTTCATGCACTCCACAGGAAGCCTATGCATTCCTAGAAGCTCATTCCGTCCTCGTTCCGGAAGGTATCATTACCTACAATTGGCACGCCTTCGATTTTACAAAGGAACTATTCAAGTCAATGGGTGAGCGATTTCGCTTCTGGAAAGGAGGTGAGAACTGTACAAGGGCATCCTTATCTTTTGGCTATCTTGGTTCTATTCGCGATACGCTAGTATGGATCTCAACCATCTACGCATCAGATTCAAAATCCTTCTATTCTGCACTCTCCCATCAACTTGAAACGGCAAAGAGAGAACTTGCTCAGGAATTCTTGTGTTTTCATTCAAGGCAGTTTCAGGCAGCTCAGGAAATCCCAGGATTAAAACAGCGTACATTCTCAAGTCAGCTGGTTCTTTACGAAAAACACCGACCCTTTCGCAATCCAAGCAAATGTTAGTTAAATTCACTGAGTTAAAGATTACCGCTTAGGGCGGTTGAATAGGGCTAGGATTCCTCCTATGATGCCAAGAACCACGCTAATGATCGCAACAGTAATGATGGCTCCAATAATGGCAAGTATGACATCAATAGGCCAACTGCTCTGAAGGTAAATTAAAAGGCTACTGGAGAAGAGCAGGATGGCTCCAAGGAGGGTGAGGGTGTCCATGAGGAGGTATTGAGTAATTTGGTGTTCAAGGGGAGTACCAATCAAAGTGGGAAATCGGACGGTCAGCTGAAACCATAAACTCAACCCGAACACCACCGTTGAAGCTAATGCTCCAAGGAAAACAAAAAGAAAGGCTGCATATGTGCCTGCTCCACGCTTTTGGACGACTGCTTCATTTGACGAATTGTTAGGCCTTGAAGGTGAAATTGACAAATTGTGCCTCGAATTCTGGTGCACCCTATACACTCCCTTTCGTGATTAGGCTGTAACAGAATCAATTTGTTAAGCGCATGGGAAAAAAGAAAAAACGCCTTTAAGAAGTTAAGCTGAAGGTGGTAGTGAGCGGTTTAAAGAATCTTGTTTAATAAATTCAAGCTATTATTCGAGGTACATACGGTCTTTTATAGCAAAACTACGCAAACAAGGGGGTTACGAGGGACCTGTAATGTCAGAACAACGGTCGACAAAATATATGATCTTCCTCGTGCTCTTCATGGGTCTCGTGGGCCAGCTCGATGTCTGGCTTTCACTCATTGAGACTCCTGCAGTGCCAAGAATTATCCTCGAACTAGGCCTAACTCCTGGTGTAAACGATTGGATCTTTGGGTTGTGGCAGGGCATCTTCGGTGTTCTTGTCTTTCTTGTGTTTCTTATTGGTTGGTTCTCGGACTCGTTCGGACGACGAAAAGGCATTCTCCTACTTTTACTGGTCATGGGTGTGCCTGCTGGCTTAATTATCCTAGTACCCCCGCTCTCGCTCGCTAACCCAATCAGTTTTTACATGTTTTTACTGCTGTATTCTATCGCAATAATGGGAACTACCTCCAATCTCTGGGAAGTACCCATAGCTGAGGAATCCCCTGCTAAACGTCGTGCCTATTATGGCAGTATCGCTTTCCTTGTCAGCGTCATTCCTCTCTCCTCCATCCTTGGTCCTATCATCATTGATGCTCTTGGCTGGAGGTGGAGCTACGGCATAATGTTCTTCATCATGCTCGTTCTCATTCTGCTACTCCTCATTATGAAGGAAACAGGACGCTGGACCGCGGTACAAGGAAGCGGAGAGAAACGGATGGGCTTTATCCAAGCGTTGAAACAGTTCAATCGACGAGACTTGGTCTATGTTATCGTTGCTACCTTTGTATACCTTACTTGGTCTTTGTCCTTTAAGCTCGGAACAACTTGGGGTGGCCATTACTACGAGAACATTTTACTAATGGGTGCACAATGGCGAACAATTCTCACAGTTGCTGGTCTTATGCTTCCCATCAGTGCTATTATCTCTGGTGTGTTACTGGAAAAGGTGGGTCGCCGCATTACTCTAGTAGTGGGATCAATCGGTGCCATCGTTTCCTTCGTTGGTCTTGGTCTTACGACTTTACCTGCCTTCTTCTGGGGTATCTACTTCTTCATGGCTATGGTGCTGGCATGGATTTACATCTATGTGACAGAAATCTTCCCCACTAAAGTGCGCGCTACAGGTGTTGGAATCGCCGTAATGGGATCCCGACTCGCCTATGTGGTAGCTCCCCTTCTAAGCGTGCTTCTCCTTCAACTCTTTCCCTTGATGGATGGATTCTGGATTGTCGCAGGGGTCATCATGATTGTCCCGCTGTTATCACTACTTAGCAAGCCTTACGAAACGAAGGGTCAGGAACTCGAAACCATCGACAAAGAGAAGTAGCTCGATCAAGTTGGTATTGCCCGGTCTTGCCCGGGCTTTTTCCTTTTTTCGAAATCGAGATATGGTTGCTCTTCGATTAGCTGCGCTTATGCCGGAACAGCCCTGAACAGGCATATGATTTGATGCCCTTCTTCTCCAACTCATCAAGAATTAGATTCATACCAATTGAATCTGAGCTATCATGACCTGCAATGACCACATAGATGCCTTCCTTCTCTGTGGCTTCTTTGAGGGCGTCTGTCCAGTGCATTGTCACTATGGTACTCACACCAGCCCGGGCGAGCTTAGGAATAGATTCGGGTCCAGGGCTTGTTCCGCCGGTGAAGAAGACGAACTTTTCACCCACGCTCCCTTCAGTATTGCCTATGAGGATTTCAGGTCCTGCTCCCACTTTTTCGGCTTGTTGGTATTCTGGAATTTCGAGAAGAGCATCCACAAGGTCTCCGAGGGTGAGGGGGTTTTTCTCTTGAAGGAAGTCGGTAAGGTACTGATAGCCAAGAGAATCAGCAGGTGTATGAGCACACATAAAAGGTAAATCGAGTAGGCGTGCGGCATCCATGGTTTGGGTGTGATTTCGCGGTTTGATAGCCCAATGGACTTCCTTGACTCGTTTCGCCATAGCAGACTCCGCTTGGGCAATCGGGACTCCTATCTTTGCCCAATGTTCCGGTTGGAGGCGCATGAGAAAGTCGAGATGTGCGATACCAATACCATGAGGGTGATGCGCCAGCACAAGGTCAATCGATTTTCCCTTTTCAATTAACCGGTCAGCAAGGACAATTTCGCCTGGTGTAATGTCAATTCCAGCGAGGATAGTCTTCACCTCGTGGTCGGAATCCCCATGTAACAAGCGACAATCAGGATAAGGGTTCCAAGTGATATCCTGGTCAGCGAGTTCTTTCTTTCTGCCCTCTAGCTTATCGAGTTTCTTCTTCGATGCTTCAAGGACTTTCTTTACCTTTTCTGTACCACGGGGATCGGCTTTAATTCCCATGTTAACGATAAATCGGTAAATGTCTCCAAGCTTCATAGGTGTTGGGTTACTCTTTCCTTGTTTGAATGTTACGGAAGTGACAGTTTCAAAGTTATTTCATTCATTTAGGAGTGTAAACTAGTCTTGAAGAAATCCTTTCTTTACGGCTTTTCGCAGAAGTCTTTGAGTCTGCTCCCACAAGATCGCAGATCCCTCTTCCATGTGTTGTTTCGAGTTGACGACCTGATGTCGTCGAATTCCATGGGTTTTCCAGGAGCATCCACCATTAAGGTATGCAAGAATTAATGGCTGCATAGAATCCACGGCTCTAGCAAATTGTGCTTCTGGACTAGCCTGGGTTTCAAACTCTTCCCATAACTGGAGGTATTCGTGTCGTTGGTCTTGCGGTAATAATCCAAAAAGGCGGTGGGCTGCTTTCAGTTCTCGTTCAGTTTTGTCTGCGTTCTGCTCTTCATCATAGATGAATGTGTCACCTGCATCGATTTCAACAATATCGTGTATTAGAAGCATCTTAATTACTTTGAACAGGTCCAGATCTTCTAAGTTGGAATATTCCTTGAATAAGAGGGCGATTAGGGCAATGTGCCATGAGTGTTCAGCATCGGTTTCTTGCCGGCTTCCATCTACAAGCCAGGATTGGCGGAGTACTTGTTTGAGCTTATCAGCTTCAGCGATGAAATCCATTTGTTGGGAAAAGCGAACGGAGTCCATAACTCCTTGGAGTGGAAAAGTTACATATGGCTTTACCGGAGGGGTGAGATTCACGGGTCTTGACTTTCACTATTTGATTCAGGATTTGCTATCTTTTGATTCAAGAAGTTATTGGGGCTTCTCTTCAGTTCCTAGGTAGTCAGAGATATCAACATCAACAACCACCATTTCTGAAATTTGTTGAGTTCCACGCGCATCCATGTGAGCTTTCAAATGCTTCTGAAGGGTTGGTAGATATTGTTGATAACCAAGCAGTGCTAGAAGGGGGATGTAGATGAAGATGATAGGATTTATGAGAGTAATCAACACGAAGAACCAAGAAGGCACCCAGGGCGGGGCAAGAAATCCGGCTGAAAGATAGATGAGTCCGATATTTGCGACCAAACCCGCATAATCGATGATCACTGAGATACTAGCATAACCTGCGAGTAGATACAATAAGACTCGACTGGCACTCATCAGTTCCTGGGCACCGCTGGGAGGCTGACTGTGGAAAATGATGTTGGCATCGTCAATTAACCACGATGGGGATAGTATTAATCCCAAAACAAGAAAGACAATCGGCGTAATTACTGCAGCGGCGTTCCAAACATTTGCTGTGAGAGGGAGTGAAGGTTCGTATATAATAATGAAAGGACCAAAGTAATTTGCTATAGTTAATGAAAGCCCAAGGGTGATTATTAGCGCAAAGACCGCCCGGCGTGCTATGGAGGTCAATTGGCGAGGTTCCTTCGTACTCAAACCATAATAATACACTTCTGGTCCTGGGTTAAGAATTCGGTTCAGGGGTAGGACAATCCTGCGCGGAGCGAAGAAGCCCATCATGATATAGAAGCCTATTGCTAGGACTGGGATTAGGTAAAAGATGATAATCCAATCTGTGATAATTCCTCCTGGGATCCAGTAAACGAGGTCGAGTGGAATTCCAAGAAAGTATGGTATCATATAATTTAGAATCGCCCAAATCACATCTAAGGTAATCACCAAGGCTATGATGCCAAGGATAATGAAGGTTTTGCGTTGCATGTCTCGACACCTAACGCCTCCGATTATCTAGCGAAGGTATCTGCTAGCTACTAAAAGGTTCTTTCCACTAGAGCTCTCTTTAGACTGTTGAGCTTTCTTCTTTAAAACAGATGTCCAAGGATTCGAGTTCTTTCAGAATAGGCTCGTACAATTCTGGAACAAGAGGAATTTGAACGCCCTTGAGCTGAATTTCTCCTTCTAAGATGAGATGTGAAGCAATGGCGGCTGGAAGGGCGACGGTACGACTCATAGACGAATCGCCATCTGGTATGCCATAATCGATGAGAGTGGAGCGCACAAGCTCTTCGGTGTTATCGGTGTGGTGGATGGTGAACTGGTGCTGCATGACGATCATATCGCGTTCACCTTCTGCGTATCGAAGCTTTTCCTCAAAAAGGGTCACTAGCACATCAATAGGGGCACCACGGGTTAGGGGGATCCGGTCATCCTCGAAGAGGCCAAGCCACTCCAGCCGATCAATCACGGCATCATCAGTTGGGAGTTTAAGATGAGCAGCGACTTGCTCCTTAACACTGCCACCAGAGGGGAGATTGAGGTGCTTCCAAATAAAATCAGCGTAGGACTGGTTGTGGAGAGGCTGTTCATCAATACTGAGTAATCCCAGGCGACCAATATTATACATGGTCTTACACCAGCCGGGATATCGCAGAGTGCCACGCAACATGGTTTGGATACCCCGCAAGCCATAGAGGTCAATGTATTGAAGTGAATCTCGGTTAGGATAGCCTTCAAAATCACCGAGTTCGGGTACATTTTCAATATGACAACTTGCGAAGAGTTCTTCGCTAGGAATTATGATGGTTTTACCATCTTTAAGAAACTGAGCCGAGTTGCGGCCAGCCAACAGAACCCCTCGTGGACTCCAGGAAAGTTTGTAGCCCATAGGGTTGTTGTTGGCTTCTGGGGCTGGTAGTCCTCCTGTGAAGCTTGTGAAGGATGTGACCTTCGCTCCTTCTGCTTGGGCTCTGTGAATAATTTTCATGGCAGACATGTGGTCCTGTCCTGGGTCCACCCCACATTCGTTCAAAAGAATGATTCCTGCACGCTTGGCTTGTCCATCCAGCGTGCGCATCTCATCGGAGACATACGAAGTGGTAACCAGGTTCACTTTCTGTCGCAGGCATTCACGAGCGACCTGAACATGAAAGGTGTAGGGAAGGAGTGATATGACGAGTTCAACCGGCTTTATTAGATCTTTCAATTCCTTGGTTTGCCGCGCAATATCAAACGAACGCGCTTCGCTATTAGGGTGATCACCTATGAGTTGCATCGCCTTGCTCACTGTTCGGCTGGCAACGGTAACATGATAATCATGATCAAGCATGTATTCTACATATGGGCGCGCTACCATTCCTGCGCCAAGAACTAGTACATTTTTCATCCCGAGTTCGCCTCCATATTTCGTCTCCTGTTCTTTGATTACAAATACTTTTGCAGGTACTCATATTCTGGCGTTAGTTTACCTTGATAGACGATAACGGCTTTCTTTACCTCTGGGGGCAACGCCAACTCCTCAAAAGGTACCGAATAATCTGCCTTTGCTATTGCTGGAATAAACCGTCGTAGAGTTTCACTGAAGGATGTCGATGCTTCACGGGGTAACTCGGTGGGTAGGTTGTCTACTGCCATGACGACAATTCCTTGCCCATCGATGCCTAATTCGGCTTTTTCTTGGATAGGATCGTAGACGAAAGTTGGATTATCGGGTTTGGTGCAATCAACGGTAAACTCGATTGCTCCTTGAATATCACAGCTAATGTCGCCTACGATTATTAATTTCGGCTTGCCTTGAGTAGCGTTCCAGTGTTGCCGGAGTTCGGCTTTCGTTATCATTTTTGGATATTTCTCGGTCCAATAAATGCAATTCATCAACACCGTAAGGTGGGGAAGGTATTGGACGAAACTAGATTCGTACAAGATTTTTCCATGTTCATAGTAGTGTTGAAGGATAAAAGGTTGGGAAGGGTCCTTTGGTCGAACTGTGTGTTCTTCGCGAAAAACGACTTTGTATAATAAGTGAGTATCTGGCTGGAGCTGTGACACTTCAGCAGGTTCTACGGTCTTATGGGGAAGGAGATCAAAAATGGCTTGAGCTCCACGAGAGGTGTTACCATACCCAATAAACCCAACACACATTGGTGCCAATTCAGGTGCAAAGCCTTCGATTTTGATTCGATCACCAACTTCTTTGATTGCCTTTTGTAAAGCATCCATCCCCTCATATTCGTAAGTTGGTCGTAGCCTTGCAAAGGGATTTGGTGTAACGCCTTGAATCGTGAGCCGCTTTCCTAATGCGCGCAACGTCTCTGCCATTCCGGCATATCCTGCCCAATTACCAAAGAACACGAGCCTCCGACCTGAATCAACTTCAACAACGCGTTCATAATCAATCAGAGTTACACCCACATCCAACATCCGTTGAAGCATGGTCATATTGTACGACTGCCCTTTGATCACATGGGCAAAGAAGAGATAGACCTTACCGGGTTCGAAGACTTCCTTTGGGACTTCTTTTATACCAAAAATTATGGGCACATCTTTTCCACGAAGATCGCCGACCGACGCACCAACTTCTCGGTAAAGCGCTTCTGAAAATGCTCGAGGTGGGGATGGTTCAACCACAAATTCGAGCCCATGGTCCTTCATAAGGGTCTGAACATCTGTGGGCACAATGGGTGTACGGAGTTCAAAGGATTTATTCTCTCGACGGATGCCGATTTTCTTCATCATTGAATTCCTCCGATGGAGTGAAGGTCTTCAAAGCATTTAGGACCTGTCGAGTTAACCCCCAAGTAAAAAAGTCTGATGGCTGCGCAACGAAAAATGATGGCTCAAATAGCAGGAATACTTCTTATTTATTAGACAAGACCCTGTCCTTTACGAGTTGAGGATTATGCTGGACCTTGTGTTAGAAAAAATCGATCAATCCCTTGATAGGGCCATAGACGATGTCAAGACGCTGTGCCGAGTTCCAACTGTTGCTGCAAAAAGGCAAGGCATCGAAGAGACTGCGAACTTGGTTCAAAAAATGCTTGATTACGCAGGATTCGTCACAGAACTACACCCCACATCAGGCTCACCTGTAGTCACCGGGCATCTCGATGTTGGTGCAAACCGTACACTCCTCTTTTATGACCACTACGATGTACAACCTGCGGAACCCTTTGACTTATGGGACTCGCCACCCTTTGAACCCACAATCCGTGAAGGGAGGCTCTATGCCCGTGGAGCTGCTGATAACAAGGGTGATTTAGTCTCACGAGTCTGGGCCATCCGAGCGTTTCGTGATGCTGGAGTTGAGGTACCTGTTAATGTGAAATTCGTTGTGGAGGGTGAAGAAGAAATCAGTAGCCCCAACCTTGTAGATTATACTAAAAACAACACACCGTTTCTCAAAGCTGATGGAGGTATTTGGGAGTTTGGGAGTGCAGGATTTGATGGAATCCAAGAAGCTTGGCTAGGACTGAAAGGCATACTCTATGTTCAATTAGAGATTGAGCAATTATCACACAATGCCCATTCGAGTAATGCTGCAATCCTACCCTCCGCTCCTTTTCAACTCATCTGGGCATTGAGTACCCTCAAAGATGCCAATGAACGAATCCAAATTGAAGGGTTCTATGATAATGTAATCCCCATGAGCAACAGCGAACGCGAATTCATTGGTCAGATTGATTTTGAAGAAGAGGCTCGACAAAATTTCTACGGCATCAAAGCGTTTGTTAATAACTACGAAGGTGAAGCCCTTCGAGAAGCCTATTATTACCTACCAAGCCTTAGTATCGATGGCTTAACCAGTGGCTACCAAGGAGAAGGCTCTATGACAGTCCTTCCAGCAAAAGCTTCTGCGAAGATCGACTTCAGGTTGGTTGAAAACCAACAACCTAGCGAAATCATTCAAAAGCTCCGACGCCATCTTGATATGAACGGATTTGAGGAAGTGCAAATTGCCTGGTATGAAGGCTATCCCGCTGCTAAAACCCCCATTGATCATCCCTTTGTAAAAATCGTTGAAAAAGCCAACCAGGTTGTGTTCAATCATCCTTTACGAATCCATCCCACATGTCCGGGCTCCGGTCCCCTACATTTATTCAAGGACCATGTTCCCATGGTTTCAATTGGTGTAGGCGACCATAATTCACGAGCGCATTCCCCCAACGAGAGCATCACCATCGCGAACTTCACAAAAGCCATAAAACGAATAGCCGTTATCATGGATGAAATGGGGAACTGGTAGCTAGCATTTTAACATAGTCGCGACTTCCCTAACAAGAAAACGCTATTTGTAAGCGATTCAAAGAGGGGACCTATTTCAATTAGGTTGACGATTCTTGTCGACGACGCCTTACTATATGGGTGCCGATAAAAGCGCTAATAGCCACCACAGTGACAACTATCACAAGCGAACAACCTACTACCACTAAATTCACAGAGGGGGGCAAATCACTAATTTTTACAAGCCAAATATCGCGGCTTCCTGCTCCAAAACTGAAAGTATACCCGGTGAGCACAAATCCCTCTTGACATCGGATTCCTGCTCGAATCAGGTCATCATCAGGACCCCCAAACATGCGAACCCACTGAGGATTTCCCAGGGCATCTGTTCTGATTAGCCAAAGGTCCGCTGAATCAGTTAGGTAAGTATAACCTGCTAAGGCAAAACCTGAGCTGCCGCAAGCAATAGTTGTCTGAAAGAAATCATCCTTTAGACTCCCATGAGTGGTTTGGTATATCCCATACCCGCTGCTGTTAGTCCGAATAAAAATGCCATCGTAAGGTTCATCTGCTTGGCTATTCGCGAAACCAGCTAAGGCAAAACTCCCGTCTTCTAAGAGTATGAGAGACCGGGAGAAATCGTTTGCATCGCCTCCATAAGTTTGACTCCATAGAGTTTCACCGTTAGCGTTGGTTCGAATAATGAAGGCGTCAGGATGGTACTCAATTAACGGTCCTCCCCCAATGGATTGGTAGCTACTGTTGAACTCGCCTGAAATAGCAAATCCGCCCTCTGGTACTTCAAGCAAAGAATGACTAATGTCATCCGCTGTACCTCCGTAAGTGCGATTCCAAAGCATAATCCCCTGTGGATCGGTTCGTAGGAGCCAGATGTCAAAGGTGCGAATTTGCGTAAGGGGATCGACAGACCCAAAGCTTCGTGTTATTCCTGCTACGGCAAATCCGCCGTTGCTTACTTCGATGAGTGCAAACCCCTGATCGTTGTCAACGCCGCCGTATATGCGTTCCCAGAGTACATTGCCATCTGCGTCTGTTCGCACAAACCATAGGTTGTGACGCCCAAGTGTACCATTCCGTGTATATCCTGTAAAGGCAAACCCGCCGTTCGAGCATTCGATGATAGCTAAGGCACCATCACTACCCTCACTACCGTATGTTTGGTTCCACAGCTCATTCCCATCTGCATCAGTGCGAATAATGATTGCATCAGTTTCTCCTTCACCCCAACTCATCGTTCCTCCTACAATGGCATATCCCCCTTCTTGACACTCGACGATATCGTAACCGGAATCCGCGTTAATACCGCCAAAGGTTTTATGCCAGAGGATATCTGAGCCCACCGCAAGCTGAGCAGCTCCTCGGTATGCAACTGGCTGGCTGCAGAATAGCAGGATGCATAAAAGCCCTAAGAGAAAGAATAATGGCGATTTACCCTTCACTGATTTTTACACCACTGAAGTTTTTTCTAAAATTTCGGTGAGTTGGGTATAAGGCTAATCGTATGGGCATTTCCCTTCAAGCAAAAAGAGGGCATAGTCAATAAACGAGAAGGCATTTAAGAAACAAGAACGGACCCATAGAGCATGTCGATGAAACTCAATCCTTTAGTCCTTCAAATTCTGAATGTGATTACAGTCATCGCTGTCATTCTAGTAAATGCTCTAGCAAATATCCTCCCCATCAACGGCATCACCACAGGTGCAGTCTCAGATTCGTATCCGAACTTCTTTACCCCCGCAGGCTATGTGTTCGCTATCTGGTTCATCATTTACATACAAGCGATAATCTTCATGATTTACCAAGTACGCTCCAGTCAACGCACCGCCCCTTATCTAGCTCAGATCAACATCTTCTACTTCCTCGCCGGCCTTGCCAACATAGCATGGATCTTCGTATTCCACTATTCTGCTAATCCTATCAATCCACCATTTCTTTACGGCGCAACAATCCTTTTGCTCCTCGTCTTTCTGCTCCTCCTCCTCACATATGTTCGATTAGGAATCGGGAAAACCGCTGTATCCCGAAGTCAAAGACTGGCTGTTCACCTCCATGTCAGCGTCTATCTAGCCTGGTTATCAGTCGCATCCATCGCAGGAATTGCCTCGGCTCTCAATATACTCATTCCCGGAATCCCAGATCCCACGCAGTGGATTGGCACCGCTGTCATGCTCGTTATCGCTCTCGTCTTAACCCTTCTGATGACTTACCTGCGTCGGGAATTTGGCTTTGGTCTAGTCGTGGTTTGGGCCTCCATTGGCATTGCAGTGAAACACTTCCTCATCCCTATCATCTCTTATACTGCGATCAGTGTGGTTGTTATCGGGATCCTGGCTCTCATCCTCATTCCCTTCATAAAGAAGACTGGCTTCGTTGACTACTACTGTGGTCCCAAATAATCAGCGATCTTTCAACGAGACTTCTGCCTTCACGAGTTCAGGTTCCATTAACGAAATGGAACCGAACCTCCCCTAGTGCGAACACCTTGGTATATCAAATAGAAACGGCTTACTCTGTAAAGGATCTAGTTTACCTCTGGTCTTTTACATACACGCAATTCACTTTTTTGTAGAGTAACATAACTTTTATCGAAAAACTCGGATGGGTAAATATTCCCAACTAGGGTAATTGTTATAACTGCAGTTCCCCGACTGAAGCAATCTGCTCGATACCTTGAAGGATGTACTAATCATTGTATGATTATCACTGGAAATACAAAGGGCCTATTTTTGATGCGCACACACATGTATGGAATACTACGCACTTCAATGACATCGTCAACGAACAGACTCAGTTAGGGATAGAGTCACAACTGATCATCGCGCATTCATCAGAGATTCGTGATTTCGTCGAGGATCAATTTCCTGGTAAATTCATATTTGCGAAGTATCTTTCAACTCAGCAAATCATTAGTTTAGAGATCGACCAGGTTCTTGCAGATATTGAACGGATGCGCTCTAATGGATTTTCGCTCGCTAAAATGTGGGCTGCTCCTGGTTGGCGTAACTATTTGAAAAACCTTACCGGACCGTTTCATCTTACAGACCAGCGACTTGATCCCGTATTCAACGCACTAGCAGATAATGGATTTCCTTTGCTTCTCCATGTTGCTGACCCTGACACCTACTATGCTACTGCGTATTCAGATTCGAAGAAATACGGTACCAAGGAAGAACACCTCCACGAGCTAGAAGTTCTGATTCAGAATCATCCTGACCTCCAATTTCAGCTTGCCCACTTTGCTGCGCAGCCTGAGGTCCACAGGCTCGATCACCTTGCGGAATGGTTTGATAAATACGAGAATATCGTTGTCGATACCGCTTCTTCTCGTTGGATGGCGCGAGAACTAAGCAAAGACCCAGATACCACCCGAAAATTCCTTGTTCGATACTCAAAGCGCGTTCTGTTCGGGACCGATGCCACCTTGAATGCTTCACAAATTCAAAAAACCGACTCCCCTTTCTCCCCATATAAGGGTCGTTTCATAGCGCAACGTATTCTTTGGGAGACTGATGAAGAACATGTCCCACTACCTTTTCCTGATCGTGATACCGCGGCTACAGGTGGCACCTTCATCCATGGGTTGAATCTCCCGAATCATGTTCTTACCAATTTGTATTGGCAGAACAGCCAACGCCTTTATCAACATTGAGGAGACAAGAGCAAGAGCCTCATATGGAACGAACAAACCATGGCGATAAGGAGCACTGATCTTATGCCATACCTAGAAGCCAATCTCTTTCAACTCTTTTTGAAAGAAGCAATTCCCCCTTTCTCTGGATGGGATTTCTCCTATCTTTCTCAAACCGGACGGTGGCAATCAGAACCACTCCCTTGGAGCTACGCCAGCACAATAATCCCATATATTCGAAGAGCAAAGGCTCTCCTCGATATGGGAACCGGAGGTGGCGAATTCCTCTCGTTTCTTCACCCCTTTCCCCCACATACCTGTGCCACCGAAAGCTATCCACCAAACATCCCTAAAGCCCGAACCAAACTCAAGCCGCTCGGAATCGATGTCTTCGCATTTGAAAACGACACTAAGCTTCCATTTCACGATGAAGAATTTGATCTGATCGTTAACCGTCATGAATCATATAATGTTAATGAGGTTTTTCGCCTCCTCAAACCTAGCGGATTCTTCATCACTCAACAAGTAGGTGAACAAAACGACATCAAAATCAATCGGCTACTTGGAACCAAAGCCAAAGATGACATAACTCCCTGGAATGCTGACTACGCAGCAGAAGAACTCCAAAACGCACAGTTTGCGATTATAAAAACCATGGAGGCGTTCCCCTCGTTACGCTTCTATGACATTGGTGCAATCGTGTATTATCTCAAAGCTATTCCTTGGGTTGTTTCCGATTTCTCTGTTGAGAAATATCATCAAGCCCTTTTCAAGTTGCATGTGCGAATCCAAGAGGAAGGCTTCATAGACATTCGTGAACATCGGTTTCTTCTCGTAAGTAAAAAGCTCTCAAATCAGAAGTAAAGTAACACCTACCATTAGTAGTAAATTTACGAAGGGAATAAGATTAGTCTCGTCGACTAGCAAGGAACATCAAATAATCAGTACCTGGAACATCTTGACCTAGCTTGCGAAGAATTGTAGCCAGTTGTCCTCGATGGTGAGTCGTGTGCATTACATACTGAAGGTAAAAGTCAGCAGTAGAAGTATCGAAGGGTTTCTCAGAAATGTGAGGAACAGTAATTCGACCTTTTGGAACCTTACTCAGGACTTGCTGTAGCCGTTTATCAAGGGTACTCCACCGCGAAAGAAGTTGATCCTTCGAGGCTTTCAATGCTCGTTCAAAGACGCTCTCATCGTGACTTTTGTCTGCGATGAAGAAGCAGGTTTCTAAGGCTAGGACGATATGCTGTGTTACAGATTTCACACTCTGATGATCGAAGTCATGTGAAAATTCTTTTTCAGTTAATTGGTCAATGGGTTGGCGTATCACATTTCCTGCCCAGACTTGATATCTTCCAATATTTGCTAACATTGCTTATCATCGATCCATTCGGTCTTTGTTGCCTTCTCCAAAAGAATTTATTGTAATGTTAGAGGAAATTGTTCTTAAAGCTTCATTTGAGTGAAGGTGACGCTTAATGTTAGAGGAGCTACTATTTCGTGTCCTCATAGTGGCGATGTGGATTGTGTTTGCCTTTGTACGTATTTTTTATCGACGAAAAACCGCACGACCAAAACGCCCTGAAGATAAACTTCCAACGGAGAGTAGGGAAAAATTCGGGTGGGTGCAAATCCTTATTTCTATAAGTATCTTGGGCATGCTTGGTTCGGTGATTGTGTATACCCTTATGCCACTTTGGATTCTCTGGTTTCCTTTACCCTTCCCCTCGCTAGTTAGGTGGGTTGGTGTTATTCTTGGGTTCAGTACCGTTCCTTTCCTCGTATGGATCCACCGAACGCTTGGACGCTTCTATGCCCCCGAGTTAGCGATCAAAAAAGAACATCAGCTCATCACTACTGGACCCTACTCCCGGATTCGCCATCCCATGTACACAGTCTTCATTCTTTTCACGCTCAGTATGGTCCTAGTCGCAAGCAACCTCTTTGTCACAATCTTTGGATTCTTGCTCATTATCATGTTTTATCCTAACTCTAAACAAGAAGAGCAAATGTTACTCAACCAGTTTGGCGACCAATATCGTGTCTACCAACGCCAAACTGGACGATTCTTTCCCCGAATTCGAGCAGTGAGCAAGGCGAAAGATAACGGCTCTGATTAAGACCATACGAGTTGAGTTATGTGGAGAAAGGGGAAATCTGTGCTTATCTGGGAATCCAACTGATTGAAAAAGAAGCTGCTGTGCTCCAAGAGATTGAGGAAATGACAGGTGAACCTATTCCACCAGGCGGAATTGGCTTCTACAAAGCAGGCTTTGTACATTCACACCACCATGTTATTGGACTCAGCCTTCACAAGCGAGGGCTTGATACACTCCCTGACTCAATACAAGCCCTGACACACCTGGAGAGATTCTATGTTCGTGACAATCAACTCACTACGCTCCCCACCACTATCGGGGCACTTGAAAATCTTAAAAATCTCGATGTCTTCAACAACCGCATCTCTACCCTCCCTACAAGTATCGGTGAGCTAGGGCAACTCCAACGCCTAGACCTTTCTCGCAACTGTTTCCCTGAACTTCCTAAAAGTATAGGGCAACTTCGCTCGCTAGAACGACTTGGGCTACTCAATGTGCAGTTAGAATCCCTTCCAGGCACCATTGGTCAACTCAATAACTTATGGGATCTCATCGCCTCGAACAATCAACTAACTTCGATTCCTGATACCATTGGTGAATTAATCCAGCTCAAACGATTAGTCTTTCACGACAATCAGCTCAACTCGTTACCTGATACTTTAGGCCGTCTCGTCAACCTTGAACTCCTTTCGCTCCACACAAACCAGCTCACGACCCTCCCCCTTAGTCTAACTAGACTTACCTCACTGAAAGTTCTCCGCCTTGAAAACAATTCAAAACTAAAATTATTACACATCCATGAAGGCTGGGTTACCTCACTCAAATCAAAAGGGTGTAGCGTCCGCCTTTAGATTCCCAGTAAAATCCAACATTATTCCACAATACAACATCTGACTTTTCTCTACTTGTTTTTACTCGAGGTCTGTGATTTGTTGATTTTCGCCAATCCACAGGAAGTGCTCGCTTGCTCCAATGATTGACGGCTCCCCAGAGTAGCGTAGAACTAGTTCTATCCACTTGGACCAGGATTTTTCATCCTTCGCTAACTGATTCGTCTCTTTCCTCAGATGCGTTGAAATTCCCTCACAGGCTTACAATCCAAATGTTTTCAAACCTTGGGACTCCAGAAACGCTTGCAGCTCAGTAGGCTTCCAGAAAATACCATCTGGATTCAGTAGCACTTGATTATCCAAAACGATGACCTTATTTCAGATACGCCTTCCTGTCGATGTAAAGCCACGCTAGCGATGCCACACTCATGAGAGGCTCGAAAATGGCCCCCCAGAGAAGCTCAGGGGGCATGGATGGAGGCGGTTCCGGACCCACATAGAACCGTGGTATGCCTAGGAGCAGGCACCCAAAGAAGAAGCCTAAAAACCACCGAACCAGCCAGATCCTCCATATCATCCGTGACGGTGCTCGATACATCATCAAGGCGAGCCCGATGGAAAACACATCCACGGGAATTACCACCCACAACAACGCGATGGAATAGTGGAACAACGATGTGGGTGCGATGCTCCGTAAATACCGCTGCGTAGCCCACAGCATCATGCCAAGGCTGTACAAAATCTGTACAAAGCTAAAGGCTTTGATTGAACGCGTTGCGCCCATACCCATTCTCACACTCTATAAAACTGCAAGTGAATTATTTAGCCTGCAGGATTGTCTAAAAGAACATAGTGATAGGTAATACTCCTCCACATTATTTTTCATGCATCATCTAAAGACTAGGTCACTAAAAAAAGGGTAGCAGAAGTAGCTACTGCTCTATGAACTCACTAGGTCGCTGCCTCGTCCCTGCGCCTGACCACCCGATAATGGAATCGGGCTGCCACGAACACCAAACTCTTCTAAGATTTCAACAGAAGGCTCCATCGTGAAATTCTCATTTCTCAATACGATGTTTGGTTCTTCTCCTAGGTTTATGGCGTATCGTTAGATGTCTGGAGGCCCTCTCGCCAGTCTTTTTAGTTGACGGTCCAAAGGAAGTGCTCCCCACGACTCGAGAAACCATGTTGCCCCAATATCTTTGTATTCGGCAGCGACCTGGTTCCGTTTCGGCTTTGATAAAAATGGGTTGTAGCAGACCCAATCAAACTTCCCCTTACTTCTACGATGCTGATTCACATACTCCATCATCGCCTGAAATCGTGCCGGGTCTCCGGCACCGATAGGTGTAACCCCGTCAAACCGGGCTGCCCGCCTAAACGCACCCTTTCGTGGCCATCTCCCCCCCACCCAGATGGGAATTCGCGGCTTCTGAAGCGGTCGTGGTTCAAACCTCACTCCCATCGCCTTTCGGTATACTCCCTCATAATTACAAGGCTTACCCGACCAAAGACATGTGATAATCTCTAAGGATTCATCGAGCGTTTTTGCTCGGACTTTGAGGTCAGTTGGTTCTCCAAATACTGCGTACTCTGTCTTAGAAGGCTCTCCAAGCCCAACTCCGAGAATCATGCGACCATCGGACAGATAATCTAGTGTGACAGCTTCTCGCGCCACCTTCTGTGGACGCCGACGTGGTAACGGCGTGATATGCGGACCAATCCGGATATGTTCCGTGTTGCACGCTATGGCTGCCAGCACAATCCAGGGATCAAGGTTGGAATTCCCTCTTCCAAAATTCATGTGATCCCAGAGAAAGAAGCCATCCCAGCCCACCGCTTCGGCTCCTCGCGCTAACCTAGCATAATCTTGTGGTCGAACACTCACGCCGAAGTTAGCGATGCTAATCCCGTACCTCATAGCCTAAGCAGTACTGCATCTTGTTAATAGCTCCTTCTCTCTAACATCTAGAAAAATAGCTCATCAACCGCCGCCTCGACCCCGCGCCTCACCGGCGCCTCGACGCCGCCCCAAAGGGAAGCACACTCGCCTGGGAGAAAGGTGTGGCTACAGATTTCCAGCGGGGAT
>JBHLMG010000040.1:0-7709 GCA_048938385.1 Promethearchaeota archaeon | reverse complement strand
CGAATAACCAATATCTCTCAACAGGATTGTTTCGAATACTTTGCACAGTACTATGGGTGCTCGGTGTGTGTGAAGGTATGTCCATTTTCAAAGAGCTCTGATGCATATGAACGACTAAAGGCTGTAACAGAGAGATGATGATGTACATTGACTGATGACAATGACATCCGGATTTATCATAGTAACATCTGAAAAGCGGTAGCTCTCTTTCCACATACACCTTCGGTATTAATCTTACAAGCGAAATATGTGGTTAGAAAGTTAACCTGCAAAAACTAGTATGCACTGGTGCGTACCCGCAAAGACTAAAGAAGACATTTTAACTCCGAAGCAGAAAAAAGTAAAGCAGTCTTTGAAATGTTGTGGGGAATAGGAGGAGACCCCCATCGAGTCAATTTTGGCTCTAACTCTAATATGTTTTAAATTCAAGGCTTATACAATTATTCTACCGAGGGATTTCAATGAAATGCAAGGTGAATGATCTTCCGATATATTATGAAATACATGGTGAAGGGCACCCTATTGTCATGATTCATGGGTTCACTCCAGACCATCGATTAATGGCTGGTTGTATGGAGCCGGTGTTTGCCCATCAGCAAGGATGGCAACGCATTTACTTTGACCTACCAGGTATGGGTAAGACACCTGGAAAGGAATGGATTACGAATTCAGATCAGATCCTAGATGTTGTCTTGCAATTTATTAATAAAACGCTTCCTGACCGATCTTTTGTGCTGGCTAGTGAATCCTATGGCTGTTATCTGGCTCGAGGAATTATCCAACAAAGACCTGAATTTGTAGATGGGTTATTGATGATTTGTCCACTTGTTATTGCAGAAGATGAAAAGCGAAGCTTGCCCGCGCAGGAGATCCTTGTTCAGGATGACACACTTCTCAGTAATCTAGATCCGAGTGAAGTAGAGGAGTTCAAGTTATTTTCAACTGTGCTTACACCTGCTATATGGAACCGTTTCAAGTTAGAGGTGCTATCAGGTATTCGGATTGCGGTGGATGAGGATTTTCTGGGACGAATACGAACAGAAGGTTATTCATTTTCTTTTGATGTAGATAGATTGTCCAAACCATTTCCGAAGCCTGGGCTTTTTTTGTTTGGCCGCCAAGACGCTTTGGTAGGATACCGTGACGCCTGGTCTATCATTGAGAATTTTCCGCGTAGTACCTTCGCGGTATTGGATCGAGCTGCACACAATCTACAAATCGAACAAGAAACAGTATTCACTGTCCTTGTGAACGAATGGTTAGGTCGAGTAAGAGAAGCCTTGATTTTAAAAAGCTAAGAGAACTATTCACTTTCTTTACGGAGGAGGGGAGATTTAAGAAGGCGTTCTCAAGGGCGATAACCAGAAAAGTTTTCTAAGGGTTTTCTCGTGTAATTACCGGGAAAGTGTACTCCTTTTATTGTCATCGCACTGGTAAAGCACTTGTTTAATGTGCTTCAATCAGCTAAAGGATTCTTTTGTATATCGATAGCATCGTAGGTATAATTGACTTAATAGAACTGCATATTTAGAGTGGAAAACCTTTTTTCCATTCATACACCGCATTCAACAATGCGAGGACAAATCCTAAAATGAACAGACTCTCCCCCCAGAATAATTGTTGGGAATCTGGACCAGTTAATGCCAACGATACATGTACAATGGCCAACTCAGCGTGATTATTCGTCAAAACTAGATTATAGTATCCCCGTGATGGTAAGACTCCATATTCAAAGAAGTTCCCCACATCTGTTTGATTCAGCAAAAACTCACCTCCAATTTGGACAAACAGACAATCTACAGACTCCCCTTGTTGAACTTGAATTATTAATCGGTATGTCCTAGCATACAACATTCGTTCTCTAAATACGGATTCCTGATCAGGTCCATCAATCATTACAGTACCCTCATGGATTACAATCATGGGCGTAATTCCTGCAACCACGGTTCCTACGGACACTGCTACCCCCAACATCAGAATGAAAAATGAGATTCGTAACGCCCCTCGCAGCTCTTACACCTCCAGATATCGTAAATAATAGACAGATAAGATGACCAAAATGACGATGGTCACAAGTCCATGGGCTAATACCACCATGTCAAAAGGAACATTGACAAAGCTAGAGAAATCTGCATCCCAGAACAGTTCGATGAATGTCGTTACCAACGAGGTAAAAAAGCCAGGGTAATGACGCATAATCGCAGGATTAACCGCTAGGGTCAGCACAAAGATAAGGAACACAACTGCTAAGATACTTGTTTTTGAGCTTCGGAGAAGTATAGCTATCAACGCGACTATGCTCAGTATAAAGAGGGTATACATGGCAATCCCTGTAAAGAGCAGCCATGAAACAGGCAACAACAGCATCATGGGAGAGATCATCATGATGAGGAGACTACTGACACAAACTAACAACCCGACGAATATGCCGTATGTGGTGAGAAACTGTGTGATTAGTAATCGTGCGCGAGAAACGGGGTATGACAAAAGGAGTTGCGTTCTTCCCTGCTCCAATCCTCCAGCCATTGTAGAAATCAGTGAAATTGCTGCAAACAGCATAACAAAGGGAAAGATGATATCTAGAATCGTGGAAACATGGCGAATAAGAATGGGTGCTAAAGACGGGAGCGTCATCCTATAGGATTGGTAAATGGGATTCCCTGATGCGAGCACCAAGGCTAATATGATTCCAACAACGGCTTCGAGGGCTGGAAAACGATAGGTGTCTTCAAATTCCCATTGGAAGAGGTTCAACACTGTTTTCATTGCCCATTCCCCTCCGCAGACTTGATTGTATCAGCATAAATCCGCTCCAGACTGTTCTCCACATTAAGACTTTCAATCTGCACCTGTTCTTGAGTTGCCCATTGAAATAGCTGAGCTTGGAAACTTGGCAAATCTTTGATGTGACATTCAAAAGTTGAAGGCTTCACCTGTTTCACAGATTCGACCTCAGAAAAACCAGCCAAGGTTTCCTTTACCCGTTCATCAAATGACCGAATGGTGACGACAGAAATCTCTCGTTGTTGCAGAAGATGGTCTAACTCACCCTGCAACCGTAGCTGCCCTCTATCCAGAATAACCACATAATTACAGACCTGCTCAAGGTCGTGCAAAATATGAGACGAAATCAGAAAGGATATGGATTGCTCCGTAGCAAACTGGTGAATCAGATTAATAATGCGAATCCGCCCCAGTGGATCAAGGTTCGCTGTGGGCTCATCGAGAAAGATTAACCTAGGTTCAGGTAAGAGCGCTTGTGCGAGCCCCAACCGCTGGAGCATCCCGGCTGAAAGATGACCAATTTGACGATTGCGCTCACTCCAGAGCTCAACCGCTTGCAGAATGTTCGTAATCCGCGTATTGAGGTTAGAAAGAGAAAATAATTTTCCCATTAAGAAGAGAAAGCGATTCACCGTCAACATTTTGGGAAAGAAAGGCTTCTCATGCAAGACTCCTATAAGTCGATGGATTTCTAGCGCGTCTTTTCGGCTGTTGAGTCCAAAAATTTTTGCCGAACCACGAGTCGAGCGAATCAATCCCAATAATATTTTGATGAGAGTGGTTTTACCAGCACCATTCGGACCAAGAAGTGCCGTCACACCGTCTGTGAGTTTTAAGTCCAAGTCTGTCAACGCGCGAACTGACCCAAAGTGCTTGGTCAATTCTCGCGTTTCGATAATGTATTCACCCGATTGCTCACCCATCTTCAACACCTAGGTCTGCATTTCTCTATTATACATTATCTGTTGATGTCGCCGGATAATTACAAATACTGCTCCAAGGAATATCAACCCCAAAATTATTCCACTCAATTCTACTAAACCACCAAAATCGAGAGGTAGAATATCAGGGCCCAACCAAACATTCGTAGCGACTAAAACTAAGTCAGCAATTAAGCAGCGTACACGATATTCCAAAGGAAAGGGGATAGCTGTCCAACTCAGCGCTCTTAAGAACAAACCTTCACTCTCATCATATGTTAAACTCGAATGGTGGTTTTCCCCCTCAAGGTCTGCCTCAGCTGTTGTATAGAGAACTATCTGAAATCCCTGTAACAATATCTCCCCTGAGACTCCTGGATGATGATTTTGGTATTTCACGGTCATCCAAGGAGTCGAAAACAACACCAAATCAGAAACGAGATCCTCTTCATCTACCCAAAATCGTGCAACACCAAGGGCATCGCCAATATGGTAGACAACATAATCCGTAAGGTTCAGCAACATAGGAAATGTCTGATTAATCCAACCAGTTGCGAAAATATGCACCGAAAGATTTACCACCCCACTATCGATTTCTACCACATCCCATCGATAAACAAACTCATCTCCTTGCTCTTCATCAAAAGCAAAATGCACACTCTCCATTGATTCGTTATAAGCCCAAACCGAAACCGAACCCCAGTTTAATGGGTCATAGTTCATGGAATACTCTGCATATGTTCCAGATCTCAGCCATGGGGGCAAGGATTCACCTGGGTATGAATTCACATGTTGAACTTGGTGGTTGAAACTCCCACTCACTAAGACGCACGAAATAATGATAACTAACATAACACGCCCATGAAAATCGCTTGCCGGACCCATACCAAACCCATGACCACATATTAATTCTTAATTAAAATCTTAATGGTGGAGACGAGGTCCAATTAACAAAGTAGGGATGCTTCTGAAATCACGCCTTCCTCTCTGTAACATAATCCTTTACTCCATTCATAATATCTATCAAACCATAGACACCACTTTCAATTTCTGACACAGCATCAAGATTTGATTCTACTCAGAATGCTATAGAAAGTCTATGACAATTTTTGGGTTATCCAATCCGTTCCATCTGGTGTTCTAAGCAGATAGCCAAAGTAACTAAATCTGACTACCTGCGGCTAAGGTAAGAGCAATTTACTCAACCAAATTCTGGGCTAATTGAACTTTCTAACGATAAGATCGTTTACCTGCAAAGTTTGCTCTACGCTAGCGTCTACCCGCAAAGACTAAAGAAGGCGTTTTGCGGAGTAGAGATAAGTGCCCAAACAGGTTGAAAGGAATTGACGAGTTCAGGTATGTTCCAACTTGCAGAGCATAAAGCCAAAGAAGCCCTCACCTTAGACCAGCAAGGGAAACGCTCTGCAGCGATGTCCAAGTACATTGAAGCCGCAGATATTCTTGTCCGCGTCATGAAAGTATCAAAGAACCCCCAACTTCGCCGAATCGCCCTCGAACGGGCTGACCAATATGTAGCCCGGGCGAAAACCTTACGAAGCGGACGGCTTCCAGCCGGAGGTCCGGCACCAGATTTCGAAGGTGTAGAGATCGAGGATCAAGAGGAAACAGAACTTAAACAAGACATCGATAGCATGATCATGAAAGAAAAACCTGAGGTTAAATGGGAGGATGTCGCCAATCTTGAAGAAGCAAAACAGGCGCTGCGTGAGTCAGTAATATTACCAATGCTCCGCCCAGATTTGTTTACAGGGGCACGTCGTCCTTGGAAAGGTGTCCTACTTTTTGGTCCCCCTGGTTGCGGAAAGACTTTGATAGCAAAAGCTGTGGCTAACGAAGCGGGTTGTACCTTCTTCAACGCTGATGCAGCTTCCCTAGTATCAAAATGGTTAGGCGAGTCGGAGCGGCTAGTTAAAGGGCTATTTATATCAGCCCGCAACGAACAACCAGCAATTGTATTTATGGATGAGGTTGATGCCTTGACTGGCGAGCGGGGGAGTGATCAGGTGGGGGGCGAACGCCGATTGAAAACTCAATTCCTCATTGAAATGGATGGGATGAAAAGCCGGAAAGGAGATCACATTGTTGTCCTTGGCGCCACTAATCGACCCTGGGACCTTGACGCAGCCTTTCGTCGCCGGTTTGAACGCCGCATTATGGTACCTATTCCTGAATTAGAAGCTCGAGTACGGATCTTTGAGATTCACACCAAAGGAATTGAACTTGCAGAGGATGTGGACTTTAACTTACTTGGAGAGAAAACCAAAGGATATGCAGGATCTGATATTGCCCTCATTTGCCGTGAAGCTTCCTTGACACCGATTCGAGAGCTTGATGCTTCAGGAGCTATCCGCAATACCGAAATCAAAGCCCGACCAGTGAAGCTTCAAGACTTCATAAAGGGGATTGAGAATATCCACTCGGTGATCTCACCACAAGAGCTTCAACGATATTTAGATTGGGATGAAACCTACGGGTCGTAGGGGATTAAGCGTGTCGAAGGAAAAACCCAAGGAAAGTCCGAAAACAAAGGAAAAGGATGAGCTACGCGCTGATATCGAGCTCACCGAGGAAGACTGGCTAGACCTTCTAAAAAAGACCAAGGAACATGTCAAAAGTATTGAAGAGGAAGACGATTCGGTCGTTCTCGTGGTTCCGGTTACCGAAGAAGAGGAACAGAAACTTGAAGAATTAGCCCGAAAGGCAGTCGAAAAACTGAGTCGTCGCTTTGTTTGGATTGCCAAGCGTGGTCGTTATGGCTTCATGTTCGTGATCCCCCAATCCGAAGAAGAAATCGATCAATGGGGTGCTGAATGGGCAGGTTTTACCCTGGATTTCTGTCGAGAAATGCTCTTCCACATCGTTTCAACCCGGACCCTTGTGTTGTTTGATCCTTTTAACGAAATTCGCCCTGATCGACATCAAGCTGTCAAGGTGATCCTTGGGGTGTTAGTCAAGGAGGAACTGGGACGCTGGATAAACGAAGCGGAAGGAATTCTTCGCGTAACTTGGAAAACGGATGACGAGTGGGCGGATGAGATTCGGCGATGGGCGCTAAAAACTGGACGCACCACTTTGACGCTCTTTAAACTAAAAGAACACCGAAAAGATCTTGCTACCCTTCCCAAGTCGGAATTGAGAATTATTTTACAACGATTAGTTGAACGGAAACAAGCCAAATGGTTAGATCAGGAAAGAGAGGTTGTAGAAATACAAGTGTAGCTTCTTTGAGGGCGCTCATTAATCTGAAGGATTGAGCCCAGGGAAGTAGTACCGGTTACCATGCACATAGGATTTATCGAGTTTTGCGGCACCAACGGATTCCAAGCTTTTGAGGGCGGCATCGGCGCGTTCGCGGTTCCATCCAGTTTGTGTCATGACCTCTTCCAAGGTTGTAAATCCACTTCGGCTCGCGACGGTGAGGACTGCTACCTGATCTTCGGTGAGTTCCCGGGGGATTAGTTCCACAATCCGGATACCAGTCTGTAGTTTTCGGATCCCTGGAATGAGTTTTGCGTTTGCAAGATTCTGAATGGCTTTTGCGATGTCGACTTGAGACACGCTTTTGGGTCGATGTTTGTTGACGAGGAGAACGATTTCTGCAAGGGTCATGATGCCACCCGTGGCGTCTCGTCGTTTCTTCGCCAGATCCAGAATCTGGATTCCGAGTTCGTCGTAGAATCGGCCCCGTCCAGTGAGTCGTTCGAGAAGCCCAGGTTTCTCCTTCATATCCTCAGAGAAGGCAATTCCTGGAAGAGTAATCCCAAGTTCATGGGCGATGGCGGCTGCTTTCTGACTGTACTCAGGTGTGACTTCAAGGACCTCTCCAAAGGTTTGTTCAAAGCCATCAGCCTTGGTGCGTAATTCGGAGATCGCTTGAAGCATGTTTTCAAGCTCTTTCAACATGAGTTCAACGCGCTTTTTCTTGTAGGCAGCATCCATTTCCATTTGTTTCTCTATTTCCCATAATCCCATTGCTATTTTCTC
>JBHLMG010000025.1:0-33179 GCA_048938385.1 Promethearchaeota archaeon | reverse complement strand
GCTCCTTGAGATCTATACTACTATACAACACGGTACCTGAAAAAATAAATAGGCAGACTTGTGTGTCTAGCTTATTAAATAAAAACCGTGATGATTATGGCGCGTCCAGCTCTTTTTGGCGGAATCATGATCGGTGCCGCAGCGTGGCTAGAGGTATTTGTCATCTTCTTTATGACGCCGCAAACTTACACGCTGGCAGTAATTCCAGGACTTTTCTTCCTTGCAGGCTTGTTCCTTGCGGGAACAATCAGTGATGAAACACATTACATAGAACTAGCCATCGGTGGAATCTGCATTGCTGTTGCTGTGGGATTCGTGGGATGGTTCTATCTGATCAGTCTAGGAGAACTGCTTCTCCCCTCACTTATTTCTCTTGGAGCCGGTATCCTCATTCTTGTGGGCTTGGTCTTTATCATGACAGGACCTGGAAAAGGATACTAGTCGTCTATTCAATCAGAGGTATTCGAATCCTCCACTTCGGAGATCCGTCTGCGCTTAGAAAGACCATCTTCTAGTGTAGATTCGGTGACCAGTTCATATAGAATGGCTTGTTCCTTTTGTGGACGCAATAATCGACCAAGACGTTGGATGAATTCCCGTTTACTCCCTGTCCCTGAGATTATGATGCCAACGGAGGCATCGGGAACATCCACACCTTCATCAAGAACTTGTCCTGACACGATTTTCGTATAATCTCCAGATTTAAATCTTGCCAGAATCTGTTCGCGCTCCGAGACCTTTGTTTTATGGGTGATGAGTGGAATACCAAAAAGGTCAGAAATTTTTTCGACTATCCGAGTATATCGAGAAAAAATAATGATCTTCTCGTTTTGATGTTCCTCTAGAAGCTTTTCCACTTGCCCAATTTTTCCAGCAGCTTCAAGAGCAACTCGTCGTGCCTTCTCTAAATTAGAAAGAGCTTGGCGGGCATCAGGATCAAACACAGTGCGTTTCACTATAGTTTCGAAGCGCCAACCGGGTTCGATGTCATCAAGTCGTCGCGTATAATTACGGAAGCTACGCATATGGGCTTCATATTGGGCCTCTTCTTCTGGTTTCAAACGAATTTGAATTCGTTGTAACTGATAGGATGCAAGAAACCCTTCCTTTTCTAATACTCGTGGGGCAATGCGATAAACTGTGGGTCCAACAAGTCGGTCGAGATCATGGTGGAGTTCATCATATCTTTCAGGAGTAGCTGTTAGTCCTAATCGAAAGGGTGCAATGGATTGTTCGGCAGTTAAGCGGTAGGTCGGACTAGGGAGATGGTGAACTTCATCAAATACTAACAAGCCAAAAAATGTCGTGTGTTTGTATGCCAGTAGGGATGCTGAATCATAAGTGGCGACTGTAATCGGCAAAAAAATTCGTTTTCCACCTCCCACTATCCCAATTTCAGGAACATGAAGGAGGACCTCGAGAGCCTCATGCCATTGGCTTAATAGATCTAATGTTGGCACAACGATGAGTGTGTTTTGTCCTAGTCGCCGAATAGCCTCTAAAGCCACGATTGTTTTTCCACTTCCGGTGGGAAGAACGATGACCCCACGGTGTCGGGCGCCTTCCCAGCGCCTAAGAGCGTCGTCTTGGTAGTCCCTTAGTACCATGTCCAGTTGAAGGGGGTTTTTCACTTTCTCGGGTAACTCTGTATTTATCGAAAAATGACAGATTAGAGGATAACCTTGTGTTTGGATGAAATGCTTAATCGTTTGGTAATCCATGATCCGAGCATGAAAGAGTTTTTCCTTGGGATTATAAGTGAGGAGAGGTTTGATTTTCGTAAGCTCTAAAAACCCCGTAGGTTTGAGGAGGAGATCGCTTTTTCGCAGTCGTAGTTCAGCAAATTTTGATATTCCTTGTTTTGCGAGGATGTCTTTCTGAAGGCTTGGAGAGAGTTTATAACCAATTTGGTTAAAAAGGCGTTTAAGGTCATCGAGAGATTGCTTTACTGCGTCCTCGAAGGAAAGTTTGAATCGGATTGGCTTTCCATTAATTGGAGGGGTTAACGACTCAGCAATCGCATTCAATCGCTTGATGATGTCGCTATCAGTGGCACTCGCTTCAAAATAAGGCGAGCTTTTTCGAAGCACTTTCGTTATGAACTGCCCTCCTGGTAGTTAATTTTGCGCGTTCTATTTAGGGTCTAAATGACTGAATGAGCTTAAAGTTCATCGGCAGCAACCTTAGACCTAGCAAGAAAAGCATTAAATGTGCTGAAACCTAGCAAATCCTAGGCTTGATGCAGGGAGGCATTGTGCTTGGCCTTAGATAAAGAACTGCGTGAAATTGGAATCCGAACTAGCAAGGCACATAAACTGGAAGAAGAGGGAAAAATTGCTGAAGCCGTAGAGTTACTCACGCAGCTATCACAGGAACTCAGAGCCTTAGCTGAGCGCGCAAACACCTCTTCGTTGCGGGGCGTACTCCTGAATCGAAGCCGAGAATATGCAGATAATGCGACTCATCTAAAACGCAAACACTTGGCAGGAGATACGGCGCAAAAACCTGAATCGGACCAGGAGGGGGTTGCAGAAGTTCAGTTACTTCGTGGACCCGCAGCAACATCTCAACTCTTTAAAATGCTACAAGCTGCACAGTATCGGGTTTTGATTGCTACGCACCAACTCCATGAGGTTGAACTCACTGATCCTGAAACACGAAAACCCGCTACAAATCTCCTCACAGTTCTCAAGGAACTACACACCGCAGGAGTCAAAATTCGGATTCTAACTACACCGCCCGCATTTATCGAAGGAGTAAACCGCTGGAAACAAGCTGACGCACTTCGAACCTTAGCAGACGAGGGCATAGAGTTTCGACTATGTTCGCACCTGCATTTTAATGGAATACTCGTTGATGATAGTGGTCTTTGGCGAGGAACCGCTCCATTGACTGAGAAGGGATTAACAGGTCTTGATGATGTGATTGAATACTCATCGGCTCATTGGCTCAAAGCAGTTTATCTTGATCTTTTCCGCGCCCGGTGGGAACAAAGCGATTTGAGCTGTTCTCAGTGCTTTGAAAAAACCTGTCTTTCGAAGTTTAAGGCAGAAGACCCACGGCGTAGCTTTGAAGAACGCACATAAGTTAATTTTCAATTTAATGAGATTCAAGGGTTTGATCATCAATCTGATATGCTGAGACGATTTTCAGGTATCCCCTTCTTTCTGCGTGGTGTATAATCTCGTCAACTTCGTTCGGTTGTATATCTAAAGCGTCGGCGATATCTCCCACTTTATGTTTTCCATCAGAGAGAATAATTACAAGGATTGCCTTCATACCAAAGCGCCGCAAGAGATCTTGACGAATGGAGGATTCTTTGTGGAGTAATCGAGGAATGGCGGTAACCCGGACGGGAAGAGGCTCTTTTTGTGGAGCAAAGCCAACTAGCGCATCAACTTCGCCTTCGAATTGCTGAAGCAACTCACGAGCTTTGGATCCAGTGCGAAGCATTGAGCTAAGGAGAATAAGATCATCTTTGAAAAAGCGGAAAAAGACATCGCGTAAGGATTGAAGTAATTGCCCTGTGGAAGCATCTTTTTTCACGCAGGCGAGGAAAACGAGACCGCTGTCAACAATATAACTAAAGGAGAGATCTTCGAAGTTGATGTCTTGAAGTTGTCGACCCATCATTTCGCTTTGGAAGTGCACGAGGGAAGAGAAGAAACTGCTGAACAGAGTGGCATCAAACTCGAGAGGCGAATAGGCTTTATGGTAGAGGGGTATCCCGCTTGTATCAATAATCCACACTGCGTGTACTACCATTAAGGGCACCTTGATATCCAAGCTGGTTAATAGAACGGAAACTCTGCTAAAACCTTACCTGACCTTACATTTCTTCACATAAAGAGTTATCCTAGCAAAAATTATGGATGAATCCGGCTTGGAGTCCGAGGAAATAAACATGCCTCTCGAATATGCTTCAAATCCAATAACCAGACCAAGAAACGCTCCAAACCCATACCAAACCCAGAGTGAGGGGGTAAACCAAATTTACGGAGTTCTAAATACCAGTCATAGGCTGCAGGATCAAGTTTTTCATTCTTAATGCGTTTGAGAAGTAGATCTAGATCGTGTATCCTTTGTCCACCACTGGTGATTTCCCCGAAGCCTCTTGGTGCTATGAGATCGCTACTTAATGTCACCTCTGGTCGCTCTGGGTCAGGCATGTGATAGAATGAGCGTGCAGAGGAAGGGTAACCTGTGATGAAGAAAGGTTCTTTGAATTGCTTGGAGACTGCGCGCTCCGCTTCGGTGCCCAAATCTTCACCCCATCGTACAGTGAAGCCCTGCTGACTGGCAATCTCGATTGCTTCATCATAAGATAGGCGCTTGAACGGTAATTTTGGAACTTGCACTTTAACCTCAAGGAGCTTTAACTGGTCTTGATACTTAGCTTGGACATAATGTACCATTGCATAGACCAGTCGCTCTTCGACACCCATGATATCATCATGGGTTCCAAATAGAATCTCAGCCTCGAGATGCCAATACTCGGTGAGATGGCGCCGTGTCCTGTGTTTTTCAGCGCGAAAGCTGGGGGAAAGCAAGTAAACCTTTTCTAATCCGCAAATTGCTGCTTCTTCGTAAAGTTGTGCGCTTTGGCTGAGATAGGCAGTTCTCCCGAAGTATTTGAACGGAAAAAGTGTTGCACCTCCCTCAACGCTAGCACCAACCATTACGGGTGGAAAAATCTCGGTGAAGCCTTCACTATCAAAGAACTGATGAGCCGCCCGACTAATTCCTGCTTTGATTTGCATAATTGAAGTTTGACTAGGACTTCGAAGATAGAGATGGCGTTTATCATACAAAAATGCGTCACTCGCATCCTTATCCAGTGGCCATTCTGCATCAGCGAGATTCACAATTTCAAAGTTAACAACCCTGAGCTCGATTCCCGTAGGCGCGCGCTTGTCTATCACTACCTTACCTTCAACTCGAACCGAGGATTCGAGAGTGACCGTTTGCATTGACTCGAATACCTTTTCAGATACATTCTCACGATGCCCAGCTATTTGAATCGTTCCAGAAGAGTCTCTGACAATAATGAACACGACCCCACCATGTTCACGCTTCCGATGAACCCAACCAGTTAATGTCACCGACGCCCCCTTCATTGAAGCATCGAGTTCGGAAGCATAGTGTGTTTTTCCAAAAGTCTTGAGCACCTTATCCGACACGATAAACCCAACCATGAATCTAGAGTATAAAACGAAAAGGAAGGTAGTTAATAGGCTTTCTTAAACTTCGTTCGAACATAGTCCAACATCTGTTTCGTTATATACTCAAAGGCGGGGGTCACATTCACATCATCCTTTGAACTCGTCTCAAAATACGCTTTTAATCCCCTGCCTTTTGCGTAATCAATGACTTCCTTTCGATTGATGGCCCGATGAAGATCTGCCTTCATTCCTACCAAAATAATTGGAATATCCTCTGTATTTCTCTGAATGAGCTCTAGCCACTCGTTTAATTTTAAGAATGTACTAAACCGATTCAAATCAAAAGCCAGAATCGCACCGCGAGCACCCAAGCAAAACTTTGGAAGAAGAAACCGAAACCGCTTCTCTCCCGCGAAATCCCACAATTGAAGTTTAACTTTGGTGGAATTTCCACTATCCTTGACAACAAGAGGTTTAGCAGCAAATGAGGCGCCCACTGTCATCATACTCGAATGATATACGCCTTCGACATACCTTCGTATCATAGTGGTTTTGCCCACGCCGCCTTCACCAGCGACGACGAGTTTGAGCATTATGCCTTCGTCTTCCACGGTGTTACGCTTCCGCTTTACCCGTTTATTTAACTGTCAGTAAACAGAGTAAATAAAAAAACTGTTCGGTACCTAGGCAGAATGAC
This sequence comes from Promethearchaeota archaeon, assembly GCA_048938385.1. Lineage (GTDB taxonomy): Archaea > Asgardarchaeota > Hermodarchaeia > Hermodarchaeales > Hermodarchaeaceae > Hermodarchaeum. The sequence goes on along the minus strand of JBHLMG010000025.1, from coordinate 27,320 downwards.
ATTTCTCATCAAGGTTCATTCACAAGCTTTTTCTGAAATGTAGGAGCCCTCTAGCTGCAGAATTAGGGGATGTAATGTCGTTGCGAATCGCGGTATTGCCGGAACGATGTACGGGTTGTCGTGTGTGTGAATTAGTGTGTAGTGAAGCCCATGAAGGGGTCTTCCAGCCTAGTAAAGCACGCATCCAAGTCCTTTCGTTTGATGGAACAGTTCAAGACATCCCAATTGTGTGCCAACAATGTAGGGATGCGCCCTGCCTTGAAGCATGTCCACAAGATGCATTATCTCGTGACATAAACACGGATGCAGTGGTATTAGATGCAGATCTGTGTATCCAGTGTGGTTCTTGTGTCAAGGCTTGTGTTGTTGGCAAAGATAAGGTTCCCTCCGAGAATAAACTGGCGATCCGATTGGATGCAGAGACGCAGCTGCCATTGAAATGTGATCTCTGTTCGGGAAATCCTCAGTGCGTGAAGTTTTGCCCAACAGAGGCCTTATTGTTTAGTGATAAACCGGTAGCAGGAGAAATTTATGTAGTAAAGATGATGCAGGCGCTAGAGAAGTTTCTTCGACAAGAAGAACTGCCCCTCATCCAGAAGGAGGAAAAATCCATTGTATAAAGGCTATACAGGAAACATCCTTCGTATCGACCTCACCAACCAGCAGGTTCGGACAGAGCCGGTTGATTGGAGCATTGCTCGGCAGTTTATCGGAGGAACAGGCTATGCAACTTCCTTACTGTATAAGGAAGTTCCAAAAGGTATAGAACCATTGAGCTCTGAAAATAAACTCATCTTCTGTACTGGACCAGTTACTGGAACAATTTGGCCAACAGCAGGAAGAATGGCTATTGTGACCAAAGCGCCTTTGACTGGAATTTGGGGAGAAAGCCATGTGGGTGGTCATTTAGGGCCTGAACTTAAGTATGCAGGGTATGATTTTGTCATTATCGAAGGTCGAGCTGAAGCACCCACTGTGGTCTCAATTGTAGACCAAGCCATAGAATTTCATCACGGGAAGGCTTACTGGGGGATGAACACTCATCAAACCTCCAGTGTTATTCGCCGAGATCTACGGCTTCAACACGGACATGTTGCCGCGATCGGTCCTGCAGGTGAGAATCAAGTCCTATACTCATCCATCATGATTGATGGCGCCCGAGCCGCAGGGCGTACCGGAATGGGTGCCGTGATGGGAAGTAAAAACTTGAAAGCCATCATTGTGCGAGGAAGTGGAAGTGTTGAGGTTGCAGATCCTCAACGATTCCGAGCCCTTTGGGAAGAGGGACATCGAAGAGTGCAAGAAAATCCGCAAGCCCTCGAGATGCGAAAATACGGAACGGCAATTCTTGTTGCCACGAAGCAAAGTATCGGGGAATTACCCACCCGCAATCACCGTGAAGGCGTCTACGAAGGGTGGGATCGGATCTCTGCAGAAACCTTTCACGACGAATATTATCATACGACTCGTGCATGCTCAACCTGTCGATTAGCCTGTAAAAAAGCCTTCAAAGTCGATAGGGGTCCCTATAAAGGATTGATTACCGAGGGACCGGAATATGAAGGAATCATGGCGATGGGGAGCAATGTCGGAATCGATAACCCACCAACTATTCTCCAAGCCCAGCATCTGTGTAACGAGTATGGTTTAGACGTTATCAGTGCAGGATGTACTGTAGCCTTTCTAATGGAACTCGCAGAACATAATCTCTTGACTCAACACGAGCTACAAGAACTCGATCTTCAGTGGGGAAATCAACAGGCCCTCATTGACTTGTTACACGCAATCGCTAATCGAAAGGGATTAGGTGATCTAGCTGCAGAAGGAAGCCACAAAATAGCCTTGAGAAAAGGCGATTTAGCCAGACCCTTTGATATGACGGTAAAAGGCATGGAGATTTCAGGTCAGGATGGTCGAGCACATCGCTCGATGGGGCTAGGTCATGCAGTGGCAGCCCGGGGCGCGGACCACCTTAGAAACCTAGTAACCATGGACCAGTTAGCCTACAAGGATGTAGCAGCAGAACGCTTCGGTGCTGACAAGCTTCCGGATATCTGTGATCCCTATGTGGAAACGCACAAAGCATTGGCGACTGTCGTGACTGAGAAGGTTTATACTATTCGGGACAGCCTAATTGTGTGTTGGTATACCTGTTCTTGGCCACCCATCTTTTGGATCGAAGACTTTGCTGCAGTTCTTACGGCGGTAACCGGTGAATCTGCGTTTGCTGATGTGGAGGAACTGATGACAATTGGAACAAGACTTGTTACCATGAAACGCTGCTTCAATTTGCGGGAAGGCATTACTCGAGAAGATGATCAGTTACCACGTCGGTTCACCCATGAACCCATCCCAGCTGGTCCAAGTAAGGGGCAAATGGTAAACCTTGAACCCATGTTAGAGGAGTATTATGAGCTATATGGATGGGATAAGACGACCGGTGTTCCTACTCAACAAACTCTTCATACTTTAGGGCTTGAATATTGCGCGAAAGATTACCAAGCCTAGTTATGCACACCAAGATGAACCGCTTAACAAAGACTTGAAAATCGACTTCGAAGCTCTCGAACTACACACCGTCCGAGGAACATGAGAGGATTTCTTCGCATACGATCGTAGGAAACATTCCCCGCAGCTAGATCGAAGATGAACTCAGAAATGCTTCTCAGATGACGAGTCGTTCGAAACGCCCCATATCGGTGCGCATGGACAAGCTGAGCAAATTGTGCACTATACAGAAGCTCCCGGCCAAATCGTCGATGAACGAGTTGCGTATATTGTGCTAATGCAATAGATTGATTCTGGTCAACTTGAACGATCTTTTTGATGATGTGACCAGCAATTATTCCACTCTCAAGAGCGTAACATATTCCTTGTCCCGTGAAAGTATCCACAAATCCTGCTGCATCGCCTACAAGTAAAACCCGGTGACCAGTAAAGGCAGTCAGCTTTAGGGCAAACACGGGCAACATATGCCCACGGATTTTTTCCAGAACCAGGGGAGGTAGTCCCAATCGTTTACGGAAAAGCTGAGCAAACCCCCTTAACAAAGCCGGAACATTATCGAACCCAGTGGCCATACCACCAATTCCTAGTGAGAGGCTGTGCTTTCGAGGAAAAGCCCAGAAATATCCGAAGGGAATATCGAGAAACCAGAGATAAATCATAGATGGATCCAAGATTGCGTGCCACGCATTCTCAGGGACCTGAGCATTTACTTCAAGAGCAATGCCAACCTCATTTGCCTTCATTGGTTTTTGTAATCCTGCTAGGCGTCCAACTTTTGTTGCAGCACCATCTGCTCCAACTAGTAATTTTCCCTTAAATGCTCCTTGAGTAGTAAGACATGTAACGGAGTCAGAGCGAATTGCGAATTTTGTTAATTCACAATCATCAATAAAGTGGGTTCCAGCGCGCTTAGCCTGTTCAACCAGGTGAGCGTCGAAACGGCCTCTCCTGACGATGTACCCAAATGGTCTAGGCGTTTGGATATGGAAGGGTATCATATCAGGTCCCATTAGCTCAGCCCGGAAGATGGTTCGTTCAATGAGATCTCGAGGGACCTGAATCCCTGCGAGGCGAAGGGCCTTTACACTGCGGATGGAAAGACCACCTGCGCAGGGTTTTTCGCGAGGAAAACGGTCTTTATCGATGAGTAAGGTGTGCAATCCAGCTTTAGCGCATTGATTGGCCGTTAAGGATCCAGCTGGTCCTGCGCCTATGATGATTACATCATACATCATCATGAGAGGCTCCCTAATGATTGAGTATAACTTATGAAGTCAATCTCTCATATGTTTTCATCTATTTTGAACAATGAAGAGCAGAATCAGGCTTTCACCCACCCAAACGAAGCTGAAACGCATTCAATGAATATGGTTGAACCTTTCACCTCGCACCAAGCTTCATGTAGAATACTCCTCACTATGTTATTCATTAGATTCGATGATGTGAGCAGGGAATCGAGTACATCAGTTCATAGTTCTCTTTCTGCAATTATGATTTCACGGGTGGAAGAACATTAGCATAGCCATTCATAACTTCTAAACCGTTTTGATTGGTCACATTGAAGCTAAGGCGGAGGAGATTCTTTTCAGGGATTTTTTCTGTTGCTTTTACAATGGCTGTGAGTTCATCTCCCGGATACACAGGAGCAGTGAAATTAACCTTCATGTTATAGGCGATAGTGCCCAGTCCTGGTAGTTGCATTCCAATAACACGGGCAACCAATGCACCACCGATGGGGCCATGAGCAATACGCCGACCAAACATGGTTGTCGCTGCATAGTCATCATCCATGTGCAAAGGATTGAAATCGCCTGACATTTTCGCATACCATTCGATTTGATCTACGGTGACAGTCATCGATCCTTGTGCTAAATCTCCAATCTGGATTTCATTTAGACTCTTACCCAGTTGGTATTTTGATTCGGTAGAAGGAGGGGAAGGAAGAACCCGCGTTTTTTCAAGCCCATAGAATATTTCAGGAGAAAATCGAAACATTCGAGCAAATCTAAGTAAAAGATTCATATCCTCGGTGTCGATGGTGACCTTTTTTACCGTCATTGCTTGCATAGCATCTAATTTACCTACGAGTATGTTCTTCCAGGTTTGGGTATCTGTTTGGATCGTCATCGTCGGTTCCTTGGTTGTCATCTGTTCGACGATACACTTTTGATCCTGAATTGTCAACAGCCACGGCTCTGCATCTGAAAATAGAAACTGAATACGGGCAGAGACTCCTTGCGCGCGTTCAGGACGGAATCCATTGGGAATAGCTGCCATAAGTGCACCGAAGGTTAATTCGTCAAGTTCGGGAACTAAACCTTCATGTGCTTTTCCACGCTTGTGTTCCATGTACACTTCCCGTTGAATTAAAAACCGCATTATTTCAGAGGTGCCCCCACCAATAGTGCCGAGTCGAGCATCTCGATAGTATTGCTCAAGCGGGAAGTAATCCTTGACATAACCAGCACCTCCACAGATTTGGATGGCAAGATCACACACTTCGATGGAGACTTCCGTTGCAAAGAGCTTTGCCATGGTCGCTTCTTTAGTGCATGCAAGTCCTTTTTCCATCATTCGAGCTGCAGTAATTACTAAGAGTCGTGCTGCACGCATTTTTGTTGCCATATCAGCAATTTTGAAGGAAACGCCTTCAAAACGGGAAATTGGCTGGTCAAATTGGATGCGTTGCGTGGAATAATCGACTGCGATTTCGAAGGGTTTCCGCATACATCCTAAAGCCTCAGCAGCAATTCCTATGCGCTCGGAATCTAGTTCATCCATTAAAATGAGGAAGCCTTGGTTTATTTTTCCGAGTAAATTGTCTTTAGGAATTTGCATGTTATTGAATTTAATATGTGAATTAAACACTCCACTCCGACCCATGAGCGTGAATTCTCGTTCAACGGAGAATCCCTCCCATGTGGTTTCGATTATAAAGGCAGACATACCGCTTTTGCTGTCTACTTTAGGATCGGTAATTGCGAAAACAACTATTTGATCTGCAATACTCCCATTGGTGATATACCGTTTCTCGCCATTCAGGATCCAGCAATTCTTCCTTTCATTCCAGACCGCGTTGGTTTCCATCCCAGCCGTGTCACTTCCTACCGCTGGCTCAGTAATGGCGAGCGCGCCAATACTATCACCGTTCGCAAGGGGAACCAAGTACTTCTGCTTTTGTTCTTCTGTACCAAATCGGAGAATCGGAATAGCGCTAAGCGTGCAGCTTGCCCCAAACATCATTGTCGCCGAAGGCGATACCGCTGAAATTTCTTCACCAGCAATTAGTTGATACATGAAGGGTTTATTTGACCCACCATATTCCTCAGGTATTAGCAGACCTGAAAAGCCAACATCCGCGAGTTTCTTGAAAAACGCGCGATAGTCGAAGGCTCGAAGTTCAATCTGGTCCTTCACAGGTTGAATTTCACGATCGACAAAGTTACGGGTTTTTTGACGAAATGCTATTTCAGCAGGAGTGTAGAGTAATTCATCATCATTGATGGAAGTCATGAATTCATCCCAACCTATCGCATATCTTTGGACAATAAAGAGACTTTAGAGCTAGTCATGTTCTACAATTTTCACTAGCATGTAGCCCTATGAATTTAGCGTCGATGCTCGGTGAAAACTAGGGCCAGTTGCTATTCAAGGGTGATTGTCAATGCGGTTCTTTGGACATCTAATCAAAGGTGAAATCACTAAGCCACAAGAAGGGCAAGTTCGTAGTTTCCCGAATATGAATAAGGTGATTGGTGAGCCACGAATTCTTTTTGCCATGGCCTTGGAAGGGCAAAAAACGCTGAGTCGCTTCGCAGCTCGTTATTTCAGCGGGTTATTGCCAGAGAAAACGCCAGAGGTTCGGATGCTTAAAGATTATATTCGAGTCCACGGGTATCCCAAGGCTTCTAAGGATGAGATTCATGAGGTTCTTTTTGCTAAATATGCCGTCGGAGGCGTTAAGGAGACAGCAATAGCTTGTGAAGAAGCAGCGAGAATCCGACATTTGATGCATCGTGAGTTACATGAAAAGGGGAAGGGATTAACCCTGAAAGAGCGGATGGCAAGCCTTCTTCCTTTAAGCGATTTTATGTGGAAGCATTACGATGCGTTTAAGTCGATTGCCATTGCAGAAGGGACGCCTATCAAATTATTTGACTGGCAGACAATTAAATCCTTCAATACTCTTTGTCAAGAAAAAGCGGATTTTATCACAAATAGACTCGAAGCAAAAGAGATTCCTTGTTCTGTTAACGGAGAGAGAACGGTCTTAACCAGGTACCCCTTTGGTGCAGTAGGGATCTTTCCACCTTACAATACGGCACTAGGTTTAGGATTTACAGCGATTCTTAGCTCATATTATGCCGGAAACGCGAATGTGACACGAACGCCTGCACGAATGCCGCTCACCAACATGGAACTCGCTTATGTGCTCCGAGATGCCATGGAAAACTTGGAATTTCCATTAAGTGCCTTTCAAGCCGTCATTGGCCCCGCCCGACCGATTGCACAATACATGGTCAAAAAAGCCCCATTAAACGCGATGGTATACTATGGCGATTCAAAGATTGGTCTGCAATTAATGGCTCAAGCCATCCAACGCGGCATACATTTTATACCTGAGCTGGCAGGGAGTGGCGCAAGCTTGGTTTGGAAAGATGTGGATATCAGAAAGACCGCTGCGTTTGTATCTCATGCGCGTTTCTTTGGTTCAGGACAAATTTGCCTTGCAGCAAAACGGTTGTTCCTTCATGAAGCTATTTACGATGAGTTCATTGAAGCACTGGTTGAAGAAAGTGAATCGTTGAAAACCGGCCTTCCGGCAAATCCAGATACAGACTTACCAATCTTAGGAAGCCGTGCCTTATACCAAGTTGTGGATATGACCCAAGAAGCACTAAAGAAAGGAGCGAAACTGGAATGCGGAGGTTATCGCTTAAATGTCCACGGGGACCGAGATGATGCAGGGCTTTTCTACAAGCCCACGATACTGCGAGATGTACCCCTAGATTGCAGAATGTGGTACCAGGAAACCTTTGGACCCGTATTACCGGTCATGAAAATTCATTCCTTCGATCAAGCCATTGCTCAAGCCAACAATACTCCTTACGGCATTCGAACCTCAGTATACAGTGACGATCCAGATATTTGGCAACGATTCTTCGATGAGATAGAATCTCCTGGAGTCGCTATTAACACCGATCACCTCCACTTCGATACATTTTATCCGCATCTTGGTGGATTAAAAACCAGTGGTGTGTTCGGCGGGAAGTATTTCTACGAAGCATTAACCTATTTGAAATACCGGCACTTCCCCGCCTAATGGTCCGGGAAGCTATTCACAGAAGCTTAAATGTACTTCTTTGCCTTTGAAGACGCAAAGGCTTATAGCATTGATTGTGATGCTGAGGAATTACAGCTGTTAGGTGCTGTACTAGAATGTATGATGAAGAACTCACGACTTTAATGATCCCTGGACCTGTACCTGTCCATCCACGAGTCTATCGGGCAATGTCTCGAATGGTTTACGGACATAGGACAAAGGAGTATCAGACTCTTTACAAGGAAACGGTTGCACTGTTGCAGCGATTACTTCACACAGAACAAGATGTCTTGATTTTCGCAGGTTCTGGCACGGCAGCAATGGAGGCTGCTATTGCGAACATCATTGAACCTGGTGAAAAAGTCTTGAATGTTGTGAATGGAAAATTTAGCGAACGATGGTCTGAACTCACCACGGCCTTCAGAGGCGTATCAGAAGTTGTAGAATACGCATATGGAGAAGCCGCGGAGCCGGATGGAATTCGAGATGTATTAGCCTCTGATCAGACTATTCGAGCAGTAACTATTTGCCATAACGAGACATCTACAGGTGTTCTGAATCCTGCTAAGGAAATTGGGCAGATTGTTCGTGACTATGACCGCCTCTTACTCGTTGACGGTATAACCTCGGTTGGTGGAGATTATGTTTACCCTGATAAATGGAATTTTGACATCCTTGTGACAGGGAGCCAAAAATGTCTAGGAGTACCTCCTGGATTAGGCATCATCTGGGTTGGTTCACGTGCATGGAGGCACATTGAAAGTCGAAAACAACCTAATCCCACATTCTATCTTGACTTGCCCAAAGCAAAGAAGCGATACGATGGATTCGGTGATTCTCCCTTTACTTCAGCCGTGAGTCTCATTTATGGACTTCACGAATCCTTGACTATGATGTTCGAAGAAGGTTATGAACAACGCGTTGAACGCCATCGACGACTTGGACGCATCACGCGTGCTGGATACCAAGGGATGGGACTAGATCTTCTTGCTGATCCTGCTCATTATTCTAACACCGTTACAGCCGTCAAATACCCCTCAGGCATCAATGATAGCGAATTTCGGACGCAGGTTCGTAATTTAGGAATCCTCGTTGCAGGTGGACAAGGTCCTGTGAAAGGTAAGATTTGGCGAACCAATCACATGAATATCTGCACTGAGCGCGATATCCTTTCAACGATAGCGATAATTGAAATTGCCTTGAAGCGTCTTGGATTCGAATTCCCATTGGGATCTGGCGTTTTAGCAGCCCTAGAGCAAATACTCAAAGAAAAGTTCTAGATCACTACGGAACTGTTACGCATCATCCTTATAGAGGGTGATGCAAAACAATTAGACTTGAGAAACAAATCATATTCCACACCTACGCAAGTACCTATACGCGTAGAAGGTGATGAGTGATGACGCCAGAAGAGAATAAAACCAACCCCACTAATTCGCCGGAGAAGGAATCCGGTACTCTCCAATGCCCCTTACCATTTGAGACCACCCCCGAATTACTCAAAGTAATGCAATCTCGTTTTAAATTAACTGAATCCCAAAGCAAGGTCTATTCCGCTCTACTAATTATGGGTCAGCTTACACAAGACGAGACCAGTCTCTATTCGGGCGTGCCCTTCGCGAAGCTTTCTTCAACTTTAGAGGCTCTAGAAAAGAAGCACCTCATTAAACCCCTACCTGGTGTCGTTGCTCGCTATCGAGCCTTCGCCCCATATCAGGAACTGGCAAACGAGGTTCAGGCTTTTGCTGCAGAAACTGAAACCTCATGGAAACAACTCCAACAACTTCAGCAGAAAATGCTTATCGACTTTCAAGCTCAATTGGACTCGTTGTTAAAAGAGACAAAGACCACTTTAGACAGCCTCAATGAACGCCAAGGAATTTCATTAAATGAAGTGGCGATGACAACGAAAATTGAGCTAGGCAATGTTGCAAAGAATCTACAAAGCTCTTTAACAAAATTATCTGATACTAGCATTGATGAGTTCTCCAGCCAAACGACGGGGTTACAGGAGTCATTAATTCAGATTATCGAAGAAGGAATAACCCAATTAAAAGAGAGCCAAAAATCAGCTTTAGAAGACGCAGAAAAGGCTATACAAACACACTATGAGGAAGCTGAAAACTGGATTACTTCTACGGCCAGTCGATTTTTGGAACAGTCATCTGAATTAACGAAACACACCACGGCCAACCTTGAAGACGCCAAGTCGATTCATCAACGCAGCACTAACTCAGGTATTACGGCAATAACATCGGAGATCACTTCTCAAAGAGAGTCTATCACCGACTTCGTAGAAGAAACCACTACATCTTTGAATAATTCAATTCAACTTTTCAATCAGCAAGTCCAACAAGCTCTTGCTACCTTCCAAAAAGAACTCGAACGAACCTTAACAAAAGATCTCAATGCAATTGATGGGAGCCTTCGAGATGCTTTGAAGAAGCGTTCACAGATGTTGGATCAGATTACTACGGAACTGGAAAAAACCTTCAATAGGGAAACACGAAAGCTGACACAAAACACAGAAAAAATTGCAACAGTCACAGAAACTGAAATTAAAGCAATACAAGAAGCGTCCATTCAAAGCGCAGAGAACCTCCACAAATCTTTGATTAGCGCAGTTAACACCAATAATACAGCAACGCAAAGTATGTTAAAAGAAACGGAAGCCACTATTTCGCAATGGCCGCCAAAAGCTCTCCAATTTAGCCAGTTCGCAAAAATACAATCCGTTTTATCCACCCTAATAGAACAAGTGGCAGCTGAACACGACCGCCTCCTCAAAACAGGCAAGTCAGAATTCAACATTCAGTTGAAAAATACTTACTTAGCACAGCTTCTTGAAATGCGAACTATTTTGCAGAAACTTACTGAAACTCTTAGAACACAACAATCAACCCTTTCTACGAGTTTCCAGGATATAGCTGATCAAGTTGGTAAACGCTTGAAACGGCGGTTGGCCACTATAAGGAAAATCACTGAATCGTTTATTACCGAGTTTCAAGCAAAAATCTCCCTTCAAGAGGAACAAAACCGAACGCTTACCAAACGAACTCAAAAACTCTTAAATCAAGAGGCTTCTGGGATTTTTCAGACCCTATTAAGCATAGAAGGACAAATCGACCAATTCGTCAAGGACCGTCTTCGCAAGATGCGCAAGGAGATAACCCAAGCAGCGAGCGATAACCTTGCAAAATCTACAGCTGCTCAAATAGTGGTTGATAAGCAACTGCAGAGCTTCAAAACCGAATTAAAGAAAATCACTTCAAGTGCCACGAGCGCACTTCAACAGGAAATTTCTCAGCTTGAAGCTACCTTTAACGAATATTCGGCGGGCATCAGAAATACTGCTGAAACACTTCGTGAAGAACAGCTTCATAGAATTAAAAAAGCGATGACGAATTACCCCTCAGCGCTTGAGGTTTTGACAGAAAGTCGTGAAAAAGCCGCTTCCAAAGCCCTTCGAAGACTCTCGACTCAGGTATCCAAACGAGACAGACAATTGATTAATGATCTAAACACCGTTCTTTCTGAACTAATTCCTGAATATAGCCTCGCTTCTTTTCTGACCTATCAGAAGAAAAAGCAAACTCAGTTAGAAGCCGTAGAGCTGCAAACTATCTCTGCTGCATTCTCAAAAATCAACGAACAATTTCCAGCCGCGGTGCAGAAGACAGTAAGTACCGAAATTACCAATACAATCGAAGCAAATGTGCAAGACATTACAACTCAAGTGCAAAAAACTCTCACCGCCCAACAATCCAAGCATTCTAAGCAGCTAGACGCCCTCTTTTTAGGAATTCGAGAGAAACTAGCTTCGGTTCAACGGCAGACCAACGACCGCCTCACCTCTTTGGTTGATCAAACACTACAAGAAAAAATTTCATCTATTCTTCAGGATTGTAAGAGGAAAGTGGGAAGACAGATTCGACGCAGGAAACAAATTGACAAGTTGATTAGAACCACATTGGAACAAATCAAAACAACTACAAACCAAATTCTTGGACCAAGCAACAAAACTCTTTCTTCAAAACTCAAACAAGAAATCGCAAATATTTTCCAAAGTTTTGAGGCACAACTCACTCCCCAGACCGACCGTGCCAAACAAGTTTCTTCAATTTTCAAATCCACCCTGACTAGCTTAGAGCAGGTTCCTAATGAAATACTCTTAGAAGTATACGAACAACAACTTAACGATCAAGTCGCCACAGTATATTCTCCAGTCCAAGAAGTCAAATCCGCATTTGAACAATTACTACAAACATTTGTCACCAACATTCAAGCAGAACTTCAGTCTCTGAACGCCCAACGTAAAGGCATAAACACCGCTGAAACGCTGACAAAGACGATCTCCACTGCCCTCCAAAACACCACTGAAAAAATGATTGAAGACACTCGTAGAACCCTCGAGGAAACACGAACAGAAGTAGAATCTCAAATAAGCCCTGTTTTCCTCACTACCTTAGAAAGCACTCTTGCGAAACAACTGCTTCCAAAACTCAAAGAATTCTACACAAACCAAGTGCCTAAGATCAAACCGATTCTAAAAGGCACAGGAACCGAACTAAGCGAGGAGTGGGAAAAATTCGACGCAGATTCCAAAGCCCTTACAGAAAAACATTGGCTTCCCCTCACTTACTTCATTGACGAATACTCCACCACTACTGCTGTTAATCTCAATGCCTTGAGCACCGCCATCACTACTTCAGTTGACCAGACGATGGTGAACACAGCAACAGCGATGACGATGTTTGAGGATGATGTAGGCAACTTGTTGACGGCTACTGCCCAGGCTTTTGATCGAGAAAAGACAGGGGTCAAGGAACAAATCACTCAAGGCTTCAATAAAATGCAAGAAGATTGGGTTTCACAACTTCAAGAGACCCAAGGTATGTTGGAAACCCTCAGTCAAGAGGTTGCTGTTCAAAAAACCTCTTTGAATCAAAAAATGGACACCATGGCTGAAGATATCAAAACGGTAACCTCCAATCTTGGAGGAATTCGTGAACCCGCTGATGCCTTTGTAGCAAATATCGAAACCGAGTTAGAGGAACAGGAAGGACGCATCGAAAACCTAAGCAAAAGCATTCAGGATTTAATTTTCGAACAGAGCTCAAAAATAATCGAAGGAATTGGAGAGATCGAAACGGGGCTTGAAAACTTCCAGCAAAATCAACTTCAAAGCGCTCAGAATATTATTGAAGAGATTGGACAAGCTTGCACTACAAATATCGATCAGCAACACATGGCCATTAAAAAACACCTTGAAACCTTTGCAAGCACATTATCCGATGAAACGGAACAGTACATCAATAACCTTCAGCAAGAAATCGTACAACTTCAAACTGTTGCAGCAAAACTGGTTGACAAAATTAAAACTAACCGAACAGCTTTGGAAACCGAATTACAGGATCGGATTCAAACATACCATGAGGATCTAATTAGCGTCCTTGATGAGCAGCATACATCAATTGACAAAGATGTCTCGTCTGCTCTCGAATCCCTGATTGAGCAAATATCCACCTCACAAACAAATGTTGTCACCCAACTATCTAAATGGAAAGATGAAGGAAAAGAGAAACTTGATCTCAGCAGCGCCCAGATCAAAACAGACCTCGATGATACTCTCTCCAAAGCCATCTCAAAGAGTGCACAGATTACTCAAACCCAACAGAGCACTGTCACCGGTGAAACCGAACAACTCACATTAAAGGTATTAGATTGCCTTTCCTCCATTGACGAAAAAGCCAAGACAACTTCAGATGTGCTCATACAAACTCTAACGACTAACTTTTCCACCCTTTCTACAGAGGTTGACAAACTCTTCTCAGATACTAGTGCGACAATTGAAGAAGATGTCGAAAAATTCAACAACAGTATAAGTCAGGAAACTGAACAAACCTTCCAAAGTTACACTCAACAATTGGATTTGACAAAGAACCGGTTGACCCGCGCTACCGATGATAGTATCCGTCATACTACTGAGAACCTACAAGCCTTCAAAGACACTGCAACAACGGAGCTTCAACAAAGGAGTACAGCTGTTGAAGCCGCGCTCAAGCAAAACATTAGCTCCGTGGAAGAGGGTCTAGTAACCCAAGCTCAGCAGACAGGTAATCGCGTTAGTGGAGCCTTGAGTAAAGAACGAACCACCCTAAAAACTGAACACCAGAAACTCTCAAAGGACATGACCTCGAACTTCAGCTCAACCGTAACTAATTCGATAAAAACTCTTCAACTGTTTACTCAGAAGACTGAACCCCTGTTAGACGAGCTCCGGAAACATGCAAGTGATACGGAACAGATTCTGACAAGTTTGTGGGATACCCTTACAGGCGTTCAGCCTGCAGAAGCGGAAAGAACTTGGCGAATAGTGTCCTGCCAAGGAATTCAGAATCACTTACTAGATATGTTCCGACGTGTCAACGCAACCGTTACCTTAGTGTATCCATCCTTTGATGAAGTACCAATCGATGAATTATCCAAAGTGCGACCACAGAACCGCGTACACATCATTACGACTCTTGACGGAGAAAAGCAGCGAACAGCAGCCCAAAAGCTTTTGCAACAGGGTAACATCCGTATTTGGGATAACCCCAACATGGAATTTTATGGGGGGTCACGAGATGGTGAAGAGGTCCTCATCGCTCCCACTTATGGCAACCAAGGAGAAATCGTAGCCATAGTTAGCGACCAAGCTAGCTACATCGCTCTATTCAACCAAACCCTTGGCCCACGGTGGATTTCTGCATCTAAGGAAATCAGACTATCCAGCTAGGTTCGCCCTACCCGATTCAACGATGCCTTCCGTTCAAATTGGGACTCGTAAAGCTCCTGAACGCGATGGATAGTATCAGCTTCTTTGGGGTCCTTGTCATAGCGTAGGCGCTTAATACGCGCAAAACGCAGAGCCATTCCTGACTTATAAGTAGGGCTTCGTTGAATTTCATCATATTCGACCTCAACCACAATCTGAGGTTGTACTGTCACGATTCCGCCCGTCTGTTCGATTTTCAAGTCTAACAGGCGCTGAGTAATCTCAGCGAATTCAGCATCAGTGAGACCTTTGAAGGTTTTTCCTAACATATGGAATTCACCGGTTTCAGGATCCGTTGCAGCTAAATGATAGTCGCTCAGCCATCTATGACGGCGCCCTGTACCCCATTCAGCAGCAATGATAACGAGGTCAAGGTTTTCCATGCTTTGTTTAACTTTCAACCAAGCCTTACCGCGAATTCCAGGTTGGTAAGGACTGTCCAGGCGTTTGGCAACCAGTCCTTCATGGCCTGCCTCAATCGCTTTCTCAAATAATTGGGTTCCTACATCGACATCTGATGTGATTAGTTGATCGACCAGTGGAATTTTTCCTCGTATTTGTTCCAATTTCTGACGGCGCACAGTATATGCTGTATCGATGAGGACCTCTTGATTAAGCATTAGAAGGTCAAAGAGGTGTAAAGTTACAGGGATTTCTTGAACCATGGCCTCGATGTCGCGAACACGTCGAAACCGGCGCATAAGATGTTGAAAGGGTAGTGGGCGTCCATCCTCCCCGATTGCGAGGACCTCACCTTCCAGAATGCAACTGTGCGCTTTCACTTCGGTGGCAACCAGGTTCACGACATCAGGAAGACTCGTGGTAACATCAGTCAGGCGTCTACTATAAATGCGGATATTTGAGCGTTGATTCTGGCGTTGTAGGTGAATTTGTACGCGAGCACCGTCTAATTTCATTTCAAATGCCGAAGTGCCATTATGGATTTGTAGAGCGTCACTGACATCGGTTGCCTGAGCAGCTAACATGGGAAGTAGTGGTGTGAAGGGTTGTAATCGGACCTGCTGTAGACCAGCTGCTCCCTTTATAAAAGCGATTCGAGCGACTTCCCCAATATTACCTGTAAGCATGTTGGCTCGACGCACTAAGTCTGAAGGCAATTTCAAATACCGGGCTATTGCACTTTCTAACATTCCGACGCTAAATCCAATCCGTTGATCCCCGACTAGTAGCTTTGCCAGGTACTTAGCTTCAAGCGGTTGAGCGCGAGTAAACAAAGACCGTAATAGCGTTGTTTTTCGTTTTCGAGAGCCTGCACCTTGAATGTCAGCCATTTCAGTGAATGTTGAAGCAACCTCGGTAATCTCCAGTGGCGATGAAAAAAGCATCGTTTGACGGATATTGCCTGCCTGCAGGTATAGTTGGTGAACAACCTCGCCGATATCGCCTGTTTGGGCAAAGAGCTTATGAATCAACGATGGAGTTGGCTGAAGGAGCTCGCGTAGGATCTGATATAGTGCTGACCAATTTATTGCCAAGGTTCGTTGACTTGTTCGCGGAAAGGGTCGACCAATGAGTAGAAGGGCACCAGCTTCAAGTTGGTCTACCGGGAGTTGACTGAGAAACTCTCCTGCTAAATCCATTTTCTCAAGGCGCTTTGTGGTACCCATGATGGCTTCAGAGACTTTAGCCAACTTGAGAAAAGACGATTGAGAGGACTTCATAGAACCTGACATCAACAATAACACTCTATACGCCCAAAACCTCGGTACATAGAATTTTTAAAAGTGTGCATTAGTACATCTTTGTAACATTTCACTGTGAAGGTTTGTAGACTATGAAAGTACATGAACTTACTTCTGCTTCTCGAAGCGTCAACATTCGGTTACGCATCCTAACATTGGAACCTGTTCGAGAAGTACAAACACGCTATGGTAAGAGCCGTGTAACCACTGCGCTTGCCGGGGATGATACGGGAACTATCAGATTATCGCTTTGGAACGATGACATCGACAAAGTCGATGAGGACACTATCCTAGAAGTTAACAATGGGTATGTGAAAAGTTACCGTGGAGAGCTAGAACTGTCAGCTGGTCGCTATGGCGAAATTGTTCTCGTCGATGACGAGGGGTTTCCCAGCCGGGATGAGATCATGAGTAAACACCCTGGAGAATAGCTCCAAATAGAAAATTGAATAGACCCTCGATGGAAGTCACGAATGTGATTATCGATTTATTCATCACCTGGCTGCAAACGCTAAATGCGTGGATTGAGGGACTGATTTGGAGCATCATCGCATGGATTCAAATGCTAGGACCGATTGGTGTGTTTCTAGGTGTGATGATAGAAACTTTCATCGCGCCCATCCCCTCTCCAATTATTATGATGGCAGCAGGATTCATTCTGACGAGCCCCTGCCCAAGCTGCTCTCCGATTCCAGTTCCAACCGCTTTGCTCATCATTGTCATCAATGTCATGTTGGTGGGAGCCTTTGCAGTCACCATTGGATCATTTTTCGGATATGGGATCGCATACTTTGGTGGATATCCCATCATTGAACGGTGGGGAAAATACTTGGGGACATCCGTAGAAGAAGTTGAGTACATGCGGCAGAGAATGGAGAGATCCTCTCGAGATGAAATCTTTCTTTTCTCAGCACGGGCTATACCCATTATACCTCTTTCTCTCGTATCCCTCCTGTATGGTGTTTTACGCGCGGACATCAAGCGATTTACTATAGTGACTTTTCTTGGTGCCCTGCCCCGTTGCTTAGTCCTTGGCATTTTAGGCTGGATTGTTGGTGCATTCTTTTTCCAAGTTGCTGAAATGATAGACCTCATGGAGACAATGATTTTAGTCATCCTCCTCATCTTCTTCATCGTCTTCATCATTTATCGCATCGTCATACGGCGGAAGGCAAAACAGGCCAAGCAAAAGGCGCGCCCACCCTCAGAAAGTGAGCAGGAAGAACTCATTAGCTAGTTTCATGCGGATTGCCAACGATTGGAGGTCGGAGTTCAAAGAAGAAGAGAACTTTACAACCCTGTTTTTGTAGATCTTCTTGTAGTGCCGCGGCCCGACCCTTTGCTTCACCTATTGTTGCATATAAAGGTGATACGCAAACAGGAGTGCTTTCTCCTTCCGGAAGGAGGCAAAGAAAATCCGGTGGAACCTTTGCCGGCGGAGGTAGACGGGAAGATACGCGAAAATGCCCTTCGTAAGTACTAAGCCAGATTTCAGGATATTTACATTCAACCATTAAAGACCCAAGCAAAACAATAAGTACCTACAGATAAATTTGTAGACCAGTTAATGGTTTTGGTGCATAAGTTCAAGTAAATTAGGTGTTGAGATTATTGCAGCGCATTGCAGGTATTGATGAAGCCGGGCGTGGACCGGTGATAGGACCACTCGTGATTGCAGGTGTTGTCATCGACGCATCGCAAGAAGACGCGCTAATTGAATGGGGTGTTCGAGATTCTAAGGATCTTACTCCACATCGCCGTAACTCTCTTGAACGACAAATCCGTAAACTGGCTGAACAAGTCGAAGTGTTAGAGATTAGCGCTAAAGAAATCGATGCTCAACGCAAATTAATGCGAAGCCTGAATGTCTTAGAAGCGGAATGGATGGCTCAGGTTTTGAATCGGTTAAACTGGCAGACGGCCTATGTGGATGCATCCGATGTGAACGCAGAGCGCTACGGTCGACTCATCACAACGCAATTGAAAACGCCGAAGAAGATTATCAGTGAACACAAGGCAGATTCAGCCTATCCCGTCGTTGCTGCTGCATCAATAATTGCCAAGGTTCGACGAGACCAGCGAATTCAAGAACTCCATAAAGCCTTTGGAGATTTTGGGAGCGGTTATCCCAACGACCCGAAAACGCGCAAGTTTCTAATTGATTGGATTAAATCACATGACAAGTTTCCGGATATCGTCCGTCAAACTTGGGAAACCGCACGAGGTATCTTGACATCAACTAGACAGCGGAGATTGTGATCAGTAACCCAGCTAGACTTATTCAGCGGGGGCTTCTTCTTTCTTCTTTTTCTCAGCGGCCTTCTCTTTTTTTCGCTCCTTCTCTTCTGCCTTCCGCGCCTTCTCCTCTTCCTTCAGCCGCTTCTCTTCCGCCTTCCGCGCTTCCTCCTCTTCCTTTAGGCGCTCCTTTTCGGCTTTGCGTTTCTCTTCCTCTTCCTTCTGTTTCTTTCGCTCTTCTGCCTTCCGCGCCTTCTCCTCTTCCTTCAGCCGCTTCTCTTCCGCCTTCCGTGCTGCTTCTTCTTCTTTGAGCTTCGCTTCTTCCTCTTTCTTGCGCTTCTTCTCCTCTTCCTTCAGCCGCTTCTCTTCCGCCTTCCGTGCCTTCTCCTCTTCCTTTTGGATCCGTTTTGCTTCTTCTTCATCAAGAGGTGGCGTTTCACTGGGTTCTACGAATTCTTCAGGTTCGACAACCATTTCTGGCTCAACAACTGGAAGCGCTTCTTCTTCCTTCCGCTTCTTGCGTTCTTTCATTTTCTCGCGCATACGCATGTAGGTCTCACTGAGTAGTTCGAGATGACGTTTAGCAACATCAGGGTGAATGTCCTTAGCCGTTAACCGCTCTTGAAGCCGTAAGACCAAAAACTCGGGAAAGAATGATTCAAAGTGCACATCCGATATCAACACGATGAGAGGATCATCGTTAGCACCGACCTCCACTGAGTTCTCACCAAATGTCGTTACCACCTGTGACTGTTCAAGACGACGCAGGACATTATCGAGTGACGCTTCTTTTTCTACGACGCCCGCTAGCTCAGATTTGTGGGCTATCTTCCTTCGTAGAGTCTTGGTCACATCGTAGACATCTGGGTCTAAAAGCAGTTGACCAATCATCATTGTGTCGTCTTCGGTCCATTCGTAGGCTTCGAAGTAACTCTTTACACGGTTCTCCAACTCGTTGAACTGCTCCTTATTCAAGCCACCACCCTTGGCAAGCTTCAACACTTGTTCAGGTGGGAACCGAGCACCCAGCAAATCGTTTACCAAAAACACGCAGTTATCTGAAACCGCGTTAATCCAATCTTCTTCTACCAATCCACTGCGTAACAAGGGCAAAGTCACCAAGCCCAGATCGGGATAGTGCTTTCCGGTTTGCAGTTCTAACCATTCTCGTAATTCTTCTGCAGGAATCCCACCGCGCGCTAGTTTGTGCATTAACAACCGCGTCTCCTGATCAACGAAGACCTTGGCAAGCCGCTGCTCCACGGATAGTTCCACCATTCGCTTCAGCTTTTCAAAAACTTCACCTAAATACTCAATAAATTCCGGCTCACCAATGTTCTCCACAATCTCGCTCGACGCCAGCGTCAAACCCTCTTCGTAGTTACGCGGTTCCTCGTCCAGTTCCATAAACAACATTATGCAAAACTGATCACGCCCTCGTAAAATTCCAGTATAGAAACTGGCTACGGCTAGGTTGGTTCCTTCGAGGGTCATGGTGAGGAAGCCAGCTTCAGGTTTACCCATAGCGTGGGCTGTAAAGACCCGGAGCATGTCATCTTCGGACACATTGAGGTTGCGAGGGTACACGCCGACGATGCGGAGCCCAACTTTGTCGTCCCACCTGCAAACGCTTAAACCGCTAGGCATTGTTCAATCTCCCGTTTGCTTAAATAATATCTGAACCTTTCTTCTTTAAAGTGACCTACTAGCACTTCGTCTTGACTATCAGATTTCCCGTATTTAACTTGTTTGTCGGATTAGCTGTAAAGAAGATTCGTGTTGTTACTTTCTGTAATTTTTCGCAACTAACCCTTTGTCGAAATTAAAGGAACTATTAATCGGTGGTTGCTTCGGCGACAGCACCCATGATGATTTTGTAGAGGGTTTCTCGATAGCGGGGATCAATTGCTACGAGACCATACGATTGGACGCCTAGAATGCGCTGGACGAGTTTGGGGGCGAGCGCGCCGGGAAGATCTTGCTTGTTGGCGATGCTCCAGACAATGGCGGAGGGGGCATTTTTGCGGACGACTTCAAGGATATCGCGGGTTTCAAGGACATTTTTGAGAGTGGAATCAGTGACGAGTAGAACGGCGTCAGCGTTACGAAGGTAGTAATTCCAGAGGGAACGGAAGCGGTCTTGACCAGCGAAATCCCAGACAGCGAGTTCATAGGGACCAAAACGCACACCTTTGAGAGTTTCGATGTCAACGGCGATGGTAGGGAAGTATTCGCCAGGGATGCTGTCAGCGGTAAGGAGTTTGAGCATGGTGGATTTGCCTACACCGCCTTGACCAAGAAGGCAAACCTTGAGCATGGTCACGATGACAGCGTCTAGCTCTTTGCCAAAACCTAGGAAAGCTTTACCAGCAGGAACGGGGGTTTGGATGTAGGCATCAATTTCGTGACCGAATTTCTCGACGAGGAGTTCTCGGGCTTTTTTCAGGTGTTCTTGGATTTTTACATCCTCATCAGAGATGTCGACACCAAAGACTAAGAGGAGGTTAGTACCGGCATCGGTGTAGAGAAATTTAATGTTTTTCACATGGATGGGGAGATCGACAGTTGGACCTAGTTCACTTTCGAATTGTTTGTAAGTAGCGATGAATTCTTGGCGGTCTTCTGGAGTGATGTCGACTGGCCAATATTGACGGTGATAGGCAATGCGCCCATCTCGGGTCATGATGAAAACATTGTGAATCATGCAGGGGTTTTCTCCTTCATTTTATTCGGCGCGAGTGACCGGGGTATGTTTTTGTTTTGGACGCCGTCGTTGTTTGGGCTGTGTGGTTGCCTCTGAGTTGAGAAGCATACGAAGTTCGCGGTAGTTACGCCGAAGAGATGTGCGTGAACAACCGACCAGTTCGATTATATCGTTTTCGGGTAGTGAGTCACCAGTGTGTTTGGCACTATAATAGGCGATAGAGGCAGCTATAATGGGACGGGGATGTCCCTGAAAAAGACCTTCCTTTCCGACTTGATCTATTATTTTGTGAGCATAGGTTTCGGTCTCAGGGGAAAGATCGAGCACAGCGAATAAGCGATCCAAAATAGTATGAACCGGTTCCGCCCATGCTCCAGGTTTAGTACTTGCATCTTTTTGCCTTTGTTGATCGTGCTCTTCAAGAATCCGTTGGATCCCAGCACGGACTAAGCGTCGGGCATTTTCAATTTGAATTTGTCGTTGGCGCCGGACATATCTAGGACATTGAGGATACCCTGGCATATCATAACATGTGAGGTAGCATTGCTTCTTGACGACCCGACAAAAAGAAGTAAGGTCATCGTTGGTCATTGGGCGTTCATACATGTACGGGCAAAGCGACTGGTCCCGAGATCCGCCGCGGCGTTCGATTTTTCGATAACTATCAGCAAGAATCGCCTTGTACCGGCGTAAGCGTCGGCTGGGCGCAATGTCAGATTTGAGGATGCGTTGCAGCGTTTCGATGAGAATTGCTTCGTATACGGATCCTTCTTCTTCCTTAGTCAACAATGCCGTTACACAGAAATCGTTATCCAATCCCTCACGCTCGGCACGCAAACAGGTCACTGCAGCCCGTTCTGCCACATCTTTTGTTGGGAACACCTGAAAAACAGATCCGGGTTCATCGTGAGCACAGGTATAGTACATCATTGAAAGGTCGTTGAGATTGACCTCTAAGGATGCAGGGTGTTTTGCTAGCACCACGAGTCCTTCTTTAGTGTCCCAATGACTAAGTACAAGTCCCCGTGGAATAATGACACACCTTCCAAGAGAGCAGCTAGGGTTAACCGAAAGCCAATCTGTCGCTTAACTTCAACCAACGATTAGAAAGAGCGCAGAAAAAGGTTTTTACACAACTAATTGGAGAACCCATTTTGTTCCGAGATACTTGAGGGGTAAAATACCGTTGAATTCGTGAAAGGAGGTAGGAATTTCCTGCCAACCCTTTCGATGACCCAAGAGTCTTGGTGTAACCTAGTTAGAACAACTGGTCATTTCAGTGAATCTTGGGAAGCAATGTAGAACTTTTCGAGTTCCATTTCAACCACCGTTAACTGAGGAAGCAACAGCGTCTTCATATCATTGAGACTTTTCACCGCTCCCTGAATTAATGCGGTATGAAGCCGCTGGGATGCTCTTCTCACTAATGATAGGTGCAAATCGATTCCCGTCAATCCGCGAAGAGCCTGATAGGTCTGATCTATGACTGTGTCCAGACATGCAGCCATACCACTAATGAATTCAGGATTTCCAAACGAATCCGTGGGAGCAGCTTCCCCGCCTTCAAAGGCTTTCACCGCCATCTTATTGCGAAGGATGCCCTCTGCCAGTAACACCGCGGCAAAAAATGCCGTACTACCTTTTGGATCAAAGGCATCTAGCATCCGTAAATCATCTTCCAGTTCAGCAACCAGAACTTTCCATGCCTTCAATGCCATTTTTTGAGTTGAATGATCATAGGTAACAAAATCGCGGATACGAGGAAGGTATTGACCCGCCACAGTAGCAACGAAGCGCTGATAGCCTTTACGATTTTCTGAAAAAACATCCCTCCAAAGCCCTCGTTTCTTACCCTTCCGCCAATCTTCAATTAACCTATTAAACTCGCCAGTCGACAAACGACCAATCCCACATCCTTTTCACATCCTCCCCTTTTTAGGATATAGGATAAAACGCCTAGTTAATAATACAAAAGAAGTATACCAAACCCGGCACATCAGAGACCCTCAGCTGGTCTTTGGGAAGGATTTCTCTTTTGTTGCGACTAAGATGGTTGCTAAAATGATGAGTGTTGTACCAATCATTTACCAAGATGTTACCATCTGACCCAGTAGAATTATTCCAAAAATTACAATACTCAGCAGGTCAAGTAGTAGAACGATTGAGGCGATGGAAGAATTATCCGGTGGCAGATGTTCCAATCCCATATTCCAGGCTGGAATCGCCTTTTGTGGGCTCTTTTCCCAAAAACATCCTGCTAAGCACAGCTTTACATTCGAAACCGTATCGCTTCAATAAGGAGATAGCCTCTTGATGAGTACTTGGTATCCCTACTATTACTGTCTGACTTTTTTGTAGACTGAGTCCAGCTTGTAACAATTGGTCAGCAACAACTATACTGTCGGCAATGAACGGGCCAAAGATAGTCCCGTGCGGAGAGTCCCGGGCCATAAGCATCCCGCATTCTGGCTTATCCTCTAACACCAGCGTAAAACGCGAGCATTCAAATAACAGAGTAAGAAGTCGGCTACGCTCATCACCGAAAGCCCTTCGATCGAGGGGGAAGAGGAGATGAATATCGTCTAAGGTTGCTTGTCGGATTCCTGTAGTTTGAGGAAGGCTTGGACCTTCTCGATACCATCGTAACGAATCATACTCTTTTTGGAAATCTAAGTATTCGTACAGCGGGACCCCTGAGGGATCGGCTTCGAGATTAACAGTAGACATTCCTTCGTCGAATAGATAGCGAATAGCTGTTTTCATCAGAGTGGTTCCTATTCGCCGCCGGCGAAGAGCTTCCTTAACGAGTAACATGCCGACCCATCCAAAATGAGTGTATTTGGTAGTGGTTACAGAACCGACTTGCTCTCCTTTTAGTTCAGCCACAAAACAGCCACAAGGATCGTATAACAGCAGGGTCTCGAGATCCTGTCGCGTTGTCGTCCAACTTAGCGAACGAAACAGCTCTACAATAAAATCGAAGTCAGAGAATTGCATATTGCGAATTTGCAAACCCGTAGGAGGTTGAGGAGGAGGCATGTTATCACGACCATTTCTGAGGATACGAAAGTTACAGAATTTTCCCAAACGAGAACAGATCTTCTCCCAGGAATTGCCTTGAATGGTAACCTTCTAAGCTAAATCCCAATCGCCAATAAAGCTTAATTGCTTCAAACATTGCCCAGGCTGTCTGCACGAATAATTTATTACATTTGAATTCACGAGCGTGTTTTTCAAGCACTTTCACTAAACGATACCTAACCCTTCGCCTTTGGAACCTAGGGTCAACTGCGAGCGACTGGATGCATCGAAAAGGAACCAGAAAATCCACGCTCGTGAATTGCGTGATTCGGCACCTTTCAATTACAGAACCAGAGCTGAAACTAGATATTTCCTAACAACTGACCCAACTGAAAGTGCGACAAATATTCCAACGGTAACTTGGATCGAATTCACCCAGACTAATTCCAGTAACGCAGCTTCCCAACCAAAAAGAAACGCCTCAGCTACAAAGTACCCCAGTAGCATAACACACGCACCTAACAGGAGACCAAGGATATCACGAAGGTGAATTCGAGACACGGCTTTGATTTGCTGACTAAATAGCCCGACCACCAAACCTTCACAGCCTTTTACAATGAATGTGATTGGAGCAAAATGAGGATATGCAACCATATCTGCAAGAGCAGACCCCGTTCCACCAGCTATGAACCCTCCAACTGGACCCAAAAGGAGACCGCTGATCATTACCAGTGAATCCCCCAAGTTGAAGTACCCAGAAGTCGCAGGGAAAGGGATAACAAGCAAAAGCGTCGCAACCGTCGTCAACGCCGTAAATACAATTGTGAGCGCAAAAAACACAGTTGACCGATAAAACACAAAATTGCGTACACCCCAACCCGAATAGGCATTGAGAACCCTAGGTTGTGAGAATTCAATACTTTCTTCTTTAGGCGAATTGAGCTGTATCGTAGTCACTTTAGACAACCCCAGCAAGGTGAAGGAGGATGAAGGCACTATATAAGTAATTACTTATATATAGGCGAAAGAAAGCACACTCGATGCCAATTCTACGATGTTCAAAGTGTGGCTTGGAAAAAGACCACACTCCTCCATCGCAGGTGTGTCCTCAATGTAGGGGTGTGTTCGAGGTCGTTTACGATTTTGAGGTGATCCGCAACCAAATTGACATTTCCTCCGTGACAAGCAGAGAACCTGGAGTTTGGAAGTATTTTGAATTGCTTCCGGTAATAGATAGACGGAACTTGGTTTCTTTGGGTGAGGGAGGGACCTTTCTGCATGAATGCGACCGCCTGACCACGAAGCTGGGCTTGCGATACCTCTACTTGAAGGATGAAACCACCAACCCAACAGGATCCTTCATTGACCGCGGAACAAGCGTTGAAATATCAAAAGCGAAGGAGCTTGGTTTCAAAACTGTCTCATGCGGCTCGTCAGGTAATCTAGCAGCCTCAGTTGTTGCATACGCTGCAAAAGCCGGAATGAAAAGCCAAGTATTTGTTCCCCAAAGAGTCGATATTGGCAAACTCTACCAAATAATCGCCTATCAACCAAATCTAGAAATCGTAAAAAATCGGGAGGAGGGAGAGGTCCGAATTCAAGAACAGGCGCACCGTGCCCACCCGATCATCGGTCATAGTCCTTACTTTCTTGAGGGCATTAAAACCACCGGCTATGAAATTTGTGAACAGCTAAATTGGATTCCCCCAGACTGGATAATTGTACCAATGGGGAATGGTTGCCACATCTCAATGATTTGGAAGGCGGTTAAAGAATTACAATTACTTGGATGGATGGAAAAGCCCCTGCCAAAACTCATCGGCGTACAAGCTAAAGGTTGTGCCCCCATTGTTAGCGCCTTCCAAAAAGGCAGCACCACCGTGGAACCTTCAACAAGGACGACGACCATCGCTATTGATATAGGAATGAAGAACCCTTCGTGTGGAAAACTAGCCATAGAGGCAATTCGTGAATCCAAGGGCTTCACCATTTCAGTTTCAGATAGTGAAATTTTAAACGCTGTCAGTTCATTGGCAAGTTCGGAGGGAGTGTTTGCTGAACCTGCATCAGCGGCAACCGTTGCCGCGTTATATCAAATAGTTAGAGACCAGGCGATTGAACCAGGAGACAAAATCATCTGCGTTATTACCGGGATGGGACTAAAATACCCAGAAATCGCCCAAATCATCGTGAAAGGCCATAGAACCTTAGAACAACTTCTAGGTCGCGTTGAAAAACGAAAATACACAACAAAAATTGGGGAAACCAAACTCCACATCCTCAAGATCCTCCAGAGCAAAGAATCGTATGGCTATGCCATTTGGAAAACATTGATGGTCAAAACGGGCGTCGAAGTCTCTGTAACTAGTGTGTACCAGCATTTGAACGAACTGACACGCTCCGGCCTTATTACACGAACCCGCTCTGTGCAAACCTATCGCAAATCCCTCAGACACTACTATGACCTAACCGAAAAGGGCAGATGGACCCTAACCCGAATCGAAGAACTAGAGAAGCGTTAAATTGTAAATCCTTTGAGAAGACCACTACGAAAACTCGATTGTTTTCCTCAAGCTCAGACAAATGTTAAGCCATCACTTTGAACCTACGGTAGAAGTGAAGGTCCAACACGAACAGGAACACGCCTTGAAGTATGATACCAATCCCATTACCGAAAAGAAAGGCATCAATCCACATGAAAATAACTAACAAGATTCCCACGAGCTGATAGACGACATCCAAGTACACATTTATTCGAAGAAACTTAGCCGCCATCGCAGCGGTTTGCTCCTTTACCCGGAAAACTCCGAATACCGCAATCACAGCATCAATGATCCCCCACAACAACGCCTGTAGCCCAATTCCTTGAAGCAACCCAATCGGAACAAAGAGTAACACTGCACCAACTACACCACTCGATATGCTCCAGGTAAGTAGAATCTTTCCAAGCTGACGGCTCAGCTGCCTTGTTTCCATTGAAGAACACCTTCACACGACAATGGTGAG
>JBHLMG010000024.1:0-36090 GCA_048938385.1 Promethearchaeota archaeon | reverse complement strand
CAGCCAGATCGAAAGCCTTGAAGCGTTCCTTGAAACGCTTCCGAATGAATGGGAATTTGCTGTCGAATTTCGACACCTATCCTGGATGCAGGACGAGACATTTAACCTGCTTCGAAACCATCAAGTAGCCTATTGTATTGTGGATGAACCTCTTCTTCCTCCACGCATAGAAGTAACCGCTCCCTTCGCATACATTCGTTGGCACGGGCATGGCAAGAAGGTCTGGTATTATTACTTATACAAAAAGGAAGAATTAGAGGCGTGGGTTCCGAAGGTCAAAGAGGTTGTCAAACAGACACCGAGTGATGTGTATGGCTACTTCAATAATCACTGGCATGGATTTGCCGCCAGAAATTGCATCGAGATGATGGAATTACTTGGTATACCTCACCGCATGCCTAAACATGTAAGGGAACGGGTGGAACGGGTTACTGATCAGCGAATCTCGTCAAAGCCTTCTCGCCAGATGGATCTAGGAGATTATAGCGAATAACTAGAACAACGCAGCGCGTGGTCTAGCTGCTAACAATAACAAAGTGACAGGAGCAGTATGCTGTTTGAAGTAATCATAGCGTCCCATTCAGTTCTGGGTTGAGAATGAGTTCGCCTTGAAACTCGAGGTTGTCAAGGGTGTGAAATGTTAGCTTGTATGGTGAAAAGGCGTAGAGTATCTCGTTGATATATAATGCCCGTTCAATGAAGTAAGGATTCCAACCCCCCCAATAATCATTGAGAATTGAGGAATTTTCAATGTGAGTGATGCGCCCACGAATATCAATGGTAGCATTAGTGGGATTAAGGTGGAAAATGTAAGCACCTTGATACACAAAATCACCAGTTTCTGACGGGTGATGTGGCGAATCGTACAGATATTCGGCTAGTAGAATGGGAAGTACAAGGAGACAGCGTGAGGTATCAATAAGGATGGCTTTGTGATCGTCGAGAGCAGGAGATGTTGTTCCACGGACACCCAGAATGAGGTTGGTGGCTTCTTCAGGATGAAAGGGATCACTGGAGTTGAATAGGCTAAGCTTAACACCCTGATACCACCAAAAATCTTCTGAGGCACTGATGGCAACATCTTTGCCGATGCCTAAAAGCAGATTGTCTCCAAGGGGATGAAGATAATCTGAATATCCAGGGATTATGAGTTCACCGAGTAACTGTGGTTTAAATGGGTTGGAAAGATCGATAACAAATAAGGGGTCGGTCTTGTAAAAGGTCACCAGATAACATGTTGTTCCAAGAAAACGTGTAGAATAGATCTGTTCCCCAGGAGCCAGCCCGCGAAGGCTACCAACCACATTCAGCTGTTTATCAAGAACAAATACATTGCTTAATTGAGTTTGAATGTACTGGATGATCCACTGGTTCGTGTATGAATCCCTAATTAGCTGACTTGAAGTGACGATACTTTCTGTTGCGACACGAAGTAACCCGGAAAATTCATCAAGGGCGAACTGGTTAATTAGATGTCCTGGAACTTCACCGCTGGCTTGATAATCTATCGTCCCTTGCTCAATACTAAAGCGATGGATGGCCGTGGTGGATTCTTGAGGAGGAATTGTCCAAGCAGCATACTGGGAGATAGCTAAGTAGACATTATTAAGCGAAGCATAGACAGTTGCACTGCTTGATCCCCCAAGTATCGTTTCTTTACTTGGTTCAGCATCCGGATTTACGATATCTAATCCCAAGAGTACTGTATATTGGAACGAGTAATCGCGATTATCTGGATCATAGTAAATTTCTTTTGCGGGAATAATGACTTCTTGACCGTTTACTTCAAGATGCGGGAGTAGAATTGTATCATTTTCTTGTGTTTGACAGATTCCAAGGAAATACAGATAGCGATCAACTAGACGGCTTCCAAGATACGCACCCTCAAGAGTTATCCAATAAGTCCGCTGAATTTCTAACGTGTTCCTTACATCAAAGATTTCTACAGCTACGGTATCGATGTAATGTAAAGAGTATTGATCCCAGAAAGCCGAACTGTGTAACCAAGTTTCTTCCACAACTCCACTAATGATAATAAGATAAGCTGAATTGTAGAGAAAAAGCTTAAGGGGCTTCCCGATCGGAGTGATGGTATTAACGATCTCTGCTGTTTCAACTGGGTAGGCCTGAATCACAGAAACTGTGTTCACGCCAACAGTGTAAATATTGGTCCCATCAGTTTTGACGATATCGGGTTCATCAACACCCTGAACCTGAACATTTGTTGAGGAATAACCTGATGTGCCGGAAAATGTTGTTGGCCTTTCTGTACCCATTGAAGCAAAAGTATCGAAACCCCAATATGCTACTGGAGGTCGACTTGTCTGGACAAACCCCACTAATTCTTGGTAATCCGAAAACTGGCGGAGGGTGGGGGGCAAGAAAAGGTGGAACCCAATAGAAATCCCAGCAATCACTGTGGTTCCGGCAATTAAAACGATTAAAGCTATTACCTTGATAGATGGTATCCGCTTTTGGCGTCGAAATCTTTGTAGGAAGGTGCTCTTGAAAAACCGATTCATAGGAGTAAGTACAGTACAATATGACATTAATCTAAACATTAGAACACCCAACTATGTAGTGTTCAAAATGTTGAACAAGGATAACTGGGTGAATCCGTTTAAATATCAAAGACGCCGGAAGTTTCTTGGTACGATTTTCTCGTTACTGTTATCCGCATTCAAATGGTTTTTACCTTAATCCATCTATAGCTAAATGAAGTGCTCTCATGGAGCCTGTACATCTGGAGGACTACATTCCATTTATCCTAGTCACCGCATTACTCTTGACTGGTTCCTTGTTAGTTGCTAGCCAAACCCCAGTGCTAGAATTAACGCTGAATCTGCTTAACTTTCCAGTGATCCATCTTCCTGTTATTGGTTCTTTGTTTCTCTTAGAAGGATTGATACTTGGAGGAGTCTGGTGCTTTACTTTTTATCAGAAAATTCGAACTTTGGAAACCGATGGGTATTACATTTGTCCACGATGCCAGGCGTATTGTCATCCCGATTCTAAGTGGTGTGAATTCTGTTATCAAGACTTAGATTATACCTTCGAACAACGCGCTCGATCCTTACGACGAATTTTTCCACATCCTAAGAAAGTTGGCATCTGCAGTATATGTGGTGAATCAGGACACTATTACCGAAAGGATCGATGGTTTTGTTTCCATCATAGAAACCAGGGACGCTAGCCCACGAACCAGAACCTCTGATTTTTTATCACCTAACCCCATATTGTGAGAGTAAACACTTCTTTGATGAGGAGTTAATTATGGCCCCTGATTTAGGTTTTGCAGTCGAATTCGTCCCCCAAGAAGCTTACTGGCAAACCACGGCCTTGGGCATTCTTGCTGAAAAATATGGTTTTGACTATTGTTGGATCACCGACCATTTTAACAACCGTTCTGTTTACATCATCCTAAGCCTTCTAGCCAATTACACAGACCAAATTAAAATCGGTCCAGGCGTCACCAATCCCTATCTAATCAATCCAGTCCAAACAGCCTCTACGCTCATGTCACTTGACAACCTTTCTGGAGGGCGAACCATTCTGGGTATTGGGGCTGGTGATAAAATCACTCTCAACTTGTTAGGAATCGAACGAGACAAACCCCTCACTGCCGTGAAAGAAAGCGTTCAAATATTCCGCGCTTTGTTTGATACAGGGAAAATTAAGGGTTTTAAGGGTGAAATCTTTACTGTTGAAACAGCAAAAATCGCCTTTGAAAAGACAGGTGCCCTCCCCATTTATATCGGCGCACAAGGACCGAAAATGCTCCAACTGGCTGGATCCATGGGACAGGGAGTCCTTGTCAACGCCTCACATCCACGAGATTTTGAATTCGCTTCGAAGCAAATTGAAAAAGGAATGAAGGAAGCAAAACGCAAACCCGGAGATGTTGATATTGCAGCTTACGCCAGTGTTTCTGTTGATCAAAAAATGGATAAGGCTACAAAAGCAGCAATTCCAGTGGTAGCTTTTATCGTCGCTGGTTCACCACCGGTGGTCTTAGATCGGCACAATATTGCTCTGAAATCAGTGAAGCCTATTTCAGAAGCCTTAGAAAAGGGTGATTTTCCAACTGCTTTTGGTGCGGTCACCGACGAGATGTTAGATGTCTTCTGTATCAGAGGTACACCCTCCGAATGCACGGAAAAAATTGCTGGACTACAAAAAGCTGGAATCACGCAATTTGTCTTTGGTTCACCTATAGGTCCAAAGAAACGTATCTCTATGGAATTAGCGAGTAAAGAGATTCTTCCCCATTTCCGTAGTTGACCGTAAGTTCGGTCTTTTTGAGGTTAAAGATCCTGCTCCATATAACCTTGCCAAGCAAGGGTTGGTGAATTACCCAAGCCAGCTGAAAGAGCTAATGAGGTGACTTTCTGTCGTGTTGGACGGCCTTCAACCAGAGTTTCCATGAAGACGGTGAGAAAGTGGACATCTCGATTATTTGCGTCTTTCCGGGTTTCAATAACTTTAACGAGGCGAAACTCGTGATCAGGAAGATTAGGGACTTTGGTGGTCTGTTGACTGATTGTTGGCGTACTCATACAAAAACCCTCAAGTATATGCAAAAAGCGACATTACATATATTTATTGGGGCAATACATTAAATATCAACTAAAACCGCTTAGACTAATATCACATATTTAAAATGTATATACTTATTCAACAACAGCGATACAAGCTTGGAATTTAACACCTAGCAATTATTCATTAGCTAAAGCTCGGGACACTGCTAAGATGCGTATTGTTGTTAAAGAAGCCAGATGAGCATGTGCCTCAGCGTCCAAGTATGACCCAGCAGACTCGTCAAGAAAAACGCTAGTTCTCGCTGGAAACTCTTCATCAGCCCTCCATAACGCATAGGTGTATGGGATCCGAGGCAACGCCAGAATCGTAAATGAGAGATCCCCGACCTGTGCAAGCTCACCACCAAGTTGTTGGGCTGACTTTGCAAAGAGGTCAGGGTTACTGCCTAAATGCTGTTGAATAGGTTTGACAACTCGGCCTTCGAAAACTGGAGCATATACACGCCCTCCAGAAATCTGCTTGTAATTGATAAGGTTGCCAGTTAATGGAACCTCTTGAGCTTTGGAGTACTGGTGGAGTAGAAAAAAAATGTATTCGATTTTTGGGTCAAACGGTTTATTGAGTGTGGTGTCAATGATTTGCCCCGTATGCAAATGGACTTCTAAGTCGAGGAAGCGTAATATATTCGCCTTGGGAAACCCAAGACGACCTGGAAGGGTGGATAGTACATCCTTTGTTTTTTCAAATGTCCAACGGTCGAATTGAGTGGGTGGGGGTAAATTCATGACAAAGCCCCGTTTAGGCAAGTAGTACTGTTTAGAAGGTGTTAGTTTTATGTGTATTTCTCAGTTTAATGGGATTTTCGCAATGTAACTCTTTGGTTTCCAGTTTTCCCCGACACTTTTAAACGATGAATGGGCGCGTACATTTGCTAATTGAGGTTCGAGATGTCTACGAGATGGCGAGAACAATTGTCCACGATAAAAACCATGAGGAGATACTTCGAGAAATCGTGGCAGAACTTGAGCAGAATCGTCAACTAAAAGGGTGGGCTATTATTAGCCAGGAAGGCCTTCTTATTGAGCACCGGATGCCTCCTTCGGTGAATCCACATCTTCTTGCAGGCAATGTTGCAGCTCTTGCCCACTCAGCCCAAGTCGTAATTGGTCAAACCGATTCCGGACCTATGAACACTGTGGTAATTGACGGAGAAAGGAAGTTCTTGATTTTGGTTGGTGGCGAACAGCAAATTATCTTCTTAGTTATGGCTGAACATCCTGCTGACCTGAAGCCTCTAAGTGAATTTTTGGTTGACGCTGCCAACCGGTTCCAGTCCCAATAACTGATCGTAGTGTTATTCAGTTAAGAAATCGATTTTAACACCCGACTCTTGCAACATTTGGATTCCTTCGTTATCAGGATATCTTCGTGTAACCACAACCCGTTTTATCCCAGCATTGATCAACATTTTTGCACAAATCGTACAGGGAGAGTGAGTAACATACAGTGTCGCATCGCGACTACTAACACCGTGAAGAGCACACTGGATGATTGCGTTCTGTTCTGCATGCACGCCTCGACAGAGTTCATGACGCTCTCCTGGTTTTACTCCGGTTTTTAGACGAAGGCAAGTTTCTGTAGTACAGTGTATCATATGTGCGGGAGCGCCATTATATCCTGTGGAAAGAATGTGCTTTTCGCGAACGAGAACAGCTCCAACTTGACGTCGAACACAGGTTGAGCGGGTTGCTGCAAGATTAGCAAATTGGATAAAGTATTCATCAATTGTAGGACGGCGACGAACTAATCCGGATTGATCTTTTGCAGGAATAAGGTCCTTGTCTTGACCTGTTTCAGAGTCGGTCATTTTCGTGGAATCCTTTGTATACGCTGTTCCTTATTGCCCTTGCCCTCACTTAGACTTTCGCTTAATCATAGCTTCAATAAAGGAATAGTAGAGGGGATGAGGCTGATCCGGTCGTGAGCAATATTCTGGGTGATATTGGACACCTATCATCCAGTATTTGTTGGATATTTCAATAGCGTTGATGATTTTTCCAGTTTTATCTGTGGCAGCCACAAGTAAGCCTACTTTTTCTGCTTGTTTAACAGGGTCCCACATGAGGTGGTAACGGTGACGGAATCGTTCGCGAACCTTGGTTTTTTTGTAAATGTTGTATAACTTTGTCTTTGGCTTGATATGAACTGGATGTCCACCTAATCGCATCGTCCCTCCCTTTTCCTCAATAACTTTCTGTTCAGGGAGGATATCAACCACGGGAAACGGGGTTTTTGGGTCAAGTTCAGTGCTGTTGGCCTTTTTCATTCCGAGAGCATAGCGACAAAGGGCAACAAATAGTAGTTGTGCTCCAAAACAAATGCCAAGAAATGGTAGGTCTTCTTCTACAGCAATCCAGGCAGCTCTTATCATTCCCTCAGTACCCCGGGTTCCAAATCCGGGTGTTAAGAGAAGCCCATCATAAGCGCAAAGTTGTTCTTTCGCATTTGCAGCTTCTTCAAGTTGTTCAGCGTCAACCATATCGATGGTCACTCCTGCACCCTGATGAGCGCTCGCGTGTCGCAGGGCTTCATTGATGCTAACATATGTATCAGCCATTGCCACATATTTTCCGGGCATAGCGATACGCAGCTGAACATCTGTATTCTGGAAGTTCTTGACTACTTGCTGCCAGGCAGTCATGCCTTCAGGTGGCCTCGCCATCATTTCTAAGCGTTGAAGTATTATCGCATCTAAGCTCTGCTCATAGAATTTCAAAGGTAACTCGTAAATTTCGTCCAAGTCCGGATTGGATATGACTGCGTCTTGGATGACATTACTATGTAAAGCGATCTTACGCCGTGCATCGTTGGATAACGATACCTGGCTTCGCGCGATGATAATATCAGGTTGCAGCCCTAAAGCTTGTAGCTGCTTCACAGAATGTTGGGTGGGTTTAGTTTTCAATTCACCCACTGTTGGGAGCAACGGAACCAATGTCACATGCACAAGCAGCGTGTCACACCGTTGTTCTTCTAAGCGAAATTGCCGAATTGCCTCTAGAAAAGGTGCGGCCTCGATATCCCCAACAGTTCCTCCAATCTCGACCATTATGACATCTAAATCTTTTACGGCCGATCCAATATGCCGGAGGCGTCGTTTAATTTCATCTGTGATATGAGGAATGATTTGGACTGTTTTCCCTAAAAATTTCCCTAGACGCTCTTGGAGAATTACACTCAAATAGATTTGTCCTGAGGTAATGTTATTTCGAGGGTGAATTGCCCGTCCAATAAACCGCTCATAAGTTCCAAAGTCTTGGTCCACTTCAGCTGTAGTGTAATGAAAACTAGGGGCAGGATTGAATTCAAAAATCTGATCCGTAATGAATGGTTCGCCATGCTCAATGGGGTTGAGTGTACCCGGATCTACATTCAAATAGGGATCAATTTTCACCAGATCAATCGCATAGCCACGAAACTGTAAGAGTTTTGCGATGCTGGCGGTGGTGTGCCCTTTCCCAATACCAGATAGTACGCCACCAGTTACAAAAATGAACTTAGGCATATTTCCCATTCGACCAACCGCTACATAAGCCTAGCGGTCTCGTAGATTCTGGTTCTCTCATAGGTTAAAAGTATCCTGTGATGTGGTCAATTTATCTAGGAGTATCGTGTCGCATCCGTTAAGTTTTTATACCTGTGCCAATCGATATACATAGCCTGACAAGGTATCATGTGAATCGATGTTATGTGCCTAACAAGGCGCATTGCCTCATACACAAAAGATGCCCTCTGTCAAGGTCAACCGCTCTCAGGCGGAGAACTTAACAATGCCCGGACAGAAACTCAAAACTGATTCATGGGAAAGCGACATTCGCCGAGGCCTCCTTCGGCTCCTAGTTCTAGCTGTTATCAAGGAATCAAAGGAAACCTTCGGTTATGATATCGCTAAGAGCATCCGCGAGCGCACCGCTGAACGGCTCATCGTTAAAGATGGCACTCTCTACCCGTTACTCCGCCGTCTGGAAGAACAGAAGTTGGTCCGCAGCACCTGGAATGTAGCTGGCGAACGACCACGCAAATACTACCGACTGACCGCAGCCGGCGATCAGGAACTGTTAGGTATGCTCGAGTTTTGGAATGAACTCGTGCTTGCCTTAGATCCGCTTTTTCGCAGCATTGCGGCAGGGCGTGCAATGAACGGTGATTATCAAGAGCAAGTACGATTCTGTGCAAAATGCGGAAACCAGGTCTTTCCTGGAGCTATCTACTGTGCAGCTTGTGGAGCGGCTATAGAAGAAAGTGATTAAAGTGTCGAAAAACTTTGGAACTGAAGACAAGTATTTGGGTGTAAAGAAACCCCCGCAGGATTCCTCACCTGGTGATGAGGCTTCAGCTCGAAAAATCATCGCCGATTACTTGGATCAAGTGAAGGCGCGATTACCATCCGATGTTGCCTCAGAAGTAATCCCTGAACTTCGATCTCACCTCTTAGAGCAGGCCAGTGAACCTAGTGGACGCCTAAACAGCACAGCTGCGTGGGAAGCCGTCGTTGCGATGGGCAGCCCAGACATTGTGGCTCGCGAATTCCGACGCGATAAAGAGACCACTGATATCGAGAAATTACAGAACTTCCTCGACGCCCTAGCGCCCCCATATCGGACCTGGTTTTGGTGGATTGTAATTGGCATCATCATTGTAGATTTAGCCCTTATTGCCTACATCGTTTCAGTTGTTTTACTGAATATGGCTGTGGTACCCATTCCTCTGCTTCTTCCCCATGTCTTAATGGGAGTAACTGCACAGGTTTGGGTCTTCGCAGGAATTGTCATCGCATACCTTATTATGCTGGCATTCTCCCACCCGCATGGTCCACCAATCATGGAAATCCTGCGTGACCTCATGCAGTATGAACACGAAAAGGAAGAGCGCGTTCCTCGAACACAACGCCGTGTAAAGAAACGAGTGAAAAAATTCGATGAATTGACAGGACGCGGACACCTCGTTGGCAGGGCATTTGGACTTATAATCGCCTCAGTGATTGCTGTAATATTCACCTTCCTCTTGCCAAATTGGGTATCCAGCTATCCATCCTTCGATTTACAGATATTGATGTGGCTAGCCGTGATTGGTGTAGGCCAAGCAGGCTTAACTGGGATTCGTATCATTATTGGTCGGGATTCCCTTACTGCCGCACGTTTCCTTGCTTCCATTGATGTTCTCTTTGGACTCGCAGGAGTCTGGATGATCAGCCTGTTCTTCTACGGACCCCTTAGCTTCCCAATCCCATGGTGGAACCCAGCCACGACGATGTGGACACTCTTCCACTGGAAACCCTATGTTATGCTAATCAGCTGGTTAGCACCAATCATCATCCTCTTGGTCCTCTTCGCAATGGTCATTGAGATCATACAAGTGAACATCTACATCCAGCCACTTTACAATGGTTACATGATTGACGCCGAAGAGTTCGCATAAACTGTCGCATCAAACCCTCCGGGGGGGTAGCACTTCGGGGTGTGTTACCCCTCCCCTCTATTTATTTCACACAAGGCTTTTCAACTTTATTTGGTAATTTTGATTGTGAGGGAGTTTATATGAGCCGTAGCCCCGCTGTGAAAATTCGTGAGTACCATGTGAAGGATTTTCCCGCCCTATGTCACCTAGTTGCAGAGTTCTTCTCATACCATCGAGAATTAAATGGTCGGGGACCTCTTCCACCTGATGAAGCCGCTACCTTGATTCCCCGTGACATGCTAAAAGAAACCTCACAAATTCTAGTTGCAGAACCCACAGAGAACGGAGACATTATTGGGTTTTGTCGCGTTGAACTCCATGAAGGAGCGTATTTTCTTCGAGAGCTAGGGGTAACTTCTTCCTGGCGAATTCGAGGCGTGGGAACTGCCCTCCTTCGAAGCGCCGAAGAACACATTAAGACAGCTGGACAGTCCAACCTATACCTATCAGTAGTCCCAAGAAATGTCGATGCTTTACGATTCTTCGTTCGACGAGGCTATGATATTATCAATACAATAGAGCTACGTGCCAATGTGACGGAAGATCGGGTGCAACGCACACCAACATTGTTATTGGGGCTTCAATTTCGTTATTAAGCGTCCTATTACATAGCATCTACTTCTTTTAAACAGTAGAGACTTATATTGAGGAAGACAAGGTAGCTGAAAGGAGATGCAAGCATAGTGGCCCCGCACACACTCAAGAAGGAGGATCCACGATTAAGCGTGATGATTGGTTCGATTAGATTATCAAACCCAACTATTTTAGCTTCAGGAGTGCTTGGGGTTGCAGCAGGAGGGCTTATTCGAGCTTGGCAAGATGGCGCAGGCGCAGTAGTCACTAAAACAACAGGAATGGAACCCCGAGCAGGCCATCCAGGTCCACGAATCGTGGGCGTCTATGAAAATAGCCTCATAAATGCTATGGGAATTCCTAATCCTGGGATTGTTGAGTATCTTTCTGAGGTTCAGATCGTTCTCGATAACGGAGTAGTTGTAATCGGTAGCGCTGTAGGAAGTTCACCTGAAGAATTTGCTGCTGTTGCTGAAGCTTATGTCAAAGCCGGCGTGAAGGCTATCGAATTGAATGTATCCTGTCCACATGTAGGGTCACTCTACCTCATGGGGCTTGACCCTCAAAGTGTCTTCGATGTGGTAACAGCAGTTCAAAAACGAATCAACCAGAAGGTCCCCATTTGGGTGAAACTTCCCGGATCAACGGATTACCCCCGTCTGATTGAGGTTGCTCGATCAGCTGAATCTGCGGGAGCTTCAGCAGTCGTGGCTCTCAACACTCTTCCCGCCCTTGCGATTGATCCTATCTCTCGCCACCCTATGCTTGGAGCAGGTATTGGCGGTTTGAGTGGCCCCGCCATTAAGCCGATTGCCGTTCGTGCGGTTTGGGAACTTCATCGGGCAGAGATCTCAATTCCAATAATTGGAGTAGGTGGCATCTTATCTGGTTCTGATGTTATTGAGTATCTGCTTGCAGGGGCAACTGCTGTTGAAATTGGCACAGGAGTTTTGACCCATGGAACTACGATTTTTGACAAAATTTGTCAGCAACTCATCAGATATTTAAAACATCAAGAAATTGATCAAGTGGAGGATTTAGTAGGCCAGATTCATGATTCGGGAGTGGACTACTAGCTATGAGAACCCATGATCTCAAAATAATGAATGGGCGTCTCGTGCTATCAGATCGTATCGAGA
This sequence comes from Promethearchaeota archaeon, assembly GCA_048938385.1. Lineage (GTDB taxonomy): Archaea > Asgardarchaeota > Hermodarchaeia > Hermodarchaeales > Hermodarchaeaceae > Hermodarchaeum. The sequence goes on along the minus strand of JBHLMG010000024.1, from coordinate 24,322 downwards.
CTGGTGATATCATCATCAATGATGGACTCATCACCGCCATTCTCAAACCAGGAGTATCGGCAACAGAACAAGCTACTGAAGTTATTAACGCCTCTGGCCTCCTTGTGCTTCCCGGCCTCGTTGATGTGCATGTACATTTCCGAGATCCAGGTCACCCAGAAAAAGAAGACTTCGCCTCAGGTTCCTTAGCAGCTGCAGCTGGCGGCATCACCACTATTGCAGACATGCCTAACACAGACCCGCCAACGACAACACCACAACGGTTAATGCAGAAGATCAAACGAGCAGAAGAAAAATGCCTAGTGGATTTTTCCTTTCATGCTGGACCTTACTACAAACAAGAAGGTGAAAAGAACCAGGAAACGAGCTTCGAAAGCATGGAACTCGCCCTCGTGGATATGGCTAAGCAAATGTTGGATTTGGGAATTATTTCATTTAAAATCTATATTCCTCATCATGAAAGCCCGGCCATACAGTATTTAGCCCCGTTGGGGCATTTGTTAACAATTCACGCAGAGGATCCAGCTACGCTTTTTGAACCCACAGATGGTTCCTCTTTCGCTTTTCTTGCTAGTCGACCGCCAGAAGCTGAAATAAAAGCACTTCAAACACTCCTAGCTAAACCGCCTTCATGTAGTCTACACATATGCCATCTTTCAACAGCAGCGGGTTTCAGACATGTCCTTTCAGCACAGCACCGTGGTGTGAATGTATCGAGCGAAGTCACACCACACCATCTCCTCCTAACTGTTAAGGACCTTGCAAAACTAGGTCCAGTAGCAAAATGCTATCCGCCTCTTCGTTCGGTTAAAGACGCTGAAGCATTATTAAACGCCTGCTTCGCAGGACAAATTAATATCATTGCTTCAGACCATGCACCCCATACAACTGCAGAAAAAACAGGAGCTAGCGCTGATTTTGCTTCAGCCCCCGGCGGAATCATTGGCGTTGAAACATCCTTCCCTCTTTTATACACAAAATTAGTTCATCAAGCCGAGATGACTCTGCCACAATTAGTGAAATTGATGGGATATAACCCAGCTTATCGGTTTGGGATACGCAACTCGCAATGGATTGAAAAGGGGCAGCTTGTCGTAGGAGCCGATGCCGATTTAGTCCTCTTCGATCCAAAATCCTCCAATACTATTCGAGGTGATTCCCTACACAGTAAATCCACTCTGACACCCTTTGAGGGATGGAAGGTTCAAGGGCAAATCAAACAAACCCTCTTACGAGGATCCCCAATCTTTAATCGTGATCAAGAATGACCCTAAAAAATTCATACAAAACTTCACCATCGTTGCGCCCCATCGTTACACCAATAGTTCACATCCTTCAACAAACACCTAACTCCAAAAGCTTCGTTCTCAAAGCACCAGAAATAGCAAAAAACGCGACTCCCGGACAATTCCTGATGGTCTGGATTCCAGGAATAGATGAGATCCCAATGAGCATATCAAACACAATTGGTGATCAAGTAGAATTCACTGCAGCGAAGGTAGGAGAAGCCACAACTAGATTGCATGAGTTAAAAGCTGGAGACTTGTTAGGACTGCGTGGTCCACTAGGTCAGGGATTTCAGTTTCCATCGAACACCAAGAAGAAACCTTTGTTATTAGTTGCTGGAGGATGCGGTTCACCTCCTGTGTATTTCGCCGCAGTAGAAACTATCAAACAAGGATTCACTGTCGACAGCGTCTTAGGCGCATCCACTGAAAACGAACTCCTTTTTCATGATGCATTCAAAAAACTCAATCTACGAAAATTCATCGTCACTACAGATGATGGATCCGCTGGTCAAAAGGGAACTTCTGTCGATGCCGTGTCAACTCTATTGGAGAGAGGATCAAATTATGCGGCTTGTTTTGCTTGTGGACCAGAGGGCATGTTAGTTAGTTTGTATCAACTTATGAAACCACTCCCAATTGCCTTACAGTTTAGTTTAGAACGGTACATGAAATGTGGCGTTGGGATCTGTGGTCATTGTATCATTGACGACCAGGGCAGGCGTGTTTGCCATGAGGGACCAGTCTTTGAAGCCCAAACCCTTGAAGGTTCAGATTTTGGTCGGTGGACACGAGATGTTACAGGAAAACGGCAACGCCCTAATAATACAGAGGTCTGTCCACACTAGATTTGTGTGCTTGCGGGGTTAGTGATCATTGAGTCTCCCGTATTTCCTTGCTGAGTATGGTGGATTGCTGCGAAGTCTCGTTGGGTTGATACTAGTTGTTGCAGGAGGGTTAATGTACTCAATCTTTGGGGATTTTGGAGTCGCAATACCGCTTCTCTTACTTTTGATCGGAATAATTATCATGTTACAAGCGTCGCGAGCTTTTCAAGTGAACACAAATTTCCGCTTCATAGTAGCTATTCTAATATCGGCGATTCTAGTGATATGGGTCGATTTTTGGCCAATCCAATTAGTCTATGCACAATCCGTTGCAACAGTCCTACAGGTTCTGGCTATTCCGTTCACTCAGACTTCTACTCCTCATTTTGGAGGAGTCCAAATTCTTCTTTTTGTTCAGGAAGCAGGAAGTGGACAGATTATAGGTGGCGAGATAGACAATGCCTGTGCAGGACTTATCGTTTTAATCCCAGCACTCCTTCTTCTTTGGTTAACCAACCATAAACAGCCCCCTTACCCAGATACAATGAAGGTTGGAGTGTTGACAGTATGTTTGGTCGTTGTTGGGAATTTCGGTAGAATTGTGTTTGAATTATGGGCACCTGCCATCGCTTTGGCGCCTTTCGATATTCTTCACTATCCCCTAGCGCTTTTACTTGGTGTCTTGGGTCTGATTGCAATGATCTGGTGGGGCCAGCATTTGCAACGACCCGAGTCTTGGTAGGAACCAATTAATGATTAAAATTGCCGTTTAATATAGGTAAGGATCTCTTTTGCCTTCGCTGAGGCGATTCGGTTTTCCTTTTGTAATGCTATTACTATTTGACTCACTGTCACCAGCGCATGTAACTGAAGCTTTTCTTTCGCTAACTGCATAGCTCCACCTTCTTCCCGATCAACTACGACAAGAACATCCTTGACTTTTGCTTTCGCTTCGCGAAGAGCTTGCACTGCCTCAAGTTTACTCCCACCATCAGTAATCAGGTCATCAACAACCAGGACCCTATCCCCAGATTCCAAAACTCCCTCCACTCGCTGCTGCCGCCCGTGTTCTTTAGGTTTACTCCGGACATAAAGGGTTGGGACCTGTAGCCGTGTACTAAGAGCGGTTGCAAGGGAAATACCTGCAGTTGGAACTCCAGCGATGCGGTCAAAGGTGACCTGGGATTGCATAGTGAGCCAACGAACAAAAAGATCAATTAGGTTGTTGAACGCTTCAGGATAAGAGGGGATAACCCGTAGATCTATGTAATAGGGGCTAGTTCTTCCTGAAGCTAGCGTAAAAGATCCGAATTTGATTGCTTTGACATCGTCAAGTAGGAGGGCTACTTCGTGAACAAAAGTTGCTTGAATCGATTCTTGCGTTAGTGAGGGTAGAGTTACCTCATAGGTTTGCTTCGCAAAATGCTTAGTCTTTGCTGTTGGATCTTTAGCTGTATAGATTGACCGCCCAATAATTTCATAATTTGCACCCGCAGCAATTGCGGAACCAGGTTTCCCTCCTTGAGCCCCAACACCAGGAGCCAATATTAGGGGATCAGGACCAAGCATCGATCGAATTTGCTGAACATGTGGTGGTCGTGTACCGGGTGCGATTACGCCAGTAACTTTCAGGCGTATGGCCAGTTTCACTAGTTGTGGTGTATGGGGATGAATGAATTGACTTGCTCCAGGGTGACTCATGTCAACCACAAGAATAACTCCTCGGTCATTGTAGGTTTTCGCCTCCTGAAGCACTCCTTGGATTGCATCATCCCCAATGAATCCTTGGACGATAATGGCGTCAAAGCCTGCGCTGAAAGTGTGACGAGCAATCCATGCGTTTGTGTTGTCAATGTCCGCGACTTTAAAATCAGCAATGAGGGGCAGTGTCGGCTCAATCGTTTTTAGGTGATGAGCGATTTCTAAGCCGGCTGCAAGAACTAAGGGATAATTAATTTTGATTGCTACAACATGAGGAGATATGGCTTTAGCTAAGTGACAAGCACGCTCTATTAGATTCTGTCGAGTTGTTTCTGGGGCATCAGGGGATAGCGTATTCGCTAGGTCAAGGGCGTGTATCAATCGGGTTTGATGCTCTTCTGTTCGTTCTTGTAGCGTTTTTATGAATGCTTTTCCAAATAGGGAAGCCATGGTGAGACCCACCTTCTTCAAGTACTGTGTTGTTATCCTTCTCCAAGGAGTTGCTCAACGATATTCTCATGGTCAGTGATGCGCTTACAATAATCACATCGAAGGGTTACAGGCAATCGGTTGACTACCTTGAAGTTGCTTTTTATCCCACGTTCATTATTAGTGATACAACTTGGGTTTTGGCATCGCACAATCCCCATTATTTCATCAGGTATAGATATCCGAGTTTTTTGGTGGATTTTGTAGTCCCGAATAATGTTAATAGTAGCCTGAGGAGCAATCATGGCAATCCGGTTGATTTCTTCGAGAGTGATTTCACGACCCTCAATTTTGATGATGTCTTTTTTCTTCAAACGTTTGCTTTGGACATTCATACCAATGCTAATAACATCACCTTCCCTTCCTGTGATTCCTAAGATTTGCATGACTGCTAATGCATAACCAGCAGTAATATGGTCAATCACGGTCCCTGCACGGATTTTCTGAATTCGCATTTCATCATGTCTCGGTTCAGGTTTAGTCGATCTTGGGGTCATGGTCATTATGCCTCCAACAGCATGGAAAGGATAGCCATGCGAACTAAAATACCTTGAAACATTTGGGTGAAGTATCGAGCGTGAGGAGTTTCATCAACCTCTGGTGCAATTTCATCAACTCGTGGAAGAGGGTGTAAGATATCCAGCGTTGGTTTAACCTTCTTTAGTAATGCTCTATCAATGCGATAGATCCCTCGAACTTTTTCATAATCAGCAGGAGTTGGGAACCTTTCTTTTTGGATGCGTGTTACATACAATACATCGAGTTCGGGTAAAATTCCTTGAAGATCATCGGTTTCGATAATCTGCTTCCCCTGCTCCCGAAGATCCATGGCAATTTCTTCAGGGAGTTTTAATATGTCAGGGGCGATGCAAAAGAGGCGGTCGGTGAAGCGTGTTATTGCATAGGATAATGAATGGACTGTGCGTCCAAAACGAAGGTCACCGAGCATAGCGATGTTGAGTTTATCTAAGCGCCCTTGACTCCGGCGAATAGTGGACAAATCGAGAAGTGTCTGTGTGGGGTGGCGTCCTGCGCCATCTCCTGCATTGATGACTGGAACTTTAGAGACTTCTGCAGCCCATTGAGCTGAGCCCTCTTGTGGGTGCCTAAGAACGATAATATCAGCATAATTTTCAATAGTACGGATGGTATCAGCGAGGGATTCCCCTTTTGCCACGGATGAGGCTCCAATATCAGCAACAGAAATGCTGGAACCACCAAGACGCGCCATTGCCGATTCAAAACTTAGTCGTGTGCGAGTAGATGGCTCATAAAAAAGGGTAGCGAGTATACGACCAGCCAAGATTGTCGAAGGCTTGGAACTATTGATTACAGCCTCCATTTTATCAGCACGGTCAAGAATTGCCACAATCTCTTCGGTACTCAAGTCAGCGATACTGATTAGGTTCTTAACTTTTAATGACACCATAACTCCTCTCTTCCGGCAATGGCATCAGAGACAATAAAAATCTTCGCACAGAATAAAGGAACCTATCTAGCAGCGATAATAGTGCTAATCTGTTTACCATAGGAGCGAATTTTTCATTCAATTGATTGATCTGTAATGATTTGTCATCGATATACATCTCTTAGAGGAAAGGTTTCTAAAGTGGAATACTCTACAATGAGGACCGCCAAGTGACTCTTGTGTGGACATGATGCTATCAATTCTGGTCGTAGGTTTCAATGTGCGTCCCCTTGCCCGGTCAGCTAAGAAAGCAGGTTATCATGTCATTGCTGTGGATTTTTGGGGTGACATTGATTTAGATCAATGGGCCGATGTAACCATAGCTGTGTTAGACCAACAACCAGATCACCGACCCAACCGCCCCGTGATACCCACAGCTGAAGCTTTAGTTTCAGCAGTTCAGAAACTCTTAGATGAACACGCTCCCGTGGATTACATCGTAGCTAGCGGAGGGTTCGATGATCACCCAGATTCTTGGGCTAAACTAACTGAGCTCGGAACCCTTACAGGAAATTCCGTTGAAGGCCTAGAACGAGCACGAAACCGACACTTAACCCGTGAAATCGCACTTCGTTACGGAGCCGCTGTACCCATAACTTATACAGCTATAAATCAGAAACAATTCGAATCTGCTGTAAATCACTTAGATATACCCTTCCTCGTCAAACCCCAATACGGAAGTGGGGGTTTCCACTCCCGTGTATTCCATTCAAATGACGATATTGACCATTATGCGAATCACCATCGCTTTTCAGCGAATGATCCGATCTTAGTGCAACAACTCATCAAAGGAACTGATGCAAGTGTCTCTGTCATTTCTACCGGAAAAAAAGCAGTAACCCTATCAGTGAACGAACAACTTATTGGTCTCCCTGAGTTGGGTAAAGGAAGAACTAAGGCTTATTGTGGTAACATCATTCCCCTTCAAGCAAACCCTGACACTTTATCCTACTTAGATGCTGTTTCCCAAGGCATTTCTGAACATCTGAACCTCCGGGGAAGTAATGGTATTGATTTCGTTATAGATTCTGAAGGGACGCCATACTTCATGGAAATTAACCCTCGTATCCAAGCGACAATCGAAGCAATCGAATTAGTCACTAATACAAACATCATAACTCTTCACATCAATGCATGTAACGATTCCTTACCTACAGAAATACCCAAACCCCAAGCTGTGTGTGCACGAATAATTGTGTATGCCCAAAAACTCTCAGCAGTTCCAGACCTTCGAAATATTCCTGGTGTAGTTGACATCCCTGTCCCTGGTAGCATTGCAGACCGAGGAGATCCTGTTTGCACTGTAAATCATATTGCTGCCACCCGAGATCAAGCCCTTCAGGGAGGGTGGGAAATTGTTAAAACGATTTACAGCCACTTGAGACCTATAACTTGACCTTCCATCATTTAATCGATCTTTGGAGCGAAAAAAATATGGTTCGTGTTATTGGTATTGACCCTGGTACTCGATCGTTTGATTTCTGTGGACTCGAAGATGGAGAAGTCTTCCTACAGACTTCCATTACAAGTGTGGAAGTCGCAGAAAATCCGCAAAGCATCTTAGATATTATCACCGAAGCAGGTGAAATTGATCTCGTTGCTGGACCTTCCGGTTATGGCCTCCCCTTATTACCTGCGAAAGATGTGGGCGAAAAGGAGTTTTTCCAACTTGTCTTAGTACGACACGATGATGATAAAATCCCAGTTTTGGAAGCCATTAAGGACATGGTGCGACTCGTACAAAAAACCGACATTAATATGATGTTCATTCCAGGTGTCATTCATCTCCACTCAGTGCCGGTATGGCGGAAACACAATAGAATCGATCTTGGCACGGCGGATAAATTATGTTGCGCAATTCTAGGAGTCTACGATCAAGCCCGGCACCTCAAACTTTCCTTTAAGGAAGCTTCTTTTATTCTTGTCGAGCTTGGTTATGGCTACCCCGCTGCCGTTGGTGTAAAAAACGGTTTAGTAGTTGATGGAGTGGGAGGAACCATCGGCGGACCTGGTTTTTTGACCCTCGGAGGAATGGATGGAGAACTCGCCTATCTTCTTCGCGGATTCTCGAAAGGAACCTTATTTCAAGGAGGTGTTCTCTCTCTGCTCAAGGATTCTACCCTTAGCCCAGAAGACTTTGCTGACAAATTAGATCAAGGAGATGTAAAGGCATTAGAAGCTTGGAATGCTGTCGCCGAAGGACTCGTCAAGGCGGTAGCAAGCCTGAACGTCTCTGTGCCAAAACCTCATGAAATTCTACTCTCTGGTAGATTAACACGCGTTCCCACTCTTGTGGAAAACCTTGAATCCCGTATGCAACAGTTTGGTTATCCAGTTCGCCGAGTTCAACGACTTGGAGATAAAGCAAAGGAAGCTGCGCAAGGTGCGGCCCTGTTTGCAGAAGGATTGGCTGGTGGTCCCTCAGATCAACTCGTTAAGGCAATGCGTTTGCGTGAATGCAGTGGAACCGTGCTTGACTGGATTAGTCTTCCTCAGGCTAAGCAAATTCGTAACATGTATCGGGAAGCCTAATTCGTTATAACCCGTGCACCCTGATTGTTCGCTGAAGAAAAAAACGCCGATCCACCTCTACCCGCTTCCATGGCAGCAGAGACGGCCTTTTGCAATAGCTCCGCGTTTTTCTGACCCCGAACAAGCCCATAACAAGCCGGACCCCACGAACTTTGTCCTGCACCAACTGCCCCTGCATCTAACATCGCGCTTACGCAATTAGCAACCTCGGAACTTGCAAACCGACCTCCTTGTGCCGCAGAAAACGCATCGCCGACAAGTATCTGAATTCTGGTTAGGGCTTCCCCAAATCGCTTGATGTCATCTTCGATTAAGGCAGGTAGGAGTTTCATAAGGATTAAACGACTAGTTTTCTCCGCTTGTTGTTTTGGACCCGTAGGTAAGGAATCGAACGCAATGCGTTCTTGTTCACCACTAAGCCCCTTTTTAACCCTTGGAAGAGCAACTACAAACAACCAATCACCAGGCACATCGTGTCGAAAGAGGAGCGGAGGAATTTCAACAGAGTGGTTCATAGCTACTCTATTCGAGGTACGCCCACCATCGATTACAAAGCCCCCGTGTGTAAATGTCGCAGTTCCAATTCCTGAGACTACACCTCGATGTAGTATTTGGGCTAGTTGTGGAATAGTGATTTCTATCCCCTTTAACATTGTTACTCCTAGACCTAAAGCAAGTGCCAGTTGTGTTCCAGACCCTAAACCTACATGTTGGGGGATAGATTCCCAAACCGTTATCTGCAGCCCCTCTCTGTAATCGAAGTGGTCGATTAGTTGTGTAGCAATTGAAGAGACGCGTTGCTGATTTTCCCCCGATACTACCAACCCTTTTTTAGTTCGCTGGATTTCAAGAACTGTTGCAGGTTGAGAAAGGGCAACACCTAGCGATCCATAGATGCGCCCTAAACCACCATGCAAATCGATGAATCCCAAGTGTAATCGGGCGGTGGTTCGAATTTTGACAGAATTAATTGTCTCGCCACCCAAATTCCTCACCTCGTCCAACAAGGTAGTAGTTCAATTATGTGTTGGATGACGGTTGCTGATGGAGACTCGGGAGCGATACGCTTGACCACATCATGATGTTCGTGAATTTTAGAGACCAAGCTTTGCGTGATTTTTTCATCAACACGATGTAATGCACGGATACGGGTCGCATGAATTACACATTCGATTGCAGCACACCGAGCTCGTGAGTGAACCACAGGAAAGGGTGATAATATCTCAAGGTGCTCAATGTTGCACTGAAATTCCTGAAAACGGGCAGATTTTTCCATTTCTTTTCTTGATTCTACACTCACTTCTAAGTACCCAGACATACCCTCTAACCGTGGTGTGCTCACTTTCCTTGCAGCTACGAAGGCAGGAATTTTCAAAGTCTGAAGCTCTTCTTTGAACGCAGTTGCTAGAAAGATGTGGGGGTTATGAGTTAAATTTATGACAGCTTCCCCAGTGTGATTCATGTTAATGGCTGTCGTTGTCCCTTCGTAAGGATGCATCGTTAATCGAGCACCTGAATCGACCCATACACCCATTGGAGCAGCATTCGGGATATCCGTAGCTGAGATCGTTGTGACAATCGTTTCAACAACATCACCTTCTAAAAATCCCATCTGGGCTAGTTGACTCGATGAAATCGACATAGTAGCATCCTGCCTATCGAATGTTTCTATACAAACCGCCAGTGATCTAACCTTAATGTGTTTCTTCAACAAACACAATCAAGTTGCCAACCAGTTAGTAATTAATATTAACAGCAACTGTGCCTTGATTGCCTATCGGTTCAATTACGGGCCAGCCTAACGCCTCAAGGACTTTACGAGCAACTTTACGAATAGTCTCCCAAACAGCATCAGTCCGAAGTGCATCTTCTAACCAATAGCGAAGATTTTCAGGACCACTGATGTCATCAAGTTTCCGATTCAAGTCCTCAAGGAGGCGGCGTTGCTTTGTTGAAAAATAACTCTGACGACGTTTCATGACCTGGTACCACTGATCAAACTCGATAGCAAGCTCATCGACTTTCCAAGAGTAATCTGGGAATAGCTGAAGTTGGACTTCAGCTGGTGCAGCCAGTGCTTGAAGAGACCACTTGAACCGCATCGTCGAGTAATCCAATTGACCGTCCTCCAACGGTGCATTGAACAATGTAACCATGCAACAGACCTGATGTATCGTCCCGAACCGGGAACTAGCTTACAGCGCGCTTCTACTATAAATGGCGTTTGGTGACGAAAGCGCCTTTTCACCTTTGCATTAATTGCAAAATCAGATTCTCTCTTGGTCCTTGAATTGCCTTTTCACTAAGCCCTTATAAACCCAACTTCAGGTGCTAGAAACTGATAAGGAATTAATAAAATCAATAATTTAGAAAAAGCTATAGGGATAGCTATTGCTGACAGTTCCCGGAGTCAATTATCTTGCCCCCTCGTGATGTTCATAACGACACCCCCGATGTTCCCCTTCCAGTTCGCCGCGTTGGTGTCACTGGAATTCGTGTCCCAATTCAGTTTATCTTTTTCGAAGAACAACCCGCCATTGTCGTCCCAAACTTTGATGTCTATGTAGATTTACCAGCCGATCAGAAGGGCATTCATCCTTCTCGTAGTTATGAAGGTGCAATCGAAGTAATAAGCCAACACGCTGAGAAACTCCATCGCCTTGAAGACTTGTGTGCCGACATCGCGGAAGAACAACTACAACGGCATGACTATGCTTCAGAAGCTGAAGTTGATGCTGCGGCTGATGTCGTCTATGCTCGAACAACGCCGAAGACAGCCATACGCACTTATGAGTCCTGTACAATGAAAGCTCGTGCCATCGCATCTCGAACTTCTCAAGGAAAAATCCGAATTCGCCGATGGATTGGCGTAACGGTGACCGGGATTACGGCCTGTCCTTGTGCACAAGAAATGCTACGGGATGAAGTACAGGAAAACCTGAAGACCTTACACCAATTAACCAAAGAGCAGGCTAATCGCATAACTAATCATTTACCCGTTGGCAGCCATATGCAACGGAGCTACGGCTCAGTGATGGTCGAAATCCCAAAGGAGTATTACATTGACGCGTTACAGCTGGTGAGTGTCGTTGAACGCTCGATGAGCGCGAGCGCATATGAACTCTTGAAACGCCCCGATGAAGCCGCCATCGTTCGAACTGCTTTGAAGAACCCGAAATTCGTAGAAGACGCCATCAGACAGATGATTAAGAATGTGGTTGAAGCCTACCCAGATCTACCTGATGAGATGGAATTACATTTTTGGCAGCGGAACGAAGAGTGCATCCATCGTCATGACCTTGTGGCAGAAGAGCGGCTTACGATGGGCGATGCACGACGACAGATTAATGAAAACCCAACCCCCTAATACTCGCTATCAGAGATGTGTTCGTTGATCAGATAGTAGAGCACAGGGCTAGGTGTTTTCTTTGAGTCCAATAGATCTGAAGATGTGGTGGCCTAGGTATCAGAAAATTCTTGACCAATTTCAGTACAGCATCACCAAAGACCAAGAAGCTGCAAACCTACTCAGTGAGTACATCAAACAAGTCGCCTTGACCTTGGAGTACCTAAAGGAAAAAGTACAAGGCAAAAAGGTCATCGTCTGTGGGGCAGGTCCTTCAATTAGCACTAACCTCGAACACATTGTAACCAATATTGCGTTTGAAAACACAGTCATCTTTGCAGCAGATGGAGCCACTACTGCATGTTTGGAATATGGGTTAGTTCCTGATTATATCATGACAGATCTAGATGGAAAAATCGAAGATATTCTCTCAGCTCAACAGCAGAGCGCAGTAGTGATTGTGCATGCCCATGGCGATAATATTAACGCCCTTGAAACTTGGGTTCCTCGACTTAATCAGCGCCGATCAATTGGTTCAACTCAGACACGCCCTCAACCAGGAGTGTATAATCTAGGAGGTTTTACCGATGGCGATCGTTGCGTCTTTTGGGCAGAAGGATTACATGCAGCTAAGATTGCATTGGCTGGCATGGACCTCGGAAACATTATCGGGCAATACTCCAAGCCAGAACTAATCACTGATGTTGTGGCTTCACCGGAAAAGCGACAAAAACTAGAGGTAGCTAAAGAACTACTTTCTTGGTTGGCAACCTGGAGTGAAAGCGAACTGTTTAATGTAACCGGCGTTCAGGTACGAATTCCAGGAATTCCAAACAGGCGCATAGAGCATTTCTCGTGGGAATAATTAACAAAAGAGGAAGATGGAATTGAAAGTCTTATTGGTAACCGGAAAACTTGCCGAGCCGTTGGTGCGAAACGCATTAGCTCAGACCAAATCCTCGCACTCCATTGATGTGATAGTCCTACCATTAGCTGTCGCTGCATTTCTGCACCCAAAGTATGTATCAGCACAAATCAGACTACGCGGTCAACTAGAAAAGACGGATCTCATCCTTTTACCTGGGATGATTTCAGGAGATACTTCGATCGTCACTAAAGCTACTGGTATTCCTACCTTTAAGGGCACTCAACACGCTGCTGACCTCCCCTTGTTATTAGAAAGTCTCTCTGAAAAATTGTCACAATTATCCACCACGCAACCCGCTGATATTGCACTAGCCGAAGAAGTGAAGAAAAAAGCCCGTCGCGACCTCGCTCAAGCTGAACGCCCTCCCAAAGGCCAACTCCCTAGAACCGTTCTGAAAATCGGGAAGGGGAAACGGAGTATCTTAGTGGGTCCACGCCGACCCATGCGAGTAATAGCTGAGATTACTGATGCCCCGCTTCGACCAAGGGACGAATTAAAGCGCCTCGCCCGACATTTTGTCGCCAGCGGAGCTCACATCATTGATGTCGGAATGATTGCTGAGGCCCCAAATCCCAAAGCAGCCCGAGAAATCGTTAGTATTTTACAAAAAGAGGTCTCGGTGATGATTAGCATCGATACGCTACACACTGAGGAGATCCTTGCAGGGCTTGAAGGCGGTGCAGACCTCGTCTTGAGTCTGGACCAAGACAACATGCTTGACATTCCGAAAACTAAACGGTCACATCCTACCTTCACGGTGATTCCCGCAACACGAGAAAGTGGAGACCTCCCAAAATCACTAGACGAACGACTCGAATTGCTATTCGATAACATTAGCAACGCGAGGAGTTTAGGCTTTAAGAAACTCATTGCAGACCCGCTGTGTGATCCCTTAATTTCTCCAGGACTAACTCGCGCCCTACAAGCTTACAGAGAGTTCCATTTACGCGAACCTACAGTACCGATGCTAATGGGCGTAGGAAATGTTACCGAACTAATAGATGCTGACAGTCCTGGTGTGAACGCCCTCCTTGCCGGTATTGCTGTAGAACTCGGTGTATCCTTAGTTCTCACCACCGAGGTCAGCCCAAAAACACACGGTGCCGTATGGGAACTGTATCGTGCCTCGCAAATGATGTATCTAGCTCGCCGTCGACGCGCTCCGCCTAAAGATCTGGGTTTAGATCTTTTGTTGTTAAAGTCAAAACAATTTCCCGAATCTACCTTAAAGCTCTTCGTTGATGCTGAATACCCCCGTGAATCAATTACCGAAGTCAGAGCACCACATAAAATGGATCCACAAGGATATTTCACATTTCATGTAAATCGAGAGCAAAACAGCCTGGTGGCGCGACACTACACAACTGATGACAGAGAAACGCCTTCCCTAGAACTATCAGGCGCAACCGCTCAACAACTCATCGAGGGCATAATCACTCGAAAACTTGTCTCTCAACTAGACCATGCAGCATACATCGGGCGAGAATTAACAAAAGCCGAACTTGCGTTAATTACCGGACGCCCCTACATCCAAGAAGCACCGCTCTTTCGGAGTTGGCGGAAACCCCCAGGCTGAATAACATACCAGAAAAAAAGAGGGGAGGAGGAGGCTTGCGCCTCCTATGAGGGTTACTTCGAACCGCTTCGTCGCCGGAGACACAGTACTAAGATGATGACGACGACGATGACGATCACGGCGATTGCCGCAATCCACCACCACCAAGGCAAGGCAAAGGGTAAACCAGGTGTGATGTTGAGATACCGTGTAAGGGTTCCACTGGTGTAAGTGGTAGTTGGGAGGCCGTGGTAGGTTCCATCGAAGGTGATGGTGTGATTTGCAACGCCGGTTGCGGTGGAGTGCCAAGTGATCGTGGTGCTTGCGCCGGGATCGAGGACGAAGGGTTGAGTGGCGGATTCGCTGAGGATGCCCAGGGCGGCTGGAATGGTGACGGTGAGGTTACCACCTACAGCAGGGGTGAGGCCGTTGTTGATGATGTCGACGGAGAAGGTCAGGGGGAAGCCTTGGACATGGCTGACCGGGACATTAGGTGTGAAGACACAGCGTGGTGCCATGATGAAGGCGATCTCGTTCATCCACAGTTCAAAGTTGTCAGCATAGGTGGAATCATCATAATCACCATAGAAGCAATCGATGAGGTAGCCATTATAGAGTGTTCGTCCGTCATTTCGTAAAATGATAGTAGCGTTGCCAGGTGTGTCTGATGAGGTTAAACCTGCAAGGGCTGTTGCATTTGAAAAGACTTTGAAACTATCCCCATCATCGGATGTACCAGGGAGTGCTTGGAATTCAGTGTCACCGTACGGCATAGGTTGATTGAAGATGTGATGGCTAGAATCCCAGATGTACATTGGTGGTTCACCAGAGTAAGTGCTATTATACTCCATACCTAGTTTTGCCCAGAAGGGATGTGTTGGATTTCCATCAGCGAAGAAGTATGACATAATTAAGTAGCCACCAGCATCAACATAGTCGAGTAGTTCGTCAAGATACGCGGACGCCATCGAATATCCAGGATTGTTGTAAATTACCAAGTCCCAGGAATAGAGGTGCAGGGATAGGTTAAGATAGTAGATAGAAGGTACACCAAGCCCTGTAAGATAGTATTTGATGCCTAAGTTATTCAATGCGAGAGCAAGTGGGGATCGATAGATATGAGGGGCGGTAACCGGCCAATTTGAAAGGACAAGCACGCGTGCTTTTGCCGAGGATAACCAATTAATCACATTTATGGCGATTCGCTCATTAGAGCTCGAGCCAATATCTGCATTAGAGAATCCATTGAGATCAGAGGTAAGAACGACGCGCCCTGTTCCATGTTCATCTGCGGCAATGATGATGTTGCCTGCATCAATTCCCCAGAGGGGTTGAGCATTTCCTGAATAATTTACCAGTCCACCATTGGTTAGAAAGTAGTCTGATGCACCTTCCCTAGTGGGATGCAAGGTAATGCCTGATGCAGTTCCTGGAACTCCAGGAGCGTTATTGGAGTTGTTGAGGTGTAAATCAAAGTTAGCTAAGAGAAAGTTAATTCGTTGGTTCTGAGGATTGATCGCGATCAAATCACCCATTGCAAGTAGACTACCACCTTCTGTGACCCAATTGGTCACAGCTGTCCGTTCGGCAGCTGTTATATCTTCTCCAGGAGCTACGACAACGAGTGTGTCGTAGGGTGCTAACCGTGTCTCAGTTAAGTTACCAGTTGTACTCGGTTGGAGTTTATCTACAAGATACCCCCGACTAACTAGATCATTACGCCAGTCTTCGTAATCGCTGGTAGGGTATTGATCCCAATCCCACGAATCAATTCCATAGTAAATTTCATGCGTGAGGTCAAAAGCAATTCGAGCTTTTGGTTGCGGACAAAGCCATTGGATGGCATCCCGGATCATGGGGTGGACTGAAGGTAACGCTTCATGGGCGAAATCGTAGGCAAAAGTTACAATTTTGCCTCCCCGATCCTCAGGATCAAAGGCTAAGACACTGCAGCCATCAGGGTCATCGTCGGTTTGAGCTACACGGGTGATGTAGGACCCAATCGAGGATCCTGACATGGTTGGCCAATCCCAATAGAAGTAATTGTATAAATCGTCAGCATCAATGTTATCAGAAAGGGCATAACTCTTTGATACCGGATGACGGGTAAAGACGGTGAAATCTTTGGAGCCGTAGAACCAGTAAACGCCGTTGCCTGAACCTCCTGCAGTTTCAGGAGGTAAGATACCTCGGTAACACAGGTATTCAGCAGCGCCATCAAAGACAAGGAGGCTTCCTCCTGCGAGCCAAAAGTCTTCCACTTTATTGGTAATGTTTTCGCGGGGGAAATTGTCTACTAAGGCTAGCACATCAAAATGTGCTGTCATTAAGGCATTATCATATATGTCATGAACATCCAGCAATGTAGTCTGGAAGCCATAACCATTCAACATCGCAGCTAATTGTGTCGCATTGTTATTGATTGTTCCCGGAACCGTCGTATATGAAGGCGCTGTAGTGTTGGGTTCGTCATAGATCGCGACTCGAATCGCGTTCGGAGGCAGGGTCGCTGCTAGCGAGTCCTTGAAGAAGGCAGAATTATCAGCCGTGGT
This sequence comes from Promethearchaeota archaeon, assembly GCA_048938385.1. GTDB lineage: Archaea > Asgardarchaeota > Hermodarchaeia > Hermodarchaeales > Hermodarchaeaceae > Hermodarchaeum. Next base: position 7,638 of record JBHLMG010000024.1, on the reverse strand, counting down.
CGTAGTCTCCGATGGATTCAAAGAGGGTAGAAGCATCACTGGAGAAATACACATGGGGGTTAGTAGCGTGACTAGTAATACTATTGAAAATAGCCTAGAACTATTCATGTTGTCTTTCCCTCAAAAGAAGGTTAGTTCCCTCATCGAATTCCCCACTTATAAACCCGTCCTACAAGAAGCCTAACCAACCGTCTAGGCAAATGCACTTAAACCTATGTCAAAACTTGTGAGAAAATTTCAGAAAAAAAGAGGGGAGGAGGAGGCTTGCGCCTCCTATCGGGGTTACTTCGAACCGCTTCGTCGCCGAAGACAGAGCACCAAGATGATGATCACGACGATGACAATCACGGCGATCGCCGCAATCCACCACCACCAAGGAAGAGCAAAGGGAAGCCCTGGTGTGACATTCAAGTATCGAGTGATCGTACCGCTATCATAGGTCGTAGCGGGTACACCATGGTAGGTTCCATCGAAGGTGATGGTGTGGTTCCCAACGCCGGTTGCGGTGGAGTGCCAAGTGATCGTGGTGCTTGCGCCGGGATCGAGGACGAAGGGTTGAGTGGCGGATTCGCTGAGGATGCCCAGGGCGGCGGGGATGGTGACGGTGAGTTCACCGCCGATGGCGGGGGTAAGGCCGTTGTTGATGATGTCGACGGAGAAGGTCAAGGGGAAGCCTTGGATGTGGCTGGGGGGAACATTGGGGGTGAAGACGCAGCGTGGTGCCATGATGAAGGCGATCTCGTTCATCCACAGTTCAAGTCGATCTTCATAGGTGGAGTCATCTGCATCGGTTTGGAAGTTGTCAATGATGTAACCGTTGAGGAGCGTTTTACCATCGTTGCGGACGACAATAAAGGCTTCGCCTGCGACAGAGGTGGGCGTCGCTCCGGCAATAGCGGTGGCATTGGCAAAGGTGGTGAATTTGTCACCATCATCGATGTATCCGATAGTCGAGGTGAAGTTTGCATTTGTGAATAAGTGGGGCATCGTGAACACATGGTGCGCTGAATCCCAGATGTGAACTAATGGTTCACCACCGACTGATGAAGCATGGGTTACACCCAATCGGTTAAAGAGAGGATGACCTGCTCCAACATCAGCATCGAATGATGTGAAAATCATCGAGCCACCTGTATCCAGATAGTTTACGAGGTCGTCGTAGTAATTGAAGAGATTGAACTGGTTAGCGTTATCGACGATCACCAGATCCCAGGTGTACCTATAGAGCGAGAGATTGAAGTAATCATACCAAGGTGATGCAAACGCTCCGGTTAGGTAAAAGTCGATTCCAAGGTCGTTGAGGGCTAAAGCAACGGCTGTCTTGTAGTAATTTGGACTATAAATTTCATCGGTATAAATTAGTACCCGTGCTGTCGCAGCTGAAAGCCAGTTAGCGATGTTTAGAATGTATTGCTGGTTGTTGGCTTGTCCAAAGTTCCCTGCAGGTGTTTGGAACCAATTGATATCTGAGGTCACTATGACCCGACCCAGACCATATTCGCTTCCTGCTGCAACGATGTTAGGACCATCCCACCAAATAGGATACGCAGACCCTGTGAGATTGAGATAGCCAAAATAATTGTAGTAGAGGCTAGTACAACCCTCAGTGGTAGGATGCATCGTGAAGGTAGTGAATGTGGCAGCTCCGGTAACCCCTACGGTAGATGAGAGATTCACTGCAATACCAAAGGGTGCAAGCAACATGTTTTGCTGCTCATCTGGTTTTACAAACCATATTGGATCTGGCCAATCAGTGAGCGCTAGAAGTGATCCCCCAGCGTTCACCCAAGCTTCGACTGCCGTTCGGTCTCCTGCGGTGTAGTTATAGTCAGGGACATTAACGATCAGCAAGTCGTAGGGATCCAACCGGGCTGTGGTGAAGTTGTTACCACTAGGTGCAGGATAGAGTTTGTCAAAGGTAAACCCGCGGCTAACAAGGTAGTCGCGCATGTCAGGGAAGTAATTTGGATACATGGTAAGGGTATCCCACGGATCAATGGCAAGCCTTGGCCTGTGTGACATATCATAGACAACTCGTCCCATGGGTCGTGGGCAGAGCCACATGATTGCATCTTCAACCATAGGATGAATGGCAGGAAGAGAGGCTGTGCTTCCATCCCACCAGATGTGAACCACGCGGCCACCACGGGTGGTAGGATCGAAGGCAAGAACTGTAGCCTCGTTCTCGACGAGACCATCATGGGCGACTTTAGTCAGCTGTCCTGCGATTGAGGTTCCCATTAGGGCTGTCCAGTCCCAAGCAGCATATCCATAGGGGGGAAGTGTATAGGTATCATTGATGGCATAGTGTCTGGATACAGGGTGGCGTGCGGAAACATTGGCCGAATCACCATTGTAGAGCCAATAAACACTATACCCATCACTTCCGGCAGATTCAGGGGGCATGATGCCCATGTAGCAAGAATAGACAGCAAAGCTGTCGAAGCCAAGGAGAGCTCCACCACCTAACCAAAACTCGAAAACATGGTTAATGATGTTTTCACGAGGAAGGTTATCGGGAATCACAAACACATCGAAATGTGCAGTCATAAGTTGATGATTTAAGATGTCTTGGGTGTCAAGGAGTGTTGTTTGGTAACCTGCAGACTGTAGAATTGCAGCAATTTGACTCGAAGAGTTAGCAAGATTGCTTATTCCGGTTGTATCATAGGCAGGTCGTGTTATATTCGGTTCATTGTAGATCGCGACGCGAATCATATCCGGTGGAATAGTTATCGCCATAGGTTCCATTGAAAAGGTTGGACCCGTCTCAGTTGCGGTAGATGCGATATTCACCGTTAGAGATGGAAGATAAATCGTTGGAGTAATGAACATTGGAAAAAGTAGAGACACCAGTAACACTACTGAAGTGAGCCTAGAATTACTCATTACAAAAAATCCTCGTATTGAGAGATTAAAGGCTTCATTCATGTTTTCGCTTATAAACCCGTCGTAAAAAAATTCATTGCTAGGAATAGGCAAAGGCTCATAAACCCCACAAAATCCTTTTCGTTTGAGTCGCAGAGAGAAGTAGGAAGAATAGGCTACCGAGGTGCGGTTATATACAATTTAAAATTCAACACGGTGGTGTTGAGGAAATTCTAGGTACATTTAATTGCGGGTTCCAAGTGTCGACGAAACTCTTCGGTGAGGTCGTTCACTACACCTTTAATCCGTCCGCGTAGGTCGAACCGACGATCTGCAAAATACTCTGCTAACAGGGCTTCTAGTTGTAGGATGCTTTTCGTGAGATCTTCGTGTTCGTCGAGCCCGCCCTCAGCAAGGAGTTCCCAATATCCATCAGTGAACGCGCTGAGAAAAGCACTCAATGTTCGTGGATCCTGCGTTTGTGCAACGCGGAGGGCTTCAAGGGCGTTAGAAAAGGTGATGTTGGCACGCCGGTCCATAGGTAGATCAGCAATGGTTTCACACAGCATACCCTCAGTGAAAGTTCGGCCCTGGCAGTCATGGAGATGAGCAGCGTGAGGATCTAAGCGGCAGTGGCTGAGCATGGTCTTGTCGTAGAATGGACATTCACCTGAGGGGGATGTATGCTTCTCCATGATCGTTTCGATTCGCTTCCGAGTGTGGAAGAGCTTGAGAAGTTCCCGTGCTGCTTCGATCCGCTTCAACTTAGTAGGCATAGGTATGCATCCTACCCTCAAATAGGTGCCTGCAAGCCTAAGGTGTCTAATGTAAAATCGCGGATTTAAATACTACGGCTCAGTACAGAGCGGAGCTATTCGATTAACTGTCACGAAGCCCCCATCTTTTCAACCGGTTTTCCATAATTGGCGTCTGAGTGAGAAGGAAAAAGAGTGGGATGACTGTGATGAAGTTGTGGTGCCAAATGCCAGCAGGTGCCCCTAATAGGAATAACACGATAGCAATTACACTGTAGCGAATACTTCGATCGTACTCTGATTTCAATAGGAGCCTAATCAACAGATATGCCGTAACAATCAAAGCAAACCCTGTGATCACCGTACTTATACGAATACCAACAGGAGGAAGAAGCCCCTGTGTAACTTGTTGGAGCGGATCACCAATAGCTACCCAGTCGGTATACGGTATCATTGGCTGCCCGAGGCTAGACATCCACAGATTATGCGAAATCCAATACACATTGAACAAGATTGCAGCTAACGAACCCGTCCAACTCCACCATGCGTGGATTTGCTGAGGCCAAGGTTGATAAGGTCTACCAAACTGGAAGAATAACAGATCATTGAACAAAGCCATGTGGCGAGTTGGATCAGCATACCAGACCGCTTCCAGTGAAGCCCATATTTGAAAAACACCAAAAATGGTAACTGCGGGTATTAGTCCAAGAACCCACTTGCGATAGCTTCGAAAATGATAGGCTATAGCAAACAGCAGTAGTAAGCCAATGTATTGATAGGTAATCGTACCCAGTCCAAGCCAGAACACCGACCAGAAAGGATCCTTCCATTGTTCATATCCCATCCAAAGTAGGAATAGGACGACGCTCATTTGCGTTACGAAGTTTAATGTTATCATCATGGGATTAGCCCAAACGAACAAGGCAACACCGCGATACTTTTTGCGCATCATCCGATCAAAGATGAGAAAATCAAAGAATGCGTGAAGAATCGTAAAGCTAGGTTGGAAGTCCATGAAGCCTGCAAAATCAAAGGAATAGGGATAAATCATGCAGGGGAGATGAATGAGTAAGCTTAGAGGGCCATAATTCAAGAAGGGTTGGAAATACCAATCTCGAGGAGCAGTTCCAAGAGCGGATAACCAGTAATCACGAGAATAGGGATTCAAACCCTGGAATAAGTATTCAAGACCCCTCGTGTGCAGTTCGAGCATATCATTAACATCAGGGAAAAACGGGTTTATTGAAGCCACAACAAGGATGAGTCCAAGACTAAGCAGTCGAATAAAGAGCCCAAACCCAATATCCTTCCACCAAAACCGATAGAGCTTCAAACTATTGCGTATCGCTGTTGAGATTCTAGCAGTTAATGAAGGAGTAGCACGAGGTTTTTCGTTTTGAGTGTGTGCACTGCTAGGATATGAAAGGTTCATGGCTTAACCTCCGTCCTACTTTGGGTGGTGCTATCCGGGTTAGAAGTCGGGGATGGACCCTTTAAGGCTCGTGGATGTCCAGAGGGATAGAAGCTCGCTCGTTGTCGAAAGAATAGAAAGAGGAGAGGAATGCAAAGGGTCCAGTAGTGAGCAAGGCCTTCAGCAGTACTTGCGATAAACAACGAGAGTGTAATACCAGGCAGAAAAATCAGTAAAGCATGTCGGGGATGCTGAATATAGTAGATAAGGCAGACAATCCCGAAGATTGCCACACTCAAAATCATGAGTGGAGCAAATTGAGGAGCGAGGGCAGGGGTTGCACCTAAGTAAATTGCTAGGTTGAAGGCAATTGAGGGGAGAGAACCCATGAAAAGAAAGTTCATGGGATAATAGCGATTATAGTATGGACTGCTCGAAAGAGAGTCTTGCCAGTTTACGGGAGGGCGTCCAATTTGAATGATGATGAGATCCTGAATGAATGTAAGTGGGTTCCAGATGAAAAATACCAAGACCACTACGATGATGGGGATCATTCCAAGGAGGGGTCGATAGAATTGTTTTTTCTGCCAGTGATAAACCAGAAGAAAAGGTAGAAAGACACTTCCCATTTGATAAGTTGCCGCAAGCAAGGTGGCATAGAACCCACTACGTAAGCCATCATTAGCGTTGAGAAGTGCAAGAGTGAGGAGCATGATGGGGAGAGACATGAAGGTAATCACATCGAGAAAAACGAAGAAGGGATTTACCCAGATCATTTTAGAGATAATGCGATGGTCATGTTGCCAGAGGCGATAATAGGTGATGAATGTGAAGACCGTGTGGAGCAGGAAGAAAGCCGGCATGAAATCGATGCTGCCAACGCTTTGAGGTCCTGGCCAAAGCAGTGTAGGTAAGTGAAAGAGAATGGCGAAAGGTGTATAGTTGAAGTAGTTTTGAGGATAAGGTCCGCGAAATGTATGTAACACATAAGGTTGACCATAGGGATTAACTCCGCTTACAAGATTCAGCAGACCTTGGTAAACTAGCTCGTTCATGTCGTTAATGTCCCCCCCTACATTGAGTAACATGATGAAGCCAAAAATCGTTACGACACGAACGATGACTCCCGCCCAGAAGTGATCAGTGCGTAGCAATTGTGAAAGATCTCGGAGGTTGAAGAAGTTGAAGAGCCGAATCCAGAAGGGAAACTGTTCTGTGGAATCGGTGTCTTCAACCGTCAAACGAGGCAACCCCGAATTAATTTGATTATTAAATTTTATTGAGGTATTGCCTTGTGCCACTTTTAGGCACAAAAGCCTTATGCCAAAGTAAGCTTTGCCAGATCCACACAGTTGAATTGACAAAACGATACTAGAGGTATTTGCGGAACAAACGGCCCCATGGCGTTTTCATGATTCGGTGAATGTGTCGTCGACCCCGGGTTTTCAACCAGATGTCCCTTAGGTAATGGCTGATCTTTACATTTACTTTAAAGAACGCTGATCGCATCATGAACGGCTCGAGCCAGCTACTACGGACGAACCGATCAAAGCGGATGACAGGATCGAGTTTCGTTTCGTAGTTAAAACACACGCCTTCAATCTCATCACCAACAATTTCCTTAGTACACAAATCGCCGTTACCAAGGCCCTCTTCATGGGCCATACGAACATGGCCGATATCCATTGGATTATACCCAATCATCTGAGCACAGAGGGCATCTAGGGCAACTAGATCACCACTAGCCGCGATGTAGTTCTGGACATAAGGTCGACCAGTTCGTGGGCCAGCTCCATCCATGGCGATGCTACTATCAGCAAAGGCAAAGAGAGGCCCGCAAAATTCTTGTTGAATCCGTAACAAATCGACAAGAATTTCATGAATCTTCAAATGGTAATGGTGGCGTACCGTGCGCAGAAAGCCAAATGCGTTTTTCATCGAACAGGTGATGGTGCTGTGACCATGGCATTTGAAGGTTGGGAGATGGATGATCTGAGCATCGATTATCGGTTTGGGCATGAGCATGTCTTCTTGTCCGAACACCATAGGTTTCGAAGGATTGACTTCCACCCACTCTTCATCAACGAGAATGGTCCAGGGAATATCATATTTCTCCAAGAGCGGCACGAAACGATTCTTATACATACCCGTATACGCGTCAGTGACCACGGTCATATTCTCTAAAGCGAGGACATCTGTGAAATTACGTTTTGAAAGCTCGCGAAGCATGGCATCGAGCTGATACGGTTGAGTAGAGCAGGAGGGGAAATATTCCTGCCAGGAGATGTTTAACTTCATGACCGTTCTGACTTTGGGATCAAAAATTTGATCCAGTTTGGCAAGACGGAAGAGTCGGGCAACATCATCAAAATAGGTTTCAGGTGAAGTCTTGACAACAGCGAGTGGGAGTTTCTTAATATCCATTGATTTCACATCCGGTGTTTGGACCGCCCAAGGATGCACAGGGGGTCGTTTCAAGCTTTAACTTTTCGGTCTATCCAGCCTCCCGGGGGGAGGGGTTTTCTTCTAGAGTAGTGGGCTCTTCAGGTTCCTGGAACCTTCGATATTCACGACCCATAGTGGCAAGAGAGGGAACCCCCAATA
>JBHLMG010000023.1:0-36995 GCA_048938385.1 Promethearchaeota archaeon | reverse complement strand
TCTTCCTCTTCTTCCTCTTCCTCTTCTTCCTCTTCCTCTTCTTCCTCTTCCTCTTCTTCCTCTTCCTCTTCTTCCTCCTCTTCTTCTTCCTCTAGGTCTTCGAAGGGTGTTAACATGATGCTGCCTTCTTCAACTTCGTAAAGGTAGAGGCGTGGTTCGAAGTCAATACTGCGCATTTTCTCAATTTGAAGACCAATTCGCCACCCATCTGAATCGTATATCTTATAGAGGGCGATGACCCCGTCAACAATGTGTTCGAGACGAGCGAGAAGCTCTTCGGAATGGGCCCCTCTATGAATAGTGTAAAGGAGAATGTTCCCGTGATTCTTCTGAGCGCTCATTTGGTGATGGACATAAGCAATGGCTTCTTCGATTTGATCAGCAGCGTGAAGAATGGAAGTTAACGAATCAACGACTCCACGCAGATTTTCTTTCGGATTCATGTCAAGAACTGTTTTCCGAATAATGTCGTGGATTTGCCGAGAGTTAGTTAGATCGTGAATAGAATATTTGCTTTCAACCTTGAACTCTCCCCAACCAAAGGCATTAGTGAAAGCGTCGATGCCAATGAGTTGATTTTGTTCTAAAGCAGCATCTACATCTATACCCTGCTCTTGGAGTTGTTGATAGAAAAAGCGGAGGGGGGTTTCTGTACAAAGGATATACGCGAGTTCCCCATTCTTAAGCCCAGTGGTCAAGAAATTGGTTACGAAGGCATCTGAGCGGGTACCTGTGTCGACTTCAAGCAAGATTACATAGCCACGGGGGATACCGCCACCCAAGGCATCATCAAGTTCTGGGATTCCAGTTGGCGTTTTGTCAGTCACTGACTCCACCATGAATGCGAACTCAACTCTTTGTTAAAACCATTATGGTCAGCCACATCAGAAGCAAATTGTGATAAGGTTTAATTAATCAAATTAGCACATTCAAAACGAGGCAGCTCGCCTGCTAGAGGTTAGAATATCTTGGCTAAACAGCAACTTCAATGTCCACTCTGTGGTGGTATGCAATTTCATCGAGAAGAAGGTCGAATGGACAGTCGATGGGGCATTACTTCTCATAAGATTGTTCTCATGATTTGTGAACAATGCAGATATATCATGCAGTTTTCAAGGGGTCGTTCTATCTTCGACTTTGATTAACCATAATCTCGTGTGTAGTGTTCAGGATCTTCAACGATGTTATAGCGGTTCCCATCCAAATCTTCGAAGCCAGCCATGAGACCACCCCAGGGCATTTCTTGAGGAAGCATAAAGAAGTGAATGCCCCGTTCATTCAGTTTATGGTATAGACCTTCGAGGTCATCTGTCTCAAAGGTAATTCCTGTGCTCTGGCCAATTTGATTTTGCTGCCATTCATATAATATTGGATCTGCATCTGGATTAGGTTCGACGAGAGCAATTTTTGCTCGTTCATCAGGATGTCCTAGTTCAACCCATCCAAAGCGTGGAGCGTAAAGGAGGACCGGCAGTTCTAAGACATCTCGAAAAAAGGCTATGGCGTCTTCCTGATTGGAGACGAATACGCTGATCGTCCAGACGCGTTTTAAAGACGCGTCGGGGCGCGTTTTCGCTGTCATGGTACATCACACGAAGGGTAATGTGTCCATCAGTCATAACTTTTGCTCCTTGGAAATAACGCATACCTTTTTCTGCGTCTTTTTAGCAGAAGTATCGGGGAGTTATTCACTATTCGGCTACTTGACCTTCTTCTCTACATTTTTCTAGTCAGCACTATTCTTGCTGGGATTTATTTTGCCTTTATGGCTTGGAATTTCTCGCAATTGCCTTTACTGGCGGATACAATGGATCCACATGCTTTCAATGAGTATTACCATTTCGTTTTCAGGGAGATGATGATGGGCCTATGGGTGTTTATAATGGTGACCATTGGTACCGCTTTTTTTACCATCTATCGATATTATAGTGGACCGGACCTACGCAAATTAGCAACTCAACCCCGCCTAAAGTAGTCGAAAGCGGTGTGACCGTAAAGGCTTTTATATACCGTTAACTGGAGTCCCGCTGTTAAACCTCGAACATTGAGGAGGAATTGCATTTGGATTTTGAATTATCTCAGGATGAACAGCTGTTCCGCGATACCGTCCGGGACTTCGCCCAGAAAGAAATCCGTCCTCATATCCGAGAGATGGATGAAAAAGGTGAAATGCCCAAGGGGCTTGTTAAGAAAATGGCAGAACTCGGGCTTCTGGGGATTACTATTCCGGAAAAATATGGTGGAGCAGGTGGAAACTTCACGCTTGCCTGTATCGCTGCTGAAGAACTTGCGCGTGCTGACCTCAGCATCGCAATCCCCGTTTTCTATCTTGTCGAAGCTAGTTGGGCCTGGGTCTTTGCCCGACATGGTACCGAGGAAGCTAAACAAGAAATCTTACCTAAGGTGGCAAGTGGCGAATACTTCTTCGGTATAGCTACCACTGAACCGGCAGGAGGAAGCGATATCGTTGGCGCAACTAAGACCACCATTACAGAAAAAGGCGACAAATATGTTGTAAACGGTGAAAAGGTGTACATTAGTGGCGTACGCGAATCGATGAGCATGATGAAAGGACGATACTTCACTCTTGCTTACCTTGACAAAGGCGCTAAACCGAAACACCGAGGCCTTGCCGCCTTCATTCTCCCCGTAGAAAAAGATACACCCGGTCTCACTCCCACCCTGTTTGACGACTGGGGGCGGATGGGAATCAGTACTGGTGGTTTCGCCATGGAAAATGTCGAAATCCCCAAACACTGGCTTATTGGAGATCCTAACCGCGGGTTTGTCTACTCTATGGAAGGCTTCTCCGCGGCCCGAGTAATCATTGCAGCGACTTGTATTGGGGCTGCTTTAGGCGGACTTGAAATTGGCATGGACTACATCAAACAACGCAAAGCCTTTGGCAAAGAACTTGGAAAATACGAAGGCATCAACTTCCCCCTTGCCGAATGGTATAGTAAACTCATGGGTGACCGTCTGGTCACATACAAAGCTGCATGGCTTATGGACCAGGTCTACTCTGGCAACACGAAATACAACCACTTCGATATCGCCAACTGGACAGCAATGGCTAAACTTCGCGCCCCCATCGACGCTTTTGCTGCCCTCAACGAAGTCGCAGACTGGCACGGGGCCTTCGGTTACACAAAAGAGTGCTTACTTGACCTAGGGATTCGTGGAGTTCGTAGCTACAGTATTGGGGCTGAGGGTGGTATGAACATCATGCGAATCATCATTGCACGCGAATTACTTGGGAAAGAATTCGTCCCCTACGACCGCCTGAGCGAAAAGTAACATGTGAGTGTAGGTTAACCTACACTCCTAATCTTTTTTTAACTAATAAAAAGCCCTTACATAAAAAAGCCTCCAATAGAAAAGCCCCTATAAGTAATAGGCACAAAATCACTTGAACGCCACTAAGAAAGTCAAAATTTCATTCCTGAGGTACAGGAGTTAAGGCTTCTGTGTCTGAAAGTGTCTCTTCGTTATTTGGTTTTGAATGACCATTGTATTTGCATTCAAATGCGCGTCGGATGATATATCGTAAAGCGTCCTGAACTCCTGTATTGGATTGTGCGCTCACTTCGAAATACGATTCTATTTTATGTGAATCGGCAAAAGCTTGTGCTGTGTCGAAATCTACGCTTCGATTTAAGTCACATTTTGACCCTATCAAGATTATAGGGATGTTGGGTTCAACTTCTCGAATTAGCGTTAACCATTCTTCTAGTGAATTGAAGGTGACAAAACGCGAGATATCAAACACTAATACTGCACCATGAGCTCCATTACAAAAACTCGGAAAGAGCATTCGGAACCGGGGTTCGCCACCGAAATCCCAAAAAATAGCTTGGATTTCGGTGTGATTCATGTTAACCGTTTTGGAGGCAAAGTCAGAGCCAACTGTAAGCGTCGAGTGTTCATAAGTTCCTTCCACATATCGTCGAAGTAGAGTTGTCTTTCCAACTCCACCATCACCTGCAATTATAAGCTTGAGCGGAGCTAAAGACATAGATCACGAACCCCTGGCGCCACACAATTAATTGCCTGCCTCCCTTAAATTGGCTGAGATTTTTGCAAGTATTTCGTGATTTTTTTGAGAAATCTTTAATAGACGAAGTTAATATTCGCAAAAACCGTAAAGAAGAACCAGTTTTAGTAGTTATTAATCATGACCTTACTATATCACTCCTTAACACAAAAGATAAATCGTCTTTATCGAATGGCTTAGATGAAAGATACGCCCTGCACACCCTCCGATCCAAATTAGATTTAGTAGTAGCGCACACAAGGTTCGGTGATGATATGCCTAAAACGGTATGGGTTGATTGTCCAATTTGCCGGAAACGAATTGAAGTAGATGTCGATGAAGACACGGCAAAAGAAGTTACACACTACCCCTTTTCCGTAGTCAATGTCCATGGCACACCCAGCCATCTTCTTGTGATCTACATTGATGCTCAATGGCAAGTTCGTGGAGTTGAAAGTCATAAAACTCTAGTAACTGAAGATGTACGGGATCGCGTTGCGCTAGCCCTTCGGGAACTTGAATCGAGGGGGAAATTAATCAAAGCCCAATCATTACTAAATGGTTTTTCACTGATTCGTGGTGTGGAATATGCTGATTTGAAGGGCCTAGGTATCATATCACTTAAAGAACCAGGGCCAACTATCGATAACATCTTCTCTCCCACCGGTCGAATAAAAGGACGCGTCATTGTAGAAGAGCACGCAATCGAGCCCCTTGAAGCCCTCCTCCCGACCGCTTTTGAGGTTCTAGAGAAAGCCGACCCATTAAGTGTTGAAACCTTTCGACTTTTTTTGAAGATGCTTGAAGAATCGGTGAATACTGAGTACACTCTAAACCCTGAAATCCTTCTCGTATTAGCCAATAGCTCTCGCATCATGCCCAAAATTATTGTAAAGGATGTGATGTTTGACGCAATGAAGAATTATTCCCTTACCGACGATATTGGTGTTGAAGAAATCTCAACTATCCAAGAAAAACTCGATGGCTATTTTACTTTAGGTGAGCTAATAGAGATTATTCAAGAAAAGAAACTTTCCCCATTTCGATTCCTCATGGCATTAGAAAAGCTTCGGATTGGAGAAGCAATCCGCTACCAAACACGAGGTCGAGCTATGTGGGGACCAATTTGAGAGTGCCTCTCTTTCTCGATAACTAACTCTTTAGATGACACTAAACCCTTCGGAATTAGGATAAGCAACCAAGATAGGGGGTTTTCCTGTAAGCTAGCTCTGAATACTTATTTGCGTAAAAATCATTTTTTATGTCTTTTTAGCCTTTTTCGCTGTCTTTACATCATAATTCTCTAAAACAATATATATGAGAACATAACATAGGACAGCCTCGAATCGTCAGTAGTTGGCGATTTAAGGAGTGGTATCTATGTCACCTCCTGAAGAATCTATCGAGAAAGGAGTTGCCAGAGAAGCATGGATCACCAGAATGGGCTTTATCTTTGCCGTTTGGGGCTCCATGACAGGTCTCGGAAATGTATGGAACTGGCCCTATAGGGTATCATCATTGGGTGGTGGCCCCTTCGTTATCATCTATATCATCATGTTAGCGTTAGTGGGTATCCCAGTGGTGCTTACTGAATTTGTGCTTGGTTCAACAACTCGTCGAGGCTTCCCTGGTGCTTTAAAGCGAATCAATAAATCTGGCGAATTTCTGGGATGGTTCTGCCTAGCTAACGCTGCAATGTTGACAGCCTTTTATTGCGTGATTATTGGCTGGTCAGTAATCTATGTCGGTTATGCTGCTGTTCCAGGTTTAACCCTTGATGGCCCACTAGGTCCATCAACCTTCACGGATCAACCAGGTTTCTTTGTAAACCTAATGTACAGTCCTATTCTTCTGGTAGGCTTAGTTGCTGTATGGCTCATCATCTTCATCATCGACTATTTCGGAACTCGTGGAATTGAAAGGGCTGTTATGCTCTTCTTCCCAATCTTGTGGGTAATCATCATCGGTATGGCTATCTGGGCGTTTCTACTTCCAGGTGCATCTGCCGGACTGAATTTCTATTTGAACCCTGATCCCGCCCAGTTTCTGAACACAGAGATGTGGTCAACTGCTGTTTCGTTGAGTTTCTTCAAACTCAGCGCCGGAATGGGTATCTTAACTGCTTACGCGAGTTATCTGCCCCGTAAAGGAGAATTAACAAACAGTGCAATCACTACCAGTCTCCTCGACACAACCTATGCCTTCACTGCAGGTCTAGCCATCTTCCCCATTGCTGCATTTGCCGGACTCCTTGCTGCTCCCCCAGGAGCTTCCACAGTCGGTTTCGCGTTCATAGCGTGGCCTGGCGCAATGGTCTTCCCTGGAGGGAATATTCTCGGAGTCGTATTCTTCCTCATGGTTGTGTTCTTAGGAATCACTAGTGCCGTTTCATTAGTCGAAGGTATAGTCACAGCTGTGATAGACAAGTTTGGTTGGCCACGGTCACGAACAGTAATTTCAGTCGTCCTTTTGATATTCCTCATGGGTCTTCCATTCATCAACTGGCTCGAAGCCCCAGGACTTGCGGGCGCCGTAGATGTTTCGTGGGGGCTCTTCCTCCTTGATGTTGTAGACTATTACGTCGAATTTTATGGTCTCGTCATCGTAGCCTTATTCATGATGTTGATCATGGGTTGGGTTTACGGTGGAGGAAAGATTGTTAATGATGCCAACGAATCCGGTGACTTCAAGTTACCAAACTGGTACCAGTTGTTCATCAAGATAGTCTCCCCCATCGGTATCATCATAGCATTCGGATTCATCATCTTCAATAACTTCATCTTAGGAACAGCTAGTATAGGCGCAGGATTCAATCCTGGTATTTACGGCGCCGGGACAGGCTTTGAGATCCTCATACCTGGACTGTGGATAGCAATATTACTAGTGGCTGCATTCATTCTCTGGCGTTTGAAAGGAGTTGATTAGCATGGGTCTTATGGACATCTTCTTCGGACCATTCGAGCGATATGGTATTTGGGGTGGCTTTATCTGGCCAATCATCATTGCCATCATTACCGGAATTGCCGGGTTTGTCTGGATACTACAGGGCGCCTCGCCCATTGTAGTGGGCGTATTAGTCCTTGACACACTGCTAACCTATGGAGTGCTAATCTTCTTCTTCTACGTAATGTATATGGGCCGTCCAAAATAGCCACACGGCCCTTCCTCCCTTTTTTTATGGAGCGTGAAGAAATGACAGACGGATTAAAGAAAGTAATGAAACCTGTTCGCCGCCGACGCCTTTTCTTATATACAGTAACAGGCATCATCGTGGCAGGTTTAAGTATCTCAGTAACTTCCCAAATCTTAGTGCTAGGACTGGTGGAACAAGCCCTTTACACCACTCTTGGTGGTGCATTTTTAATCCTAGCTGCAATAATGTTCCTGTACTTACAATTTCTCGATCTGCGTCGAGCAGAACTCGTAGCTAAACTAGCCTTAAAGCATAATGGCACAATGCGCATGGAATACATCACCGAAGAGCTATGGCTTCCGACTAATAAAGCCCGGTCAGTAATGCAGTTCTTCGTGAAAAGAAAATTAGCATTAACACGGAAAGAGGGAGAGCGATGGACCTTTCCCGACTTACAAACCCGCAAATAGTCACAGTTATTCGTGTTAAAATCAAGAATTGGATAAATTAAGAAAAGAAAGCAGGAATTGTCTCATCGTAGTCAAGTACCTGATTGTACTTCTTGAAGGGTTTTTTCTTGCCCTTTCGGTTCATCCACTCTCCTTCAACATCAATTAAGCGAAGAGAACCTTGTTGTGCAATCGTGATTTGTGACCAATTCCAATACTCTAGGGTCCCCTTGTTGACAACGATTGAAAGTTCGGTTTGGTCAGTATCATATCCAATTAAGAGTTTGGTTCGACTCCGAAAGGTGATATCTGTTTCCTGAGGTGGTGCTTCTGGATCCTTTTTTGACCAAGCGCGTAAATGGATTCCAAAGTCCTCATGAATGTGACCGACCGTTGTCAAAAAGGGTCTTTTCTCATCCAGGAAAGTCCTTAATCCTGTACTACCTTTTTGTGCTCCCCAGAGATGAGGGGGAATCCCAAATCGCCCTAACCGATCCCGAATCCCAAAGGGCGGCGAGTGTACTACAAGAATAGTTTGTTCTGATTGTGGCGAAGCCTTCGACCATGGCGTTTCGAGCGCCCAGCTCACATTATCTTCGGTTCGTTCACCAGGAAATGTGTAGTTAATGGGATTTGACCCTTCGACCCCAATAAAAGTGAATCCTTCCTTAGAAAAAATATCACCAGGCCAGGTTATTCGTTTGGTTAAAAGATCCATAAAAACCGGCTCTTCAAAAATTCCGATTTCTTTCGGGGATACCTTCTTATTGCACCCAACATCGAAGATTTGATCTGTCCCAAGGCTCTCAATTGCATCTGACGTTGTTCCAAAGATTTCATAGTTCCCTGCGGCAAGAAGTATTGGGATGTTCAAATCAAGGAGTGTTCCATAAAGTTTAGCCAAGGCACCTATTGATTGCCGGGTAATGGCATCAATATCGCCATCTGCTTTTAGATAGGCAGGGTCTGCTAGATAATCACCATCAAAGATTAGAAGCTCTGTTGATACTTGTTCCAAGGTTTGTAGAAACACCCTACATTTACCCATCTCCTCATGGGGGTCTCCACTTCCAGAAAAGGAAAGTGCTTTATTCTCCTCTAAAACAGCTCCAGACCTTTTAATATCGATAGACTTTTTCCTACTCAACTAAAACACCACAATTATAACCTCAAACGACTTGAAAGAATGAAGATTAAATAGTTCAGCCAGTTTAAATCTCTTAATTGTTGTGGACAGTGACCAATCAGAGAACGATTCAAAGATTCAGGAGCGATGGCTGTGGCAGTTGAAGAACAAACATTTCTCATCCAAGTAGAATGTTACGACGCTCTTGGGTACTATGAGGAAAATGGCAAACGGATTCTTCTCGTCATGGAATCAATAGGTGATGCCAAAACTGTTAAACAAGATTGGGTTCGCGCACAAGCTGTTGGTGGCTCTTGGGTTCGTGCGTTACGAATTTCATTTGAAACATATGTGAAACCAATTCAAGTGAAAAAATGGATGGTAGGGCTTGAATACCGTCCTATTACAGAACTGCCCAATTCGTTACGACACCTTGCGGAAAAAGAAGGACTTTTCCGATTTGCAGATATCGATGTCATTGAGCTAATGGGTGGAACCGAACCAGGCGCTGTTCGTCGATTAGCATCTCGACTTGGAATGGGGAAACGCAAGGTAGAAAAAGCGGATTTAAGTCATGACGCAAGATCGCCTCAATTTATCACCCAATGCCGCACGGATCTTATCAAAACCCTTGAAGATCCGATTCGAGAAAAGCTCCTGGCAGTCGAGGCAAAAATCTTCAAACAACTTAAAGAGAAACCCCCAACACAGACCCGTTGACATGTGGCCTAAAATATAATGAAGTAGTTCAAGGGCACTGGGGTTGAACCCGTTTGATGTCGATTACCGAATTGGAGGAGTACCTCAAAAAGCAAGGAGTTCAAGGAACATTCCATCATTTCAGTGAACACACCATGACAGTAGCAGCCGCAGTCAATCAATTAGGAATTAGTTCCGCTCAAATCATTAAAAGTATGATATTCATAGACGCTAAAGGCCATCCAATATTAGCAATTGTACCGGGTAACAGGCGTGTGAGCGAAAAAAAACTTAGCCAAATCAGGCAAGTTCCTTTCGTTCGGCGAGCTACCCCAGACGAAGTAATACAAATTACAGGTTATAGTATTGGCGCGGTTCCACCCGTGGGACACAAACAGGCTCTTATCACTTATATTGATCCGTTATCTATGGAATTTCCCACAGTGATAGGCGGTGGCGGAGCCACTAATGCCCTTCTTGAAATGAGCCCCAAAGATGTTCAACGACTTACAGATGCTCAGGTTCATAATATTAGTAAATGAACTGCTCCTTCACTTTGGAACTCAGACTTCCTGGTTCATTGATTATTATGGTTGGTTATTTGAACACTTTGAGAAGTTTGTAGCCTTGGAATGCTGACCAGATGATGAGCCCATAGACAGCCACTTTTTGCATGGCTGCCCCACCAATGATTCCACAGTGGATCCTAACTTTTTCCCAATTCAAGCCCGTTCTTATTCGACACGAGGAGGTGGAATGTTTACATTTGAATGGTTATTTCTAAAAAACGCAAGCATTCGTAGCATTAAGTGCGTCAAGTCTTTTGTCGAACCAGTTTTATTCTAATAAGACTAGTAGGAGTGGGTTCGGGTACTTCGTATAGCCTATGTGGTGATCTCGACCTCCTCGCTGAGTAAAGCCTTTCACCTGATGCCAATGATGTGGTTGGGCGTTATGGATATAGTGGATAAGAGCATCTTATGGGAGTTGGCAGTTAATTGTCGATGTTCACTGCAATCAGTTGCTAATAAGCTCGAGTTATCTGTAAATGCAGTGAAGAAACGAATAGCCAAGTTGACAGAAATTGGGATTATTCAAGGTTATCAGATTTATCCAAGCCTATCAATGATGGATGCAGAGACGAGTCTAGCCCTTTTGAAAACAAAAGAACCAACTTTCGATAACGAAATTCTTGATAACATTGGGAAACACCCCCTCATCTATGCTGGTAGCATTCTTACGAATGGTGATATCCTTTTGTTTAATCACTATCGAAGCACAGCGGAGCTGGATGAATTAGGAAGTTACCTTCGACGCGTGGAAAGTGTGACCGATGTTGAATTCCATACCCTTCTTGCTGAGAAGGGAGGTAGATGTGAGCTCAAAACAATGCATCTAAAGCTACTTCGATGCCTCCTTGAAGATGTCCGAATGTCTATATCCGATCTTTCACGCTGTTCAGGTTTAACACCTCGTCGCGTTCGTATTTTATTGGAAGAATTTTCACCGGGAGGAGCTGAACCTGAGACTTACCTAAGTCAAAAAACCCCCGGGGATCTACGAACCAAACAAGCTTGTTTTTATTTTCAAGTCGTCAGAGATTTGAACGCCGGAGGTTATACTGCCTTTATCATTCGTATACACCACGAAGGAGGAGCAGAGACTCGTGGAAAAATCGTTGAAAACCTCCGAGAGCAGTACCCCTTTGCGTTTTTTTATGCTTATACCTCAGCCTTTGAACCAATTCTCTTCTGTGTGTTTGTTGTGGAACACATGCGCGATGGGAATATCATCCTAACTGCAATGCGACAAATACCCGGAATAACCTCTACCCAGGCACTATATGGCTACCCAACAAAGCGATATCCAGGTTTATTTGACAGTTTCTTTGAAGAAAAATTGAAAGCGCTTCAAAAATAACTTGAATGAGTAACATTAGTTATTTATAAAAAAATGAAGGCTAAGCCCTAGCCCCTCTCCCAGGCGCCTAGGGCTTAACCAAGCGGATTCCCCTGCACCCCTCAATAAAAGAATGTCTTCGTCCTAAGTGGAAGGACGGATCTTCCAGAGTTGACGGGTTCCATTGGATGGCAACATGTTCGGCACTCCCTCCTCGTGTCATATTGGAGAACAAACCTGGGAACCCCGCCCGATGTTTCTGGAAGACCCGCGTGATAGTCATCGTGAGATAACTCCCTCCTCGCTTGCGCGCTAGTTGTTTCTAGCGTCGTGAAAGAACGATCATAATCGCCTTTTCCTGATGGGGGGATGCGCGAGGGTTGCGGCATCCAGCTACAAACCGCTCTGCTGTGGACATTTGAGCGATTTTCTTTGTCTTGTTTTTCGCCATTTTTTGTACACCTCCAAGCAATTGCTTGGTAATGTACCATACCTCTGGGCGAGATATTATTCGATGGGAGCTAGAGGGTGCAAGAAGCGGTTGCAACTTCCCTTTCTTGTGCTAAGTTTTGCACTAAAAGGTGCAAAAATCAGTTTGACAGCGAACGCTTTCCCAAAACACGATGATCCCCTTGTTTTTTATCATCTCAGGAGAGTGGAAGAAGAGAGACACCTTGATGATTAACTTACCTGACATATTCAGGGTGTAAAATGAGGCAGCACATGTATACTTTTTCTAAGTAAGAACAGGCGAAAGATAGGCCTGGCTGATTTTTTCCATTCAGTTTTGGGCTTTCACCCCTTTCAGGACCGTTCGAGCAATTTAGAGGGAGGAGAGTTTTATAGGAGTGCTGAAACAGAGTATGCCTTAATGGAGCCCAAAAATATAGGGACTCACGGAGTTGGTGTTTAAATTGGCAAAATCATCACGCGTAGGATTAGGATCACGATTGATTATCGTGATTCTTCCCAACATACTCTACTTCGTAATCCTAGCTATCGTCTTGGTTTTAACTTGGTATTCAATTCAAATTCCTTGGCAGTTCCTTCCAGGAATGAGCCTTCTATTCCCATGGCGGTTAGTTCAACTGATCATTGGACAAGTACTGCTAATTTTAGCTGTGATGTTCATCACCTGGGGGGTAACCTCACTTGGTCTTTCCCGCGCACAAGGGAGCGAGATTGGTGATTCGAAGCGAACAGCGATTCTCGTTACCAGTGGGGCTTACGCTTTTTGTCGTCACCCTCAAACGCTTGGTTTTATCTTCGCAACCCCCGCCTTCGCGTTAACATTTGATTTCGTACCCTTATTGATTGTCGCACTGATTTATACACCGCTTCAGCTCGCTTTGCTAGGGTATGAAGAAATTGAACTATTACGACGGTTTGGAAACAACTATGATGAATATCGTGAAAGTGTGCCTTTCATCATTCCTTGGCGAAAGAAAAGACTAGCCTCAAGGGAATGACAACACAAGAATTTGGTTTGAACCTGTAGTAGCACACAATTTTTTTCCACAAGTCTCTTAATGTATCACTCATTCCCCGACATCTGATTATTCTAGTCGACCCCTACGGATAATGGTGAACAGGAATCCAGCCAGAATAATTAAGATTCCTAAAGCAAGAACAGCAGGGGCTAGCCATGGATTGAACAAAACTGGGGGAACGAGTTCAATTATTACCATAGCGACATTACTCCAAGGACCATATAGATCCTGGTTGTCGCGAGCCCGAACTCGGAAATAGTAAGTTCCGATAGGTCGGTTGTATATTATGTGACTTGTTGCATTAATTATCCAAGTAATGTCAGGTCGATCAAAGAGGGGAGTTGTATCCATTTGGAGTTCATAATCCTCAATGACACCATCAGGATCGAAGGCGGGAGTCCAAGGTACAATGAAAGACCCGTAAGGATTAAGGAGAGTTATCTTGGTGAGTTCAACGGGTCCAGGAGCTGATGCTCCATCTAAGCTGAATTTTACAAGGAATCCATTCGTTGAGGGAGTCAGCCAGCCACTAGTAGCTCCAGCGAAATATAAGCTATCAACCGCCGAGGAGAACGCAAAGGGCTGACAATTTCCAGCACCGCCCCAGATTCGTTTCCAATTTAATTCACCGGTCTGATTGAAATGGAGTAGACTAACCCGATAGCCAGCGGAAGGATCTTCAAAGACTCCACCCACAAACACATCATCTTCTAAAACATGAAGACCAAATCCTTCGTGATTAAGTCCCATTTCATCCTCTTGGGTCCAGAGTGACCCACCAGAGCTATTAAACAATTCCAGAAGGAGTACAGGTGAATCCTCAAGAGAACTAAAGCTAGTGCCAGTTACATAAACGGTATCATTGAATACAGTAATTCCTGAGTACCGTTGGCTTGAAACATACAGGCTAGTGAGATTCCACATTTCTATCCCAGTGAAAGAGAATTTGAGAAGAAATGGATCATGAATAACACCCCATACTTGTTCAAGCGCACCGACGAGATAACCTCCATCAGATCCTAGGGCGATATCTGTTGCGCGAGTAATGGGATCAAGGAAGCACCAAGTTTCGTTCCATACTACAAAACCATTAAAATTAAACTTCACGACGAGCGCGGATGTCTGTCCACTACTAGTATTTGTAGAGTAGCCCCCCACATAGATTCCGTCAGCTCCTAAAGCAAGGCAAGTAAAACCCTCGTTAAGAGACCCTCCAAATGATACATTCCAGAGTTCACCTCCATCAAAATCAAGCTTAATCAGAAGACCATTGGTTCCATTAACTTCAGTTTCTGTTTGCCCAGCTATATACAAGGAATTTACAGAAGCGAGAAGATCGTTGACGGTTTTATCATAGGATGTTTGCCATGTTCGGTTCCATTGTGGTTCTCCTTCTGGATCATATTTCACAAGCAAAATATCGTTAATTGGAGGATGTACTTCAAGAGAAGAAGATGTAGTACCTGCTACAAAGACGGCACCAACGCTTGTTGTTACAGCTGAGTAAGAATCATTAGAGGAGCGCATCCATAGAGTATTCCAAGGATCGCCTAAAGCAGTAGGCGAAACCACTGATAGCATTGGGTGAGGTGCTTCATAAAAAAGCGGTGTTGCTAGCCCAATGATGAGAAACGAAAGCACAAAGCCACCCAATCTTCGGAGTTTCATTACAATCAAAACATCCAGTCAAGTATTCTCAATATCGTGTACTTCAACTATTTGAGACTTCTTTTCAGGGCAGGAACCCTGATTTAAAGAGCATCTAGTGCATTACGGATTTGCTGCGCTTGTTTTTCTAGCTTATCAGGGGGTGGTGTTTTTCCATAATCCTTGCCAGCTTGGATTCGGAGTCCATCTCCAGCATATCGAGGAATAACATGAATGTGGATATGGGGTATCTCTTGGAATGCAGCCTTACCATCAGCAAGCCAGACATTAATACCTTCACATCGTATCTTAGATTTACGCAAGGCTGCAGCAATTCGTCCAGCGACTTGAAACATTCGTCCAGCTAGTTTAGGATCGAGGTTATCAAGGCTTGGCACATGGTCTTTTGGAATGATGAGTGTGTGACCTGGGTTGATTGGATGAATGTCAAGAAATGAGAGAATTTCATGGTTTTCAAAGACAATATGCGCAGGTATTTGTTGGTTCACGATTTTACAAAAGACACAGGCTGTTGAGATTAAGCTCATGGAGTTAGCTTAGTCGTTCAGTCTCATAAATGCTTACCGTGAATGAAAATGAGGCGTTGGGTAATAGTATCCTCTTATTGAGTAGAGCTGTATACCTGCGAAAGTTATTTGTGTTGAACCAACGGAACAACATAGAATACACTACTTGGTGAGTCATGGATGAAAGGTTGGACTGGACAGTTTTTACGCGTGAACTTAACAACGAAAGAGATTCGAGTCGAGAAATACTCGAAAGATTTTGCGCTCCAATTTATAGGCGGTCGTGGTATGGCCGTAAAGATTCTCTGGGATGAAGTGCCAAAGGGTACAGATCCCTTATCACCTGGTAATAAATTCATTGCTGCGGCAGGACCTCTTTCCGGTTTATCTATGCCTAATGTTGGTAAAACAGTTGTCGCGGCAAAAAGCCCATTAACTGGTGGCTACGGTGATGGGAATCTTGGGACTCATTTTGGAATCCAATTACGCCGATCAGGTTATGATCTCGTCGTAATTGAAGGGAAAGCCAAAGCGCCCTCATATATTTTAATCGAAAATTCAGATGTAAATATTCTAGATGCGGATTCACTTTGGGGGAAAGGGGCATTCGAAGCAGAACAGAAGCTAGAAGATGAACATGGAAAGAACATTGGTACTCTGATGATCGGTCAGGGTGGAGAGAACCTAGTAAAATTCGCCACCGTGCGATCCATGATGGGTAGATCAGGGGGCCGTCCTGGTATGGGAACGGTATTGGGTTCAAAGAATGTGAAAGCCTTAGTCGCGAAAGGCTCAACGACTCCCCTACTTGCTGATTCGGAAGCGTTCCGCCAATTAGGGCGCGATGGTTTCAAGGATATTAGAGAGAAGCCGGGTTATGACAATTGGATGACGCAAGGTACGATGTTGATTCACTCTTGGTGTCAAGAGTACAGTGTGCTTCCCAGTTACAACTTCCGTGAAGGACAATTCGAACATGCTGAAGCTCTAAGCGGAGACACCATGGAAAAAATGAAAATCAAAACCCGTGGTTGTCCTTCTTGTACAATGCAATGTGGACATTGTATTCAAGACTCTGAAGGAAAATCAGCAGAGCTAGACTATGAAAATATCGCTTTGTTAGGATCAAACATTGGTATGCGCGACCTTCGTGAGGTCGCTACCTTAAACCGTCTAGCTGACGAATATGGACTCGATACGATCTCGCTTGGTGGGGTTATTGCGTTTGCCATGGAAGCATCGGAAAAAGGAATTCTTGGAGAAAAACTCGATTGGGGTGATTTTTCCGCTACCCACCAACTCGTTACAGATATAGCCTTCCGAAAAGGGAGTCTGGGCTCAATGTTGGCAGATGGCACACAAAGTGCTGCAGCTAAACTCGGAAAAGGATCGTTAGATTTTGCTATGCAAATCAAAGGTTTAGAAATCTCAGGTTATGATTGCCATGCTGCACCCGGAATGGCTCTTGCCTTTGGTGTATGCTCTATTGGTGCCCACCATAAGGAAAGCTGGGTCATCACCCACGAGGTAGATGTAGGGCGTGAAACCTACGAAGAGAGTAAAGTGGACAAAATCATCGAATTACAACGCATCCGAGGAGGTTTATTTGAGCAACTAGTGGGGTGTCGATTTCCATGGATCGAAATAGGTTTTAATTTAGAATGGTACCCCAAGTACTTCGCGGCAGCCACTGGTTTGAAATGGACCCTCGATGATTTCTGGACCCATGCAGATATGGTCTATTCCTTGGTACGATCCTATTGGGTGCGTGAATATAATGGTGAATGGGACCGTTCTCTAGACTACCCTCCTGCACGATGGTTTACAGAACCCTTAACTGTGGGGCCTCTGGCAGGATCTAAACTGGATAAAGAAGGATATGACCAACTCCTCTCTTGGTATTATGCAAAACGCGGGTGGGATGAGCGGGGAATTCCAACAAAGGGATGCCTAAAGGAGCAAGGGTTGGATTGGGTTATTCCCGCACTTGAAAAAACTACCAGGCTTCAGTAATCGCTCTGAAGCGATTAAGGGTTTGCATCAGAAAAGTGCAACTTAAACTCGCACGAGGGATCACCCTGTAGACGCCCAGCTGTTTGTGTTACTCGGGCGGTGTACGGAAGTTGAAGATTATCAATCCAAGTCTGTAACAACCCTTCTAGCATGCCGGAAACAAGTTCACAATAGCGGAGATTCAAGTGAGCATCAAAAACATCGTACGAACAGATAGGGCAGGACGAAGTGCGTAAAATCAGAGTATGATCATCTGTAAATTCCAAGTCTTGAGGAGGTGAACCTGTGGCGAGTTCCCAATTCTTGGTAAGGTATTCGTCAACTCGATTGAGAAACAGTTCCGGTTTTGAAGGAATAAAGGCCTCATGAGGCTTTGCATATCGACGAACAAGTTCTACAAGAAGGGGGGTGGTCATCGTTTTACCTAAATCGTGTAGTGCTTGTTCAATAGCTGCTGGATGTCCCTGGTGTTCAAAAGATAAGGCTTCAACGAGTCGGAGAAACAGCACAGGTAGAAGTGGCCCTGAGAATAGATTTTCTTTTCCTTGTGGAAGGTCATCTTTAGGATTCATTTCCTTTTACGCCTCACCTTTTCTCTTCGTTAGGAATGACCAGGGGAATTAATCCTCATCTATATCCTTTGATGAGGGTTCAGCAGACTTTTTTTCTAATCCGCCTTTAGCCTTTTCTTTCACAGCAGTCTTGACGCGTTCAGAACGGGATGTTTTAGTTGTTGCTCGCTCACGTAGTGCTTGTTCAGCTTCCGCAAGTGGACCCGTAGGAATTGTAGCGGGAAGAGTGGGAGCTTGTCCAGTTTTTTCCGCAATTTCAACGGATTTTTCAGCCCAAAGCACTTGAGCAGGATGAACTCCTGCGACGCGCCAATAGAAGAATCGGTCCCAAAGTTTTTCTTCTATGGATAAGACACCAGCCGAAAGCGAGACCAAGTTTAAGCCAAGTCGGTTAAATGCTTTAGCTACTACTTGG
The DNA here is from genome assembly GCA_048938385.1 of Promethearchaeota archaeon. Taxonomy (GTDB): domain Archaea; phylum Asgardarchaeota; class Hermodarchaeia; order Hermodarchaeales; family Hermodarchaeaceae; genus Hermodarchaeum. Next base: position 18,992 of record JBHLMG010000023.1, on the reverse strand, counting down.
CGAACTTCATCGCGGATATTAGCTTCGTCTCGTAGGGCACTCATAAAATCGTGATTGGAAAATTGATCCCGCATGACATTATCAATTAGAGTTTTCAAGTATTCAATTAGCTCTTGAGAGTTCATGGGGATGCGTTGGTCTTGAAGAGTGATTAAGAGTTTGCGAGGATCATCTACGACGAAGGCAAACAAGAGCCCATAGGGTTCTTGTAGTCGAACTGATCGTTTATAACTCGTTTTTCCTTCTGCATTTGAAACAGGAATATCATATTCTTCACGGCGCCAGGATTTGCCAGTCCAGGTTAGTCTCGCTAGATCCGCGGTTTGGGTGACACCTGTGTTTGCATAAACATGAACTCGCCCAGTATAGATGAATACGACATTAGCTTTGAAACCCTGTCCGCGCCAACCAGTCTTGATGAGTGGAGAGGACATAGTTTCGATTGTATAGGGGGTTTCGCCAGGTTCCCAGATTTCGTATACTTTGAATTCTCGATCACCATCGTTGAATTCTTCACCATACGCACAGCAAATCCAGTCTGGCGGAACATAAATTTTGGCGTCTTTTTCAATGATTTCGATCTGCTCCATGTCGCGTTCCATATCAGGAGGATGGTAGATAAACTGCGGGAGACGGGCATCGGATTCAGTAACTTCGGTTCCGGAAGGTAGTTTTCGTTTCAGGGTCTTTCCTGTTGAAAAGCCTCCAAAAGCTGCGAGTCGTGTTAGACGACGAAATGCCCGAATAGCCTGAGCTCCTTTGTCTTTGTGTGGAGCCTGAATCATTTGCGTCCAATAGGTTTGTCCCCCTACATCACCAATAGGGATACTGGGCTGAGAACCAAGATAAGGATCTGGGGCCAAAAGGCAGATTGTTTTTGCCACGCTAATACCTCCTTTGCATATCCGCGAATGCGTCTTACCTCAAATAGCTTCTGGTGAAAAGTTTAGAATCCCGTTATCTCATAACGGTCTCCTAGTTTTTCACTCTTGACTTCTACTTCAGACCTCCACTCTTCAATGTATTGTTGAATTGTGCGCGTCAGTGAGGGGTTGTTGGATGTTGCGATCCAATCCAATGTAATGTGTACATGAGTACCCCGAATTACTAAGGTTCGGGCAACAGGGTCATAAAAGCCACCTTGCCCCTTTTTACCGAGGAATCTGATGAAGGCGTTGAAGGTAGTTCGGGCTTTTTTCCGATAACTGTCGAGTAAACTCTCTGGAACTGCCATCATCTGTTGGCTAATTCGTTTTCCTATTAGGTCATAGATGTAGGATTCGGTTGTTTCGGTGTGTTTAACGCCCGTTTCTTTGAGCGCTTCAAAGTTTATGGGGCCAGTAAAGCACTGTTTGAAAAAATCATGACTTGTCCGTTGGAAATCAAGTAGGTCACCAGTTGCTTTAATGTAGACAATTTCTTGGACGCCATCAGGCTTTTCGATGACCAGGTTCATGTGTTTTTTCCATTGAGTGTAACTGTCGGGTCGTTCTCGGAGTTGTGGAAGAAAGACTAATGGAAGATTCATAAAAACACGGACCAAGGTTTTTCCTTTAATGAGTTGACCCGCTGGTTGTTCTTCAGGTGGAAGACCTTCAATCTCCGCAAGATAGGTTACACGATAGCTGGTAAGGATGAAGTAACCATCCTGTCCTCGAACAGTGATGGGTTCTGAGCCAGCTCGGACTCCAGTAACAGCTTTTGATCTAGCGACGAGGAGTAGGGTTTCATTTTCTTTTGGTAATATACTTTTAACGAGTTTAAGTTTTGCAGTTGGTTCTAATTCCCAGGTCAATGAGATATCCCATCCTTCGAGTTTTACACATTGGCTTTGTTAGATTATTTCCTTAATAGACGGGCAGCTATTTTACTGAATTGCTGCTCTACCTCAGAAGTGATACTGGGAGGGGTTGAGGAAATAGCCTCATGAAAGTGTGCTAAACTTACTTTCTGTGCTTCAAGGTTAGTCCGAACAGTAGCTAAGACTGCTTTACGACACACATTAACGATGTCAGCACCCGTAAAACCTTCTGTAGTGGCTGCAAGGCGTTCTAGATCGACATCATTGGCTAGGGGCATTCCATGTGTATGGACCGCAAAGATAGCGCGTCGAGCTTTAGCATCAGGAGCAGGTGTGTAAATGAAAATATCAAACCGACCAGGGCGAAGCAGTGCGGGATCGATGATGTCAGGGCGGTTAGTTGCAGCAAGTATAACTACTCCTTGCAGTTCTTCAATCCCATCCATTTCGACAAGCAACTGATTCACAACCCGTTCACTTACTCTACTGTCAAATCCTGAACCCCGTCTTGGAGCTAGATTATCCAGTTCATCAATAAAGAGTACTGCAGGTGCTGCTTGGCGCGCTCGACGAAACAGTTCTGCTATGATTTTCTCTGATTCACCAACCCATTTGCTCATTACCTCTGCGCCACGCACTGATATGAAATTTGCTTGGCTCTCTGTTGCAACAGCTTTGGCCAAGAGGGTTTTACCTGTTCCTGGTGGTCCAAATAGGAGTACTCCCTTAGGAGGATCGATATTGAAGCGAGCAAAGATATCAGGACGACTGATGGGCAGTTCTACAGCTTCTCGGAGTGCTTGTTTTGCTGCTTCCATTCCACCGACATCGTTCCAATGGATTTGGGGGATTTCGATAGCGATTTCTCGGAGTGCAGAAGGTTCAACTACTTGTCGGGCTAATCGAAAGTCATCCGCTGTTACCGTAATTTGGTTGATCACTTCTGGAGGAACTTGCATTTGTCGTTCTTCGATCTGTGGTAGCGCACGGCGTAAAGCGCTTAGAGCGGCCTCTTTGACTAAAAATGCGAGATCAGAACCTACAAAGCCGTGGCTAGCCTGTGCTATATGTTCCAAATCAACTGAAGAATCAAGGGGTACTCCCCGTGTATGCACTCGTAATATTTCATACCGTCCACGCGTATCCGGAACGGGAATATGGATTTCTCGATCAAACCGTCCTGGACGCCGCAGTGCAGGATCAAGTGCTTCTAACCGGTTAGTGGCAGCCAGGACATAGACTTGATCGCGATCTTGTAAACCATCCATCAAGGTCAAGAGTTGAGCGACTATACGGCTCTCCATTCCACCCGTTTCTCGTCGAGAAGCGATAGCATCTATTTCATCTATGAAGACGATAGCGGGTTTGTGATCTTCGGCTTCTTTGAACGCATCGCGCAGAAATCTTTCTGATTCCCCATAGTACTGACTGACTATCTCAGGACCGTTAATTGCTCGAAAATACGCTTCGCTTTCTGTGGCAACTGTGCGAGCTAATAGAGTTTTACCGCATCCTGGGGGACCATGGAGGAGGAGGCCGTGCGGTGGTTCGATTTTCAATCGAGCGAAGAGTTCGGGGTGTCGAATAGGTAGTTCGATAATTTCGCGAATACGCCGAATAGCCTCGTCTAAGCCGCCCACATCATCGTAAGTTGCCGTTGTTACGGTCGGGATATCCTCCGGTGCTTCTTTTAGAAGTTGAAGTTCAGTATTAGTATTGATCATCACATTGCCAGAGGGAATAGTTTTGGCAACATAGAATTTTGCTTCGCCAAGAGCAAACGCTGCGCGACCTACAGCAATCACGATGTCTTTTTTGATCGGTTTTTCTAGCAGGTTGGTTTTCAGAAGGGATACTGCAAATTCTTCCCGATAACTAGTTTCTTCGCCTTTGAGTGGAGTCAATACAACAGTTCGTGCTGGCGTGACTTCAGCTTTGTGCAAAGTTACGATATCGCCAATTTTGACGCCGGCGTTTAACCGAGTTAACCCATCCATTCGGATGACCTTTAGATTTGATGCACTATCGTCCCGGTAGGCAAAGGCACAGATGCTTTTTTTACCCAGAATTTCAACCACAGAACCATCCGCGAGTTGTAGTTGATCGAGAATTTCTGGGTCCAAGCGCACAGTAAACCGCCCGACATCTACTGCGCTAGCTTCAATCACTCGCACTGATAATGCCGTCACTCTTGACACACTCCTTGGTTTCGTATATTATTCGAGGACCTAGTATAGACCACTCGAGTAGTATATTTAACTCCGGCGCCTGCAATGAGAAATGAGGTCAAGAGTCTATGTCACCCTCAACACCGGTTAATGTTCTTTTTATTACTAGCCATAATGAAGAAGTTACATTAAAAGAACCAGAGCTGTCTCGGCTTCGCTTACTATTGGATGCCAATGGAATTGTTGTTAGTTCGACATCGCTACCATTGAATAAGGAGGATTTGACGCCATATCAAATCGTTGTGCTAGGGAACCCCCTAGATTCAACCTTTTCAAAACCAGAGGTGTCTACATTAACAGCTTATGTAGAGTCAGGTGGAGGTTTACTGGTTTTAAGTGGCGCAACAATTTTTGGAAAAGGTGGAGACGCAGCTCGAAATACTAACTTAAACGCCGTTATGAAGCCATTCGCGCTAGAATTTTCTGACATGGCGATAAGAGCGACAATGACTCGAAGTAATGGTGAGGAGAAATCACCTGATGATATGATAACTACGATACCTTCGGCTATGCACCCTATCGTTACCGGAATTCGCTGTGTATTATTCCTGGGAGCAACTAGCATAATGTCAGGGAACAAGGCCCATCAGATATTACGAGCTTCCAGTTACCCTGGTAATCCTATCGTTGCAGTGGCTCAGGAGGTAAAAAACGGGCGAGTGGTAGCGCTAGGGGGTACAACTCCATTCTTCAACGATTATATTGAAATTAGAGATCATTCCACCTTCATCATCCAGACCTTTCGATGGCTAGCTAAGATTCCTACCGATCAAGAAATCGTGCTTCTCAGTACTCCACAATTAAGGGATGATGTGGAGCCATCTAGCGTAACCATTGAGGAGCTTCGTAATCAGCTAGACGCAATCGAAGAGGAACTCCACTCCCTCAAGAAAATGATTCATTCTAGCCTGAAAGAAATGGAGAAAATCATACACAAAATTCAACAAGAAAAGGATCAAGGCGAAGAAGAATAAATTTATCGAGTTGGTGGGTTGTACGATACTAGTTGTTCAATACTCACCCTACGCTTGAGCGTAACAGCCCCCTGTTCTTGCAGGTTCTGTATGTCGAGTATTACTTGAAGGAGTGGTGTTTGGAGAGAAGCTGCCAGGTCCTCAATGGAGTTGTAGCCATCAACCTTCTCTAATAGTGAATGAAACTCTTCTGCTATGGCTTCTTCAGAAACGGTGTGAACGCGTGATGGAACATAGCGTTCAGTAACTGCAAAAGGACGAAAGATTGTATCAATCATGGGGATAATGTTCCGGAAAGGTGCTAGATCACCAATCCAGTCCTCCAGCTTTTCGCCGTGTTCTCGTTCAATAATGGCAATTAGGCGTCTCATTCGCTCCCGGGTTGCTTTAAGATCGTCGGTAGAAAAGACGGCCACATAGATGTTTTTACCATATTCTAACAGTATCTTTACATCTTCACGGTCAATAATTCGAAGCCGCCCATCTTCACGCTCTAACGATCGGATCTGTTGACCTTCATCACATATTCGTCCCACTAGATCTGAAAGAAACATGCTTACTGCTGAGAGAAACCCTGTGACTAGATCAGGTTCCATGTTCTCAATCTGGAAATCTCGTTGAAGCAGGGTTCGACCATCGCGGTACACGACATAAAGACTATACAGTTGTGCCATTCTGACCCACCGATTACTGTTAAGTCATAGAAGGGCGCTATTAGTGATAAATTTTCTGAGGTGCGTCCAAACTTATCAATGATACTGAGAATTTTGCGTTAAAGAAAGAAGTATTGCTAGTCCTCAGTTTCTTCCTTGAGCGATTCGGTGAATTTCACTAATTATTACTGGTGGTGTTGACAGTTCATCACCAAGGTATGTGCGCCCTGAGGTGATATAGGCCATATAGAAAGCAAGAAAAGGAATGAGTTTATCCTCCCGGATTCCAACTTCAAGGAAATTAGTTATGTTAAGTTCATGAGAGCGCTTTCGCACCCAATCTAATATCACCTCATGATGACGCTTGTTTTTGATTCGAAAGAACTCGTGGTGGAGGTTGATAGTTACGAGTGGAATGCGATCTTTTCTTAAGAGGTGGCATTGATGGAGAACATCTGCAATTGCTTCTGGCAGTCCGATATCCGGGGTTTCAGAGCCCTGCAACTGGATGTTAGGAAGATAATCGCTGAACACCACTATCAGTGGTAGCGTTCCAGGATTTCGACGGCGTTCTCGCTTTATCGTATCATGAGCGCGTCTTAGTCCCGCAGCTAGGGGTGTATATCCTGAAAGTCGAAGCGTCATGAGTTTCGCGACCAGGCGAGTCCAGTTCGTTGTGGGCGCTTGTACCTCCACAGCGCCCCAATCTTTCAATGCTATGAGACCAACTCGGTCACGCGTGCCTTCTAGACAGTTTTTGAATGCGAGTAAAGAGAGTTGTAGTTTGTCGAAGTTCTTGACCATCGAAATACTGAGATCTATAACAAATATTATCGTAAGAGGAGTCCAGCTCTGGAAACGTTTTTCCCAGACATCTGAAGGTTGAATACGAAGTCGGGGAACCTGCGTCGAGGTTTCATTATGGAGTGCTGCTGCCGTGATAGTTGCGGGTAGGTGAATGTTGCGAGGTGAACCATGAGGAAGGCTAGCACCGAGGAGGACACCGTTATCTACCTTGCGACTTTGACCTGAGCCCGCACGCCGTCCGACCTGACGAATCGACCATTTAGGTGCGCGCTGCCGGCCAAAGTATCGGGGTTGGAGTAAATCCTCAAGTTGAAACAAAGGTTTACCTTGATCTAACCGAACTAGCGAAGGAGAAAGAAGAGGCTTGCGTGAGCGGGGTTCCTCTTGACGAGTGATTTTCACAGTTTTAGGAGCAGTGGCACTGGCTGCCGGTGCACCAGCAGCTTCGCCTTTATGTTTTGCGCGACGAAACCTTCCTCTTGGAGTCGGCGGACTATCACCTTCGGATAGTGAAGGCATGACCATTCCCGGTCGACGGTGAGAGCGGAGAATGCGTTCGAAGAGTAACACCAAACCTGCAGCGAAGAACCCCCCTATGATGAAGTTAACGGGAAAAACCACTGGGAGGAGGAGGCCTATTGCCGCAGCCATTACTATGTAAAAGCACACAAATCCTGTGTACGACAATCGACCACCGACTTTCTTCTTAGGGGGAGTACCTGAAAAGCGATCACCGTCTTGACTAGCATCGAGGGCGTGGAATTTCTTGAATTTACTTGTCAGTTTCTGGTGGTCTTCTTTGGTATGAGGATCCCTATCCTTGCCTCTTGGATCTTGAGTTTTTGCTTTTTTTCGGGCTTCTTTCATTACATCGCTTACCTCTTGGCTGGTAGGCGGTTCTAGAATCCCGCGTTGGCGAGTTCGATGGCTAAGAGCCAATGAAGCCACCACTTCGACATCTTCAACTGTGACTTCGGTGCGTCCATCAAAGGCAGCGAAGGCCAAGGCGGTTTTAGCAATCACGATGTCAGGTCGAGCACCATCAACTTGTAAGCGTGAAGTTAAATGGGCAATAACCTGCATGACCGATTCGGGAATATACACGTCCTTCATTCGTTTTCTTGCGGCATCAATGTCCTGGCGTAGTTTGTCTTCTTGCGTTGCCCATTCGGATAATGTCCCCTTAGGGTCACGCTCAAAAGCCAGGTTTAACCGGATAATTTCAACTCGTTCTTCATCGGAGAAAGGCCGTTGGATAGCGACATGGAGGGGAAATCGGTCAAGCAATTGAGGACGGAGTTCCCCTTCTTCAGGGTTCATAGAACCGATAAATATGAACCGTGCTGGATGGCTAACAGAGATTCCTTCTCGTTCAATCACATTCACCCCGGTTGCAGCAGCATCCAAGAGGGAATCCACGATGTGATCAGGAAGGAGATTCACTTCATCAACATAGAGGATGTTTTGGTTGGCACTTGCCAAAATACCTGGTTTTAAGGCAGCGACGCCCTCACGAATGGCTTGTTCAACATCAAGGCTGCCAACCACTCGGTCTTCAGTCGCGCTCAGTGGGAGATTGATGACGCGCATTTTTTGGAGTTCAGTTTTTAGGGTCTCTTTGTTATTCAATCGTGCTTTGCACGCGGCACAAACACCTGTAGCATCATCAGGAGCACAGCGAAATTGGCAAGCTTTGACCACTGGAATTTCTGGAAGTAAAGCTGCCAGAGACCGAACTATAGTTGTTTTGCCGGTTCCCTTTGGCCCGGTGATGAGAAGCCCACCAATTTTGGGATTAATAGCGTTGAGTAGCAGGGCTAGTTTTAATTCTTCATGATTAACTATCGCTGTGAAGGGAAGTTCTAAGCGTTTCCCAGCCATCTCATCAGGTACCAAACTTTGAACCTCTAGAAGCCCTCCCCATCTGCCGCTTATAGAATTTTGGGAAGATGCATCCTTAAAGATGGTTTAGGGCTGTTCATTGATTGTGTTAGCAGAAGCAAAAACTTTAGTTGAGGTACAGACCCGTTGTATTTTATGAAGGTTAACCCACCAAAGGACTTGCGCGTCGGTCTTGCAGCAGCATATCGGGCAGCCCATAATCATCTTAACTATATTTTAACTGATTTAACGGCAGAACAGGCGTCTCAGGAGATTGCGCCTGAATCACGCACAATTGTCTATTATCTGACGCATATCGCCAACTCGGAACTTTATTGGCTTGCCGCTACAGGGCGTAAGGTCATCGTGTATGCAAAACAGGTTCCTCTCGGTATCGCAAAGGATTTGTTGATTGATGTTCAGGAACGAATCCTTCGGGAACTAAAAGAATGTCCTGACGAAGACCTTGTGTTTCAACCACCTACGAACAAGTCAAAACCAAGTCTAGGTTGGGTGGTAGCTCACACCACTTTGCATACGCTCTATCACAGCGCTGAAATCATCTTCACACGATATGCTGCTGGCGGTTCTACTTTACCGCAGGATGAACTCGAAGAATCGTGGAGTCGAATGGTAAACGCAGTTTCACAGCTGATCTTTTTTGTCAAACAGTGAAAAAACCATTTCTTTGAAAATGTAAAAAATCGTGCATCCAGACTAACCTGATATAGCCGTGTTTAAGGCTTTTTGAAATATTGTAAATGATGTAGGATCATACAACGCAAATACCACCCGCCGAAGTGTCGTTTTTACCTCTTTGAGGAATGTGATGGTGGTATTTATGATGATTTCCGCCGCGCGTTCTTTGGGAAAGCGAAAGATACCTGTGCTGATGGCTGGTATGGCTACACTTCGCAAACCTTTGCCATCTGCTAGTTTCAAAACGCTTTCTATGGTTTTTGCTAGTTTTGCATCTTCGTCGCCTTCTCCCCACTGTGGTCCAACTGCATGAATCACATATCGGGCTTTCAAGTTGCCACCAGTTGTGATTACGGCCGTGCCTACAGGGGTCCCTCCAATTTCATTGCATTCGCGTTGAATAGCAGGTCCGCCTCGGCGACGAATAGCCCCAGCTACACCACCTGATAGAAGCTGCAAATTCTCGTTAGCCGCATTTACTATGGCATCAGTCGCTAATTCGGTGATGTCCCCTTGTATGAGTTCGACGATGACCTTGTTGATGACCTGCCGCATGCTCCAACACCATGCGAATAACCACTAATCGGACACAGTCCCTATTTGGGCTTAAGTGTTACCCTCACTTCCTATTTCGATAATGATGGAAACCAATCAGGGGGGTGGTATAACTGGTGCAAAGAACCAACCCGTTAAGCCAGCAATTCCAATTAGACCCCAAGCAAGCACTATCAACAGGACGGAAAGAATAAAGACGCCACGATGACCCGGCGGATTGATCAAGTTCAATTCCTTATCTAAGTACTGGGTCTTAAACGCAACGCGCATGTAATACACAGCAGCGATTCCTAATGGTACCCAAATCAAATCGACGATTGTCCATACTGTAAAAGTGGCTGCCCAAAGACCAGAAGCCAAACTCCCGAAGAAAAAGGCCCAAAGATAGATATCCGCTAGGACAAAGGCCCCTGTTTCCCAAAGAACCCCTATTACCATTGCGACTGACTCGCCATACTGTTTACGGGATATGCGTCTTCCAAGGTATCCCACGATGTAAGCTTCGACTCCTCGTACTGCAACAACTCCCGGAATGTACACAGCAGGTAATCCTGAATAGGTGATGAGAAGACCCTTACCGACAAGTTGACCGATTACAGTCACGACGAGACCGATTTCGGGACCATACAATATGGCTAGTGCAAAGATAAGGACAGAAGAAGCATCGTAGCTTCCAAGTGGTGTAGGAATTACTATACTGGCAAAAGAAAAGACTGCCATCAAGGCACTTAAGATGCCAATGGTCGCAACATACATTGACCGTGGTGAAAGTTCCTCCGACAAAGTGTCACCTCCAATTGCCGAGATAATCTGTTCAACAATCAAAAGCGTTGCTTATTTAAGACTTATGTAAAAGGGCGTAGGTTCAAAGAGAAGAATTATTCAATCCCATCATTGTTGTCATACTACGAGGGTTTAGGATGGCTGAGTCGAAAGGGACGCTGAAAGAGGCTTTGAACGCCCAATTGCAGAAGTTACTCCAATTACCGGGATTCACTCAACTTATACCCGAGGTTGGAAGTAACTTTGTTGCTTGTCTTCCAGGAGCAAGTAAAATCGAACAGGTAGCGGGTCTCACCGGTCGGATAATTTTAGTTCGTGGTAAACCACACGCAGTTGGTGAAGTAGATTTTGGGTGGGCTCCTTTTATGGGTCGAGTTATTCTGAAAGCACACCAGCTCAACCCGAGTATTCACGCAGCGATTTCGCTTCGGAATACTTCACTCATCGTTGAAGGAAGTCGACGGGCGGGATTACAAGTTATTGGTTTTAGATTACCACCGAGTCAACCTATTCCAGATTGTATGACTCTAACTGCCCTTGAGAAACTTCGGTTCGTACCAGAAGTTCTCTTTGACTGGGGCGCTTTGGGCGTCGAACCGCTCATCGTAGTATTTGGCAAAACACCTAAAGAGGTCACTACTAGGGTTGAGAGGATTTTATCTGAATTATCAGTACAAGAGTGAGAGGATTGCTGAACGAGCAAAGACATGAATTACACAAACAGGCTGTGAGCAAGGCCTTTGGAGCGATAGCGCCTTTCTATGATAGCTGGTACGAGTCACCCTTGGGAAGATATGTCTGGTTGGTAGAAACTGCCGCAATAGAGGCCTTGATGCCAGTTCACATTATTGGAGTGTGTGTAGAAATCGGCATCGGGACTGGTATGGCATTGGACATACTCAAACCTGTATCCAGTACCATTGTGGCTGTGGATATCTCATGGCAGATGCTGACACTCGCTTACCGAAAAATACAGGCGGATCCATTAGTTCACCTTGCCCTTGCGGATGGAGAGAATTTACCTTTTCGTCAAAATGTAATGAGCTTGGCATTCGGTATGACCGTGCTTGAATTCGTTCCTAATCCAAAAAAAATACTATCTGAAGTATATCGGTGCTTACACCCTGCCGGATGGTTAGTTTTGGGAATTCTAACATCAACGAATGTATGGGCTCTCGAACGACGAATACGCAATCTTGTAGCACCAGATGTATTTAGTTACGCTAGGTTTTCAAGTCCCTGGCAAATTACCCGTATGCTTCACCAATCTGGGTTTTCCATTGTCAAGTCTCGAGGTTCCGTGTATGCCCCAAGTTTTACACCACAAGGTTGGCTGAGTAAATTTGCCCAGTTGGACGAGGTTTTAGGTACACGAGCTCTAACACGTAGTCTGGGAGCATTCTTTTGTGTCCAAGCCCGTCGAAGCTCTTCTAGATGAGTTTATCAGTGAACCGTTGATAAGGATCCCTCCCGGAATCGAGGGGTTTCGTTCGATCCGGATATTCAACGAGGATCCGCTTCTTCCGGGTAAATTCGCCGATTATTGCCACATCCCGACCAAAATCACTTAGACTTTCTAAGACTTTCTCACTTGCATCACGAGTAGTAACAAGGAGAAAATTACCAAAGGATGAGCAATGGAAGGGATTCCAGTTCAGGTATTCAAAGAGTCGTAAGCTGATTGAATCCCAAGGAATGGTATCGTATTGAACCGTAATACCCCGACCTGTTAGGGTTTGGAGTTCTTGCAGAGCAGTGGCTAAACCCCCTTCTGCTAAATCGTGCATCAAAATTACATCCTCTTTTGATAATGCATTGATTAGCGGAACTACAGAGAAAGGGCTCAGATCACCCGCCAAAGCTTCACGGTGGGTGCGTGGTAAAATTGCGTCGACTTGTGAAGGTTCTACATTCGCAAGAAACCATAGTGTTTCACGAGCAATGGGCCCAACAGCTATGATTACAGCACCGGATTTGATTTCAGGAGGTGGAGGTAAGTCTTCTGATAGGATACCAAAACAAGTTGATGAGATTATTGGTAGTTGCAGTCCATCATAACCCCCAGTGTGACCACCAATGATTTGGATGTTGAGCCTGTTGGCTTCTTGCCCTAACTGCTGAACTGTTTTTATGAGCCATGATTCCTCAGTACCGGGGGGGTAGTAGATCCCGACATTGAGATATTGGGGAACCACTCCCGCCATGGCAACATCTGTTGCGGAATAGTGAACGGCAAAAAAGCCATAGGATTGTAGGGGAACCCCAATCACAGGATCAGACGCCACGAAGAGGTTGCCCTGAACGGAGGCAGTTGTATAATCTAGGGTTGCTTTGCGTGGATCGTCGACGCGAGGTAGATGGGGAAAAACTAGGCGTTCTAAGTCAGTTAAATTTAGCTTTCCTTTGGGAAGAGTCAACAAAGGCCACTCCTAACACAAAGTGGCATTCATCCCATTATAATGAATCCGGTTGAAGAGGAGTTTCAAGCTTAGATTGCTTTTGTCTTTGGAGACGAGGCTCAATCGCGATGAGTACTGTAGCAAATAGGATGAGGCTTGCCCCAATTGCTTGCCAGAAAGCCAAACCTTGACTAAGGAATAGAAATCCAAACACAACTGCACTAACGGGATCTAAAAGGAGTAGAATGGATGCCGCAGAAGCATCGATGCGTTCCACGCCAACATTTGTGAGGGTGTAGGGGATGGCGGTGGCAAAGAGAGCGAATCCGACTAAAAGTAACCATGTCACGGGAGGTAGAACGAGCTGGAAGCCAACGATTCGGGGATCTGGAACTAATACACTGATTATAAGGAACAGCGGTGCCATCCATAACATAGCGAAGAAATACCCCCAAAAAGTAGTTACAGTTGGAGCGTACCCTTCATGTCCACCCCATTTCCTTCCAAGAACCATATAACACGCCGCAAAAACGCCGTTCAGAAAGGATAGGATAATTCCAACAACGGGAACGGGTTCTAGCTCCGGTGTTAGGGGAAGTGAAACGATGATGGCACCCACAATTGAGAGAGGGACAGCGATTAGACGAGGGAGGGTGAATAGTTCTTTTAGAAATATTCGGCTAAGGATGAGCGTGAGGGCAGGATACAAGTATGTGAGAGAAACTGCTACGACAACAGGCGTCCCAATTGCTATAGCGCTGATATAAGCAATAATACTCAATGCGATGCCAATCAAACCGTAGAGAATGAAGTGAGGAGTATGTTTTCGTTGGAACTGAATGTCACGAAAGGAAAAGGCGATACCTAGCCCAAGGAAGAGAAAGATGACCGTAAAGATAGCGCGAAAAAGAGCTTGTTGCAGCGAGGAAACCCCTAGAAGGCTTAGGTAGAAGGAGAACACAGGAATGCTGCCAAATCCTACAGCAGCAATGATAAGGCTAAGATAAGCGGGAACTGCAGATTTTGCCATGAGAGATCGTCCTGATTCGAGTCGGTTAAGTCAGTATTGCATTATTATGTTGTGGGTTTAAGAAGGCTTACAGCGGTTGTCCCCTCATGGAGGGCCCGAAGATTCTGCTGTTCAAAACGACGGAGTTTAGTATCGGTTTTGATAGTTTTTTCCAACTGTTTGAGATCAACACGGTCGTCCACTGTGGCTAGCGCGCCCAAGGACGCTATTCCCATGTATCGAACATCCCCTAGCTCTTCAGCGACTTTTCGGATCTGTGCTTTGTAAATCCTGATTTTATTCGATTTGGGGAGATCTGCTAGCCCCTTGAGGACAACGGAATCATCAACAAGGTCCGCTTCGATGAGTAATAGATTACTCGTCAAATCGGGGCTGATTGAACAGCACTTTTTGAAAGCTGGTGTCGAGAGAATAATTAACACATCAGGTCTTCGGAATTCCAGTTCGTAGATTGGATCTGTAGAGATTGTTAGATCTGCTGTACATGCACCTCCTCGGGCAGCGGCACCATGAGATTCGGTTTGGAGAACATGAAAGTGATCTTGTGAGAAAGCTTGTCCAAGAATTCGACTAGCGGTAACAACGCCATAGCCGCCGTAACCAGCAAAACGCACCGTTAATAACATGCTTCCAGCCACCTACTCATCGCTCCCACAGTTCTCGGAGATACTCAATGAAGGTAGAGCGTTGTTCTTGTTTGAAGATTCCGAGTTCAACTGGCACATCTTTCATTTTCACTTGATATCGGGGCTGACCAAAAGCTTCGCCAATCTTTTTTCCTTTTAGTGCTTTGAGCATCCAGGCACCCGGATACCGTTGGTACTGTTCTCGCTCAGGGGCGGAGAGTGAAGCTTGGAACTCAGTTAGGAATCGGGCCGCATATGTTGGACATTGCGAGATGATTTCAACGAATGCGAACCCTGGATGGAGAAGTGCTGTTTTCAAGGTGGTAGTAATTTCATCGACATAGAAAGTCGTCCATCTGGCAACAAAACTTGCCCCTGCACCTAATGCAAGTTGGCAAAGATCGAATGGGGGTTCAGGATGCTTTGCATATGTTGATGTTCGGACATGAAGAGGTGTTGTAGGTGCTGATTGGCCACCGGTCATTCCATAATTGAGGTTATTTACTAACACTACTGTCATTGGAATATTCCGTCGTGCTGCATGAATAAGGTGATTCCCTCCGATAGCAGCGCCATCACCATCCCCTGTAAAGACAGTGACCAGTAAATTGGGATTCATGGTTTTTGCACCCGTAGCAAAAGCGATGGCTCGTCCATGGGTCGTGTGTAGCGTATCTCCGTTAAAATGGGGACTAGGAATCCATGCAGAACACCCAATCCCAGATACGCACAGTAAATCTTGCTGCTGAATTTTTTTAACTTCGAGGAGTTCGTCAATGGCTCGAATGAAGCAATTGAGGATAGTTCCATTGCCACATCCAGCACAGAATGCGGTAGGGAGATTTCGGAGATAGTGTTTACGATAGTGTTGTTGAGGCTTTCCTAAATCTATTTCAGGTTGACTCATTGGGCATCATCTCCACTGATTACCTCTAAGATTTCCTTTGAATGGTGTACTTCACCTGCCACCTTAGGAACGCTTATCACCTCGGCACTGCAGGCCAGTCGTGAAACTTCCCGAACCATCATTCCCATATTCATCTCTACTACGAGAATGCGTTGGACATTAGTGAGTAATTGGAGAAGCTGCGATTCTGGGAAAGGCCATAGAGTCTTCAAGCGAACAAATCCCACCTTCAATCCCTGCTTACGGGCCAGCTGAACTGCTTGATAAGCTGGACGAGCTGCTGCTCCAAAACTGAGAACGATGGTCTTCGTGTCTTTCACATGAAGACCCTCGAGATCCAGATTTTCGTGGTGGAGGGCTTCAGCAGCTTGCTGATTTTTCTCAAATAACCAGTTAATTGTAGCTCGATGGAAGTGGGGGGTATAATCCCGAACACCAGTCGGGCGGTGTGCGGACCCAGTGACGAGAAGATTGAGGCCATCGCCAAACTTGGGCATCTCGTAGCGTAGAAAAATTTCTTCGGAACGCGGGTGTTGTTTTGTGAGTGGCTTACGATTGGCGACAGATACAGCTCCAGCTTTTGGGATAGTTAAAGGTTCGCGCATGTAACTGATGGCTCCGTCTGCCATTATCAGAGTGGGGGTTCGGAAGCGTTCAGCATAGTTAAAGGCTTGAATGGTAAAGTCAAACATCTCTTGGACCGACCAGGGACAGAAAGCAATTGGCGCGATGTCGCCATGTGTACCATAACGTGCTTGCATCACATCCTGTTGTCCGGGCATGGTAGCTTGACCAGTACTTGGACCGGAGCGTTGGGTGTCGACAACGACGATCGGGGTTTCGGTGAGGTAGGCGTAGCCAAGGTTTTCTTGCATGAGGCTGAAGCCAGGACCGGAAGTGGCAGTCATGGCTTTCCCTCCAGCCCATGAAGCCCCAATGATTGCTGCTATGGAGGCAATTTCGTCTTCTAATTGCAAGTAATTACCCTTGACTTGTGGAAGGCGTAAGGCCATATGCTCAACGATGCTTGTTGCTGGTGTAATCGGATAGCCAGCGAAGAACCGACAACCCGCATAGAGAGCACCTTCAGCACAGGCAATACCACCATCTACAAAATGCACGCCGCTTTTCACCCTTCTATCACCTCCACCATTATTGCTGCATCAGGACAGCGTTTTTCGCACAGCCGGCATTTCACACCGTGTTTTCCTTTTACTAGCATGCATTTCCTTTCGCCCCCCTCGCATAGCCTTGGACTATGACCGCCCCAAGCTGTTGGTGCATTAGGTTCTAAGATACGCGCAGGGCAAAAAAGCATACAGATGTAACAGCCTTTGCATAAGGTCTGATCCACAGTGATTTTAACCTGACCAGGTATTGTAGTTTCCTCCAAAAAGTGCGTTGCTATAAGTGCCTAGCGCCGGTGAAATGGTTGGAATACCTAAAGCTTTATGGAAAGACAACACACCGCATTCCATGAATTCCCATAAGAAAGGTCTTGCGCCTCGTTGGCTAACTGCAGTGTTCATGTTCATCATTTCCAGCGTACTGATTGTACTCACTTATATTGTTGATATTGTAGGAGCCTTCTACTATTATCTTGTCATCCTGATTGCGCTTTTATTATGGGTATTTGTAGATAATCAATTACCAGAAAATCTTGGATTTAAGCTGAAATCGTGGTGGTGGCTCCAGCTTATTTTAGGCATCCTGATTGGAGCGACTGTTATCGGGCTCTTCATATGGCTTGAAGCGATTCTTGGATGGATTATTCTTACTCCAATTTTTTTGACTATCCCTTTAGAAGAGGTAATTGGTTGGTTAATCACATATGCAATTTGGCAGGGATTGGTGGCGACTACAGAAGAACTTGTGTTTCGTGGATACATTCAACAAAATTTAGCAACCTCACTTTTTAACCCTATAGCGATTTTCACAACAGCCCTCATGTTTGCCATTACTCACATTCCAAGCATGATTTGGAACGCTGTGCCGCTAATTAACGCTGGTATTTGGTTCCTGAATCTAACCTTAGGTGGTATTTTGCTTGGAATCGCATTTACACGCACAAAGAAGCTTTGGTTACCTATCGGAATTCATTTCGGCTGGAATTTCATGCAGTATCATATTGCCGGATTTCGGGACGAAGGAATTATTTCCGTACATAACCTAGCGCCTGATATTCTCACGGGAGGAGCTGTGGGGCCCGAGGCTGGATTCATTGGAACTCTTGCTTTTATCACACTCATAGCAGTAATTTGGGCATTTACACAAACCTATGATGGAAACCTTTTGGAAGGATTTCAACGAAAACCCTTGATTTTGTTTTTATTCGGATTCTTAATAGTCGCTGTCCCTGCTTGTTGGGGTCTAATTATTTCAGGACTGGGACTGTTCCTAATTATTTGGCTTGTGTTTTTAGTAGTATTCCTTCAAGTATGGGAAAACCGTATTCTATGCAGCCATTGTCCTTATTATGGAAAAGAAGGACGGGTCCTTCGGTGTCACGGCAATTATGGCCTGTACAAACTCTGGAAGTACAACCCTGGACCCATGAACCGATCGGAACGCATTCAGTTCATCATTGGTGTTGTGGTCATCTTCGGATACCCTTTTCCGTTCCTTATCTGGAGCCAACAATGGCTACTATTAGCTTTCACTAGTTTAGGAGCCATTGGATTAGCAACGATTCTCTTTGGGTGGCTGTGCCTACGATGTGTTAACTTTTCCTGTCCTTTCAACCGAGTTCCAAAGAACGCTGTCGATGAATTTCTAAGACAGAATCCTGAAATGAAGAAAGCCTGGCAAGCTACAGGATACAAGGTAGAACCTGAACGGAAAACCGATTAACCTGTCTGTAGTTTCAAGGCAAGGTGTGCAACACGTTCACCGACTAATTGACTATTACGAATTGCGATATCATCCTTAGGTGTGCCACGCCAATTGAAGCCATCCGTTTGTAATCCCGTCATTCCTGCCCAGGCTTCACTTACAGGGTCTCCTACACCACCTGCAATAATCATTCCCTGACCTAATGCATAGTTAATAATCGTACCAGCTGTGGTTTCTTGTCCGCCGTGACGAAGCCCTGCAGCGACGATGATTCCCACCACTTTATCACGCAGGCGATGATCCTGCATCTTACGGGTTCGTGACCTGTCGATGAGATTCTTAAACAGTCCTGGGACTGTCGCAAAGTAGGAGGGGCTTGCGAAAATAATTGCCTTTGCAGCTTCCATTTTATCCAAGATTTTTGGAACATCATCTTTAGCATCCTCTGGGCAGGGCTTTTGACGCACGCAATTATCACACCCAGTACAAGGCAAGATTTCAAAGTCTGCAAGGCGTAGTAATTCCGTGGTAACGCTTTCAACAGTCTTTGCAGCTTCCAAGGCCTTTACTAGAAGAAATTCTGAACTGGATTTTTCATGTTTTGGTGAACCACAAAGACCTAGTACTGTAATTGTCATGATACTACATCCTATGGAATACAAAGAAGTTTCTGAAAATGAATTTTTCGTAGCACTACATATGAAGGCTATGGAGAATTAATCCACAGCTGTTTATAGTCTTCTGTAATACCTAGAATGTTTAGAGCAACTTAGTTGAGGTTTTCATGATGAGAAAATGGGAATATGCATGGCTCGTA
>JBHLMG010000022.1:0-37493 GCA_048938385.1 Promethearchaeota archaeon | reverse complement strand
AATACCGTAAAAGAGATCGCTCAGGAAATCATCGAACATGGCCATGTCCGACGATCCTACATGGGGTTTTTAGGGGTAGCTGTAAACCCCCAGATTACCCGAGCCTATGGGTTGACCGTTGATGAAGGTGTCCTTGTAGCTCAAGTTGTGGCTCATAGCCCCGCTGCTCATGCAGGATTGCAGGAGGGTGATGTAATTGTCGCCTTTGACAATAAGAGGATTCGTTCCATGGGGGAGATACAAGAACAACTACGCAAGCGATCTGTCAGGAGTCGACTGGAACTTGGCATAGTTCGAGGAAAAACCCAACGAACTTTACCACTTATTCTGGGAGAGGTTCCTGCGTAACATCCTCAGCTCTATCGTAGAATTTTCTAGTTGGAACCTCTGGTTGTTCTTTTGTTATGTAATGAGATGTTTTTACAACCCATAGTAGGATAGCTAGGTAACCTAGATAGAAGAGGAATAACACCGTGAAGAGTAAGATGATATCAGGGATGGTAAGGAACAGTTCTACTATTGTTTGAAATGAAACTAAACCAAAGGCGATGAGCAAATATCCTGCTAGTCCAGGGAGGATATTGGTGGAGGATTTTTGTTTAAGAGTTTTCACCCAATGGGGAGGGTCGGAGGAAAAGTACTTGATTCCAGCGTATACCGCAATAAGAATGGCAATGAACCAGACTACCAACATTGCCAGGGCATAGATGAGAAGTAGGTTAGTTTCATTGATGGTAAGGAGAATGATTTCACCAAAGGCAAAGGCGTTGTTGAATGCATGGACGATGATTGGATATATGATATTCCGGGTGAAGACATACACGAAGCCAAAGACCAATCCGATGATCACTGCGGATATGAAATGGGTGATGACGAACCCAAAGCTGCCGTTAAGGACATCATTGGGAACATGAATGAGAGCAAATCCGAGACTAGAGGTGATGACGGCAGCAGTAGGGGACATTCCCCGAACTTCTAAGGCGGGGATGAGCATTCGTCGAAAGATGAGTTCCTCGAAGATAGCAGCTCCCACAGTTCCTGTGGCAAAGAAAAGCACGAGGTTCCAAGGGTTGGAAAGGTGTTCAGGTCCTAGAATTATCCCGGCATAGGAATGAATAACTGGAAGTCCCAGGGCATTTAAGACTAGTACGAGAATCAAGGATGCAAATGTGGCTATTGTGAGACCAAAACAACAAACGCCGAGGACAAGTACTAGCCGTTTTATAGTTGGTTTATGGGTTTCTACCTTTTTGACGCGAAATAAAGTGATGAAGAAAAAAATTGTAGCAATTGTACCGGCGATTTGTCCAGCGAGGTTAATTTGGATATTTGCCATAGTTACATCTGGGATAAGAACTGGTGTGAAGAAGTGGATTAGAATCAGACCCACTGCACCGATGTTAAGTATGAGTAAGCCCACCATAATGAGTAATGCGGGAGTTAGAAAATTGAAGAGGGTTTCATTGCGCTCCTGAATTACCATTATAATCACCTTGTTTTACGAAGACGAAGATGGTTGACATACAAGAAAGCTGGTGTTGACTTAAGAAGCTTAGCTACAACCACCCACAGATTAAGGCTTTGGAAGCATTTGCGAAGTAAGCGTCACTTTTGGCTTTATAACTAACTGAGTAGAATGTTCCGGGGTGGTTGAAGGAACACCCAGGTAGGGGTTACCATCGGCCTGATCAACTCTCCCATCATAGGATTTGGGGACAAAGACCGGATCTTTTTTCGACGAAGGTTTTACATCAAATGCGGTATCGAATGTCAGGATGAGTTCCAAGGGGTATTCGTCTCCTGCCTGAAAGGGAGTTTGATAATTTTTTGCCCATTTCTCAAAGAACCTGTGCATGTGGATGATGAATGTGGCTTGACCTTTTCCCCTAATTTTCACCGTGGCTTCAGGATAACTTCCCATTTCTGGAGCTTCAAAAATATATCCGAGAAGATTTGAAAAATTCACCTGAGCGGAAGTAGGTCGTAAGGCGGGGTCGAAGGTAACATCAAAGGTAATATCGCCATTTTTGGTGTTGGGCGGGTTTACCCTCCATTTCGTCAAGTCCTGATGAATTGACAATTGGTCAAACCATTGGCCAGGATGATACCAGTGGAAGGTGATGTAATCAATTCCACAATCGGGGGGAAGGGCTTCCTGATGAAGCTCCACATCGATTAGGCTTTCTCCATAATGTTGAGATAGCTCGAGGGTGCCTTCATCGTTAAGGATGTATTCATGAAATTCATCGCACCCTTCAACCATGCTCCGGGCAACATAGACGCGCACGCGTTTCTTTGCGAAAGGGACTCCCTTAGCTTCAAAACTTAGTGAGAGTACTACTTGGCGGGGCTGTCGAATTTGGAACATGGCTTTGTCATGATCTTCTTGATCCCAGTAGGCTAGCCGGGGCATGATAGTGTCAGCTCAAGTGGTTTTCAGTTAAGGAGACAGACTTTGATTATGAGGTCCTGAAAAAGCTTAAGCTTGGTAAACAATTAATAAATGAGCCTACAGGAAAACGCAATCTAAAACTGATGTGTCCTACCTGCTCTGTTGAGCTCCCCAAGGATAAGGGGTGCGAGGAGGAAAAATGGGCGAATGCTGTTCATGCCTGTTTTGGCGCTGGTTTCAACATAGGTCATATTGTGGAGGGTTGCATACTCTTGAATCGCACTTTGTTTCACGACAGGTGTTAGATCAGCTTTATTTCCTACTAAAAGAACGGGAATTTCACCACATATCCCTTCTATTTCTTTGACCCAAAAATCTAGGTGTTCAAAACTTTGGAGATTCGTGAGATCAAAGACGAGAAGAGCGCCGCGAGCGCCAAGATAATATTTTTTGCGGACAGGTCCAAAGCGTTCTTGGCCTGCTGTATCCCAGATGATGTAGCGCAAGGTTTTATCGAGGATGGTCACATCTTGAGAAAAAAAATTCACCCCTAAGGTGATGATGTAACCAGGGTTGAAGACGCCTTTCACATATCGAACAATCAGACTGGTTTTACCGACAGCCGCGTCACCTACAACAATGATTTTTGCTCGATGCGTATAGGAATGGTCCTGTCTCTTATCATCGTCGGACGCATAGTGGTTCATAGAAGTTCCATCACCAATTTTTTCATGAGACCGTACTCTTCGAGCCGTCCATATTCTTCCTTTATGAGTGGAGCGTAGTGTTCAAAGAAAAGGGTTTCGTAGCTTTGTCGCCTCCGTGTACGCCGGACAAGTGAAATGAGTTCTTTTAAGACGATGCTCAAAATATCAATGATGGTGTCTCGGTTGACCTGAGCGGGATCAAGTTGATCGTAGATTACCATTCCCTGATCATTCAGTTTCATAGGGCGAAGAGCCGGATCCGCTTGGAGATGGATGCTGAATATGCGTTGAATATCTGAAAGATACATCTCGCGAGTTCGTTCAGTTAGGACTCTTTGGAGCGTAATATTATAGAATTGTGTGAAGACATCGAGAATATCCATCACTTGCGCTGCACGAAGCGTGACTTCTCCCGTTTCCCAGTGAGAGACCAGGCTGTCAACTAATTCGTCGAAGACCTTTGCCCGTCGGGGGTCCCGTTGGTCGATTGGAATGTGACTAGAGGGATTATCAAAAGTCTCAATGAACCGTGAATGGAGCATATCCAAATAATCGCTAAATCGAGTGGGATCTGCAACGAAGTCGGTGATAAATACCATCAGGAGGCCATTTTCTTCGTCGACTTTAAAGAAGAAGCGATAATCTCGAAGGGTAACCACATTCACATGTTGTTTGGTTAGTTTGAGAGCGAGTAATTCTACACTAGCGATGAGCCCTGCAAGAAGGGTTGGGTGCTCTGCGATTTCAACCCAAGTTCGGTGATAGAGAGGATGTCCCGAATCCCATGCAATGACATAGAAACTGTGAATGGCCATCTTATTCACCTAAGTGTTTTTACTTCCACTATCCCGAACTCGATTATTACGGTACTGTTGTTAATCCCAAAAAAAGTATACCCTAACCACCTTGCAGGTGCTCATAGATTCTTGAATTACTAAATCGAAGGTTTCATTTGGCTTGAAGGAGAACTCAATAATTTCATTGAGTTTAATGAGTGCTTTCGCCGTCTACCCCCGACAAAAATCCAAAATCAGTATAAATCTGTTTAAGTCGAGACCTAAGTTGGCGGAGACATAAGGATAAATACTGGGCTTCACGCCATGGATAGACCAGCCCAGGTGAAGTCTATGGCATCCTCGGAGCGAATTCGAGCCATCGAAGAGGTAGCAAGTCGTGCTTGGCCAGCAAAACATCGACAACAGTATGGAGGTTGGCTTCTTCGGGCAACTGAGGGAGTGACCCGTCGTGCCAACAGCGTCCTTCCTCTCAGGAACCCTCCGGAGGCTCAGCTTGACAAAGCGTTGAAGACCGTTGAAACTTTCTACCAGCAATATCGATTACCGATGCGTTTTCAGTTAACCACGACTAGTCAGCCACCCAACTTGGATGAAGCCTTGGAGAATAATGCCCTCATTATGGACATGCGTGTAGAAGTCCATACGGCTCCCTTGAATTCTGTAGTTGTCGAAGAGCCCCAAGTAGGAATCGTGATCTTTGGCAGCCTAAACCGTGACTGGCTTCAGGCATATGGACGGTTTGCTGGATATGATAAGGTGACACTGAAAGTGCGACAAGGCATAATGGAACGAATCACCCAGGAGAAAGCCTTTGCCACAGCAGTCATAGGTGATTCGATTGTGGGAACAGGTTTGGGCGTCATCGATGGGATTTGGCTTGGCCTGTTTGGCTTAATCGTTGATAAAAATCATCGCCGGGAAGGTATTGCAACTGTGATCACTCAAAACCTTGTAACCTGGGCGTTAAATCACGGGGCATCCCACGGTTATCTTCAAGTTGAAGAGCATAATGACCCGGCAAAGGCGTTGTATTCTACTCTGGGATTTAAAGAAACTTACACATATTGGTACCGCGTCGCCCAAGAATAGATACCATTTCAACCATTTTTCACCTTTTTAGAGCCTTTGAACATAGTTAGCAGGAATCGAAACACTGAAAATCTCTGAACACCCATAATCCCCTCGTTGGAGGATTTCACCCCAATGAAGGAAGAGCGCATAAAAGAGCTCATTCAGGAATTACACAAACCTGGTCGTGAAGGGTTACAGGCTAGTACCGCTTTAGCCGAAATAGGGGCAGTAGCAGTAATGCAACTCGTTCGAGTACTACAAGATGAAGAAGACGACTACGCCCGAAAACTTGCCGCCCTCTCCTTGGGCCGCATTGGGAAACCAGCCATCGAACCACTCCTTAAAACCATCAAAAGCGAGGATCCCCTTGCAAGACGGTATGCCGTAGAAGCCCTCAGCCACATTCGATCCGAACCCCGTGTCTTAGGTGCTCTATTCCAAGCCCGCAAAGACCAAAACGAACAGGTTCGACAAGCCGCATGGCGCGCACTCGAACGCCTTCCCGCACGTCACATGGAGAAACGCATGGCATAATGCCTAAAATGCCTAAGTAGCTCTGTTATACTGTTAGTCATAACCATCAGCTCGAATCTAATTCGCTGAGTTATCTCCTACTCTTTCTTGGTTAGTGCTTTGGTAGAAAAGGGGTTTCAAAAAAACCACTTTAAATATAACACATAAAAGCAGGATTGAACCAATCACTAACAATACTAACCTTTTGAGGGATAGGTATTGGCTACACACAAGATCGTTACACCGACCTCAATCATTTTTTTGCTTCTGATAGTGATTCCCCTCATTCCATTGAACTCAGCGAACCTATTGCAAATGACCCAACCAACCCAAATAATTCAATCTAGCACAAATAATCGAGTCAGCTCTGTAGGATCGCCTTTAATTGCTCCTGGACCTGATCTTGGAATCACTAACTGGACGCACAATCATTTTGATAATCCTGGTCTTGAGCTATGGTACAGTCCTTACTATCCTATTGACTGGAGCTATTATCTGACTTGTGACCGATTTCAATGGCTAGCGATCTCTCCGCCCTATCCAGTCAGCGAGGGTACCTATTCAGCTGCTCAACAAACGCGTTCCGGAAATGGCGTAATTGGATGGTCACATTGGTATCAATCAAATGTATTTGCAGACATGCAGAATCTCACTTTAACATTTGACTGGTATGTAGGACCCATGCCTGACCCAAACAATGATTTCTTTACTATGTATGTTCGGTTAACTGATGGTCGATTTCTGTACTACTATCTTGCTGGCGGAAATACACTGTCTCTAACTAACTATTCTAATACCGGGATTTACCAAATCTTGGGGCCATTAAGTGTCTGGAATGCATTCCATAGGAACATAACGGCGGATTATCTGGCACTCCCCCTTTTTCCTGGAACCATTTCTCCAGGGCTTGAAGTACGAGATGTTTACTTCCACCTTCAAACCGGTTCTTCCACATTCCAATGGGTGCAGAGCTTTTTCGATGATGTCCAGCTACAAAATGAAACGATTACCTTCATTGGAGGTTCAACGCGTAATGGGAACCTGGAAATGGGAACATTCGACTTCTGGTCCTCTGCGGGCAACAGAGATCAAGCCTTTGCATCTCAGAGCATTACAGCCCACACCGGAACATATAGCTGCAACCTCACAGCTGCTTCCACGGGTAACGCTAGCTACGTTCAACTTTTCGATATTCCTCAGATACGAATAAGCAACGATAATCCAGGTTTCTTTAGTTGTTGGTGGCAACTCAACCAGTACGATATAGGCTATTACGATTATGTCACAATGAATTTCCAGTTTCACAATTTCACTCATTATTACAGAATCTACTACATCGTGGGTTATGGGGGACCCTTGATATTCAGTAACGGCACATTCGATCGCTACTATCATATTGACGGGTTTAACACCACAGGGACTTGGCAATATTTCCAGCGTAATCTATGGCAAGAAGTCTCATCCGCCTTTGGTGGTAGTGACACCTTCGTTGATACAATTTATATCACCGCTTTTTCAATCAACCCCAATTCCCGAATAGAACTTCTCGTAGACGATTTCATCCTCCGGTCTAGGACTGTCACTGTTGGCGATTTTGAAGATCAACGAGCCCCAGGCTCACTAATCTATGGTTGGGGCACCCAAACCTCATATGATCTCACCGTATCTGACCAAGGGTATGGTGGGGGTAAAGCTGCAAATTGCTCATTAGATCCTTTTGGGGGTGTTCTCGTTACTCAGAACCTGCATAAACGCCCATTCAATAGCACACGGGAAACCTACTTGGATCTCATGTGGCGCATCGAAGACTTCACTGATGGTCAAATCCTATTCTCCATTGAATTTGAGGATAACCGTGTCCTGTATTACATTCTGGGGATATCCAATTGGGGCGGCTTACTCAACGACTCCCAGTACTGCTATTTCAATGCGACTGGCAGTGGAACTATCGGTTCTTGGATTCAACTTCACCGCGACCTCGTCCATGACTACGAAGCCGCCTTTGGTAGCCTCCCCGCCACACAAATGCATGAAATTACCTTCTACGCTTACACCAACAACGCAAATCTCGAAATACTCTACGATGATGTCTACATCTACGATGATCCTGCGCCTCGGCTACACAGCCATCAACTAGTGCCCAGCGTTCCACTCCATAATGGGGCAGTCCAAGTAGATATCGATGCTGAAGACCAAGACTTAGACACTGTTCAGTTAACATATCGCATCAACGCAGGTACTTGGAATGTCCTTACAATGGCTCATCAGACTGGCAACACTTATCGGTCCACCATCCCCGGACAACCTTACGCGACTTCCGTCGAGTATTACTTCCAGGCTAACGACACCTGGGGCATGATCACAGTGTTACAAGATGGCGCCAATCCCTTCCAGTACACTGTTGACGAACAAGACGATCCCTTGATCGCTATTGATGCGCCCAATGATGGTGCCACCATCAGCGGCACGGTTAACATCAATGTCACTGCCTCTGACGCTATTAGCGGAATGGATTATGTGGAATTTGCTATCGACGGCACCCCGATACATACCTCCGCTAGCTCACCCTACACTTACGCTTGGGATTCCACCACTGTTCCCGATGGTAGTTACTCCATCACCGCGACGGCTTATGACAATGCAGGTAACTCTGCCGTTGACTCGATAACCATTACCGTTAGTAACGGAATTACACCTCCCCCGATTCCAGGATTCCCGATTGAAGCCCTCATCATCGGCCTCGTGGGAGCCTTAGGAGTCATTTTGGTACTTCGTCGTCGCCGACAGCGTTAATCCAGAAGCTCACTTGCCCAGCATATTGCTGGGCCTTCCCCTCTTTTTCCTAAGATTTGAAACTTAGTTGTTTTCGATGGATGGAAAACTAAAAAACAAAACAAGTTCTCGACAGAGAACATCAAGCAGAAAAAAAGGAGAAGTAGGGGACGCTATTTAGGTCCCCGGGATCGTTGACGAAGAAACAGAAAGACCACTAGCACAACGATGACTAGGATGATTGCCGCTGCAATACCAATGAGCAGTAAGGGGTTAAAGGGTGGGAGAGGATCGTCGTACTCGTAATCAATAGTAACTTGAGACAAGCTTGGCGTGTGGTGGTTAAAGCTGCTAGCGAAAGCGGCTAGCCATCGCAAATCACTGCCCGGAAATGCGAAGGTGTGCTCTACACCTACAGTCACGGTTTCCCAGTGTGTTCCTCCATCAGCAGACATTTCGAAATCAATGCTGGTTCCGGAGGGAAGAGTTGCCGTTCGTGTCAGTGTTGCCTTCCTAATGGGTTGTGCAGTGGCGTCTACTTGAGTTGATTGAGCTAAAGAACTGGTTATGTAGGTGTTACCAGCACTGTGGAAGAGTCGCAGGATAACTAGAGATGTACGGTTCGCTACATAGATGTAGTCACCAGCTACGGTGATTTGAACGGAGCGATTGGCCTCAGCATAACCAGCAAGGTATTGCATGTCATTGATATCTGAGGTGTTCCAAAGACACACGCCACCAGTGTAATTTGCGGTTACCATGTAGGGTCCAAAGGCCCAGACGCCCATTGGAGTTCCAGAGAGAGAATTCACATAGTCACTGTAGTAAGGATTGTAAGGGTTCATTACATTCCAATGTTCGGAATATGCAGTACCCGCTGCATCAACTATGTAGGCAGAATCACCTTCCACGAAGATATCATACTGGTTGGTGGATACTCCACCCCAGGTGTAGATCGAATTCGGGGCATTCAGGTCAGTGATGTCGTAGATAAAGAAGCCAACACCTGAGGTGACTCGGCTCACCATGTAAAGATGATAGCCTTGCACCCAACAAGCGGTCATGTTCGTTCCGGTGCTACGTGTCCACATGATATTAGGGCTGTAGGGGTCAGAGACATTCAGAGCCCCAAAACCAGTGGCGTAGGTGTAGAAGACGACTTCACCAAAGGCAAAGACATCCATCAGATTGGTTCCTACCCCAACCCACACTGACTGAATGTTGCTGGGATCACTCACATCGAAAATACGTAATTCTCCTCCAGACACGGAAGAATCGATCACATAGGCCAAGTGTCCTTGGACATCGAGTTTTCGGTAATGGTCAGCGGTGGCATTGTATTGATCAAGGAGAACCGGGTTTGTCACATCGCTAACATCGATGGTGAGGAAACCATTAGGTCCTGCGGCGACATAGGCAACATCTCCACAGACCCGGACATCCCATACCTCATATCCTGCATCAAAGACACCAACTAGCGGTAAATCGGCAAGACCGATCCCTACCTGAAAGGTATAGAGACCACTTGCTGTACCAACAACAACGACGCCCCCATAGAGGGCAACATCGTAGGTGTAAGCCGTGCCAATAGATGAGACATATTGAGGTGAGGCAGGGTTCGAAACATCCAAACACACTAGTCCCCCATCACCATCAGCTACGAAGAGGGTTTTCCCTTGAAGTGCCAGATTCTGAGCTTGACCTGTTGTATCAAAAGTACCAACGATTGTTGGAGTATCAGGAGTGCTGACATCTATGATTTGCACACCACTTTCCCAATCAGCCACATAGGCTAAAGTGCCCTCAACCAATACGGCTGAGGCGTTCCCTGGTGTATCTACTGAGCCCACCGAAACTGGGGCATAGGGATTAGACACATTACGGACATTAAATCCCCATTCACCATGCGCCATGTAGGATAACTGCCCTTTCACATCTATTGCCGTGAGATTGTTCCAGGTTTGGTCAAACACTTGGATGATGTTTGCTGGGTCTTCCACATCGTAAATGCGAAACGCACCAAAAACACCATATAAGGCGGCGTAAAGGTGGTGTCCCTGGACAGTGAGGTCGGTAATAGCGTCACTTCCAATGTTTGAGTCCCATTCAGGAAAGGGAATACTGTAGGGATTGCTTACATTGTAAGCAGCCATCCAGGTGCCACCAGCTGCACCAGTTCCAACATAAGCAATATCACCCACTACTTCAATGGAAATCAAGTCACCTGCAGCGTTTCTAGTATCCATCAGTGTAATCTGCTCTGGATTTGAAAGATCCACGATCTGAAGTGAATCGGGACCCGAAGTTTTCATGGTGAAGTAGGCTTTTCGTCCTTGTACATCCACATCCATAACCGGATCAGCAGTGCTGAAGAAATCAAGCTGAGTGATTACACTGACGCGGGGATTCGAAATCGCGCCAGTGCCCCAGCCCGAAGCGGTGGTAACACCATCTCGGTAAGTCGTGGTAGCGAAATCCTCCACAAAGTTATCCAAACCTTTTACAGGAGGACCGCTAGCATAAGTACCGCCCAATGGTGAAAAAAAGCCCATGGGAGTACAAAACATCATAGTCAACAATGTTACAATGAATATTGCTGACACTAAACGTGATGAACGAAGAGTCATGTAGCCATTTCTCCAATCTGTTAAGTAACCAGTAATCGCCTTCAATGAGTAAAAATCTAGCCTTTTTGAGCTCAAGAGGGGTTACTTGCACTTTTCTTATGATGTGAAACCATTTTATTTTCGATGGGTCGAAAACTGAGGGTTAGCCATTTAGATTAGCATATGACCTAATATTATCGTCATTAATTAAAACAAACATACTACGATAAATTATAAAGGACATTAAAGTATTTGAAATAACAAAACTATAGCTATACTTTTAATGTTTTCGATGGTGCGAAAAAAATTAACATGTAAACGGATCTTCGAAGGTAAAAAAAATGTAAACACCGCCCCACCATCATATGATGTATTGCAGGCCATCTAGGAGTCAAAGTTATGATGTGAAACCCCTGTTTTACATCATAGACGCCTTAAAGCCCCGTTTTCAAGCCGCTTTCACCGGATTTTTATGAAGAACAAACACAATGGCATCCTGCAGGAGAGATTACATGCTCATAGGTAACAAAACCAATCTGCGAGCCCTGGAACGGGAAGACCTACCGATGTATGCCAAATGGATGAACGATCCCGATTTTGTAGGGGAATTCTTCATTCCGATGATTCGACCCGTCACTTCGTATGAAAAATATTTCAGTGAACCATCACCTGATAGCGCAGTTTTCATTATTGAAGCAAAAGATGGCACTCCCGCTGGCTGGATCGCCCATTTCATGACGCGGTTTGGAGGATATATGACGACGAAGGAAATCGGATACATGTTGGCTCCTGACCATCGGAAGAAAGGATTTGCTACTGAATCAGTTGCAATCATGTTGGATTATCTCTTTTTAGGCAAAGAATGGCAACGAATTCAAGCAGTCATCGAAGAAGAGAACATCGGCTCAAAACGGGTGTTAGAGAAGAACGGGTTCAAAAAAGAAGGAGTGCTCCGAATGATCATGTATTCAATGGGTGGCGCCCAAGATTGTACCATTTACAGTATTCTCCGTGAAGAATGGAAGGGTCCAAAGGTGTTACCGTATGTTGTGAAATAGAGCGTACTGAAGATGTCTTACTCTGAATCAAGTAACCACTCAGTCGAAAAATTTGATTGCTTTTTCGTGGTTTTAGGTGCTATTCTCGGAATTCTCAGCTTCATGCTGATTGGTGTCCCCCTGTGGCTGGCTACCGGATACCCCGATTACCTACGGATCTCTTTCTTCCTCGGAGTCCTTCTAGGCGTTATAGCTGCCACCCTGTTCGCCTACCTAAAGAAAAGAAGGTATTGATGATCCAAAGGTTAGTACTTGTGATGTGAAACATTATTGGCGAGGGAACCACTTCGGAACACGTTTCATGTAGTCACGATATTGATCCCCGAATTTCTCAATGAGAATCCGTTCTTCGACATTAGCCAGGTAATTGTAACCGACGATAATTGTGAGGAGCGGAATAAGTGTCAGCAACGAGATGGTTGTGATCCAGAACCCCACATACAGGAGAATTGAACCCAAATACATTGGATGGCGTACCCGGCCATAGACGCCGTGATCGACGACTTTAGATTCTTTTCCTTCAAAGACGACATGCGACCGCTGCATCAAGCGGAGGCCTAAAATGATGATCACAATACCTAGTACAATCGGAATCAAGAAAGACAGCGTGTAAGTGAGGTCAAAAAACCCTATTGCTAAGGCAACATAAAAGGGGATGGACCAGAAATAGGTGGTAAATCGGAAGATGAAGGAATCGAGGACCCAGATAACGACGAAGAAAAGGAACAGCCCGATTTGAATGGCATGGTTGTACCGGGCTTCACCAGCAACATGTTCCTGTTCGTGTGCCATGAAAGTCACCAGATATTTTTGGCTTGCCTTAACCGCCTATTTAAAGATTCACAATGAAATGCAATTTCCATCCACAAACAGCACATACTAAAGGAAAAAACCCGATAATAAGCGTAACTTGCATTTTCCCTCGCCGAAACACCAAAAGAACAAGCCTTTTATCGCATACCTGCTCAAGAGGACCGAACCTGTCTATGGACGGGTAAAACGAAACACAGCTAGGAAGTTACAAACTTTGGCAAAATCTCAACTGCAAAAGATTGGAGAACTACTTGTCCTCATTGGAGCAATCGTTGCCTTGATCTTCGGAATCCTTGAGATTTTAAGCATTGGAACCTTTGGCTTGGATTTATGGAGTATCGGTAGTGTCATCCCCGGTATTGGAATCATACTAGGCATCCTTCTGATCATCTTTTCGCTGATTACCCTTGCCACATCTGGTGTCATCAAGTTCCCCTGGAAACTAGAGAAGAACTGGATCATGCTCCTCATCCTCGGAATTATACTGCTAATCTTTGGCGGTGGCATTGGCGCTGTTCTCGTAATCATCGGGGCCATCCTTACGATCGTCTAAGTGAAGAGGGGTCCTCCCCCTCCTCATCTTTTTTTCTACCTTTTTTCTTGAAACAACAAAGCTTGCTAAATAGTTAAAGGCTCCAAGCGAAGCTTAAGGCCTTAAGCCGCGATTCATTGTGCATTACTAGGTTCATGGTTGAATCATTGGTGTATTCTATGTCAGATATTGAAGAACGGTGGAAAACAGCGACTTTCGAAGAGAAATACAAAGCGATGATGACGAGTATGTCTGAAGCAGAGCAAAAGCGAGGCGTAGAACAAGTAAACTACATGTGCCTTTGCAACAGATGTCCGACTTACATCAGGAGCAGGGAAACCACGGTTGGCTTTTGCTCTACTAAAAAAAGTGAATCCATCCAAACACAAAAAGGATGTTTGTGTTCAACATGCCCGGTTACGAAAACGATGAGTCTTCGCTGGGAGTACTATTGCACTCAAGGGTCAGCGTTAGACCTTTCAGATTTGTAACTGAGAAAAAAGAATTCATTAACACTTGAAAACCCCATGTTTTCTTAGAGCCTTAGCGCCAAATGAAGAGCCATCCAAAGCTTGTGAAGTAAAATCATAAGGTGAGCCCCATACATTCTTGAAGAAATTAAAGGCTAAAATTCTTTAATTAGGGAATTTTCTTCGACTGGTTCAACCTCAGAATGGTTATATCTTACTGAATAGAGTGAAATCCAGAAAGACTAATCCGAATGGATCAAAATGCCAAAAAGGAATAACCCTACCCTTGAAGAGTCAAGAACCACTAACCTCAGATGGAAGATTACCCTGGAAAAGAACCTAAAGGCATCGCCCAGACCTGGAACGATCCCCTATCAGTTAATATTCGCAATATTGAATGGCTTCGATTTTCCTATTCGTGTCAAAGTCATAATTACCTCTCACTCAAACAGGTTCTTATTTCGTAAACGGATCTACAAAATGATAGGACGAAACCGCATCACAAAAATGGATAATGTCTTAACTCAAAATCTAAAACACGAAATTCCCAGCGGCCAAACGAAGCAATACAAATTCTCAGCCCTGTTTCTTCCAAGTCGTGCTATTCCATCCCCCTACTCATTGAATCTGGAATATCAGATTGTTGCCCAAAATGGAAAAAAACGGATTTCAAGCCAAACTGATTCTCTAAAACTTCAAATCCCGTTAGACTGAAGAAGATGTATACGCCAGATGATTGTCTCAGGAAGTGTCCGAGGTTTCCGCGGATTTGACTCTTCTGAAAACACATCCCCTTTTCAGGGGAGAGGTACTGGTTTCCAACGTTTGAAGTGCCAGATCATTCGCGACCTCAGAGCTTAGCGTCCTATCCGATGGATTGTACTTATACTAGGATTCACTATTGATAGTGTAAAAATCTTCCTTTTTTAGCAAAAATTTATTACTTAGTGGTTAATTTTAGTAAAAATCTAAAAATTTGTTCTTATAATATTAATAAAAATTATTATTACTAAAGCCTATTTAATTCTCATGCGATAAAAATTTTTGTAAGATAATAATTATACTAAAAATATTAAAAACATAACGATTTATAATCACTAATACTACAATAAAAACCTGTAAAGCTTTATAATAATATTTAAAATTAGTATATTTAATATACCATATTCAAAAATTATAGAATTAAATCAAAAAATTTCATTGTTATTTACTTTTTAAATACAGCAGAACTAATAGGCTATTGTAAAATAAGTCACAAACCACCTTAATCAAAAGAAAACGCAAATCTTTAACATTATTACATTATAAACTAGAGTTCCAGATAACCAAAATCTTTTTGTCGAATTTCTGCCCCAATATGCGCTGAGGTACTGGTTTCGAGAAGAATTCTAGGCGACGACAACGGGCAGCGGAACAAAGACCTCACCAGTGGAGTAGGGAGGAGGCTAAAAGCCAACATAATCTCCACCATAAATAAAAACCCGGCTAAATGGAAAAAATAAATGGAGAGAAACAAGATCCACATTGCTATCCTTGTCTCTACCTACGCGCTTATCATCATAGCGCTTTACCTTTCACCAAACACCCCATTCCCCACTCATACCTTTACACAGCCTAATTCGAATCCCCAAAATTCACCTGAATCCGTTTCCAAATGCCGGTCTCCACCCACTAAATGTGACTTGACGAAGAGCTTCTTCTGGGATGTTCCAGCCGAATGGCCTGCTGGCGTATATCCATTATGCGAAGAATGGATCACAGTGTACTACTGGAACTGCACGGAACTAGAAGGAAGATATATTGAAATCTATAGTCTTCAGACTGACAAGAACGGACAAATACTGATACCTCACATGATACCAGGTAAATACAAGTTCGAATGGGTAGGAGATACGAGCTGTCCGTGCTGCCATGAATATTGGGAACACGAAATCACTTGCTGTGTGCCACATTCAGGCTATGCATTCCCAGATAACTTCGTCCATAAAGTGAATGGTGGAGACAAGGCCCTTCTTTTTTTTGATCTAGAAAGTGATCTTGTAATCTCGTATCCACCTCTTGACGGAGTGACAGCCCAGTGACCGAGACAAAGGTTGCTGCATTTTTTCGTTCGCCCATCAGGGAGCAACCAAAAGCACAGTGGGTATGGGAAAGTAAAAAAGGAAAGCTTGGTTTCACTCCAGAGTCAGACCTAGTTGCCGCCGTTACATATTTGCGTATGCAATCCCGTTCATCATTACGATTATCCTATATTTCGAAGCTCTATTTGCCCATCTATCTTATTAGAGTAAATCCTGAACATAGCCTCATTGTTTGCGGGGTAGGAAATTCCTCTATTACACTCAAGAACATCACAGTTTTGCCACCAGAGGCCCTTGAAAACCTGCTAAGCCATGTTGAACAAACCCAACAGGTTCCGAGCCTAGTGGTCAATTTAGAGAAGCTTGTAAGGAATCTGCATCCAACAAGTATCACGCTCCCGAAACCGATGAAACCTTCGATGCTGGACCCAATTCGTCGACTCATAGAACCATCATTACCTCCGCCATCTAAGAAACGATGTATCGAACCGGCATTTGGCAAGATAGATGCACAGGATCTTGAATCTAATTTGCGCGAGGAAATAACACGACTTACTCTCTGTCATAAGCATTTGATGCACATGATGGATACCATTAACAAGTATATCGAGCGTCAATTAAATTACATTAACGAAGAGAGATTGAAAATTCATCAGAGCACAGCTGCTGAATTGGATATGTCACAGCTGCTAAATCATTTGGAAGGTATACTGAAATTTGCCACACACCAATGCCGCCAATTTATCCTTCAAATGGATTCAAGCCCAACAAAGACGGATTTAATTTTTCGGGATAATCCTGAAGATCTGATTCAACCCCAGATCCTTGCGCATGATTTCCGGCAATCACTTCAACAGACCTCAATTGAGCTTGATGTGGCGTCTTCCCAACTTGAAGAAGTAGAACGTCGCTGGTTGTCTCTTTACGAGCAAGAGAAAATAGGACATCAACAGGACATGTTAGTCAGCTCTGTACCTGAATATCGCTCACTGCATTCTCCAAGAAAAAGCGTTGGTGTACAGGCTCAATCACAATTGAGTATCTTGGTAAGTCTGCGCGAACGGATTCTCGGTAGCTATCCCACACTCATTCAAACACTTCATGACATTAGTTCAAAATTAGAAGAACAATACAATCGGTGCTTAGATATATCTGCTAAAACTAATGATTTCCTTGGTGAACACCTTTTCGTAGAGGTTTTAATTCCAATTTTTATTATCAAAACACTCGATCCCACTCGATACGCAATTATTCCGCCATTAAGATTTCAACAACCACCATCTCCGATTCATTGGAAAGGTACAAAGAATGTTCCACCTGTGAAAGCCTTCAATGTTCAGCTTTTTGATGACCAGTTTTGTCTAACACTACAAGAACATTTACGCCTTGAGATGGTTTCTAAACCCAGATTCAGAGAAAGTCTTGACAAACAGGCGACGAGAAATAATGAGTTAAAACATAAGAGACGTGTGGACCGATTCCTTCAAGGAGTTCAGGAGCTCTCCCTTCGAGGGCTTATGTCAACCCGCCTTGCAGATGATTTAGCCCAGTTTTGGTTGCAGATTAAGTAGATAACTGGATGTTTTACCCAGGAAAATTTGTTATACACCGCTAACTTGCACTCCGCTAACATAGCCCAAGAAGTGATCCGTGAGTCAAGATTTATTACAGTGATGTCTCAATGAGTGAACAGAGGTTGGAAGGGTTTGCGTGAATATTTAGAGCGTATTCTCCAGGGTTGGGGGATCTTGTTGATTGGCACATTCTTCTTTAGTTGGATACAGTTCCAGTTGCCAATCACAGATTATATTGTGGCTCCCCTTCTATCAATGCTCCAATTACTGGTTTATACGGGAACATCGTTTATCGCCATAATCGAGATCGGTTTTGGGGTCTATCTCGTTCTTATATATGGAGGACTGGTTAGGCAGGGTCCTGTTCGTGGCTGGACGATTCCTATTGGGGCGGCAATTATCTTCGTAGGATTATGGTGTGGGTGGATATGGAGGCCATTTATACACCTTTTTCCAAAGGTCGAAGGGTTGATCGTTTACTATTATTACCCCTACCCCTCTGGAGTCGCATCGAGCAGGTTTATCATCGGTCTCGTATCTTCAGCCCTTCTCCAAGTGGTGTTGGGGTCATTTCTTATCACTTTGACAATTTACGATTACATTAAACCTCGTAATTCGATCGGGCTGAAGATCTTGGTGAGTATCAGTGGTATCCTCAGTGTTTTGTTCATATTACTCCTATCTCATGTTCAGTCTTTATCCCCCTTCATACTCTATCCATGGTTACCTATAACCGATCCATGGATGCCTCTAATGATTATGTCCCTCTCCAAGTTCTTTCAAATTCCCATATTGGTGATGTTTGCCATGTTTTTGTTGTGTAATTTGATTCTTGTCGTATGGGGACTTACAGTTGTTGTTAAACCGCTCCGTAGTAATAGGTTTCGTTTTGCTAATAGCTTGCTAACAGTTGTGATAGTATTGGTTGGAGCTTTCCTTCTTTGGGATCTCCTTTTCGTGTGTGAGTTCCTCATAACTCCAATTCTCTTAATGCTGTGGGTAGTAGCCTTTTCGGCTTTTGTGGGTTATCTCCTTAAAACGCAATGAAAAGGTACCTGGTTTGAGGAGATACCTTGGTACACCAAGATACAGAAGGGGTGAGTAACCAGGAATAGTCATTTGATGAGATATTCTAACCATATATTCTCGTATTTATGGACAAGTGGAAGACCTAACTCAGTTGCAAGCTGAACTTGTCTTTTATCAATGTCACAAACACTGATGATAACATGTGAGAAAGCCCAGTCGTTTTTAAACCAGTCAATGAGATACTTTAACAACAGTCTATCGAAATCTTGATTTAGGTACGGCTGACGGATCCAAAAACGAAGCTGAGCCACATGGTCGCCTTTCATCGGGCCTTCCTTCAAGTGATGGATATACGCACACCCTAAGCAAATGCGTTCGGTTGGATCCAGAACTGTGTAGGTGAATGCAATGCGTTCATCGTGTTCTCGTTCGTGTCTCTCTAGGTCTTTTCTGTTCATCTCTAAGGTGAAATCATCTGATGGCCATGTACTTTGACTCATCATGCGTAGCATGGATTTACTATCCATCACTGCTGCGTAGTCAATCTCTGCATCGCTCACTCTAAGAGGACGTATATGGAATTCCTCGGTTCTCAATTCGTTGGGAACAGCCGCATCTTCAGGATAGAATTGCATGCAAGCTATTGATGATTTGGTGTTTATGGATTTTTGCCTTCACAGTTGCAGATGTACACAATCAGGAATTTGAGCCTTCAGAAGCTCAAAATACACTGCAGATTGACCTTTGGCGAGTCCTGTGAAGTAAAATAGGCATTTCACATCACTACTTTCAGCGGGAATTCAGCATACTAATAGGGTCTAACCACCAAATACAAAACGACAGAGTATGTCAGTTATTCACATACGGGAACTATTACTTCAGCAGTTCAACGCATCTTTTGTCGGGTTTGCCAAAATGCAGGATCTGTTGCCTGAAGAGTATGTAGAGCAACCGTACGGAATTAGCATTGGAGTGCGTTTATCAGACTCCATCGTGGACTCCCTTCATTCAGGACCCAACCAGCTGTACGCTTACCATTACCATGCTGTGAACAAGTACCTCAATGACCTCGCCCTACATGTGATGAACTATTTACAAAAGCGAAAGTATCAAGCGCTGCCTATTCCTGCCTCAATGACCGTAGATTGGAAATCGCACATGGCCCATCTATCCCACAAGATGGTAGCTACCCAAGCAGGGTTAGGATGGATAGGGAAAAACACATTATTAGTGACGAAAAAGTTTGGACCTCGTGTACGGTTGGTTACTGTTCTGACTGATGCCCCACTTAGAACGGGGCGCCCAGTGAACGAAAGTCAATGCGGTAAATGTGAAGAATGTGTGAAAGCTTGTCCAGTAGGAGCTATCTTAGGAAATAATTGGACTCCAGGTCAAAAGCGAGCAACGCTGTTAGATGTAGATAAATGCTCTGATTTCATTGACATGCACAAGGCGGACTTGGGAGCCCCAGTCTGCGGTATTTGCATGCAAGCCTGCCCTATGGGTGCAAGATAAATCACTTAGGGGTCACTTTGCCCATTTGAAGTAGGTTGAGATATTTTCCTAGACCTGTTCAAGAACCTATGAGCCGAAGAGGAAAACGAGTTTGCGGGGCGAGTAAATAGAAAAAACCAACGAGTAGAAGCCGATCAATCTCTATGATAAACAAGCTCGCAAAAATTGTAACGCCCCTAACCCAACAAGTACCACTATTAAGAAATGCAAGAGTTTTCGGATCACTGGATTAGTAATACTAGCGTGGATTGCTCATTGTTCCTTGTTAAAACAGCTCTTAAGCAAAGTCAACAAAAATAATGGTAAGTAGCTCAGTGAGTAAGGTATAGAACGAGTGATAACAAATAGGGAGATGACTGGTTATTTACGCTTATCTTCCTGAGGACTATTTATCAAGGCGCTGAGCTTCATTCTTCCATCTTTTTCATCGATTTCAACTGTGATTTGGGCTTCAACCTTTTTGCACTGACCATTCTTTAAGGGTAGTAGCATTAATTCAGCAATTCCATCGAGGAGTGTGTTGTCTTCAGCTTCTGAACTCATCGCTTCACCCCGCTGGGAAGTGATTTAAGCAACAATGAATTTCTATCAAATCCCCTAAGAAAGCTGGTATTACTCAGTATTTATAGCTGCTAGCCATGCAGATTCCAAAAATCATAACAAAGTGAGTTTATGACGAAGAAACCCACATCCTGTTACGGTAGAGAGGAATCGGAGTTTGTTTTTACCTCATTGGTGCTTTAACGCGCTTCTAAATGCTTAGAAGACTCAGAAAAGGATTGGAATACCCCCGACTAATCAAAGTGCAAGGGTATTACCAGCCGTTATATCGCAATCAAGAATCAAAGAATGAGTAAGAATACGACTAGGTGACCCTATTGATGAATACCGTAAGTCCCCCATTTGATACTCCCTACAACTCCACCACTATTACAGTTAGTGAAGGCATTGATCGATTTATGGAACACATCACCATCGAACGAGGTGGGAGCCTCCAAACCTCTCGCGTTTATCGCTACGATCTTGAGATGTTCTTCAACTATGTAGGTACCGTCCCCACCCAAGTAAAATCACACCACATCCGAATGTTCCTCAACCACCTAAAAACTGAGAAAGAGTATGCTAACAGCTCTCTACGCCGAAAACTCGCTTGTTTACGATCATTCTTCAGATTCCTCAAACGAGAACACTTGATCTCTGAAGATCCAACCACGACATTAATCACGCCTAAGCTAGGACAGAGCCTCCCACGATCTGCATCACCAGAAGAAGTTAAACAGCTCCTCTGGGCAGCTCAGAACATGGAGAAATACCCTCTTCGAACTTATACAATACTACAGGTTCTCTACAGTACGGGAATCCGGGTATCTGAACTCTGTGACATGAACATCGAAGATATCGACTTTGCTGATGCTAGCATTCGGGTACGAGGAAAAGGCGAAAAGGAACGCATCGTTTTGCTGACGCCCCCAGCCATGAATGCAATCGTCGAATACATCAAGTTTCGACCAGCTGAAGGTCCACTCTTTTTAAGTCGTCGCAACAAACGAATCTCCCCTTTAACTGTTCAACGAGCTGTTCGTGAGGTTGCCACCAGAGCAGGACTCATTTCAAAGGTTACACCCCATGTTTTACGCCACTCATTTGCTACCCATATGTTAGAACGCGGCGCAGATGTCAGAGTGCTACAAGAACTCCTGGGACACGCCAATCTTGCGACGACGCAGATCTACACACATGTATCCTTAACCCACGAACGCGCTGTGTTCCAACGCACTCATCCCTTGGCTGAGACTGAACCAGAACCGGCTTGATAAGTCAACAATGACTTGGAGGGCTAGGGTTTATCCTGGCCCTCTCTTACTTTCCTGAATTCAGGGAGGTAAGTGGAGTTGTAAGTGAAATAAGTATAGTATTTTTATTATTAAATACACGATATATTTGAAGATTTCGTCCTGTAGAAAATAAGAGACGGCAACATTAGATTAAAACTAAGCCTATACAATTAATCAAGCATAACACCTATATATAATAAACCGTTTAGTTAAAAATATAGAAGCAATCATGCTAAATTCGATGTATAGAAAACATGTGAGCCTGATGGCAGGAATATCGTAACGTTTATGCCTCTCAAGAAACGTATCCTTACGAACGCATTTAATGTGAAAAGAAATGACCAACGGTGAATCTCTTCAGAAGCTCATTAAAGCGCTCTTAGAGGGCGATGATCCAAAAGAACAGGTACTCGCAGCCCACAATCTCGGG
This sequence comes from Promethearchaeota archaeon, assembly GCA_048938385.1. Classification (GTDB taxonomy): domain Archaea; phylum Asgardarchaeota; class Hermodarchaeia; order Hermodarchaeales; family Hermodarchaeaceae; genus Hermodarchaeum. Next base: position 15,298 of record JBHLMG010000022.1, on the reverse strand, counting down.
AAGCTTGGTGATCGAGACGCTGTTGACCCCCTCATCACGGCCCTTGCAGATGAGAACCTCTATGTCCGAAAAGCCGCTGTTGAAGCGTTAGCGGTTTTAGGCGACTGGAAAGCCGTCGACCCCATACTCCAACGGTTAGAAGATGCTGACTTGTATGTTCGCCAAGCTGCAGCTTCTGCCTTGGGTGAGCTTGGCGAGATGCGGGCAGAAGAGTTCTTGCAGGAACGCCTTAAAATCGAACCCGAACTAATCGTCCGCCACGCCATTAAAGTTGCCCTCGCCCGGCTAGCTGGTGGCGATACTTAAAACCAGACCGCCCCACCCCCTAATTCGTTGGCCACATGTTAATCAATATGAAAGGTACTAGCGATCTTCTTCCCGAGGGTTAAAAACACCCTTTACAAGGCTAGAGCGTGAGTTCTATTAAATCCATTCTCGAGATTTTCTATGTGAAACAAAACCTATTGCCGTAGTTTGAACATATCAAAGAACATATATGTTTTTCGATTTCAAGAAAGTGAGTGAGGCCATTTAGGTTTGATAAACTATTATTAGTTATAGTGTATGATTAATAAAATATAGGTCAAAAGTTTTATGAAAAGTATAGAAATATAAAGTAGTATTTCGCCCCACAGAAAATTTGTGAGTGCCCTTTTAGTCAACAATAATAATTTAAAATAACAAATAATATACTAAACTAATAGAAGTAAAGAAAAGCAAACACTTCACAACAACAGGCTAAGCGATTTGCTAAAGAAGCTTCAATTAAAATTATATACCTATGAAAAAGCAGATCGATTAATCACCAACGATTAATCCCTTTGGTGTGATTGTTAGAGGGTGCCAAGCACTATCATGCCCTTGAGGCATGGCACGAACACGAATTTCTCGGAGAAGCCCTTCCCCTTCAGGATCTTCGCGAAGTTGGATTTCGATAATGCCGTCAGCAATATGCATGGCTGCACGCGTAGCGATTGTTCCTTGAGTGTGTGGGTCGAGGGTCATGACCGTGCTGTAGCTTTCCCCTGCAAGGTAAACTTTAGCGCGTCGAAGGAAGCGAAGGACTTTGCGATCGTCGCCTAAAAGAATGAAAAGGTCGCTGACGCTATCGAGGATGCAACGTCCGTCATTACCGAGTTGGATTGTGGCCGTGGTAAGTAGGTGGGTGAGCTTGTCTAGGTTCAAAGCATCTAGGGTAAACTCGTGTTCATCCTCTTCGTGTTTCATCAACGCGTCGGGGTAGCTGAGGGTGAAGCCCTCAATAAGGCGGAGGTTCTTGCCCTCATAAGGTGTGAAGTCCCAGTTAAAGTCCAAGAGGAACCGATTCAGGGCCTGGCGATGGGTTTCTGTTAAAATGAAGATACTGTGTTCTTCCTTGTGCATGCCCTCCCAGAGGAATTGGCGGGCAAAGAGGCTTTTACCAGTGCCTGCATCACCCACGACTAAGGTGAAACCATCTGTAGGAAGACCACCGTTTAGAAGTTTATCTAGCCCTTGAATTCCGGTCTTGCGTAATTGCATTAAGAATGACCCTCACACGAAACCTTGATAGAGATACTCTAAACGGATGGTAAAAGGATTTCTCTTCAAGAGATTAAGAAAAAGAGTGAAGAGCCCCTTCACAAATGAAGGGGCGTTTAGGTTAAATCTCAGAGACTTTTGAGCCACAGGCTGGACAAAAGCTAACGCCTGGAGGTATGAGTCCTCCACAGTAAGAACAGACGGCCTCACCATACTCTTTGTCTAGCGATTCAAACTCTGGGGGAGGGGGAGGTTTAGGTGTCGGAGCAGTCGGAGTAGTGGGAGGTGGCGGGGGTTTGGATGTAGCCGTTTTTGACCCTCTGAAGATGCCAAGAATGGTTTGGATTAGCCAGATAATTACATAGAGTACCATTAAGGCGACAACGATTAGCACGGGTATAGACCATGGAATATCTCGAAGGATCGTTAGGAGAAAATCAAAGATAGAGGCATAAGCTACGGTGAGATAGACCTGGTTACTGGATTTCTCCCATGTTCGTGCCAAGTCATCCTCGTATGTAACATTCGTGCGTTGAGAAACATACCCTCCTTCACCAGTAATGGTGATTTGGTAAGTTAAGGAGACACTTTGACCGGGTGCAATGCTTGCCCAATTAGCAGACATGGAGCCGGTGAAAATAACATGGCTTGAAGTTAAGGCTAAGTAAGCGTCCCAGCTGTGTGTATCGTCAACTTGAACATTGGTTACAGTTATTGTTGGATCGATGTTAGTTAGTGTAATTGTGACTGTGGTCGTGCCACCTACTGGGATTCGGCTGGAGGTCAGCGTTTTTTGGATAGTAAGACCTGGTGGGAAGTCGCCTTCAAAATTAACAATGATATTTTCTACGGAGCTGGCGTTATTGATCCAATGGGTTGTGGATCGTAAGACCATGACAAATTCAGGTGTGGTGCTGTTTACCATGTCAGTGGGTACATAGGAGGTTATGTTGACATCACTTGGAAACATCATCATGAATTCGAAGATATCCAAAGATCCGATGGTGATATTTTCAGAACGACCAGTGAAGTCGTTGACATCAAAGGTCTGTTCAGTACGACCAAAGAATTTGTCTTCGTGTCGACTTGCCCAGGCAGCAATGGTGATGCTCTCGTTCGTTTGCATTGGAGCTTTGATGGGTAGAGGTGCAGGTGAGCCCATACCTCCAAGGGCTGCAAAGTTAATGAAGCCCGCTAGTCCAACGCCACCTACAGAATCATCTGCAAGGGTAGGCGTTACGAGTTCACTACCTCCGTTGCGGCTGGACCCAAGATATTCCATGTAATTTTGGAAAGCGTCACGACCCTGGATATCCACGGGATCAGGGCTGCTTTCACCATAATATCCGTATGCCTCGATGCCAAAGGTTTCCGTTGGAGAAAGGGGGACAACCATTCCGAAAATTCGAGTAAAGGAGATACCTATAGTGGATGTGAAGTCTTGACTAATTTGATATCCCCACCCTTGAATCTCTGCTTGACTACCGCCAATGAAGATCATAAATAGGGCATTCGGGGGGAGCAAGTCCAATAAGCCAAAGAGCATATCCAGCTCTGAACCCCCTCCACCGCCTGAATCGTTGGTGAGAAAGGCCATAAGACTTGTGAATACATCGAGGTAGTCACCCCAGCGAAAGAGGCTGAGCGCAAGTGCGCATTCAGCGTAATGGGATTGTGTGGGGTCGATATCACCTATATCACCAGCCGCTATGATCGTGCTGGTCATGGACCCGTCCGATCCAACAATAAAGGTAGTCATGTCTGCCTCACCCTCAAAGGTAAAGTTCTGTATTGGGGCTAAATTCAACTGTGGAGGAGCAGATTCTTGTTGGTAGGGAATGTATTCATCAGAAGTTTCGTAAATTGGTGGTCGTTGAATTAAGAGAGGAAGGAAGCTGCTGAGAACCAATAGGATGCCAAGTGTTGCTGTGAGAATTGTTAAAGTTATGAGTTTTGTTCGTTTCATTTTTCTTTTCTCCTATAGATTTCTATGAGGGGGAAGAATCATCCGTCCGATGATTGCCCCAATCACTCCAGCGATTACAAAAATAACGAAATTCGCGATTGGAGGAATCACGATACTATTAATCACAGTAGATTGAAGTAATCCGAGTAGTGCTGATGGATCTGTAGTTCCACCGCCGAATAGGCCACCGAGTCCGCCAGTAATAGATTCGATTATCGGACCAATCACAGGGGCTTGAATAACATCAAAGAGCGATACATCCGGAGGGATATTGGAGAGAATAGCCAAGAAGTCGAGTGACCCAATAGAACCCTCAAGGACTAAGGGAAAGATCATTGCCAGAAGTCCAAAGATTAGCATAAGAAAAGTGAGTCCGAAGATGACAATGCTGATACCGATCGTGCCACCAATGGTGCGGATAAAAAGACCAGTGACTAAACCGATACCAACCCAGATCGCAATAATTGTTGGAAAGGTTAGGGGATGTGCGAAGATGATGAACAAGTACATGAAGAAGAAGCGAAGCCAAGGGCCTAAGTAGGGAGCAAACCAGTGGATAATTCCCGCATACGAAATGGGGAAGAGGAAATACGCCAATGCCATAGTGAGGAGGAAGCCTACGGACAATCCGATTAATTTACGTCCCATGTTATCTCATTCCTTTGCAAGCTGGTTGTTATCCTGGACTCTCAAAAAACACGCCTATTAAGGCTACGGTTAATCTGGGCGAACTTTTTTTTCACCTATTACATCGCAAAGAACAGGCTGTATGCTAAATCACTAGAGGTAATAATAAGTTGAATTCCTCTTGTTGGGCTTTATGAACCGGAATAGACTTGTGTATTAGATTTTCTTCAAAATGTTGCATTCTATTAATGCAGAGATCACAGAACCTTCTACTAAGATGCTTAGTTACTTTAAATTCCTAAAACAAGCTAAGCAGCCGACGAATAAAGAAAAATTACTTCTGCTTCTTACGACGCTTTCTTCTAATTTTTCGGGCTCGTTTCTTCTTCCATTTTTTTCGCATAATGAACGGCCCCTGTTTGGTTGCGTGTGCACTACATGAGACACCTGCACACAAAAAAATTGCGCTATCAAACCTGCCTTAGTAATCAATCTTGAATAACAAAAACTAAGCTCTTGCTCGACAACAACCATCTGTTCTTTTATCATCTAGTTACCTGATTATAGGCGCTTCAATGCACAAGTGGAGAAGACTCCTTTTGTCAACTCAAGAATCCCAGGTGTTTACCGATTTAGCGTTCTATGTTTGGCGAATCCGTCATTCCCAGCAAGAAGAATGGCGTCCTGAAATCTTCTTCATGGGTTCCGATAAAGCCCTGTTGGCTATGCGAGATGCCTTGAAAACCATGCCTGAAGAATATGACACGCGTGGTCAGAGCACACGGAAGTTCTTGTGCAATCCACCGGATGATTTAGATGTAGTTCGATATGCTGAGGAGTACAAAGTCGAGATCGAATGGCAGATCTGGCTTATCATCCGCATGCGCACTAATGCTGAGGATAAACGAATTTTTAAATTGCGAAACAAGGCAGTTACTGTCTGGTTAAACGAACGAACCCTTAACCAGCTTCTCCTAGTTCTTGAAAACCAGCTAAACCAACCCCTCGAATATCCTCGAGGTCAAAAGGCTCCAGGAGGGTTATTCTTAGCAACTGAATGGTTTGGATAAAAATCAATTGGTAAAAAAAACAGGGGAGACGAGAAGGTTTTTACCAATCCTCCTCGTCTTCTTCCCAATCTTCTTCCCATTCTTCGTCATCGTCTTCAGGTTGATACCTGTAGTCGATCATGTTGTTTCAACTCCTTTGAGTGGAAGGAACTTTGTGACAGTTCCAAAATCAATCAATACCCGTTCCCAAGAGGGTTTGTGACCATCCTGAGTCCGGGTAAAGATATAGGGAATGAGTAGTCATTGAAAAGATTAGCAAGCGTTATTTCTTACCTTTCTTTTCAGTGGCTGTCTTACTCTTCTTACTCTTCTTTCCTGACTTCTTTTTAGCCATGGAAATCACCCTAAATTTTGCCAGAGTATATCTTCTAATTCAATATATTTCATAATGAAAAAGGTGATAATGAAGGTTAAATTGACCTTTTGAATTTCATAATTCCCCTGTTTCCTAAAAATAGGATAAGTATTGTCATTTTTGATAAATGAAGTTATAATCTGGGTAAATATCAAGAAAGAGGAGAAAGAATCGGCTTTGTGAACCGTCACATTTTTTTCACTTGTTTTTGGACGCGACTTGCTGCAGAAAGGGCACGATTAACAAGCATTTGAAGATCCATACCGAGTTCTTCCTTGAAAAACCTAGATTGCCATCGAAGATAACGAAGATGGCGTTTAATCCTGTTCAATCGCTTCTGGACAACAGTAGGATGAGTAAGCCCTTCAGGAGGTTGTTTCAGGTCAATGTATAGTTTTTTACACATTTGAACGATTCGGCGAGCTCGATGTTCAATTGTGGTTCTCATGAACCCTTCGATTACTTCATGGGCTTTCGGGTGTATAATCTCAACACGAGGAACATACCATACGGGTGACCCTAAACTAGCGAGCTTAGTGAGGAGTTTACTAGGACGTTGAAGGACACCTTCATACTTTCGATATCGTGAAGTTGGAATTTGAGGAGCCAGAAGCAGTCCTGGTCGAACGCGAATGACGGGTGTCCGCTCGAGGATGCGAGAGAACTGCTTGCGAAGTAGCTCCGTTTGTAATGAATTATGAATTATGAGGACGAAGCGTCTTCGCATTCCTCCTAATTCATCTTGTGCGGTTACACTAAGTTTTGTAATGTCTCGTCGCGGAATAAGTAGTAAAATGCCCGAAGTGTTAACATAGGACATCCATGCTTTTCCGTTATTAGAACGATTTCGAGCAAATAGCCCTCGTTTAAGCTGAATCAAGTTGGGATCTTCTTTCAAAATGGTACTGATTCGCTTGTTTTTAGCAACGAGGTAAGCTGAAAAGCCCCTCAATAATCTCGGTTCGGGCTGCCCTCGCTCCGCTAACACCTCAGATGTGAGACAGGCATCATCCCAAGAAGGTGATGTCATTTTGCCAAAGAATGGAGTTTTAGTGAATTGTTTAGCCCTCTCACACCTTGTATTTTACCTTTACGAATTCCGATAAATATCCGAAACGGATAGAGTTTTTCTGAATATGCAATAAGGTTCAGGTTGAACGAACTGTCAGGTAGAAGTACTCTGTTTGAGTGTGTACATTGTTAACAAGGATCCGAAGTTCGATAATGTAAGTCGCTAAGAGCATCCCTGCATCCAAGGCTTTGGCATGAACAGTAATAGTGCCACCGCTCACATCTTGAGGATACATGAGCAGTTGGCTTATATTGTATACATTCAAGCCACCCTGAATTATTGGTGTAACATTAGAACTGTGGAAGTAGACATCAAAGTTCGATGTATGCATAGCAAGTTGAATAGAGACATCGCTGCTTGTTGTGTTACCATTCTTAACTAAGTAGCTAATTTCTGCAAAGTCCCCTACATCGATGTCAAAGGGATTCAAACTCGTTTCGATGAAGTCAACTCCAGTAACCGTTTGGTTGTAGCCAAAGAAGAACTTAGCATAGGCTTCAGCGACCGTGGGAGCATAGGCAACTTGGTTGATGTCTTCCGCATCCACCATGCCCACATACGTTAGCGTTTCCACTAAGGAGTCGCCTGGTTGTTCTGCATACACTGGAAATAGGTACACTAATCGACCACTGAGGGGCATGAGTAGTCTATTGCCAATTCGATACGGTTGAATAAGAACCAGGTCGGATCGTGCTTGTTGTTCGAAGCTTTCAACTGCTGCATCGACACCGAAGACTGGGCTGATAGGTGTTGCAGTATCAGGATCAATCGTTCCCGCACGGGCAAAAACTCCAGTGCCGACTTCAGGTCCGTTTTTGAAGAGGTAGAAACCTGCCATTTTCATGGCTTCATGTCGGACATAACGGGCAGCTTGGTAGCCGACCCAATGAAGGCTGCCATTGTATGGATATAAGACATAGTGGACACTTGGTTGGCTGTCAGGCTTTTCGAAGAAATCAGCGTTTGCACGCCATACCCATGGTTGGGTAACATGGTAATAGAAGTCCACAGCAAGTTGAGCATTGATAAGGTCTTCAGGATATCGCAGCTGATCTATAAGCCATGCTGGTGAATCTATCCAGGGATACCAGTTCTCGTATAACGATTCGATGAAGAATTCAGCTGGATTAGCGTTTGGATTTCGTACCCAAGTAATGTCACCGTTCTCACAATGCACTAAAGCAAACCCTAACAGTCGAAGGTATGGTGATTGTGCGTATTGGAGTTGGAGGGGATAGGCGCTGTAGACAGGTACACAGTAGTAGGCTTCTCGATTGGCACGATCAAAGACAAGATAGGGATCCCAGTCAGTGTACATGAAGGGTAAAAGGATAGATTGGACCCGTTCTTCGGCATTACGTAACATTAACACTTTGGCTACTGGTTCATTAAAGGATAGCCATGCAAAGCTTAGATCTTCGATACTCCATATCAATTTCTTCAGAGCGAGTTCTGCTCCTGATAGTATGTAGTCTGGTTCACCCTCGAAGGAATGAGTCCCCGTTTCTGGTGCAATGTTTGTATCAACTAGAACGAAGCCTTCAAAGCCATCATTGAAGTATTCAGGTGGTGATTCGCCATAGTAGATCGGGAAGTTGGCTTCAACGCTGAAAATGCTTTGAACCTGGGAGGGAGTGAGGAATTCCCCTGTGGCGCTGCTAGCATCCAAGACTGTGGCGCCTTCTGCATGAGTGTATAGTAGGTAGCGATTATGGAAATCTTCACGGGTTGGTGGTGCGAGAGAATATGGAGCAATCCAGTATTCACGCCCACCGAGATAGACAACATCACTATCCGCAAGGGCCATCCAATTAGCTATTGTCTGGCTTCGCATTTTATTACGACTAGCTGTTAAATCCCAGAGTCGTGCATGTCCAAGCACTTGTCCATCAGAGACCCCCGTATTATTCACCAGTGATTGGTAGGGGATCTCACTGATGTTGGGACCACCCGCCCAATTAGTAAATTCAATCTCCTTAGTCACGAGAGGATCCCAATGCCAAGGCTCCCACATCTGCCCTTGAATTGGACCAGCCACAAGATAGCCTGTGAATACAGCGGGGAGTATGATGAGAATAGCCGTTATTATTCCTAATCCTGCTAAAACTCGCCTATTGACTCGTGGAACTTCACCAGCTCGACCAAAGCGACCAATTATAGTCAAGCCAAAGGTGATTACACACACAGCAGATGAAAAGATGAAGAGTATGAGTAGTTGGAACACATAGAATTGAGTACCTACATCTACACGCATATAGGGTACGGTTAGGAGGAACCAGAGAAGAACGAGTACTGCTAGGAACGAAATGGATGCAATCACTCGGACTTCAGGGCGTCGGGTAGATGGGCCAATTCGGGCAAAATAATGAACTAAATCCAAAACAACTCGTATTCCAATAACAAGTAACATCAATGACATATAGATCAGGAAGATTGAATACTGAACCTCGATGGTGGCAACCAAGTTCGCGACGACATCCACAGAAACCATTGGATTGAAGATTAAGGTTAGAGCATCTCCAATTTGTCCCCAGTTTCCAACTCCAGATGCAGAAGATTGAAAGAGAAGGGCTAGATAGCGAGCGTTCTCGATGAAAACGAATGTGAATAAAACATAGGAGAGAATGAAGAGGAGGAATTTGTATCCAACAACGATATACCATTTAGGATAGCGTCGACTACTAATTCGTTCATTCATCCAAATTAGGTTAAGAACCTTGGATTCGTGGGGCATTCCAGCTAGTGTGATAATGAGAGCGGCAGGAACGCCAACAAAGAATAGCAATCCATTCAGAGAATAGGTGGCCCACCATGAGACACCAGCTTTATTCAAATACATTGCATCCAGCATTTTCCAATCAAGGAACATGTTTTGGATACCAAATATACCGGCAACGACGACAAGTATGATGACAATTAAAATGATAGATCCAATGAGAAATCGTTGTCGTCGACCGCCGATTCGAATAATCCGTCGTTGTCCGTATTCAACCAAAAATGGTCACCTTTAAGGGAATAAGATTGGACCCTTCTGGCAAATACCTACATAATTCACGCTTAATACTTTTGAGACTCAACCAAAGCGCTAAGTAATGCAAAACCATTAAGTTCTTCAAAGTATCAAAACCAGTCAGAATAGGCGAGAACCCCCAATGAGACAAAAACTCGTTGTATCAGTCTCCGGAAAAGGTGGAGTCGGCAAAACCACAATCACAACACTATTACTACGAACGCTTCTGGATCATACGAAACACGCCTTACTGGTGGTTGATGCAGATCCGGTTATGAATCTCCATGCCATGCTTGGTGTCCCAATTGAAACCACAGTCGGAGAAGCCGCCAACAAATTACGCCAAGATATCGATGAGGGAGCCATTCCGGCTAGCAGTTCAAAACAAGACCGGCTAGAAGGCGAGGTTTACGATGCTCTAATTGAAGGGGATAGATTTGATTTCTTAGCCATGGGCCGAACCGAGGGGGAGGGTTGTTATTGCTTTGTCAACCGAGTACTAACTCAGATCCTAGATACAATTACGGCGAATTACGACATCACCTTGTTAGACATGAGTGCAGGATTGGAGCATTTAAGTCGGCGCACTGATCGAAATGTCGATGTACTCATTATCGTTATTGATACTTCGAAAATGGCCTTAGATGCAGCTATTCGTATCAGAGACCTTGCCAAAGAAGTTCATATCAACTTCAAGCGCATTTGGGTTATTGCTAATCGGTTTCCACCTAACCTAATCGAACAAACTGCAACTGAACTTGAACGCCGCCTGAATGACGCTGGGCTTGAATTAGCTGGCATTGTTCCTTCTGATGACCAAATAATTGATTACAACCTCCAAGGAAAATCACTACTCGAATTACCGCAATCCAATCCATCGCTCCAAGCCGTGGAGAAAATTGCCAAGCGTATTGGATTACTCAGCGAAGAAACTTTGTTAGAAATGCTTGGAGTAACGCCGACAGCTGACTAGGAATTATAAACGAAAATCACAAGTCTTTTTTATGAGGGTGTATCAGGAATGGTGGGAATCATCGAGGGTATTCCAATAAGGCGGTAGTAATTTTGCCATCTGAAGTATTTCTAAAGCAGGGAGATAATCGTAGCCAAGCTATCCATGATTTACTTGCACAATTCAAAGTGGAAGCCTTTGCCAAGAAACAGGTTGCATTGAAACCGAATTACAACAGCGCTGATCCCTTTCCTGCTCAAACTCACCCTGAAACCTTGCGTTGCCTTATCAATGAACTCCAAACCGCCGGGGTCTCCGACCTCATTTTAGGAGATCGTAGTGGCATGGGTAAGACCAGTTTCGTGCTAGCGAAGAGCGGGGTCACTGAACTAGCTCAAAAAATGAAATTTAAAATTCAGAATCTCGATGACTTACCAGTTGCCGGATGGGTGCATTGTGATGTTGAAGACTCCCATTGGAGTCGGGGGTTTCTTATGGCTCGCATATTCATCGATGCCGAGATAGTTGTGCAAACCTGTTGCCTTAAGACACACCAATTTGGTGGTCACTTCACTCTCTCTCTGAAAAATAGCGTGGGCATGGTTGCTCGATACAATCCACAGGATGGATACGATTACATGGGCGAACTTCATGGATCACCAACCCAACGAGAGATGATTGCAGAAATTAACACTGCCTACGAACCAGATCTAATCTTAATGGATGGAAGTAAAGCCTTCGTCAAGGGTGGGCCTGCCATGGGCCGTGAAGTGACACCCAATATCCTACTGGCTAGTAAAGATCGTGTGGCTATAGACGCTGTCGGCGTGGCAATCCTGCGTCACTTTGGAACTACAAATGAGGTTGAGCGGGGTTCAATTTTCGAATTAGCTCAATTAGCCCGGGCTATTGAGTTAGGTCTTGGCGCATCTTCTTTGCATGACATCAAACTTGTCCCCCTAGATTCAGCCAGTGAACAAATCGCTGAAAGTATTCTAATGCAATTTGCAAAATAATCAGTAACTAACTTTACGCTAAATCGCAATCTCATTTTAGTACAATAAAGGAAACAATTAGCTTTTTATCTTGATTTTTCAAAGGCATTCTTAGGCTTTGCCTACACCAAAGCTAACGGGGATACCAATTATGGGTTTTCTTGACCGTTTGAAGAAACCAAAGGGTACCGTAACTGTGAATTTTGATAAGGAATATCAAAGCCTCAGAGAAGGCCTTAATGGTTCACTGAATGTATCAGCCTCTGAGGAATTTGAAGCTGAAGAAATCCGTTTAGAAATTTGGGTCAATGAATGGACTCAGGCTACGGAGCAGAAAAAACAAGGCGAACAAACAATCACCGTCACGGCTCAACAGAATAAGCAACTTCATCAGAGTAAATATGCTGTCCATGGACAAATGGATTTCACAGATGGAATGTCTCAAGATATTCCCTTTCAGGTCCATTTGCCCCCAGGGATTCCACCAACCTACCAAAGCCAAAATGCACGAACAACCTGGATGCTGAAAGGTGTCATCGCAATCAAGGGAAGACCTGATATCACCAGCCATGATATGGAAATCAAGGTCACCTATTAGCGCAAGCCATCATTTCCTTACAAAGTTTCATTTAGGAGGTGTAAAACCTCCTCATCTGGTACATCATACCAGTGCTGATAAGCGTTAGCAACAGCAAAAATAAATCCTGATGGCATATGCGGGCAGATGAAGTCGTCAACAACTTGTTTAACTTTGGCTGCAGCCTCCATTGAAGCAGTGGGTACAGCCACAACAATCCTTCTAGGAGAAAACCTTCGGACAGATTCAATTGCAGCTAACATTGTATACCCTGAGGCAAGCCCATCATCGATTAAAATGACTATTCGTCTATTAGGAGACAAATTTTTCACTACGCTTGCATAGACTTGCTGTCGTCTTTTGATTTGTTGCCGGGTTTGATGAATAACCGAATCAATTTGAACCTGGGTTAATCCAATCCTAGCAATTAGGAATTGATTTAGTATCACGGATCCAAGCGAGGTAATAGCACCAAATCCTGCTTCTGGATTGTGAGGTATTTGGAGCTTCCGCACAATAATGATGTCCAAATCTGCTTTGAGAACACCCGCAATGGGAACCCCAACAGCAACACCACCATTAGGAATCGTTAAGATGAGCGGAGTGGATTCGAACCCTAAGGCTTGTAGTTGGGTCGCAAGCACCAGTCCCGCATCTGCTCGATCCTTATACGGTGCCACCATACCTTTCACCCATCTCATTTAATCATAAGGCTCAGGAACATTCATCGATAATAGCATTCAAGTATTACTGAGATTATTCAACTTTCAGAGCGTTTTTGAAGGAAAAGAACCTTCTGCTTTTAATGCCTAATAGTTGTTCGAGGAGCGAAAAAAACGATGGAAATACGAAAAGTAATGCGACTAGGAACTACCTCGTTAGTCGTTTCAGTTCCTAAAGAATGGGCAGACAAGTACGAACTTGATCAAGAAAGTCGACTTGTGTTAATCCCCCAACCAGATGGTAGTCTCGCCCTATATCCTCAATCAATTCCTCAAGAAAAGCCCCGCACCATCACTCTAACTACTAAACCTGACACGGCTCCAGGACTACTCGAGCGACAAATGGTAGCGGCCTATCTAACCGACTATGATGAAATCCTCATCAAATCAGAAGGGGTTATTTCCTCTGATCAACGCAATAGACTTCGAAGATACCTCCGTCTATTAACGGGGTATCAAATCATGGAATCTAGCACTTCACATCTACTGTTACTCAATGTGGCGCGAGTTGCTGAAGTGGATATGGAACGCGCGCTCTACCGAGCCCACACGATAGCCGTCTCCATGATTAAGGATGCTCTGAAATCCCTGCAAAATCGTGACCCAAACATGGCTCGTACCGTTATTGGCCTTGAAGAAGATGTAGTCCAATTTTACTATCTAGTTAATAAACAAATTCGCCGAGCACTCCTAGACCCTAATGTAATGAGTCGTATCCATATAACAGCTATAGATGCAGTTAATTACGCCATCATTCTCCATGCGATCCACACCGCCGCTGAAGCCGCGAAGGCTACTGCCAACGCTGTGTTGGCTTTAGGAGACCATGACTGCCCATCGGATATTCTCAAACTAGCACTCCGAAATGGGCAATTCGCAACCCGTTTACTCGAAGACGCTTCGAAAGCTTATCTCACTAGCAATGATACACTTGCTAACGAGGTGATAAATAAAGGGGGCACTTGCCCACCAATGCGACAACAAGCAGAACGCTTAATGGAACAGCACCTTGTCAAAATTTGTGAAGAAATGCTTCCTAATCTCACACCAGAATCCTGCGCCTTATTCGGTCCACGGCAAATAGGACTCATCGTGCTCGAACAAGTATTTCAAAGCAACAGCCAGATCGCTGTTGCAGCAGCAACCATTGCTGAACGTGCTATCTGGCGTTCTCTGGAAACTTACCGTCTACCATCCATAACACCTCAGTCGAGGGAAAAACCCTCACCAAAGAAGAGAAGGAAATCCAAACCTAAAACGCGCAGTTCACCAAAGAAGAACTCTGAGTGACTCACTTCTCTCACTACTTGGAAAGTTGCTCTGCACATTGAGTGTAGCTTGGCTTTTTGTCCCCGCCTTATATGCCATATTAACATTATATGTTGAAAGACCTTTACATATGTAAAATAAATTGTTGGCAACCATTAAAAGTTTATATATATCTATTGTATATATAATACAGTAAGGGCTGTATCACAAATATACGCCCTTTGGTGAGGATCACTATGAGTGAAGGAATCCAAAAGGTCGTGGGGCTCATCCCCAAAGACCATCGAGAAACTGTCTCAACGGCGCTATTAGACCTACTCCTCAAAACTAAAGCCGCCAATAATGTTCCAGCCCGAGAGGCGAAGATGATTCTGCACCTGATGATGCGTGACTTACTAGCCACCGATATGGGTTTGGAAACTCTCTTCACCTGTGGCCTACGAGCCGAACCGGTGAAGACCCTCGACATCATCGGCGACGTACTCGGTGGCATTATGGCAAAAGAAGAGGTTGCCAAAGCCCTATCGACACTAACGGTTACACATTAGTTCGGGTTAACAGAAAGCGCCTATGAGGAAGCCCCTTACATCGGCGGGCCTCCATTGTTGTGGCCCGCTGGTGAACTCTTTTTTTAACCAGTCTTTTTGTACTGTCCCTAGATTGACTCTGCTTATTCACTTTGATTGAAGAGGCAAATATCTATTAAATGCCATCTTCGTGATGTAGTAGGGTAATCTCTTGATTCGGATGGGCACCTCAGGTTGGAAATATGAAGATTGGATTGGTAGCTTCTACCCTTCAAAGAAACACCATTTCCTCTATTTTAGTAAAATCTTTCAAACAGCTGAAATCAATTCGACCTTCTATGCCTTTCCAAGCCAAAAAGTCGTGGCGGGTTGGTCCCGAGCGCCTGAGGATTTTATTTTCACTGCCAAGGTCCCCCAAGATATCACTCACAAACTACGCCTAGACATAAACCAAGGGGCTGATGACCGCATGCGAGAATACCTTAAACTAATGACACCTCTAAAAGTAGCTCACCGGTTAGGCCCGTTACTACTCCAGCTTCCTCCATCTTTTGAGTTCAGCCAGATCGAAAGCCTTGAAGCGTTCCTTGAAACGCTTCCGAATGAATGGGAATTTGCTGTCGAATTTCGACACC
>JBHLMG010000005.1:0-122120 GCA_048938385.1 Promethearchaeota archaeon | reverse complement strand
AAATTTAAACCATATGAAATTACGACTGATGGAGGAGATAGAAATTATTAGGATTTGATTTCTTCTTCGAATTTCTTCGAATTGGTTCGAATTGGTTCGAATTGGTTCGAATTGGCATCCTAACACAAGATCCGGTTGAATAGCCATTTCAGTTCCCAATAGCCTGTCAATCTGTTTGTTCTAGCCTTTTTACACCAATGTATTAATACAGCGTATATGTTTATTTTAATTTCACCATGAAGGTTCCAAAGTCTACCAATTATAATCGCAATTTAGTTATTTAATAAATTTTTTATATTTTTTATCCCATAATATCATATACCATTCTTTTTCCCTACCTTGCCAATCACAAGCCGAATGACTAGGATTGTAACATCAGAAGTCATTCATCATGAACACTATTCATGAAGGCAATGGTGATAAAATGCAAACCCCTGCTTTACCAGAACTAGCTATCATAGGAATCTTCATCAGCACCATTATTTTTTCTGCAATCCTAGTTCTGGTATTATCTTACTTTGTAAGTCCTCGTAATCCGAGTCCCCGAAAAGCAATGCCATTTGAAAGTGGCCAAATCCCCAAAGGTAAAGGACGAACCCGCTTATTCATGCAATATTATCCATACCTTCTCATGTTTCTTCTCTTTGACCTGACATCAATGTTCCTTTACGCCTGGGCTCTAACATTAGAAATTCTTCCCTCAGGATCTATTTTGTTCGTTGTGCTTTTCCTTGTCATCCTTGCCTTTCCCCTCATAATGGCGTTATACTTGTCTAGGAGGCGAGAACTTTGGTAAACTATCAACACCCTAACCTTGTAAGAGTTCCGTGTCAGGCTGCAGGTGAAACCGAAGCAATCGAACCCCCATCTGCCACCGTACGAGTAGGAAAATTGCGTCGACTTGCGTCAGCAATCGTAAATCTACGACCAATCCGTTACCTTGTAAATTGGGGGCGAGGATACGCTTTATGGCCGGTGCATCTGACGGTAGCTTGTTGCAGCGTTGAGTTCGGAGCAGCAATGGGACCTCGCTATGACTTAGAACGGTTTGGAATGATGCCGTTGGGTTCACTTCGTCAATGTGACCTGCTGCTTATCGAAGGATCTGTCACAAGGAAGATGGCATCTCGAGTTAAGATGATTTACGACCAAATGCCTGATCCAAAATATGTTGTTGCTATGGGCGCATGCGCGATTAGTGGTGGGCTGTTTTGGGATTCATACAGCGTCGTTCAAGGTGTTGATAAAATCATCCCAGTTGATGTTTATGTACCTGGTTGTCCTCCACGCCCTGAAACCCTCGCTGATGGCATTCTGGAGCTACAAAGAAAAATTCGAAGTTCACGGGTGTAAACCAAATGAAAACGACTGCAAGAACCGATTATGAACTCGCCCTTGCGTTAGGTTCAGCCTTGGCTCAAAAAATTCAGGATGTAGTCGTTATAAGACCAGGACATATTGCAATTTCAGTTCCTGCGCTGAAAATGCTTGATGTAGCAATTCAATTACGCGATGAATTTGCATTTGACCAAGTAATTTCAGTGTCAGGAGTCGATTATCTTGAACAAGATATCATTGCTGTTGTCTACCACATTGTAGCTCGAAAGGTAAAGACGCGCCGTCAACTCGTTGTCGAACTAAAAACACAAATTCCCCGAGATCAGCCTCGTCTTCATACATTAGCATTCGTTTGGCCCAGTGCTGAATTTCTAGAGCGAGAGGCTCATGAATTATTGGGCATCCAGTTTAACGAGCACCCAAATTTAGGACCATTACTGTTACCCGAAGATTGGGAAGGTGGTTGGCCACTACGCAAGGATTTCACAATACCTTCTAAAGAGGAGGAAAGAGAGTGACAGCGGCCCACGATGAACCCTTTGAGATAAGTGTTGGTCCCCAACATCCAGGTTCGGGCCATTTCCGATTACTGATTCAACTGGATGGAGACACCATAGTTCAAGCCAAGCCAGATCCAGGCTATGTCCATCGGGGTGTTGAAAAAAGCGCAGAAAACAGGACCTTTCTCAATGTTATCCCAATGTTAGAACGTGTCTGTCTCCCCGATGTGAACAATCATGCGTTAGGCTATGCGCTAACTGTAGAAAGAATACTTGATATAACACCTCCCGAGCGAGCACAATATCTGCGAGTAATTATGTGCGAACTTGGCCGTATCATGTCCCATCTTTATTGGACATCAATTTTTGGAATTTTCGAAGGACATTCAACAGCTTTTATGTGGGGTTTTGCCGATCGAGAAGTCATTATAGATTTGATGGAGTGGGTGTCAGGTTCTCGAATTTCTTACTTCGCCATCGTCCCTGGTGGCGTAAGATTTGATGTGCCATCAGGATTTGAAGAACGAACACGCCAAGTCCTCGATTTTCTTGAAAAGCGCTTCGATGAACACTCACGCATGTTTTTTCATAATTCAATCCTGCGAAATCGAACCATAGGTACGGGTTTATTACCCGCAGAAGAAGCAATACGACTTGGCGTTGTAGGACCTAGTCTTCGTGGTTCAGGAATTGATTCCGATATTCGTATAGATGAACCTTATGCTGCATACCCGAAGCTCGAAGTTCCAATCGCGATTAACGATGGATGCGATTCATATGCTAGGTGTTTAGTGCGGCTTGATGAAATGCGTAATAGCGTCGCCATCATTCGTCAAGCACTTACGGATTTACCAGAAGGAGATTTCCGCGTAAAAATCCCGACCCGCGTCAAGGAAGGAACGGCCTTCACACGAGTTGAAGCTGCGCGTGGTGAACTCTGTCATTATCTGGTCACAGATGGCACAAACAAACCATATCGTCTCAAAATAACTACACCGAGTTTCCGCAACTTACCTGCCATACCATATGTCTTGCATGGTTGGCACCTAGCCGATATGCCCACTAATTACATGAGTCTTGATTATTGGCCCGTTGACGCTGACAGGTGAGGGAGAAAATGCAAGCTATACCAAACATCTTTGAAATTTTAGCCGCATTGATTGCATTCACGATAACCTACCTTCCAGACTTAATTCGGGTTTTAGTTTTCCCTGGCTTCCTTACACTTACTTTAGCCGCTTACTTACTAGTGTGGTTCGAACGGAAATTCTTAGCCAAAATTCAAATGCGTGTCGGACCACAATATGCAGGACGCTTTGGTGGTATCTTACAACCCGTAGCGGATTTTCTAAAACTCTTTTTTAAAGAACACATTGTTCCTGAAAAGTCCGATAAATTATTTTTCCGAATAGTCCCTATCGTCTTTCTCGCCTTAGCATCTCTGCCCATCATTGTAATACCCTTTGGAACATCGATTTTTCCCATTCCTAACAGCACTCTTCAGATATGGACACCCCAAGTAATAACTTGGGTTATAATTGGCGAAGGCATCATGGCAACCTATGGTTTACTTATTTTCTTTGCCATTTCAGCCCTTTTTCCTATGATTGTTCTCATCGCAGGATGGGCAAGCAATAGCAAATACCCGTTCATCGGTGGAGTACGATCCCTGTTTCAACAAGTTTCTTACGAGATTCCCATGTGGATATCAGCTTTAGCAGTCGTGGTCTTAAGCGGCTCAATTAATTTAACACAAATTACCGCATCTCAGCAACAAATCTGGTTTATATTCCCATTATTTCTTGCAGCCCTTATTTTCTTCATTGCAATTGTAGCTGAATTAGAGAGAATTCCCTTCGACTTACCCGAAGCAGAACCTGAAATAGTATCCGGTTGGATGACCGAATATTCTGGTGCACCATTTCTTCTCATCTATTTGAGCTTCTACATCAAAATGTTCACCGTATCAGCACTCTTTACATCCCTCTTCCTTGGGGGGTGGCTTCCAATGCCTTTCGTCGCAGGCGGAATGTTAACCCCACCATTACCCGTCCTGTTACCCAACTTTCTTCCAGAACCTTTATGGTTCTTAGTAAAAACCGGACTCGTTGCCATAGTAATCATATTCCTACGAGGAGTCTATCCTCGAACGCGTCTAGACCAAATTTTACGCGTGGCATGGTCCATCTGGATCCCACTCTCTTTTGTGGCGGTGTTTCTTGCTGTGTTTCTGGTAGCTTTTGGAATATTTCCTATTGGAGGATTATAATAATGACAAGACTAGTAGACTCAATTCGCCCATTAATCTCTGGCCTAAAACACATCTTCTGGAACCGGTTAACAATTAAATATCCAAATCAAAGACTTGAACTTCCTCAAAGTGAAAGAGGACGCCATTTCATAAAGTTAGAACTTTGTATCGGGTGTGGAAGGTGTGAGCAAATATGCCCAACCCTAGCCATTCGTTTAAAGAGCCTCGAAAAGCGTTATTCCGAGCGGAATAAGCAAAACCGGTATCCAAGTTGTGATTTTGGTCGCTGCTGTTTTTGTGACCTTTGCATCGAAACCTGTCCAACGCACGCCTTTGAACATACAGACTTCTATGAACTCTCAAAACTGACCAAACAGCCGTTAAAGCTCACCCCTATTGATTTTGCCAATAAACCTGAGGAAAAAGGTTGGCGAAAGAAACACAAACGAAAAGCCATGCAAATTAGTCGAAGGGGGGCATATCATGTTTGAACTGAATGACATTTTATTCTTCATTGTAGCAGCAATAGTAATTATATCAGCTATTCTTGCTCTCGAATCACGTGATCTCATTTACGGAGCAGTATCATTATCCATCACATTTGTCGGGGTTTCACTTCTATTCATCTTACTCGGAGCAATATATGTCGCAATATTCCAAATCGCTATGTATATCGGAGCAGTAGTTGTTCTCATCCTTTTCACCGTAATGGTAGTGGGGAGTAATCGTAGCAAAACGATAGGGGGAGAACAAAGTGGGCGAAGAGAACGCGCTGTGAAATATGGAGTTACAATTATTGCCGGATTAACTTTGATAGCGTTACTATTCACTATGGGAACTAGCATATTCGCCATCGCCGGCCCATATGACCTAACATTGATCGATATTGGATATGCCCTCTTTTCGCAATATGGGCTTGTATTCGTAATAATGGGTCTTGTAGTGGCATCAAGTCTTATGGGTGCTTTGACCCTCGCAAAGATTGAACAAGGGAGGAACGACAATGATACCGATAATTAATTACTTAATCTTGGCTGTAATTCTTCTAGCCCTTGGCTTTTACGGAATCACAACAAAACGTAACGCTATTCGAATGCTGTTCAGCATTGAATTGATCTACAACGCAGTAAACATCATTGTCATTTCACTGGCCCGGTACTTCCAACCTGCAGCGATTGTTAGTCAGGTTGTTGTATTATTTACGATTGCTATTGCAGCGACAGAAGCTGCGTTAGGCTTGGCTCTGATATTAGTCATCTACCGTCTTTATGGGACTATTGACATCCGCAAACTACGCAACCTTAAGGGGTAAACAAAATGCAACTACCATTAGACTTCATATATTCACTCGTATTGTTACTCGAACCTACACTACTATTACAAACAGTTTTGGTTCCAATCATCGCCACTCCATTTGTATACTTCATCGGTAAGCGAGTTGGAATTCGCATTGGCTGGCTAGTAGCAGTCCTGCTGTTTTATTCCACCTTCTTGCTTATTTTAGGAATAGTGTTTGGAGTCGTCCAATCTTCCTATCCATGGTTTCCAATTGGAGAATTTGGCTTTCGCCTTGATGGACTGAGCGCCCAATTCGCGCTAGTTATTACCCTCATCTCAGCCCTTATCGCAATTTACTCAATGCCCTACATGAAACATCGTATAGAAGGCAAAGCTAACGCTAACCGTCATTTCGCAGCCTATTTTGCGCTATACCTTCTTTACTCCGCTGGGATGCTTGGAACTGTACTCGCAACGAACCTAATCGAATTTTACCTATTCTTCGAATTAATGTTGGTTCCATCCTACTTTATTATCGCTCAATGGGGATATGGAGACCGCGAAAAAGTAAGCATGATCTATTTCATGTGGACACATATAGGTGCCCTCGTTTTATTAGCAGGACTCCTTGCAACTGGATTCCTTGCAGGAGGATTCCATATTGCAACCATCACTGAGAGCGTTATACCTGAAATATTCCGAGTGGGAATCATTGTCGCCATTTCGTTTGGATTTGTTGTCAAGATGGCAGTTTTTGGTGTTCATGTTTGGCTGCCACATGCACATGCTGAAGCACCCACACCCATTAGTGCAATGCTTTCACCGTTAATGATTGGAATTGGGGGGTATGGTCTAACTCGATTAGTCCTTTTGATTTTCCCAACCACATTTCAAGCCATTAGCATATTTTTCGCCATCTGGGCCTTGCTTACGATGTTCTATGGAGGTATCATGGCAATTGCACAAACCGACATCAAACGACTATTAGCATATTCTAGCGTTTCACAGATGGGATACATTCTTTTCGGTCTAGCATCCTTCCAATTCTTCGGAGTCGTCGGGGCAACATTTCATTATATCAGCCATGCAACATGTAAAGCAATCCTCTTCTTAACTGCTGGAGCAATTATTCTCCACGCCAAGGGAATTCGAGATATTTCCCGGATGGGAGGACTTGCTCAACGTATGCCGGTTACAGCAGTAGCCGCAATTATTGGTTTCTTAGGGATACTTGGGTTTCCGTCACTCAATGGTTTTCAAAGCGAGTGGATGATTTTTGCAGGGGCTTTTGGTAGCGCTCTATCAAATAACTCCATCTTATTATTGTTCATTGCAGCGGCTGGTGTAATCTCTACTGTCTTCACAGCAGGATATTCCTTGTGGACTATCCGACGCATATTTTTTGGCGAACTACCTGAAGAGCTAGCAAATGTTACTGAGCCAAGTAAAAAGATTACAATACCTCTCATAATTTTGGCTATACTCACGGTAGTCCTTGGGCTTTATCCAGAGATTGTAGTTGCGCCTGTAAAAGCCATTATTGAAAGCATAATACCATTTCCAGGAGTTTAGTGTTCTATGTGGTTTAGTCCAGAAATCAGCGCACAATTAGTCTCTGTCAATCCTCTAGGTGTACTAGGTATTTTGTTTTTCTGGATATTTCCCATTCCCTTTATAGGCGCTTTGTTGACACCCATTCTAGCAAAAATACATCCACGCCTTCGCGACTATGGCGCTGTGTTCTTTAGTTTTCTAGCTGCTTTAGCAGCTACATCCCTCATCCCAGTTGTTCTCGGTATAGGTTTTCCTATCCCGCTTCCATCATGGCAACTACCATGGATTCCGTCTCTAAATATTTCCGTTGGTGTCTTAATCGATCCACTGAGTGTATTCATGGCGAATATTGTAACATGGCTTGCTTTTCTCATAATGGTCTACAGCTTAGGATACATGAGGGGAGAAGCGAGTCTCACCCGTTACTGGATATTCATGAACCTTTTCCTTGGGAGTATGTTGCTCATTGTGATGTCGGATAATTTGCTCCAGTTGTTCTTCGGGTGGGAGGGCGTCGGGCTTTGCTCTTATCAACTCATTGGGTTCTATTATTCCGATCGCCGGGAGAAATGGGTTGGAGTGCCAGGAGAAACAGCATTGGGTGTTGACATGGCCTATTCGCCAAGTCATGCTGGGATGAAAGCATTTATTGTTACTAGGATTGGAGATGTGTTTCTTCTTGCAGGAATTCTCTCTATTGCATTGACATCGGGAACATTCAGTTTTATCGAGCTAGCAGAACATACACCCTGGGCAGCACAGCTTGCAGGAATGGGCTTATTGGTTCCAGTTTGCCTTTCCATCTTTATTGGGGCAGTTGGAAAATCCGCACAATTTCCTCTTCATGAGTGGTTACCTGATGCAATGGCAGGACCCACATCTGTTTCGGCGTTAATCCATGCGGCTACCATGGTGAAAGCAGGTGTTTATCTCGTGGCTAGGATGGCACCACTTTTCTATATCGTATTACAAGCATATGGAGGAGCAGAGATCTTTTTCTATTCTGTTGCAGGGATTGGAGCATTCACAGCATTTCTTGCGGGTACACAGGCACTCGTCTCTAGTGAAATAAAGAAGGTTCTCGCCTATTCTACGGTTTCCCAGATCGGGTATATGATGCTAGGTCTTGGTGCAGCTGGACTTGCACCTCAATTTGCAGGGGGGTATGTTGCGAGTCTATTTCATTTGATGAGTCATGCCATATTCAAGGCTTCACTTTTCATGGCTGCAGGGGCAGTTATCCACACTGTGGAATCCCGCTTCTTAGACGATATGGGTAGCCTCAGGAAGGTCATGCGTATAACCTACATCTCAATGATACTAGGAGTCCTTTCTCTTTCTGGTGTTCCACCATTCGCTGGGTTTTGGTCAAAGGACGCCGTTCTACTTACCACCTGGTCAACTGGTAACTTGGTCCTCTTCACCCTAGGAGTTGTGACAGCAGGCCTGACAATTCTCTATAGTCTTCGGATGGTTGGTATGGTATTCCATTCACCAAAGAGCGACCACCTAAAGCACCTAGAAAAGGAGAAAGGGCATCTTCATGCTCCAGGCAAACTATTCTGGGTACCATATGGGATTCTTGCCGTTGTTAGTCTAGTCCTTGGTCTCGCCGGACCGCTTTTGGAGAGCAGTCTCCATACCTTCTTTGAACCACTACTTCACGGAATTAGTTATCACGGAGGAGCCGTAGATCAAAGTCTAGCAATTGCAACCACCTGGACAACCTCAGCGATTGCCCTAGTTGTTGGCGGTCTGATAGGATATCTCCTTTACATTCGTGGTTCTTTTAACATTCACAGAGCAGTCAAACAGAATAGAATATTGCGAGCGATCAACAAATTCTTGGTTAATCGATGGTATATGAACCCCTTGTTCTACAAAGTTTTTGTTTATGGAACGATTCGAGCGAGTCAGGCTGCTTATAAACACATTGAGGTTGGAGGAATTGATCAACTCAATGTAAAAGTTGCACCAGCCATAATTAGCGGATCTAAAGCATTATACAATACCGTAGAACAACATGGATTTGACTCTACAAATATGGGGTTTGCTAATCTAGGAGTGAAGATATCACGGTTAGCAGATTGGATTGATGTTAATGCCATTGATGCGTTAGCTAATAAAATCAAGGGTTCAGGAGCCTGGCTCTCACAAAAAATCCGACGCCTTCAAACAGGCATTACTCACCAATATGTTTTCGCCCTCGTCGCTGGTTTAGTTCTTATCATTTTACTCTTTGAACCGATGCTTCTGTTTACGCCCTTAGTGCTACTGGTGATAATAGTTGTTCTCATTGCCGTAGTAATTCTATCCCTGAGGTGAATCAAATGCTTTTACTAATGATAATCACTCTTCCACTATTAGCCGCTCCACTGGTGTACTTTTTAGGTCGTGCTAGTCCCCGAGCCGCACGATGGGCTACATTACTGATAACTTGCATTGTCTTTCTGGCATCATTCCAAATTTATCTAGCGATGTTGTCGCTTGATCCAGGCACCTTTCAGTTTCTAGAGCACTACTCATGGATTGACTTCTTCGGTATCGAAGTTTCCTTCGAGGTGGCTGTTGATGGAATTAGTGCCTCCTTACTTCTATTATCAACCGCTCTTAATGTACTAGCTACGGCAGGCTCTTTTACATTAGTCAAAGCTAATGAAAGACAATACTATTCACTCCTTCTTCTCTTTGCAGGAGGAGTTGCTGGTGTTTTCACAGCCCTTAACCTCATCCTGTTCTTTGTATTCTGGGAATTGGCAATTATACCAATGTTCTTTTTTATTGGTATATGGGGAGGCCCCAGGCGTAAGTATGCTGCCATCAAGTTTCTGCTGTTTACCACCCTAGGTAGCCTGCTGATGCTCATTGGATTCT
This sequence comes from Promethearchaeota archaeon, assembly GCA_048938385.1. Classification (GTDB taxonomy): domain Archaea; phylum Asgardarchaeota; class Hermodarchaeia; order Hermodarchaeales; family Hermodarchaeaceae; genus Hermodarchaeum. Next base: position 112,325 of record JBHLMG010000005.1, on the reverse strand, counting down.
TTGCAGTTTTTCTATGGTCGGGTGGTAGTACATTTGATATTCCCGCACTAATTACAAACAGACTCCCACAGGAACTACAATTACTCCCAGCCATTCTCTGTTTTATTGGTTTTGCCATCAAACTCCCAGTAATTCCTTTTCACACTTGGCTCCCAGACGCTCATGTCGAAGCACCCTCACCCATCAGCGTATTACTAGCGGGTGTAATGTTGAAAATGGGAGGATATGGGATTATTCGGATAATAATTGGGCTATTTCGTGAATTCGCTATCGTTTATGGTCAAATTCTTATTATCCTTAGTTTAGCATCCGTCTTGTTTGCTGCTTTCACAGCAATGTTTCAAGATGACCTTAAACGAATGGTTGCACTGACTTCTATTAACCACATGGGTTTCGTTGCTGTTGGGGCATTCACGGTTACATCCAGTGGTATAGCAGGCGCAGTTTTACAGATGTTTTGTCACGGATTCGCTATTGGTCTTTTATTCCTACTGACAGGTGTCATCCAAAAAGGAACAGGTACCCGAAAGATTAGTCAACTACATGCTTTGGGAGCAGGCATGACCTCGACAAGCATATTACTAATCTTAGGCTCCCTGGCCTCCATGGGAATCCCAGGTTTTGGGAACTTCATAGCTGAATTCAGTGTCATTCAAGCCGCCATTGGTGTCCAGTGGGTATTTGGCATACTTGTTTTAGGACCCGGCGTTACTGCAGCGTATTTCTTATGGACGCTGCAACGCATATTTCGACAAACTCAACCAGCCTCAATTGATGCTAAACCGGCATCGACAGGAGAAATCTTGACTTTAGCATTATTCGTGGTACCCATTCTCATTTTGGGAATATTTCCATACCTATTGATGAATTTGATTTATCCTGCCACTGTAACCTTACTCAACTCAACAGGAGGACCATAAATGGAGATTGTCATTATTGCCATTTTCTTAACCCTTGGAATCGTTGGCATCCTTATTCCACTCTTTGATCAAGTAATTTATTCCCGTTCAGGTAGACATCTTGCAGGATACATCGCCCTGATAAGTCAATTATTTTCTGCTTTACTTCTTGGTTGGACTATTTGGGCAAATGTTCCAATTACAACATCCTTTGGAAACCTAATTTCTCCTGATGAACTTGGAATCTTCTTTGCAATAGTCTTTCTCTTAGTGGGGATTCTCATAACCATTGCATCTATAAATTTCATGCACGACGACCCCAACCAAGGTTCTTATTATGCTTTGATTCTGCTTGCAGTGCTTGGATCTATACTAGTCGGATTCTCAATTGATTTAGTTATGCTCGATGTTGCCTGGGACCTCATGTTTGTAACTACGCTGGTTCTAACTGGGATTCGGAAAACAGATTGGCGTTCAAGCGAAGCTGCATTCAAGTATTACATTTTAGGAGCTTTATCGACAGCCTTTGTATTTCTCGCTATTGCATTCTTTATAGGTATAACAGGCACGACCTCTCTAGCTGGAATAGCTGCCGCACTTCCAGGAATTTCCCTTGAGATGCAACCCCTATTATTACTAGCGATTGTCTTTACCATCATAGGATTCGGTATAAAGATGGCAATTGTACCCTTCCAGTTTTGGATTCCAGACGCCTATGAAGGGGCACCAACGCCAATTGGCGGATTCTTAGCAGCAGGCTCTAAAAAGGCAGGATTCGCAGCTATTCTCCGTGTTCTAACAATCGTTCTTATCACGGCACCTGTGATGATAATAGCTCGTTGGAGCTTTGCTATTGCATTCTTGGCAGCGATTACAATGACAGTGGGAAACATCGCTGCACTGACTCAGAAAAGTTTCCCTCGTATGCTAGCTTATTCCTCAATCGCTCACGCAGGGTATATGCTAATCGGAATTGCATACCCCAATACCGTTTATAGTACACCTGGTCTTCTTTTCCATATCCTGAATCACGCCATTATGACCGGCGCAGCCTTTATCGCAGCAGCAGGAGTTTCTCTCGCACTGAATCGGACTTCAGTTGCTGATTATGATGGGCTAGGCAAAACCATGCCAGCAACCGCTTTCATATTAACTCTTACACTATTTGGACTGGCAGGAATCCCGCCACTTAATGGATTTTGGAGCAAAGCCATATTATTCCTTGCTGCTATTGAAGCAGGTGCCCTTTGGCTTGCGATAGTCATGGTATTAAATAGCGTCTTCTCGTTGGGTTATTACTCATGGATAATCAAACGAATGTACCTTGATGAACCCACTTTCTCAGCACGCGTAATAGAACCTCGGGGGATTTTAGTTGCACTAGTTATTGCCGGAGCACTCATCTTAATGATAGGAATCTACCCAACACCCTTTCTTACATGGATTAACGGTATCACAGGAATTATTCCTTGAGAGATCTTAGGTTTCGAGAACCTAATACTAAATTGAATTAGACCGGTTAAGTAGCTAGCAGTTCAATACCGCATTGTGCATCGCCACGTGCCATACAACCTTTTCGCCCGATAGTCTGCACATCTAAATGGCAGACTAATGATAGAAGCTTAGGGTAATATGTCGTGTGAAAATTACACAAAAGCCCTTCATATTTCCTACTAACTTCACCATACAAACAATTCTTCGTTGTGATGATTATTCGTTTATTCCGTACAGTCAAATGAGCATTATATCCAACCATATTCAATTCTTGGCGTAACTTTCGACCGAAAGATTCAAGGCTCATAGGAATTCGAGAAGTTTGACTCCACCTTTCCGCGGTCGCCTCAGCGGCATTTATTCCCATTGATTGGAATAGTCTCTCTGTTACATCCGAACCCAACTCATCTAATAAGGTTGCGATAAGGCGGTCAGATAATTGCCAATATCTACGGGGAGGGGTAGCAATTAGAAGAGCTTTTTTCAGAACATAAAGCGACGAAGGGCGTCCGCGTCCCCTTTTACCTGGTAAATCAAGGGAACTCCTAGAATCAATAATATCTTGTGAAAGAAGATCAGAAACAATATACCGGACAGCAGAATTGGTAAGATTCGTTCCTTTGGCGATTTCTTTAACTGTTTTATTTGGATGAGCAGCTATGAATTCAATGACACGCGTTGCAGCATTTAAACGATGAGGAGTTAGTTGAGCAAAGGATTCGGTGCTAATATCTGTCTTGTAACTCAAGACTTGTCACCTTCTTTGAGAGGAGTTCTAGCTAAATGAATTTATGATTTATGCTTTAATTAATTTTCGACATTAATTTCAAGATAATTTTAAAAGTTATAAATTTAGAATATCTTCTCCCAAACGGGTGAAGTGTTTTGTTCAAAGCCTATATTCTAGTCAAAGCAGCCCCTGGAAAAGAATCAGAGGTGCTAGATCGAGTGAAAAAAATGAAACCTGTTGCAGAAGCAGAACTGGTCTATGGTGAATACGATTTGATTCTAAAAACCCAGATGAAATTACCAGAATCCCTGGACGACTTTGTCTTCAATACACTCCGGCAAATAAACGGAGTTATATCAACCACCACTTGCATCTGTGCGGGAAGCATACCTAGGTGATAAAATGAGTGAAGTAGCCGCCTTTAGAGAATATAGATTAAACCATGTTTCAGCAGATCAATCTAATTCGATTGTTAGCCAGATTTCAAAACTAATGAAGACCGTAATAAGCCCAAATGTTTGTGAGATAGATACCAGCATGAAAGCAGAAGATCCATCTCGCATCGTTATTTCGATGAAATGCGTTGATGGAAGTGCCGTTCATTATGCAGATGTCCGTTCCATGTTCAAAATAATGCAGTTGTGCGAAAAAGATCATATAACCCACGACATTGGCGATCTTGAAGTAATACTTGATTAGAACCCGCTTAGTTCCATAGTAACTGATTTGATTTTGGTTCCAATCTATTACAAACCTTCAATCAAACCCATCATTGTTCGGCATTTCGTGTTATGCCAGATACCAACTCACTTTAGAATTTCCTTTACAATCTCCTACTCATTTGAAGGAGTTACATGTAAAAATTTTCCAACAAGTGTGACAATATCAACGACAGGAATCTCTAATCCGAGCTTCTGAATTCCATGTGTGAGGTTAAGAACGCAAAACGGACATGCGGAAACAACCATGGTTGCCCCGGTTTCCACGATTTCTCCAGCGCGCTCCCAAGCCATACGTTCTTCAAGCGGTATTATTGCCCTCTCTTCCTCGGATAGCTCTTGAGGCCTTTTTGCGAATTTCTTTGGAGCACCCTGTATTTGAGTGCGAGGACCTGTCGGTTCAGCATCATAGATACGTTTCGTGGCGATATCTAAAGCTAGCTCCGGAATTCCTGCTTTAACCCCTCCTCCGGCTCCGCAACAGCGTGAATTTTCTCGAGTACGAATCATTTCAACTAAAGTTATGCCAGGAAGCAATTCTAGGATTTTCCGCGGAGCGTCATAAACTCCAACATGACGACCGAGATGACAGGGATCATGATAAGCAACCCGTTCTTCTAAACCGGGAATAGGTTCTATCTTAACATTTTCTAGAGCTTTAGCTAGAAATTGAGTGATGTGTTGAACTTTGAAAGGTAATTTTCCATAATAGCGTGGCCAATCAAAAACGGAGGTTCGAAAACATCCAGAACAGGAATAGACAACCAGTTTTGCTCCCTTTTCCTTAATGACATTTACATTATGCTGCACTAAATCCTTGACTACTTGAATTTGCCCTGTTCGAATAAGTGGTGAGCCGCAACATCGTTCATCGTTTCCTGGAAGCACAAAATCGATATCCAGTTTGTTTAAAATCCGAGCCGTGGTAATCGCAAGATGCTGCATCTTGTACGAAGAAGTACACCCCACAAAATAGGCGATCTCAGCCGACTCAGCCACCTTAACATCAGGAGGTAACCAATCAGATCGGGAGAGATGATCTTCGCCGTAAGGATTGTATTGAGTTTTTACATTATTAGGCCAGGACCGTTGACGTTCTAGGGGTCCAAATCCCTGCTTGACCATATCGGCACGAACTGCCTCCCATAAATCACAGCTTTTAATTCGCGATTCACAGACTGTTTGACATTGTCCGCAGACCGTGCAGAGATACAAGTCCTCGACAAACTTGTTGATTTTATTTCGGTCAATGACACGCCCACCTCGCGCACGCCCGATTAAACCGTAGACTTGTTTTACAAGCTGTCGTAAATTTCGAATTTTTCCGCGTGCAGTGACACCTTCACGCTGTAATTGATCGAAGACTGGGCAGAATTTTACACACTCACCACAATCAACGCACGCATCAAGCTCAATTGTTTGTTTCCTAGTTAATTGAGGGAAACTAATTTTTTCTTTATTTGTCGTCACCTTTATCAACTCCAGTAACTTTCCGGACATATTCCTCTTCCCACTTTTTTTCAATGGCACTTCGCACCATGATAATGGGTGTAGCGAGGATATGCTGGAATTTTGAATAAAACAAGACAGCGATCATTGTCCAGATTACGAAGGCGTGAATAATGCCAAACCAACCACGAATTCCGATGACATATTCATAGGAAAACGCCATGTGCCCTGATACAACAAGGGCGAATAACAAAAGCAACGGAACATAATTGTGGAGGTTGGTGACACTTCGACCTTCTTTAGAACCAACACGGCTCCCGAACGCCATTATTACTCCAATTACTAACATCGCCGTCAGCAAATCATGAGCGATAATCCGCATTTCCAAGGTTGCCCAGGGAAAGAGAATGGTTTCATTTAACAGTATGAAACGTGGAAGGCCATGAAAGAGAAGTAACCCTACAAAACCTACAAGAATGAAACCATGTTTCACCCATCGATACTTACTTTGTCGTCTAATAGTTCCGCCAAATGTCCAATCTGAGATTATCGTCTTTAAAAAAGCAGCTAACTTGGTTCGAAAGGGAACATCAATGAGCCATCCGGCCGTATGTTCAGCAGGTCCTTGGTAAGGTTTCGTCCATCGAACGAGAATACGAAGCAACCCAATGGCAAAAAGAGCTAGTGCAATCCATCTATAGACAGACAATATTTGGTAAGCAAGCTCCTCGTACATAAAATATCGCCTTTAAGCTCTATTAGCAACTCTCTCGAAGCCATCAAAAGGCTTGTTAATTTACTAAACGATTAACACTTGCCTCCCCTGTTATTACGGCTACAAAATAAAAGAAAAAATTAGAAGGCCTGACTTGAGATCAAAGCCCTCTAATTTTGGTTTATGGCGTAAATCTATGTCCATAAGCCGAGGAAACGAAGGATTGCGTTTTTATGTTCTTCGAGCTTTGGACCAAGCCATTGGTCGACACCCAGATACCTCCCACCTTGATACATTCCAATGACGAGAAATCCTAGTGCACCAACGAAGTTCACACCGAATGTGGAGACGCTTAGCCAACCAAGCAAGAAGAGGAATGTCCACTGCATGAGAACACCCAGGAAGGATCCAAATCGGGTGAATATTCCAAAAGTGAGGGAAAGACCGACTAGAAGTTCACCAATAGCAATAAGCATTAGAAAGAATGTTGGGTTTGCTAGAATCACCATATTGAAGAACCCTTGAATGAACGGACTAGGTGCTGTTGTAGCAGCAAGGTTGAGTAGTCCATAATTGGTTGGATAGAGAGGGTTAAGGAGTTTCTCTAAACCGCCATGAAGAAATTCATAGCCTAATGCTAGTCGCAACGGAAGCAGAAATGCTAGTATTGGGAACTTATTTGGCCACCCCCAATGTAGAAAGAAGATGATCGGAGCAAGAAGAATCGCTAGAACAATCAATGGCGATAAGGCCAGGTTAAGGAATGGAAAAAGCAGCTCTAAATGTGGTTCTAACCATGGGGGTCCCAAAGCCAGAGCTACGATTGCACCCAGAATTGCTGTGGTAATCACTGTTAAGATAAGAGCAATCCATTGATTTCGATTTAATTCCATTTTTATTTCTCCTTTAAAGGGAAGTTAAGAACGGGAAATTCTGTTTCCTTTTTATATATGATACTATTAAATTTGTGTAAAATTGAATAAATAAAAAAACTACTATACTTTATCGTTTATCGACATTTCTGCCTGTAACCAGAAAAAAACAGAATTTTAAGTTAACAGTCATGACCCCCCCTGTTACAATTAACTCACAGGCAAAAACATGAATCGATCCACCGGGTCCAAGTATCCATTAATGCTAATCCATGAATCCAATGTAATGTAAATTCAGTTCTTTGATGAACCCCCAAAAACTAAAGAACTATTAGGATGTGTATCGCCTTGCATCGTTCCAAGAAAAAACCCAAGGATGGGTTCTTGAATGGCTAAACTCAGGGGAATTGTGACCCTTACACGGCCATATGTGCTTGTAACTACATTGTCCTTTTTCGTGACCTCAGCATTCCTGAGTGTGAACACCATACCCCCTTTACTTCCTTTTTTCATCGGATTCATTGCAACTGGTTTAGCGATTGCCTCTGCACACATCCTGAATGATTACGCGGATAGAGAAGCTGACAAAGCGAACCCTAGAACAGTAAAACGACCCATTCCCAGTGGGCTTGTACCTGCACGACAGGCCCTCATTGTCGGGTTGGGATTTGGTCTGAGTGCGCTAATTCTCACCATCTTCCTAAATCCATTTTGCACCATCCTCGCCCTCTTTGGAGCCCCTTTACCTTTTCTCTATAATTACCTCCGTAAACGCAGCCTTCCGATTAGCTTCATTTGCACAGTACTCGCGGTAATATTTATCATCCTGTTTGGTAGCACCTCAGCGTCAGGGCAGTTCTCCTCAAATTTCGTTTGGCTTTTTGTAATATTCGGCATGAGTTGGGAAATGGGTCGAACCTTCGCTAGTGAAGTCCAGGATGTTGACACTGATACCATTTCAAATGTTATGACTCTGTCTGTGTCCATTTCATCAAAACGCGCGGCACAACTGATCTTTGGGTCATTTACTACCGCAGTCGTTGTGAGTCTGTTGATCGGATTCTTTGGACAGCTCGGATTCATCTACCTAATACCTACTCTAGCAGTAGCCATTTGGCTCATTTACCGAACTCTTGAACTTGTGAGAGCACCAACAACGCCAAATGCCGTGAAAACAAAAATTCGGGCATCCAAATACTTGATTGTTATTTCCATAACATTGAGTGGGGCGACATTAGTAAATAGCCTACTTCTAGGAATCTAGTTTCGATTGCAATTGGTAGTGAAACCAATTTAATTTGCGGCTGGTGAGCCCGATAATTGGAAACATGATGACGAGCAGGATTAGGCTAATTGAAAACGGAATCCAGAGCATACTCCACAGTGTGTATCCAGACCAAAATGCTACAGAAAACAGAAGGCTCACAGAAATAACTGGAGTTGGCGCAAGATCTCTCTTCTCTTTAGGAAGAAGATAAAAAAGGATAGTTGATGCGATAAGACCAGTGAAAAACCAGCCTAAGTAATTGGTAACAGGAACGCCATAGTAAACACCGGGAGTTATCCAGACCCAAATATTCAGGAGAACGAGAGCAGGATCTAAGACCAAATCGACTAAGACGAGGAAGATAGCGCTAAGAAGTACTAATTTCCAAGGAGCCCGTACAAACTGTTTTGCAACAACGAAGCTCCCAACCAGTAGTGGAAGGAAAGCGAAAGGAACTGTCCAAGGAACGAGGTCAAATAGCTTGAAACCGAGAATTCCTGTGTAATAGAAGTACCCATATGGGAAGCCGGTGATGATTCCAAATCCTTCGATGCAATAGGTTAACCCAACCAAGAAGGGGAAGATCGTGAGCGCTTTATTTCGACCTAACCATTTGTAAAAGAAGAAGAGAGTGGGGAATGCTGAACAGACAATTAATGTACTAAACACAAAAGGAGTAGCCTGGAGAGGAAAGCTGACGAATAAGTAGCTAATGACATAGGGGCCAATTAGCAAGAGGGCGAATAGAAGGCTTCGACGATTGTAGGAAGAGGAAATGGTAGGTGATGTGTTGGTGGTCATTATGGGATCACGATTTTAGGTAGCCCGATTGTGAAGAAGAGGAGTAGCCCAAAGACTGCGTTCCAGTAGGGATAGAGCCAGTAAACGCGTTCAATGTTGGCGTTTTCCCTGAGAAGCAGGTAGAGGGGAATTGCAGGGTATACGAACATCAAAAGATTCCAAGGAGGATTCCAAGGTATTATGAAGTTGAGAATAAATGCAAAAAGCAACCAAAAACTGAAACAGAGGAGAAGAGAGGGAATGTATCCTATGAGAACTGCTGTAGTGGTGATGTTAGCTTGTTTGTCTGCTTCGATGTCTGGTACAGCAGAGAAGAGGTGCATGGCCGATGTCCACAAAAACGCAGCGAATAGTGGGATGAGGGAGGGAATGTAAAGCCGAAGTTGATAGAAGGCGAGGATTGCGGGCATCACATACAGAAAATTTGACATGAAGTCGATAAAAGGTCGAGCCTTAAAACGAATAGGTTTCGCGCTATACAAGAAGGAGAGGAGGAGGAAAATCCCAACAATTAGGCGGGCAATATTATCAGGCTGAATGATGAGCAAAATTATACCAAATACAAATGAGGTGCCGATGAGGAGAAGGAGGTGACGCCGATCTTTAGCAGTAACCCTGTATTCTTTATCGTCTTTTTTGGGATTGAAGATGTCTGTATCTTCATCGTAGTAGTCGTTAACGCCATACAGAAAAATATTAGCAGGAAGAAGAAAGAAGAATAAGTGGAGAGCAAAAAAAGGATTTAGTAATTCAACGATGGTCGTTACACCAATAATATACCCAATGAGGTAGGTCCCACCCAGATAGAGCCAGAACCGTGGACGCGATATGCGAAACGCTAAGCTAGCGATGTTACTCATTTGAACGACCCTCATTACCCATGCTTGGTCAAAATCTGTTCAGCGATGATTTGGGAAGACACCATAACCATGGGAACTCCAATGCCCGGATGAGTGTATTGCCCCGAATAATAGAGGTTTTTCACTTTCTTGCTTCTATGACGCGGGCGGAAAAATGCTGATTGTCTAAAGGTGTGAGTGAGTCCAACGGCGGTTCCTTTATAGGCGTTGTAATCTTGGGCAAAGTCGTTTAAGGAGAAAATCCGTTTTACGATGAGTGAATCACGTAGAGATTCGCCAATTAGTTTTTCCATGTGACCAACGACTTTGTCAAAGTAGGCTTCACGGAGTCGGGGGGTATCCTCAATCCCTGGGGATATGGGAACTGTGACAAAGATGTTCTCTTTTCCTTTTGGTGCAACCATGGTGTCAAAGCGAGAGGGACAGCAGACATAGTAAGCGGGCTTATCTGGCCAGGCAGGCGCGTCAAAAATCTGATCGAAATGCTGCACCCAATCATATTCTAAGAACACATTATGATGGGTGAGTTGGTCAAGTTTTTTATCGATGCCAAGGTACAGGACGAAAGCAGAGGGGGCGATGATTTTCTTCTCCCAATAGGTTTGTGGATAGGTTTGATACTTTCTATCAAGGAGGGATGTTTCAGCGAAGGGGTAATCGGCGTTAACAATGACGAGATCTGTGTCGATTATTCCGTGATTGGTGTGTACCCGTTCGGCTTGGCTGTTTGCTACTTCGATCTTTGTGGCTTCCACTCCAAAATGCACTTGTACCCCGTGCGCTGTCGCCAATTGCATGAGCGCTTCAGGAATCATGCCAATTCCACCAAGGGGGTACCAGACTCCGAGGTTGTAATCGATGTGGGAGATAATTGAGTAGAGTGCGGGAGTATTCTTGGGATTACCTCCCAGAAAGACGATAGGGTATTCGAGAATTTTTCGTGCCCGATCACTAGAAAAAAATTTTCGCACCCATTTGTCTATGTTGCTCAAGATATGCAGCTTTGAACCTGCTCTCATGAGTTTGGGACTAAACATTGACCAGAAGCTACTCAAATCCTTATACATGATTCCTTTCATCATGTACTCGTAGGTTTCCTTAGCCTTATCGAGGTACTCTTGAAGTTTCGCTGCTCCACCAGGTTCAAGGCGCTCAAAAGTCTCGAGGTTGGTTTCTAAATCTGCAGTGATTTCCACGATATCATCGGAATCAAAGAAAATCCTATAATTCGGATCTAAGCGTAAGAGCTTGTAGAAATCTGCCACCGACTTGCCAAACTCAGCAAAATAATTCTCAAAGATTTCAGGCATGAGGTACCAGGATGGCCCCATGTCAAACACAAATCCCTCATTATTCCAGACCCGCGCGCGACCGCCAGGTTCCTCAGTTTTTTCGATAACCTGCACTTCGAACCCGTGCTTCGCCAAAAGTGCCGCAGCAGAAAGCCCACCGACCCCAGCACCGATAACAACTATCTTCTTAGATGTCATTTTCCTAAATCCCTCGTACAGGTTCCGGGTGCAAATAAGGTGGTATTTAATCATATAGGATTTTTTAGGGCAGACTTATTAATGTAAAATTATATTTTATTTTAATAAATATTGTAGTAGTAAAAGAGCAGAGTATATAAAGAGGTGTAATTGACCCCGTTAAGAATTTACAGCAACAAATGAGGTTTTTGCCGTGTTTAGGGGAGAAGCCATCCATCTAGAAGTGATACCCACAACGCTTACGGTACGGAAGAAGGTTTCAACAGGTGAGTTAAATCGCGCTTATGATTACTGTATGGACTTGTTTGGTAGCCACGCGAAGTCATTTCATTTTGCATCTCGATATCTATCCCCCGAACAGCAGAGAAGCTTGGCAGCGTTGTATAGTTTTTGCCGACTAGCCGACGATTTCGTGGATGAAGTGCAGCTTGAACCTGATCAGATTGATACTGAGTTGAATGTGCTAGGCGAGATTGTTGATCGACTAAACGAAGGGGAGACCTTTGACCATCCAATTTTCTACGCCTTTGGGGATACCCTAGCGAAGTATCATATTCCTGTGCAGTATCTTCACGAGTTATTAGAAGGCGTTCGTATGGATGTCCATCTGAAGGAGATACGCACACAACTAGAACTCGAACTGTATTGTTTCCGTGTCGCCTCAACGGTTGGCCTTTCAATGTGTCATATCTGGCGCTCCATTCATCCCTTAACCTTACAGTGTGCTTCTGATCTTGGTCAGGCAATGCAACTGACGAACATTCTTCGTGATGTGGCTGAAGACTTCGACAAAGGACGAATCTATCTTCCCTTGGAAACCCGGGAAAAATTCCGAGTAACAGTTGCAGATTTTGAAGCGCGACGCATTACGCCAAATTTCCGCTCACTCTTGAAGCATGAAATCGGCAGAGCACGAGCTTACTACGCTCGTGCTGAAGTGGGATTGCAAGACCTCCCGCCAGCAGCTGCCTTCACAGTGAAAGTTGCTTCTAGAGTTTATGGTGGCATCTTGAACGCCATTGAAAAAATGGATTATCAAGTGTTCAAAGCACGCGCTTATGTTCCAAAATGGAAGAAGCTATGGATTGCACTTCAGTGTCGCCGCGAATACAGACGAGATCTTCGCGGTATCGTTTAGATTTCTGATATGATGTTTTTTAACATATTGTAAAAATGGGGCCTAAAAAATGACAAAACAGAATGCTACAAACGCCATAGTGATTGGGGGAGGATTTGGTGGACTTAGTACTGCTGTGAGATTGCAGGCAGCGGGCTATCAGGTTACCTTGTTAGAAAAACGCCATCAGCTCGGGGGGCGAGCCGGTGTGTTTGAGAGAGAGGGCTTTCGGTTTGATACTGGACCGACTATTGTAACACCCCCCTTCGTTGTTGAAGACGTGTTTCGTGAAGCAGGTCAGGATCCCTCCGCGTATATTGAATTAGTCCCAATTGAACCGCACTATCGTCTCCACTTCGCTGACGGAACACACTTCGACATTGGAACTATCGAAGAAATCACAGAACAGATTAAGGAGCTAAGCCCTAGCGACGTGAAGGGGTATCAAAAATGGCTCAAGAAGCTTAAACCCATCTATGAGCTGGGCTTTGAAAAATTTGCTGTGACTCCATTTGAAAGTCTTTGGAGCATGATAAAGATCGTTCCCCCTGCTATTCGCTTACAATCGTATAAGAGTGTGTATGGGCTTGTCGCGAGCCATATTAAGAACGACAATCTTCGAATGGCATTCTCATTCTTGCCACTCTTCATTGGTGGCAACCCTTTCACGGCAACCAGCGTTTATTCACTAATTGCTTACTTAGAAAACGAACATGGTATGCTCTGGGTTCGTGGAGGCACTTATCGACTCGTGGAAGCCTTAGCGCGATTGTTCAAAGAACTTGGTGGCACTGTCAAACTGAATTCTGAAGTAACCAAGATCGAAGTAGACGATGAAGACCAAAGGGTTTCAGGTGTTGTCACTGCAAATGACGACCACTATCAAGCGGATATCGTGGTAAGTAATGCCGATGTAGCTATAACCTACATGAACCTCATCGATAAAAAATATCGACAGAAAAACAAAGACCAACGCTACAAGAAGGCCAAATACAGCATGAGTCTCTTTATGGTGTATTTTGGAACAAAAAAAACCTATCCTGAAATGCCCCACCATAACATCATCTTTGGTCCACGTTACAAGGAACTCATCAAAGACATCTTCGATCGCCACATCCTTCCAGACGATTTTTCTATCTATCTACATGTCCCAACCCGAACTGATAAAGAACTTGCCCCACCAGGATGTGAAACATTCTATGCATGTATTCCTGTAACCAACCAAGACTCTGGGATCGACTGGGAACAAATGAAAGAACCCTTCAAAGACAAGGTATTGCAGTATCTCGATGAAAACTATCTCCCTGGACTCCTAGACAACCTTGTAGTCAGTGAAGTTTTCACACCACAAGATTTCGAACGAGAATTTAACGCTTACAAGGGCAATGCATTCCAGTTACAACCGCTCATGACTCAATCCGGATGGTTTAGACCACATAACCGTTCACGCGATATTAAAGGCCTCTACATTGTGGGTGCCGGAACACATCCAGGCGCAGGAGTTCCCAGCGCGTTCCTTAGTGGAAAAATCTCAACAGATCTTATCTTTCAGGACTTTGGTAGACCTAGTGAGAATTAATCATCTGATAACACAGAGATGGATACAATGGTTGAAAAAGTAGACACAATTGTCGTGGGGGCAGGTCCTGCAGGTTCTGCCACCGCGTATTCTCTTGCCCAAACCGGACACGAAGTACTTCTTGTTGAACGAGCCAAAACACCTGGTGAAAAGAATGTATCAGGAGGTGTGTTGTTCGGACGAGTTCTTCACGATCTAATTCCAAACTTCTGGGAAGAAGCCCCCATTGAGAGAATGATTACGAACAAAAGCATCATCTTTTTAGATGGCAATTCTTCCTTCGCCTTGGATTTCGCATCGAAGAAATTAGCCACGCCTCCCTATACTGGATTTTCAATTATACGGTATCAGTTTGATCAGTGGTTTGCCAAGTGCGCAGAAGAGGCAGGAGCTACATTAGCAACGGGAGTTCGAGTCGACGACCTGTTATGGGAGAAAAAGCAGGTCATTGGAATTCGAGCGGGGGGGGATGAAATCCAAGCCAAAGTTGTTGTGGCTGCTGATGGAATCAACTCCATCCTTACAGAAGCAGCTCGATTGCGGAAACGACATCAACCTAAACATGTAGGGTTAGGCATCAAAGAGGTCATCCAACTTCCTCGCGAGGTTATTGAAGACCGGTTTAATCTGGACGGAAATGATGGAACTGCGCATACCTACATCGGGTGTACCAAAGGTTACCCCGGTGGAGGTTTCCTGTACACCAATCGTGAGAGCCTCTCTCTTGGCGTTGTCTTAAAACTCCCTACATTCATAGAAGGCACAAAAACCAAAGCCCCCGAATTCATCGACCACATGAAGCAATTTCCCTTTATTCAGCGCCTTATCAAAGACGGAGAGCTGCTGGAGTATTCTGCACACCTCGTCCCCGAGGGGGGATATCAAGGGCTATCCCCACTTTATTCCGATGGTTTTTTAGTTACAGGTGATGCTGCCGGACTAGCAATAAATATTGGCTATGCAGTGGAAGGGATGAACTTTGCTATTGCATCAGGAATGGCTGCAGCATCCACAATACGAAGAGCATTAGATCGGAAGGACTATTCGAAAAAAACAATGAAATATTATCAGCATTTGTTAAGGCAGAGTTTCGTTTTGAAAGACATGAAGACCTTTCGAAACGCCCCAGCAATTATCAATAACTCGCGCGTCTTAAGCACCTATCCGGAGCTAGTGAATAAGATTGCATTGCAGCTTTTCAGTTCGACTGGTACACCTAGACCGAAGTTTGTGAAGGCAATCTTAGGAACGATTCTTCACGAGGTTTCAGTACCACATCTATTATTGGATGGGTTACAGGTGGTGAAGGGATTATGACATCAGATACTGATGCCAAGCTAGGTACTTTACGATTCAAGACTGACAAGGAACCACATATCCTCGTCAAACCCGAGGTTTGTCAAAATTGTCACACTAAGCCATGCATTCTTGGTTGTCCAGCTGAATGTTTTGAACTCGTCAATGAAGAGCTACGCTTCCAATATGAAGATTGCATCGAATGTGGCACTTGTAAAATACTCTGTCCCACGGAAGCTATTCAATGGAATTATCCACGCGGAACATTCGGTGTAGCTTTTCGTTACGGCTAGAACAGCGTATCCGCTAGGTCTAATACCGATTGGGTATCAGAAGCAAAACTATCCGCACTGACCTTTATCTAAAGTTCATTGTCGTGCATAAATACTCTACCACTAACAATGGTCTTGAACCCTTTGAGGCGATCGTTGTTTTTCATTTATGTGATAACATTCTCAGCTATGATGGTTTAGAACTGTATCCAATTCAAAGTTTTATTTTTTGCACCGAGTTATGGTGTGCTTAAGATTCGTTAGTGATTTGGCGATCCCAGAGCAACTGTTTCAACTATATTGGTTAGTTTCATGATAACGAGGGATTTTTCAGCAGTCAGGGCATGCCAGCCCTCCGACTGTTTCATCCCATGCGCTGCAAGAAAGTTGAGTGATAATTCGTGTGATCCAACTTCTGCCATACGATTGAGTGCCAAGGCCTTTTCTTCTGCATCTGTTACTTGCATTAGTTCTCCACGGAATACCACAAAACAGTACTGGTGTAGGTCTGGTGTATAGGATTCGATTTCTACGGCAACTCGATTATCCTGCTCAATGAGTTCGAGCTTCTTTCCATAACGGGTAAAATGAAAGTACAGATTACCGTTAATGTAGGCATACTGAAATGGAGCCATGTATGGGTATCGTTCTCCTCGGAAGGCAATTCGGCATAGTACTTGCTGTTGAAGCAAGAGCTCAACTCTTTGACGCTCCATTTGAGGTAGTTTCACAATAGACACCTGAACCACCCTATACATACTTGAGGCATATTCCCTCACATATATTCACTACGGATTCTTATACTGTGACCCAAACAATGGCAAAACTTTACGAAACCACCTTGTTCATCTTTCACCGAGACTTACGGCTTTGCGATAATTCCGCGCTCATAAGCGCCCTCTCCAATTCGAAACAAGTTATTCCCTGTTTTATCTTAGATCGTCGACTGCTTTTTCAAACCCCACCCCACTTGAACGCCATCCACCTGATATGCGAGGCATTACAGGATCTAGACACACAGTTGCAGCTGAAAAAAAGCTACCTGCACTGCCTTTCAGGCATCTCAGAAAACCTACTACAGGGACTTTTGTCCACTAGTGGTGTAGATGCTGTATTCCTGAATCGAGATTACACCCCTTTTAGCCGCCATCGAGATATGAAGATTCAGAAGATTTGTGAAAAGGAAAATATTCCTTTCCTTCATTACGCCGATGCTCTCCTAAATGAACCTGAAATTGTACAAACGACCAATGGTGAGCCCTATAGAGTCTTTACGCCATTTTTTCACAGAGCTACTCAAATTCCAGTCACTCCCCCCAAGGCCAATCCCCATACAAATTATGTACATTTCGAAAGTGGACCTTATGGAAGGCTAACAAAAGCGTTAGGCAATCTAAAGCTTCCAGTTACTCACAAAGTGTTTGTCGAGGGGTCAAGGGCGGCTTGTGAACGCATCCTCAAAGACTTGAGCAGATACCAGGATTACATGACCACTCGAGACATTCCTTCAATCCCTGGAACAACTCGCCTATCACCATACTTGCGATTTGGACTTTGCTCGATTCGCGAAGTGCATGCAGCAATCAGGCAACAGCTAGGGATCTCCCACCCCCTGATTCGCCAATTGTATTGGCGAGAATTTTACATACACCTTGCTTTTCATTTCCCGTATGTGTTTAAACGCGCATTCAAACCACGGTATGAGAGCGTTCCCTGGAGTTATGATAAGGTCCTGTTTCAAACATGGTGTGAAGGACGAACGGGATTTCCCATTGTTGATGCTGGGATGCGTGAACTCAATGCAACTGGGTGGATGCATAACCGTGTTCGGATGATCGTTGCGTCTTTTCTGGCAAAAGACCTACATATAGATTGGCGGTGGGGAGAACGATATTTTGCTGAGCATTTGGTCGACTATGATCCCGCTGTGAATAATGGCAACTGGCAGTGGAGTGCCTCTACAGGCGCAGATGCCCAACCTTACTTCCGTATTTTCAATCCATGGCTTCAACAAGAAAAATACGACAAAGCATGCGAATACATCAAGCGTTGGATTCCGGAACTATCTGAAGTGGAATCCAAGATAATTCATCAATGGTTCAAAGCCACCCACTGGGATTCACGAATCGCCTACCCAAAGCCTATCATCGACCATAAAACCGAAAGTCAACATTCTAAGGAACTGTTCACTGGTTTGCCCTGAGGCAGCTGATGGTATAGATTTTGCAATCGAGTTTAAAGTCCTAAAACGAGATTGGGGAAGTTTATTGCGATTTGAATTGAGAAATCGCGTTTTGTATAGCTTTTCCCTTTTCTGTACTATAGCTATCTTGATCGCGCCAAAGAATCTTGCCATCACAGTCAACCAAGAAGAGGTAGATTGTTTCCTCGTTGAGTATCTCTAAGGCTTGGTCGAAAGCTGATTTATCTATGTAGAGTGTAATTGTGCGGGCACGCATCTCTGGAGAAGGGATTCCTCCTCGCATCCCACTGTCAATGATTTTCCGTGACAAAAAGTTAAACTTTCGAAGTGTTGGGATTTCATAATATTGGATATCAGGGTGGTGGGTCACGAGCTCTTCCAGAAAGGGGACCCAGCTCGCAATTAAGCGAATATGCCACTGTTGAAATGCTACTACGAGAAGGTTGAGTTTGCCTTGTAGTTGCGAGGGTATGGTAATTGTTTCGCCAAGGAGGTTTTGACCGGTGACTTCAGGAAATGTTCGCAATTTTGACATTCTCCCAAGTGTTATTATTCGAAGTGGGAAAAAACACCCACTTGTAAGTGAAAAGTATTACAAAACTGCAAATAAATGACAGTATCTTACTAGCAGTTCATATTGAGAGGATATGGTGACGCCAGAATCCTAGCACTCCTTTTAGTAATGCTAATTTATGAACAGTACTAGCGATGATAAAGTGACCCTTGAATTCATTTGATTGAAGACGAGTTGTACTCGTTAATTAAAGGCGCGTTGCGTTTATTGCGAGGAAGGGTGTGAGGAGTTCATCCAGCGTAAGAGAACCATGATGTCCAACCAAGCCTGCTTCTGGTAACAACCGCTCATTTTCTTTGTAAGGTTCTTCACGCACAACGCGGAGACTTGCACCATCCCGTCCAATTAGTAGGAGATCTCCCAAGCGTTCGAGGATTTTTCGATTGGGCGAAACAGGTAGTAGTTGGTGCTGATCGAGATCTTTAGCATCAAAAACAATTGCACGATCTTTTACTTGATTTTGGAGCCATCGTTTTAGTTTTTGCCGTTTCGCCGCAGATTGGCAGTAGAAATGAGTTACACGCCCAGAATGACCAGGCGGGATTTTTAAGGTACCCTTAACTTCCTGCAGGTCATCGGGAGTCAAGTAGATTGTTCGGTCTTTTTGAATAGGATTTTGTCCATGATCGCTACACAAGACAATCGTTGTGTTCTTTGCGAGAGAAGCAGGAAGGCTTTGGGCGAACGAGCGTAGTTGACGCAAAAAATCATCACAACCTTCCCGGTATTCAGGAGAAGTTGGACCATACTTATGTGCGAGCATATCGATTTCTGGAAAATAACAGCTCATGAAGAGCGGCTGGTCTTGATAGTGATGAAACACGCGTCGAACCATACCAAACGCGTCGATGAGTCCTTGGTAGGTGATCACCTTTTCCTGAAGTACATAGAACCGCCCTAAACCCGTTCCAGGGATTTGTTGCGGAAGGCCTTCTGCAAAAATGAGAGATGGCTGGGTTCTCTTGAGGATGGTTGGGAGGCCTTCTGCCCAAAGGAGAGAGCGCACATCGATACCAGCTGAGGCAATAGCGTCACGAAACCGTACTTTGTACCCAGACATGCGTAGAGTATCAATGAGGGTGCCGTACTCGGGGAAGTAGATGATGTGACCTAAGATGCCATGGGATGTAGGTGGAACGCCAAAATTAATACTAGGAATAGCTGCTGAAGTAATGGAGGGAAAAGTGCTACTGAGTACTACACCGTGATGGTGCTGGAAGAAGTCTAGAAGCTTAGTCCCTTGCATGTTCTGAACTCCAAGACTATCAAGGATGCAGACAAGGACGCGTTGCGCTTTGCGAGCGTCATTGTGTGTAAGTTGTTGCTTCACTGTCGTGAGTTCAAAGAGATCATCAAGAGAAACATTAATTCCCATACATCGAAGTGCTGTGGGGAGTATACGATAGATGTTATTTTTGTAATCTGGGCAGAAGAGATCTTCTGCTCCAGGAAGTGGTTTAAGGTCTAGCTGCAAGGTATTTCCTCCTTATCAGGACATTTCATCAAAATGGAAGCTCTTATTCGATGATTTAAGTCTACAGGCACTAGATAAAAATTGGTTCCTCCGGAACTTGTCAGGTTTTTTCCATATAGTAAAGGTTACGCAAAACCCTTTTGAGGTCTTATGTTATTTGTAGGGCAAGGAGTATACGGTCAAGGGGAAGTCTGACCATTGATCAAAGGATTCGCCATCTTTCAATTGGATGCTAAAATCGGACCACAGCGTGTTTATGAGAGTGAGACTATCGGTAATGTTAGTCACCAGGAAATCCTTGCCATATTTGCCACACATAATTTGTTTCGTGAAGGCTTCCGAGGCGTCCATGTCAGTAACCGAACTTGGGCCACTTATGTATATCCACCTTGGATAATCGCACTTCTGTTATCACCAGACGAACCCATTGGTCCCCTACGCCAACCCTTACAACGCATCCTCCATCAGAAAAAACCTAGAGGAGAACCGAAACCCGACGAATGGAAGAAACTCTTCCAAGCCATTCAAACTGAAGCCCAAAGCTCACCGGTTGCAGACTTCCTTACTTCGGAGAAAACCAGTAACTTCCTGAAGGAAATGATTCGATTAAATCTGAAATTTTTTGATCCGCAATTTAATTTTGAGATTGGCACCACCTATCCTGCGGCAGATCACCTCACCGGTCTCAATAGTTACGATACACGCCTATTTTTAGAAAAACTCACGCTCGCCGGTATTTTCACTAGCGAGCCAGTGGTCGGCGTTACACATTGTCCAATTTGTCTGGGCTTTAAGGTAGTAAGCCGGTTAGCGTGTCCTAGATGTAGCGTTACAGCGTTAGATGTTGTTCGTTTCCCAGCGAAGAACCCTGAGAAGAACGAAAAGGCTAGTAGCGCTCGGAAACCAATTGAACTGTTCTATTCCTGTTTGACCTGTCAACATACAACCAGTGAACCCGTTGTCACCTTATTATGCACTGAATGCGGATCTCAGTTTCAACCGGATGAGGCAGCCTACCGGAACATGAACCGCTTGGTCCTTTGCCATCCTATAGCAGAATCACTGATAGAACGAGTCGAAGCAACAGAACCCCAAAAATGATGATTTATTCAAGTTAGATTTTATCCCAGGGTTTACCAGATTCCTCGTAAGATTCATAGATTTTTTGAGCAAGCTGTTTGAAAACATCATCAACATGAATTCCATTTTTAGAACTGCTTTCTACAAAAGTCATTTTCTCTGTTTTTGCTAATTCATGCCCTTCCTCAGTGGAGATAACCCGTTGCTCCTCTAAATCGGTCTTGCAAGCGACTAAGATTAGAGGAATTCCTTCACATCGCTGGTGTACTTGTTGTTGCCAATGATTCACACGACTAAACGAGCGTTTATCGGTGATGTCATAGGCGATTACCGCACCTGCAGCACCTTCAAAGTACAGTCCACGAATGAAGTCAAACCGTTCTTGGCCACCCGTATCATAGATGACTAGTTTGATGTCCAAATCATTCTCCAACTTGATGTGTTTGGTAAAGAAGTCAACGCCTAGGGTAAACAGGTAGCTTTCATCGAATTGTCCGGTGGTATAGCGGCGTGCCAACGAGGTTTTGCCCACGCCCGCATCGCCCACCACTATCACTTTGTAGACAACTTCAGATAGTTCTTCCATTCAATGCACCCTCTGGGTTCTAAAATATCCATTTCCAGCTCCTCCTTTAAGTGCTTCGCGGACTACCCTAGTCTAGAGCAGAATCGTACAGCAAACTGCAACAGTTTATGAGTTGATGATGTGAAGTAGAGGCGAAATCCCTATAGAGGGTAAGGGTGAAGTAGTGGAGGTAGTTTCCGTTTAGCACACATGAAGGCGTTCAATATGCCTGCAAGAGTGAATCAATTTAGTTTATCAGTAGAAGAATTACCTCGCCGATGGTATAATCTAGCCGCAGACCTTCCTGAACCCTTACCGCCCCCTAAAGATCCGGATGAGGGTCCTTCACGGTTGGAAACCTTACCAAAATTCTTGTTGAAAACTGTCCTTGGACAAGAAAATTCTACGGACCGATGGATTGACATTCCGGATGGAATTCGTGAGTTGTTCATCCAAGCAGGTCGCCCACGACCCCTTATGCGAGCACTCCGATTGGAGCGGGCTCTGAAGCTCCCAGATAATGTTCATTTGTATTACAAGCGGGAGGATCTGTCTCCTACGGGATCCCATAAGGTCAATACTGCTTTAGCGCAGACTTACTACGCCGCGAAGGAGGGCTATGAGGAGGTTACTACTGAAACTGGTGCAGGGCAATGGGGATCTGCTCTTTCGTATGCTGCGTCCTTGAATGACTTGAAGTGTCGGGTCTTTTGGGTGCGAGCCGCATATCGATGGAAACCTGGACGCCGTACTCTAATGAGATTATTTGGTGCTGATGTTTTTGCGTCCCCCAGTAAAGAGACTAAGTTTGGGAAAGAACTTCTTAGACAGAATCCGCAACATGTGGGAAGCCTTGGCATTGCTATCAGTGAAGGAATTGAGGATGCCTTGAATCGGGATGGAAGCATCTATTGTCTTGGTAGCGTCTTAAGCCATGTCCTCCTACATCAGACAGTGATTGGCCTTGAAACCATTAAACAGTTCAAACTTGCTGAAGAAGAACCAACTCTTCTCGTTGGGTGTTTTGGTGGTGGCAGTAACTTCGGTGGATTTAGCTTGCCTTTCATTGGTGAAGTACTCCAAGGAAAACGCGAATGCTCCTTCCTAGCAGCCCAAAGTGAAGCAGCACCCAACCTCATTGAAGGCAAATACATCTACGACCATGGCGACCATGCGGGACTTACTCCATTACTGAAAATGTATTCCCTGGGACATGATGTTGAAATGCCTGAGATTTGGGCAGAAGGTATCCGGTATTCAGGCGCAGCTCCGATTATGAGTGCAGTTCGAAAGCTCAACTTATTAGACGCTGTAGCATATCCAGTCGATGAAATCCATGTGTACAGTCAAGCCCGTCGCTTCATTCAAACAGAAGGCTTCATTCCTGCCCCTGAATCCTCATACGGTGTCGCAGCGGCGATTGATAAAGCCTTAGAAGCAAAGAAAATGCGTGAAGATGCGGTGATTGCCTTCAATGTTTCAGGCCATGGCTTTCTTGACATGGAGGCGTTCGCAAAACCCCTAAAACTCGAATAGCTTGGCCTTTATAGCCCCTAGGTTTATCTTGGTGTTAGCAAGGGATGTGGAACCGTGTTTCGGAGCCGCTCAAAGGCTCGCTGCTTGTCCTTCCAGTCGAATTTAGTGCAGTTAATAGCATCCTCGAGGAACCCGATTGCTTCATCATAGGCTTGCCGATTAACAGGATATGGAACGCCATCTTTGCCCCCAAACGCGAAGGTCATGCGAACCGGATCTTCCCAACTCGGCGGTTCGCCATACACCATTTCACTCAACAAAGCTAGTCCCCGGATAGTATTTGCACCAATACCACGAAGAGCGAGGAGCTCCTCGAAGTTTTGGGGTTGAACATCATAGACTCGTTTGATGGAACTCCAGTTCATGCGTTTGGGGAAAACGGTGTGATAGCTAATGAAAGAGGAAATCGTTCCTTGCTGGTCGAGAGAGGCCCATTCTGTTAGAGTAGCTTTGTGATAGGGAGGTGGGGGTTTCAATTGAAAGAATTGGCGGCGAAGCCGGTTAGGCCGTTCTTCCCGCACAATTTTGACACAGGTATTGCGGCACTTGCGGCTCTTGCGTGCAGTTAGGTTTAGAACGCGTTTGCGTTCCTGGTTAGACATTACTCCTGAATGAGGTTCTTCAACAAAGGAGGAGAGACCTTCGGAAATCCAATGGTATCGACGGGAAGTACGGGCATTTGGGTCCATTCCTTGTTGAACTACTGTCCAATGACCATCTTCGGGGTCCAGGAAGAACATATGATGGTATAAGTCAAATCCATCTTGTACGGCAGCTGAATCGACTTTAGCCGTCATTCGACTCGCATGGATCCAGGTTTTCGTTTGTTCTTCACTTACATCGAGTTCATTGGATAGTCCTGCTAGTTGAACAGGAACTTGTCGGCTGCGTCCTCCCTTCCCGCCAAAGGCAAGTAAGCCATGGTTACTAGGGCGGAGTACAGATTTCAACACTCCACAAAGGACCGTTGTGGTTCCTGAGGAATCCCAATCAAAGCCTAACACATTGCTCAAGGCCTGAAACCAAAGGGGATCCCCTATCCGTCGCAGACATTCTTGAGATCCATGTTTGTCGAACATAACCTGGAACAGGGCGTCGGCCATAGCCGCCATGCGTTTTAACAACCACTGTGGAGCCCGTCCTGGGTGGAGGTAAAGATCAGCAACACCTGATCGTTTCAATTTCTAATCGCCAAATCTACTTCTCAGCTAGGATTAGAAAAGCTGAGGGACTCCAGGATCTAAGTGAAGTTAGATGGTTGGCCAATGCTGGAGCGCTTCAGCGAGGGCACTATGAGATGCGGCATAATCTTCAAGGGAAACGCCTGCTAGGGTGGCATCCACGGCTTCTCGCAATGCAGTAGCACCTACCTCAGTACCGCGTGGGTGACCGTGAATACCTCCTCCTGCCTGGATGATAAAATCGTTGCCAAAGATCTCAATCAAAGCAGGAACCAGCCGTGGATGAAGCCCACCCGAGGCGACAGGTAGCGTGGGTCTGATTCCATAAAGTGGTTTTTTGCATTCCCGAATGTTAGTTTCCACTTCTTCGCGGTCTTCTGACATTTTACCAACGGCTGTCCCAACATGCAGTTGATCAATCCCAAGAAGGCGGGAAACTACAGCGATTACCGGCATCGCAATTCCATGCTCTGGAAGCTTTGTGAAAGCCGCGTGCATGGCCCGATGTCCATGCAAAATGAGGTGGAACCCTTGGTTTCGGAGCGTAGCAAGAGCTGAGAAGCCACAAGTAAGGATATCAATCATGGCGACCCGCCCACCATGATCCTCAATGAATTGAGCGCGCCGCAGCATTTCCTGGGTTTCAGCTGTGACATTGATGAGGTAAACTTTCCGGTCACCAGTTTCCTCTTCTGCTCGATCTCGTCGCTCTAGCGTTTTTATAACTCTGTCTTCGAACGGGTTGAATCCCTGATTGGCTAGATTCTCATCATCTTTGACCACATCACATCCACCCACCCACGCAGAGTAAGCAACTTTAGCATGATCCTCTGTCCGCAAACCTAATTTGGGTTTAATGATCGTGCCTACAAGAGGGCGCTTCACAATCTTCACTGTTTGTCGCACGCCAGCAATTCCGTACGCAGGACCCGGGAAGCTTTGTGCTAGCTTTTTGGGAAAGTGAATATCTAAGAGTCGTAGATACCGCAAATCCCCCAAACCGAAAACATTGCCAGCAACCGAACTCATGATATTTGGTAAATTCCCAGGTTCGAAGAGCTCAATGGGGTAGGCGATTCGAGCAATGTTATTTTCCAATTCAAACACGGTAGCAGCAAAGCGCTTCATATAGGGTTTATCGGTAGTAAGCTCGGTCCAAGTCCCCACGGAACTTTCAGCTGCCACCCCGCCAGCAAGCCACTGCAAACTTCGTTGTGGATCTTGTGGTTCCACACGAAAAGTACAGATCACATCTGATCTTGTGGGTTTGTAGTTGGGATTAAAGAAATCTTCGTACTTCACAATGAGCCCTCCGAGTTATGATATTATTAATACCTAGCGGTATGCACTGAACCCTAAAATTGTTCTTCACCAAGTAACATTAAAACGAGATATCTTCGCTGATAGTTTTTTATCAACAAGAAAAACCCCCCAACAGTGACCCTTAAAACACTGATAGAAGGCATTCAACATGGATGAAGTAGTATGCGTCTTCCAGCCATCGGAAAAAACATCAAACTCTTAGATTTTTGTGATGCAGTGCAACACTTTTTCACAGAACAAAAATACCAGTCCTCAACACATCAAACAACAAAAGGGTACTATGTTATTGGTAGACCCGTCTCATCGAAAGATTTGCGTCCTAATGTCGTAGTTATAGTTAAAGGCGAGCCAAATGATTTCACTATCGAGATGCAGCCTGCAAAACCACAGGAGATAGGAGCAAGAACACGAGTCGGCGCCTTCTTTTTCGGAACATTTGCAGGATTAGAAATAAAACGAGCCACAGAAGAGCAAGAGCGGTATATTGAATTTGAGAAGCTGTTCTGGAAATATGTAAAAAATATCGTCAAGAAGCTCACGCAAGTAGAACACTAACTCAATACTAACTATTACATCTACTTGATGGTGAAATAGTCCAAGAGTAGAACAGAGTACCTGTTAATCTGTAAGGGGCACACATTCGTAAACATTAAGAGTGAAATGCCACTCTTGCCTCGCGCGGGAACGACCTTGGATAGGCGGACTGCGATTTCATTAATAGTGTGGGCATTGATTGGATTGGGAATAATTCTAGGCATTAATATGGCGATAATTCTCATTCGTGGCTTCTGGCAACCCGTTCAAATTCTACTTGCCATGAGTGGATTAACCTTCTTCGAAACCGGCTTTTTCCTTCTCATTGGAGGTATGGCTTTAATGCTAGGTGGTTTTCCTTCCCTAGGAAAAGCGCTCCAAAAAGATTGGACACCACAAAAAGGAAAAGAAACCCGAGAACTCAGTTATATTCCTTTAATGGTAGCCGGACTCCTCTTCCTCGTATCAGTACTCACTTCCCTCGCAGTCTATGGAATACCCCTCTAACCAGGTTAGAGTTCTGAAAGAGGATATCGACTCACCTTGGTGAAATAAAAAAAAGAAGAGGGAGTAGGCGATATGCCAAACGGCATAGCCTACTTGCGTTCTAATTTACTTCCTTCGCCAGAGAATGATTGCGATGATCGCAATCACAACCGCTACAGCCGCAATACCTATGGCAGCGTAGAGCGCTATCGGAGGTGGCGGGATCTCAGTGATCACATATCCAGCCATCTCTAGAAGTTCCTTCGCTCTATCCGGATCGTAGTTATAGGGGTCCAAGTCGGTATTGAAGTCGGGAAGTAACGGTGTGATGACTTCTACACCTGGATAACCATATCCTTCGAGGACGGTATCGATGATCGCTTGTCGTGGAATCAAGTAGTTGAGAGCTTGTCGGACATACTTGGCGTACAGTGGTGCGTTAGCAGGATCGATGATTCCGTTGGGTGTTTCTTCACCAGTACCAATGATTGGGTGGTGCATGTTGAAGCCCAGGAACTGGTGACCTAGTTCCATCTCAGTGATGGTCAAGCCCCAGGCTGGTTGGATTTGGTCCTGCAGGGTCTGGATTTGGAATTGGTAGTCAATGATGTCAATTGTACCTGCCTGTAAGGCGGAAATCGCTGCGGTAGCACTGCTGAGCGTGGATGCGACCCATTGGTCTTGGAGTGGAGAGCCATAGATTCCATTGGGACCATCGTGGTGAGCTATCTTCGTGCCGTTCGCTAGGCCAACATCATTGGCAGTACCGCGTCGATCAGCGATGAAGGTTTGAGAGGCTGCATCCCAACCAGAGGTAGCAGCTCGGCAGACATAGGGACCAAGTCCGTAAGGACCGTACACTGGGAAGGGCGCGCCGTTGACATCAGTACCTGTCCACATCGCACCGGTAGAGGTTCCGTGAGTTCGCCACTGAGCCCAGGTTAAACCGCCCATTTGGGCGTAGGAAAACATGGGGACCTGGTTGAGCATCGGTCCAGCCCAGGCGTAGGGTCCAATGGTGGAATCGAATGTTACGCGGAACTGGTGAGGACCGAGAATGTGGAAGCTGCTGTTATCTAAGCCTGCAGCGACGAATTGTCCATACAAAGAGGCACCAACCACAGGTTGGACCATCGCCATATAAGACATGTAAGCATCGCTGGCGTTGAACTGGTACCCATCCGGCCAGTAGACATCCTGTCGAAGGTCGACCGTCCAATTGAGTCCGCCATTGGTAACCACCCAGTCACCCGCTGCAAGGGTCGGAGTGAGGTCGAAGTTGAACATGTCATCGTTGTCCATGTAGGTGAAGAGGGTTTCATAGACAACAGCATCTGCGACTTGATCATAGTAGGAGGTGGACAGAATCGGGTTGAAGTCGAGGGGATCGGCGTTTTGTCCGATCTTAATTTCGCTTTCAGCAGGGTTTCGGAACATGGGATCGCCATATTGTGGGAAGTTGTAGGTTTGGTCTGCAAAGCCTACGAGATCGGGTGCATAGCCAAAAGTGCTGTTCGGATAGACGATGACAGCAACGCAAGAGAGATCGGCTACGTATTCTTGCCACTCCCACAACAGGGCCCGTCGTGCCACAGGATCGAGTTCACTTCGAATTTGTGACAGAAGATCTTGGTTGTGAGGATCATTCAACAATTGGAAGTTGTAGAGCGTGATAGAGACATTGTCGTAGAGTGAGGTAGGATCCTGCCAAGAGCTTCCCCAGGTCCATCCGAGGAAGAAGATATCCCATCCACCATCAAGGTAGTCTTCTCCAAGGTCTTCAGGTGCGGGGAAGAGTACTCGTGGAATCCAAACACCCCAGTCACCTAGTACCAACCGGGCATCAATTCCGATTCGGTCATAGGCGTCTTGAATGATTGCGGCCCATGCGACGCGGGCTGGATTGTTATCAGGAGCACCAACATAGATCGTGAACAGCGGAGTTTGCGCTGTTACTCGTGGGAAGGAGAACAGCGGAGCTGCAACGAACAGAGAAATCGCTAGTATCGCTGTGATTTTCAAGGTTCTTTTTTCCATTTTTTTCACTAATTCAGTTTTTCCGTGTACTAGGGGTACATACGGATAACCATCCGTGTATGAGCTTCAAATTAAAATAGGTTATCGTGTAGGCATGTAGAAGTAATATTTTAGATTCAGTGATACCTAATATGCGATGGAACGATATATTCTGAGGTCTTTGCCTCAAACCGAAATTGTATATAAACAAATCATGGTATAGGGTTGAGCCAAAAATAAGGGAGCAAGTAATCATGATCGAGCTTACTCGGTTAATCCGGTTCCTGATACGGCGATTGTTGTTTGCCATTCCCGTTTTCTTTGGCGTGACCATTATGGTTTGGGCGCTAATGTACGCTGCGGGAGATCCAATCCAACTCATGTTGGCTGGTGTACCAAACATCACCCCGGAGGTCATCGCGAATCTCAGGGCTTACTATGGCTTGGATCGACCCATATGGGAGCAATACATTCTGTGGCTTGGAAATCTCCTTCGAGGGAATTGGGGAATGTCGTTTTACCACGACCGTCCTGTGATTCAAGTCATTTATCCATGGGCGATTGAAACGCTCAAGCTACAATTCACTGCGTTAGCCATCGCTTTGGTCCTATCAATCTTCATCGGAGTTTATTCAGCACGCCATCCTTACTCGGTAGGCGATGTAAGTGTAACTGCCATTGCGCTCTTTGGCGTCTCTACGCCAATCTTTGTATTAGGGATTTTTGCCATCTTGATTTTCTCCTTCTACATGTGGCAATGGACGGGTGGTGCATTCTACCTTCCACCAGCTGGGGCACATGCTTGGAACTACCGGACCTTTCCTTTCCCATTATTTGTATCTGATGCAATTTGGCACATGATTCTGCCCACAGCGGTTCTCACACTCACATTTTTGGCGTTATATGTCCGATTGGTACGATCTGGGATGAGGGAAACGCTTGAGCAAGATTACATTCTAGCCGCCCGAGCCAGTGGATTAAGCACAAGGAAAGTAATTTACAAACACGCCCTCAGAAATGCACTCATCCCGTTAGTTACCTATGTCGGACTGGCCATCGCTGTATCCCTAGCAGGTGCACCAATTACTGAAACAGTATTCACCTGGCCAGGGCTAGGATTCTACTATTTCCGGGCATTGGAGTTTCTAGATTTTCCTGTAATTATGGCCGTGATATCTATCCTCACGATATTGATATTGGCCGCGAATATCATTGTCGATATGACCTATGGCATCATTGATCCAAGAATAACAGTAGAGTGATATCAAAATGAATGATGAAACGCGTACATCCGATAAAGATCTACGGGAACGCCTTGAGGAAGAGGTAGAAACCCGAGGTGCTAGCCAATGGCAACTCGTCTGGCGTCGATTTCGGAAAAATCGCGCCGCCCTCTTCGGCGCAGGTATCTTGTTAATCATCGTTTTTTTGGGAGTAAGTGCCCCCTTCCTCACTTTAATTGGAATAATACCGGATCCCAACACCACGATTTTTCTTCTGGACCCACCAGAGCTCGGTGGTGGATCTAGAGCCCCTCCCTCAATTTTCCATCTACTTGGAACGGATAAAATTGGACGAGATGTTCTTAGCCGCATTATCTGGGGAGCCCAAACCGCCCTCATTGTCGGCGTAACAGCCATGCTCATATCAACGATTATAGCCATCATCATCGGTGGATTAGCCGGCTATTTCGGCGGAAAGGTAGAATCGGGACTAATGATTGTAACTGATGTCTTTCTTGTGATGCCCGTTTTCCTAATCATGTTACTCGCAGCAAGAATCCTAGGAATCTTTGTTGCCTCAGGTTATGGCGTCTGGCTCATTATTGGGCTTCTCGGAATATTTGGTTGGCCACAAATGGCCAGATTAATTCGGGCAGAATTCCTCCGGATTAAGACCCTAGATTATATTGAAGCCGCCCGCGAACTCGGAGTTAAGAATCGGTGGATTATGCTTCGCCACATCCTGCCAAACGCTATGGGACCCATCATTGTCGTATTCACATTGGGAATCGCTGGAAACATCCTTGCAGAAGCTGGATTGAGTTTCCTAGGATTAGGTGACCCAACGATTCCTTCTTGGGGATGGATGATCACCATGTCCTGGGAAAATGTGATGGAAACCCCTTGGCTGACACTGTATCCAAGCTTGATGATCTTCATCACAGTCCTTTCGTTTAATCTAATGGGCGATGGACTCGCTGATGCTCTCGACCCCCGGTTATGGAGATAGGAGACTAAAGAAAATGACCAAGGTACTTGAAATTGAGAATCTCAAGACATACTTTTACACTGAAGCCGGTGAAGTCAAAGCCCTTGATGGGATCACCTTTTCTGTGGAGAAGGGCGTGACTCATGGGTTGGTGGGCGAATCCGGTTCAGGGAAAACTGTTACAGCGTACTCCGTTTTGGGGATCGTACCACACCCCGGAAAAATCGTAGGAGGGCGTGTTATATTCAAGGGTGAAAACCTCCTTGAAAAGACAGACAAGGAAATGCAGAAACTACGTGGAGCCCAAATATCTATCTCCTTTCAGGACCCCAGCACATCATTAAATCCTGTCTTCACCGTTGGACATCAAATCGCCGAAGTCATACGCCGCCATCAACGGCTGAGCAAAGAAGAAGCAGAAGAAGCCGTAATCGAAATTCTCAATGCAGTGCGAATATCTGAACCTGAACAGCGATACCATGAATATCCACACCAATTCAGTACTGGGATGCGGCAACGAATCGCCATTGCCAGAGCTTTATCCGCTCGTCCTGAAATTCTCTTTGCGGACGAACCCACGACTGCACTCGATGTTACTATTGAAGCGCAAGTTCTTCACCTCATGCGGGAGTTACAAGCTAACATGGGAATGGATATGGTGATGATCACCCATGATATGGGTGTGATTGCTGAGATGTGTAAACGGGTTACGGTCCTTTATGCGGGTCGCGTCTGTGAAACAGGAAATGTGCAGTCAATTTTCCATACACCGAAGCACCCATACACCCAAGCGCTCCTAACCTCTGTGCCTTCCGTTCTGGGGAGAATCAAGAAACTATCAGTGATTCCAGGAACAATTCCAGACCTAATTTACCCACCCCCAGGGTGCCGGTTCCATCCGCGATGCCCGTTTGCCAAGGATGTGTGTAAAAAAGAAATGCCAGATTCTGTCGAAGTTGCGAAAGGCCATGAAAGCGCATGCATTCGAATTGCAGAGATTGAGGAAGAACTTCAAACTCGATTGAAAATCGCACGGGAGGAACAAGCAAGTGGCTAGCCAAGATGTTATTTTAAGCGTCAAGGATTTGCAGAAATACTTCACCGTGACCTCACGAAGAATCATTGGTCAAAAGGTGACCGGAAAAGTTCATGCGGTGGATCACCTCACCTTTGATGTGTACCGAGGTGAGACACTAGGCCTCGTTGGCGAAAGTGGTTGTGGGAAAACCACAACGGCCAGAACAATTCTGGGATTAACCAAAGCGTCAGGTGGTGAAGTATTTTTTGATGACACTAATCTCCTTGAAATTTGGGACGACGGAAGCCAAGAAGAAAGAATGGAATATCGCCGAAGGTTGAAACTCATTTTTCAAAATCCCTGGACCTCATTGAACCCTAGAATGCCGGTTAAAGACATCGTAAGCGAGGGATTTCAAGTGCACGGGTTGGTGAAAAAGGAGGACCAACGAGATCGGTTGTACAGCATACTTGAAGATGTAGGGCTGGAACCATATCACGCGGAAAGATTCCCTCATCAATTCAGTGGCGGGCAACGGCAACGAATCGTCATTGCCAGGGCCTTGTCAGTAGATCCTGAATTCATTTTCGCAGATGAGCCTGTAGCCTCACTGGATGTATCCATTCGGGCTCAAATCCTAAATCTCATGACAGACCTACAACACCGGAAGGGACTAACCTATGTCTACATCTCCCACGACCTAGCATCCGTGCGTCAAATCTGTGCACGAGTGATCGTCATGTACCTTGGAGAAATTGTCGAAGTAGGTCCGGTTAAAGCCATCTTTGAGAACTTCAAGCACCACTACACACAAGCTCTCATGAAGGCCATCCCTGTTCCTGATCCTGATCGCTCACGGGAACGCATTGTCCTATGGGGCGAGGTGCCAAGCCCAATCAATCCCCCACATGGGTGTCGATTCCACCCTCGCTGTCCAGCAGCTCAAGACAAATGCGCTAAAGAAAAGCCGGAATTCACAAAGGCAAAAGGCGAACACTACTACGCGTGTTGGTTTCCGGTATCCTGAACTTAATATCCTTCTATTCTACTATTCTCATATGATAAGTTCATCGCCTCTCGAGTTGAGAAACATCATGAACAATCAGATTTTACAAGAAGCAAACACAAAGGAACAGCGAATTTTCGAGTGGATAAGACGAGTTCCAATCACATTATGGCTATTCCTGATCGTCCTTCTGACCTACTGTTACACAGCAAGCCTTAGCGGAAATTTCCTTGTTATGAACCTTGATGTGATCGAATTCTTTGGCGCTTCAGCGCGTGCCCTTTCACAGGGTCAGTTTTGGGTCATCTTCACCTCAATTTTTGTACACCAAGACATTCTTCATCTCGCACTGAACTCCTTCTCACTCGTCGTAATTGGATTAGTCCTTGAAAAGGCGGGAGGACGAACGAATTTCTTGTTTGTCTTTTTTTTGGCGGCCTTGTTTACGATGGGATTATCGGTGCTCATCTTTCCAATGTGGGTTTTTGTGGGGACATCAGCAGGCATTTTTGGTCTAGCAGGGGCTACGATTATGCGTCAGTTACGATCAGTCATTTTTAGCGCCCTATTTATTCTGGTCTTGTTTGCGTTCACGCCACCGTTGAGCTTCCTAGCTCACGGTATTGGGGCTGTAGTTGGAGTAGTAGCAGACCAGGTGATGATAAGGAGTAACAGCCCCAATAATCGGGTTGCAATATTTCACTAGAGGCATTCGAATTTCTTACACCGCACAAGTTCTTGCGTTTGGTTGAAACCGTAAGGGATTAGGGTAACTTGCCTCCTCACGCTAGCGAGACTGCAATCGCGATGAGTATTATGCCCGTTACACAGGTAACAACCCCGGTGACCGTCCAAAGGTTGACGCGCTCTTTCAGACTTCGCCACCCAATTACGAGGGCAAAAAGAGGCGTCAATGAGGAGAGAACGGTGGCTGAAGTAATATCCACGAGTTGCAAGGAGAGGGCGAATCCGACATAACCAATAGCCAAGGCGATTGTGCCACCAATACTCAAGTAGATCCAATGTCTCTGAGCCAGTGAGGGGTGTCCCCAGACAACCTGCCGTCCCAACACAAACGGCGTCATTATAGCTGTTGCGAAGGTTAGACGCATCACAGCAATCAGAAAGAGATTGATTGTATCGAGCAGGGCGTCAAGTAAGAATGTGCTGATGCTCCAAGTGAAAGCCGTAGCAACTCCTGCAGCTAATCCAATCCAAAGCCGTCGTTTGTCAAGGACATCGCTATTCTCTGAATTCGTTTCTAATTGGCGACCGATGATTGCAACTCCAATGACGGTAAGAGCTACTGCTGGAATCATTAGAAGATGTATAGGTTGAGTAAGAAAGAGAATTTGAATTAACAGTACGAAGAAAGGGTAAATCGAAGTAACAGGTACGCCACGACTGATTCCAATACGTTGAATTGTTACAAAATAGAGAACATCACCAATCACGAAGGCGAGAAGACCACTCAGGAAGATTAAGAGGAGGTCCCAGACCGTCAGGAAGATGATGAAGGCGTAGAGGTTGAAAACGAGGCAGAATAATCCAAAGATTAGAAGTGGGAGGAGAATGCGAATGTAATTGGAGAGGATTGGGGAAATGTCCTTGGTTCCGATTTTATAAAACGCAGCACTCACTGCCCAGGAAAAGGCAGCTACGAGAGCGGCGAGGAAGCCGAGGAGGACAACCATATTCTATCGTTTAGCCTGCAGTGGTCACTCCTTTTTAGTGTATCAGGCACTAGAGGGTTTTATAATGCGACATCTCAAGTCATAAATTCGGGTGTATTTGGTATGGTAGTATATTCAGGTGAACTAAACTTCAAAACGAAAGGCGAACCAGAGATCATTGATCTCACACAGCAGGTGCAAGCAGAAGTCCGATTAAGTGGCATCCAGATGGGGATCGTGGTAGTGTTTTGTATGGGTTCAACAGGGGCTGTGACCACCCTTGAATTTGAACCTGGACTCCTCAAAGATCTACCTGAAGCCCTCGAACGAGTAGCGCCTCGTGAAGCCGTGTATGAACACCATCTCCGCTGGCAAGACGGAAATGGGCACAGCCATGTTCGTGCTGCAATCATTGGTCCTAGCCTTTCAATCCCTATTCTTCACGGACAATTAACATTAGGAACCTGGCAGCAAATCGTCTTTGTAGAACTCGATGTCCGATCCCGAACTCGCAAAGTAATCATCCAAGTGCTAGGAGATTAGTCTTCAGTGATTTTACTTCTGACCTTTTCCCAGATAGATGCCTTGCGGGTCCAATTGATGTAGCTTGCTTAGGTATTCCTTAGTTGGTTTAGGTGTTGTAGGGACCTTGTCAGGGATGATCAAGTCAAACATCACATTCTCTTGCACCCACTCCATAGTGACCCCTGGATGAACTGTTTTTAGTCGAATCTTCTTTGTCTTCGGGTCGAAGTCCATTTGGCATTTATCCGTCACGACTAAGGCAGGTCCACCACCAATCAAACCCAGCGTTTCACGGCTTCCTGGACCTTGAAGGTGCCCTGGGCTAGTGAGGTAGTCTAATTTCTTCACAAACTTCCGAGCATCATGAGTAAACATCAGGATAATTCGCCCTGCAGAGCTTGCGATGTCGTTGCCTCCACCACTCCCAGGCAGGCGAACTTTTGGTGCATCAAAGTCACCAATGTAGCTAGTATTGATGTTGCCGTATTCATCGATTTGGGCAGCTCCAAGAAAGCCAACATCCACGCGTCCCCCCATCATGAGGAATCCTAAGGTTTCAATCAATCCAATCGAAGCTGCAGCACGATAGCACAAGCGGGAATCCGCTACCGATAGGGCGAGATCCTCATTCTGGGTATCGACATTTCCACCTTCGTAGATGATAATAGCATTCGGGGCATGAGTAACTTTGGCGAGCATCGCTCCAAGAACAGGAAGTCCTGTCCCGGCAAACACTCGTTCTCCATCTTTCACAGCGTGTGCTCCACATATAGCCATCATTTCAGTTGATGTATATCCACCCATGAGCTGTCACCTCAATATCCGTAACGGGGATCAGCCCGTAACTCCTTCAATCGTTTCTCACCAATTTTCTTCAATAGTCCTTCGTGGCTGCCGACTTCTATTATCCATTCGTCTAAATATTCCTGCCAGCCTTCTTCCGTCTGACATTGCTGCATATACAATTGTAAATGAGCAAGGTCGTAATCGTAGACGCCATAACTTTGCATAGGCCAGCTCCCAAAAGGAGCTTCAACAACATGATCTACATAAAGCGCGGGTATTGTAGTAAGGTCAGGATTTCTCCGCACTTCCTCGTTAGTGATGATTTTTTCTGCAAACACTATGGTTTTCTTTGATCCTCGAGCGATTTCATTGTCTTCGCCTTTAATACCAGAAATCTGTGCGTTGCCCTCCGCATCAACCTTCTGAGCACAGATAACGCCGAAATCAGCCTGAACAGATGGAAGTAATACAACCGGTTTACCAGTGAAAGGACAGGCAATCACTTCAGCCTTCTTTTTTCGTAATCGTGTCTTATCCATCATGTTCGTACCAATCATGTGCCGAACCGGCATAAACGGCACATTCAACGCACCACCCAGAAACCGTAAGGCCATCGCCAAGTTCGAATAGTCCTCAAACCTCACCTTACCTTCTTTTGTGCGTCGACGCAAATTGGGGGCAAGCCCTAACGCTTCAATGGCAAAAAAAGCCACTTCAAACTCTAAGCACACCTCAGCACCGACCAAGATTTCTGGGGGGCCTAGAACGCATCTAATAGTCCCCGATCCAAGTCATGCTCGCTGCCGCAGGTGTAGATTCTTAGACCACGCTTTTTTTGTCGGATGAGTTCCATGGCGAAGGCTTCAGGGGGGCGTTGGTAACCAAATCCGCCCCAGGCAATGTGAGAGCCGTCAGGAACCTTTTTGGTAACCTCTTCGAGGGTGACGAGTTTGTCTTCAATTTCTGTCATTGAGTGCACCCGGTTCATCGATTCAACAGGAATGGATGTGTTTGTCCGTATAAGCGTTACTTCTCGTGGAACTGTTTTTCTAATTAGAATCTAATTCTCATGAGTCAGTTTCTTTTTGGCTTGATGGCAAGTTCTGAACGATGCTTCGTTTCGTTTCATCGTTTGGTGGGTTAAGATAAAACTTATCTCCTTAGTGACGGAGGGCAATCGAACGGAGCGTGATGGATCTGTACGCAATCCGTGCAGGGCAAGAAGGGGACCGGGATGCCGTAGTTGAATTGCTAACAAAGATCTTCAGACCCATTGAGAGCTTTCGGGAAGAGTGGGTTGATGGTTGGCGAGAATTTTGGAATCGTCCTACATCTAAAAATTGGGCCTTTGTGGCCACGCACATGGGACGAGTGGTGGCGAACCTGTCCTTTTTTAAAAATAATATCAACCGCATAAGAGGTAACCCCATGTGTTTTGGGGGAGTTTGGGCAGTGGGAACAGAACAGGAACATCGGCGACGAGGACTTCTCAGGGGGCTATTCAAGCAGGCATTTCCCATGATGAATGAACAGAACATAGTCCTTTCGATTCTGGATCCTTCACCCTATCAGGGAGCGCAAATCGCGTATGAGAAGTGTGGTTATAGCTTGGTGGAGCGTCGGGTAAAACACGATTTTCTTCCTAGCGCCTTGAGAACACCTGAGGGAAATCCGGATATCACCGTCAGAAAACTCAAGCGTGTGGAGGAGCAGCGAATTGTGGCTGACCTAGAAATGAGTATGAGTAGGTATGGTTCGAGAATATTTACTTGGCCCACAGCGTTCGAAGAGGGAATTAAAAACAGGCAGCTTTTCCTCTTTGAACGGGGTTCAGAACCTGTTGGGTGTGCTAAATACTCAATCATCGCCACTGATGATGATTCTACATTACAAGTTACCATGACATACTACAAATCTTACGAGGTTCTTCCGTTAATTATTGGGTTGATTCACGAATTCTCAGCAAATGCGAAAAATGTAGAATGGATTTGTGAACCACAGATTCCTGTTCTGGCTTTCGTTCAGAATGTTCACAGATTCAAGACGCAAAGTATTGGGACGATGATGCTCCGGATTATTAACTTTGATGGCTATTGTAAGTCGATTCAGATCCCCAAGTCTGTAGAAGGTGTACTTGTTCTAAAGCTAACTGATTCACTTTGTCCTTGGAATGAAGGAGTCTATCAGCTGAATGCACATAAAGGAAGGCTGGAGGTAGATCGAGGAGATCATGAACAAGAAATTGAATTAACACTTACTCCCTTCCAACTCTCCAAGGTGTTGGGAGGTCTTATCTCCCCAATAACACTCCAAGAATTAGGGATAATAACCTGTTCGCCTGAAACTGCAAGAATGCTTGAGGTGATATTTCCCACAGATTCCTTTCTATCCTATATTCGGTTTTAGTATCAAGGGTAAGTTGTTGTATGCTACTTCGAACAGTGCACCAGGTTCGCAAACCAAAAGTAGGTTGTGGCTATCCGTGTATGCTCTACTTCCTTGTATCCTGTCGTTTGCGGAGTCGTGGAAGTAATCGTCCGGTTTTTTTCATATACTCTCTGTAAGCCTCGCCGAATTGGTCAAGCAACATCTGCTCTTCCTTGGGAATGCGGACGATGAAGGTGATGATCATGAGTATCCAGGTGATTAGCAGGAACAGATTTGTTGAGATAAGGAACAACGAGAGGAAGTAGACTATGAAGACGGTGTACATGGGGTGGCGAATTCGACGGTAGGGTCCTGTCGTGACTAGCTGATGGCCTTCTTGGATTGTCAATGATTTTGAAAAAGCACGCCCGAGGACCCAATGAATCCACCCGATAAAGGGTATGGACACTAGACCAATTGTTACTCCAGTCCATCGAACCAAATCGGGAAGGGGTAATTGCGTCCAGGGATATAGTGGGGTGAAGAACGCATAGATGACCACTCCAAGCATTAAGAAGACCCCTCCAAGTAGTAACAATGTAATACTGAGACGGGTTTCATGTTCGAAGAGTTGTCGTGTGAGTTCTCCTAGCGATTTCTTATAGTCGGCGGATTTCCGTCCAAAAATACCGCGAATTATCATTCCCACGAATAGGATTACCAGAAAGAAGACAAATAAGAGAAACTCTCCGTTCATGATCTGACCCTTAACGGAACATGATATGAAGTATGATTAATTTCGTGCGGTTAATATCCAGAATAAAAACCTACTGAAGCAGGTGCTGTATTAACAGAATTCAATTTTTCCGGTTTAGGAGGATATTTGAATGGTTTAGTTTCAACTACACAAGTTGTACGCAGAGTTCGAATAAGATTCGAAAAGTGAATTACAGAGGAGAATTGAAAATTGAACAGTGTTTACTCTAAGAAACTAGCTGCAGGAGCGTTTTTCATTGTATTCAGTTTTGCCTTGACAAGTTCACTTCTACCCCTTGTACCTGATCTAAGGGTTGTTCAAGCGCAAACGAATTTGGCAGATATCCAGGTCGGTGTGTATAACGGGCTAGGCGCTGATGATGATTGCGCAGCCGCTCTCTACAGCTTGTTAGCTTGGATGGGTCCGACAGTCATCTGGGTTGACTCGTCGAGTATTGAGGACGGCACCCTGAATACTCTGGATTTGCTTGCTTTTCCAGGCGGGTCTCCTGACATTTATGCAACAATGGTTGGTAATGATGGTGTTGAACTGATCCAGCAATTTGTTGCGAATGGTGGTTCCTATGTCGGAGTCTGTGGCGGCGGGATGTTTGCTACACGGACCCTTGATTTATGTCAAGGCGTATGGAGCTATCCCATTCCCGGGATTTCAAGTGAAATCCAATTAGTCGATTTAGCAGTCAACCAGGCTTCCACTGGCCCCGACCTATCTGATGAACCCGCGACCTATCAAGTTCTCTACTGGGGCTCCAATTATTTTGTCCCAAATAACCCAGAGGAAATCATCACCATCATGTCATATCCAACGAATGATGGCGTTGCGGTGTGTGTTGCTCGATATGGATATGGTACCGTATTCATTTCTGGTCCACACCCTGAATTTGAAGAAGGTAGTGATCGGGATGGAACCACCCTGTATGATTTTCTTAATGACCCTGACTCAGAGTGGGATCTTTTAGAAAAGGTGACTCAATGGCTAATCGATGAGGCATCGGAACCCCCTCCGTCCAATCCGTTAGGTGGGATTGGTGGAATTGTCGTAGTAACCGGTGCCGTCATAGTAATTGTGGTTGTAGGGATTGCATTCTTCCTGATACGGAAACGGAAAAGAATTTGATTCAAACGCAACCAGTTGAATTGCAATTGGGTACATCCGAGACATAGATTTCAGCACTAGGGGCTCATTCGCTATTATCGAGCCTTTGGAAGCTTTGCTTGCAAAACCTCTGCGATTTTGAATACTTCGATGACATTGGTTTTTCCAGGGACGAGGGATGAGGCACGGACAACGATGATGCGTTCGTCATCGGTGACCACTTTGTTCTGATGGAGTTGTTGAATGGTCGCTAGAAGGAGGGCGTCGAGGTCCTCATAATGTTTCACAAGGATAGCCTCAGTTCCCCAAAGAAGTTTCAACTGGCGTTGGACTTGGGGGTGTGGTGTACTAGCGATGATACGCACAGGGGGACGGTACTTCGAGACCATACGGGCAGTGTAGCCAGCCATGGTGAAAACAAGGACAGTGCGAACATCGAGGTTGTTAGCGATGGAAAGAACCGCGCGACCGAGTTCTTCTGCAGTGCTATGCTGGTCTGAGGCATAATATTGGGGGTCGCGTTGCGGAAAAGCGCCGATGACATGACGTGCGATGGTTTCCATGACTTTTACAGCGGCGACTGGGTGTTTACCAACTGCAGTTTCTGCAGAGAGCATGACCGCATCTGCACCATCGAGGATTGCGTTTGCGACATCGCTGGTTTCGGCTCGGGTGGGACGAGGGTTACGGACCATAGATTCAAGCATTTGAGTAGCAACGATGACCGGTTTCCCTGCACGATTGCATTTCTGGATGAATTCCTTTTGAAGTAACGGAACCTGTTCAGGGGGCACTTCGACACCAAGATCACCTCGAGCCACCATAATACCATAGCTACAATCGAGGATCTCATCGAAGTTATTAATAGCCATTTTATGTTCGATCTTAGAAATGACAGGTATTTCGATACCTTCGTTGTGAAGGAAATTTGTGACTTTTTCAACTTCGCTTCGATGCTTGACAGCTGAGATAGCCACGAATTCAGGTCCGAGTTCAGCGATGAATTTAAGATG
The DNA here is from genome assembly GCA_048938385.1 of Promethearchaeota archaeon. GTDB lineage: Archaea > Asgardarchaeota > Hermodarchaeia > Hermodarchaeales > Hermodarchaeaceae > Hermodarchaeum. The sequence continues at coordinate 71,321 of JBHLMG010000005.1, read as the reverse complement.
TTCGATATCTTGAGGGGTGGGTACTGTCATTCCCAGGTCTACTCCTGGAACATTGACTCCTTTGTGGCTGCTAATTTCACCACCGGAGACAACTGTGCAGTGAATATCGTGATCTTTAATCTGATCAACGCGGAGTTCAACGATCCCGTCATTAATGAAGATTCTTTTTCCTTTGCCAACTGAATCAGGAAGGGTTTTTAGAGAGACAGTGACGCGTGTGGCATCACCAAGAACAACTTCTGTGGTTAAGGTAATGTGATCACCCTCACTCAAGAGGACTTCACTTGCCATTTCGCCGATGCGTACTCGGGGGCCTTCTAGGTCCATGAGAATGGGGGAACTTGGGAGGTTTTTGCGAATACGTTGAAACCGGGCTCGATGTTCGTCGAATGCCCCGTGGGAGAGATTGAGTCTAAGAACATCCATTCCTGCTTCCGCCATCTGTAGAAGCATTTCTTTACTCTCGCAGGCAGGTCCAATAGTACAGACAATTTTTGATCGTGTAGGAACTTTTCGAGGGTTCACCTTTCCACCACACCTCAGGGAATGAGGTAAACCAACTCAGCGCGCTTAATATGTGTTGCTCAGATTTCTTGTAAGGTGACTGAGACCATTAAGGGCACCTAGAACCTTCTGAACGTTTATAACCTTGGACGGAGCAAAAACCAGTTGAGCCACCATGTTTGTAACGATTCGGTATCTGAGCGTTATTCGTGAGATTACGGGAACTCGTGAAGAGGTTATTGAAGTAGAAGATGGGGCAACGGTGGCAAAGATCTTGGAAAGTTTATCCAAAAAGTATGGGAAGTCCTTTCGGCGAATGATCCGCTCTGGGCGGGATATTCGAGGATTGCAGATTGTGTACTTTGTGGATGGGAAAAACATCAGCACCCAGGAAGGATTTGATACAGCGGTGCAGAATGCAAGCGAGCTAGTCATTATTCCTCCAGTAGCTGGCGGTTAACCGAGTTTACCTGGATCCTGATAGTGTTGAGGTGCAGGATGGATTTTCTTAACGAATTCTGTCTCGAATACTTCATCTTGAGTAAGGGGCTTGTTGATGTAACCCATTTTTTGGAGTACGGGGATGAATGATAGAGTAGAACCGATGTATTCGGGAGGTAGACTTGCACAATACTTCGGGGATACTCGGAAGACTTGTTCTAAGAAGTCCTCTCTGATGATACCAATTTCTTGAGCCGTCAGTTTTGCAGCCGTCTGTGGATTAAGCCGTATCAAATTACAGGCGTCTTCATGTATTCTTAAGAAGCCCTTCACCAGCTCGCTATGTTCCTTAATCAAGGTATTTGTGGCGACGATGCCATAGCTGGGATTGTAAGGCCAGATTGTGTCGGGGGGTAGCACCAATGGTGCCTGAAGATACCGTGTAGCAAGAACTGCAAGTGGTGGAGTCCCACAACCCCCTGCGATTTCATCGTCCTCCATTGCCTCAAGTATGAAGTCAGCCCAAGTAAAATTCTTAATCGTCACTGAATTCTCAAGTTTTGCATCTGTGACCAATTTTCGGATGATGACATCATGAATTGATCCCCGTGAAGGTGTCCCAATCTTTTTCCCCTTAAATTGCGCTAATGTTGCCTCAACAGAACCGAGTTCCTGGCATGTTTTGAACCCAGGTAACGCGATGACCACAGTGCCTTCGATGTGACCACCCCCAATGCATTTGATGTCAAGCCCTTGTTCTATTCCGATCATGGCAGGGGGTAGCCCAATGTACCCGATATCCAACAAATTCTGTTTAAACGCCTGGATCATCGCGGGTCCAGTGGGAAAAAGGATCCATTCTACTTTCACTTTCAGTTCTTTTTGGATCCATTGTCCACTCATCAAGATGAATGCGGTGTGGTAGGCCGTGGAGAGGTGGCCGATTCGTAAGATGGTCATGACGCTAGGTCTTCTCGATGTTGTGCCACTTAATTATTATCCCGATTAAAATATCCAAAATCCCATGAGAGCGAGGAACCATCGTCCAACCAAGGCTAATGTGAGGATAAGATAGGTTACTCCTATGTCCCAAAAGGCGGAGCGATGTTTTCTGATTGGTTGCCAGAAGTAGGCGAAGAGTAGCGAGAGGAAAAAATAGCTTAGGGTAACCAATGCATACCCAACAAAATCGAGTGCATGGTAAAACCCTAAGATCAAGCCAAAAAGAACGATGCCATAAAAATGGTGGGCGATATATGAAATTAAAGCGATATGACCATTCACTTCGAAGAAGCGGCTTCCTAGATTCCACCAGCCCCAGAGATCAACGGTGGTAATAACAATTGCCACTGTAAGGAGGGCCATTCCTGTGGCTAGCAGAAAGAACCCATTGGTAATGGGATATTGAGTGACAAAATCACCACCAAGCATAAGGAGAGGGACCAAAAGAACCATGGTACTTCCAACAATCGAAGTTCCGTACACAGATTGCCGGATTTGGAGTGGTTTTTCCATGATAGCTTCACCAATGAAGGTGCCGATTATGGGACAGGCGAGCCAAGGGAAAATGGGAGCTTTTCCAGTAGCAAGGAGGGCCGATAGGTGATCAAGCAAGGTGAGGGGAGGTGCATAGTGGAGATGACCCACTGTGCCAACTATTGCCTCGTAATTGAGCCATAATCGTGTAACTGGTGCACCGAGAATGAAAATTATAGGAAAAATTAGACGGTAGCGTTGAGGAAGTAGAAGAGCAAGTTGACTGGCTATTATGGAGAGCCCGATGAGTTGTAAGATACTCCAATCCAGCCACCAAATGCTACCAAACATAGAAACAGAAAAACCATAGCCTAACCCCATTATGAGTAGTCCACGTGAAAGGGTAGTACCCCAGATTTTTGTAGTTGTTTCACCCCGTGCTTGGTGTCGTGTGTTAAATAGAACAACGCTTATTCCGGATACTATGTAGAACAGAGGTGCGGGAATAATTCCGAAGAAGAGAATTGCCGCAGCTAGGGGAGAGTGGTACCCGCCTCCAATAAAGGTTTGACCAAAGTGATTGATAACCATGAAGACTAAAGCAACACCACGAAGAACATCAACAGAACGAATGCGTCCATTCAGTGTCAATAAGACTGGTTTTTCAATCATTCCGAGAGACCTGTGAAGTTGAGTATTGGAGAGCGATACTGATGCTAGCGTCTAACATCTCCTATAAAAGCGCTAAAATGGGTTAAATAAACCGCGAACTTCGGTATATTTCATAATATTCTAACCAAAGGCTAATAACCCCTCTGAGAAAAAGTCGATAATAATTGATGAGGCTAAAAACTATCGGAAAATTAGCTAGTCATCAATGTTGAGGGGGTTGCACTCAGGTGTCAGATGAAGCTCCACCCGCAGTGTGTACATATATTTTCCGGCATGAACGACCCTGTCATAAACGCGGTGAACGCTGCACCCATCCCGCTGTGCCAAGTAGCCTTTTCTGTCGATGGCACCAAGTGCTCCCTGATAAGGACCTTCGGGGTATTGATTTCAGTAAGGCGGACGAAGAACAGAAGCACCTTTGTGAAGCATACTTGATTGACGCACGATTGGATGGCGCTATCTTAAAAGATGTCTTACTACACGACGCAAATCTGCACGGAGCTTCTCTTACACAGGCCAATTTACAAGGAGCCAACCTATCTCACGCAACACTAATTGAAGCCGACCTTTGGGGAGCGAGCCTGCAAGGAGCTACCTTATGGGGGGCGAATCTTAGGCGAGCACAACTCATCTTGACTCATTTACAGTTTGCAGATCTTGTTCGTGCACACTTGCAAGGAACGATGTTTGACAGTGCAAAGCTCGACCATACAGACTTGCGAGGTGCTGATCTTGTTTCTGCGCATTTTGACAGTACACATATCGAGAGCGTCTATATTTCTGGAAAATTCGGTTCTGCACAACTCATGCTCTGTACACTCAAAAACGCCGCATCGCTTGATGACTTGGTTGCGCATCAAGAACGAGCAGGCCTCCGATCAGAAGTCGCAGCAGGTGACCAACCTCGAACCTACACGCTCCAAGACTATAACATCACTACACGGGATGCACGAGATGTAGCACGAGACCACCGAGTCTTGAAAATTTATTTCAAACAAGAAGGGCGGTTAGATCTCAGTAGTAAACACTATTTGCGTGAAATGCGTTCCATGCGTCACTATTATTGGAACCGAGCAACCAAGACGAATGAAGAAAAAAGCGTGGAACCCCTTCCAACTGGTCAACGGATTCGATGGGCATTTCGAGGTATTATGAGTAAGATACTTGACATTTTCTTTGGTTATGGTGAAGAACCTTCGAAACTGCTTGGATGGACTTTCATCACGATTTTCCTCACAGCGGGAGCGCTTTCTTTCTGGTACAACATACAAGGGAGCATCAGATTGGATCCGATATCGAACTTTATCTCGGATTTTGCAACCGCTTTGGTATCCTTTGCTGTTGCCCCCCCGATTCCAGTTAATTTGATACCTCAGTTTTGGATTGCCAGTGTTACAGCGTTTTTTGGCAAATTTTGCCTGGCACTCTTTGTGTTTATTTTGGGGCGAAAAGTGGAACGCTAGCCTGAAAGAGTTGGGTAGATATCTTCAGCGAGAATCCGTGAAACATCGAAGTAGGTAAAAGGAGCGTTTCGTTTACTTACACCATTGATAATTTCGAAACAGAAGTGTTTGACCCCTGCCTCAGCGAAGGCTCTGATTTTTTTCATAATCTCTTCTGGAGGCCCCGCAAGGCTAATGGATTGGAGGGCCTCATCGGGAATATTTGCAACGATAGGCAGCAATTTGCTAATATCCAAACGTGCGAGATCATTCGCATCATAGGTGAGTAGGCTAACCCGGTCAGGATCAATCCCCTGGTCCTGATACATGGGAATGTAATCCTCTTGCCAGTACCCGATTGCTTTGAGAACAGGTGGTTGCAACACAATTTGTCCGCGTAACCCCCCCAAGAATTGTGAGATGCGTCCGGGATCATCATGCATAAAAACCCGCCCCCAAAACCCTGGGAACAATGAGGCGGGATCGCGCTCGAACTTCTTCATGTATTGGTGAATCTCAGTCAATCCTTCACGGTACATTTGGGGGAGTGCAGGAAAGGGAAACCACCCATCAGCCAGCTCGGCAGTCAATTTTCGCGTTCGAGGTCCATTCCCCGCAATCCATACCGGGGGGTGGGGCTTAGAGAGGGATTTGGGTTCAAGTACGGCATGTGCGAGTCGGTAAAATCGACCCTTATAATCAATGGGGCCTGATTGCGTCCAGAGAATCTTCATAACCTTGATCGATTCACGGAGACGACTCACAGCGCGTTTCGAATCAAAGCCATATACTGTGAGATTCATTTTTTCCCCCGCACCAATGCCCAAGATGAATCGCCCATTAGTTTGATGATCCAAGGAAACCGCGTTTTGAGCAAGTATGGCAGGGTGTAAGCGAATGGGATCGGTAACCGCAACACCGAAACTCAAACTCGGAGCAAGTTCTGTAAAGGCCCCGAGCATAGTCCACGGTGAGAGGAACGCATCTATGGCGAAGGGAGGTAGCCCGCGGAGGTGATCGGGAACCCAGCAGGTGCTCCAATTACGCTGCTTCACCATTTGTGCCAGTTTTTCTTTTACAAGGTCCCAAGATTGTGAGTAGAAAAGTTGTTGTCCAAAGGTAACCATTGGATGCACCTTAAGCAGGTATGCTTCCGCGTTTTTACCTTATATGCCTTGCAATTTTAATGAGTTCTAGTATTACAAGAATATCAGTTCGTGCGCTTTATTGAGGTCAATAATATGACCAGCATAGAAACAATGACAATGACTGCAACTATTAACCAAATCCACCCATAAACTAAAGCCCAAAAGCCTGCAGCGGCCAGAACGACTGCAAGCATAAATCCAATACAAACGACATCAAGCACAGGCAATTTCGTCATCTGTATAACCACCTCTAGGAAGGGAAAGCCAAGAATCCCACGTAGAGCATTACTAAAAAGTTTGATGTTTTCGGTCGATTGCGTAACAACACGCACACTTAAATCTCTCCAGCTGTCAATCTGATGACGCCCTCACCTCCAAGGAAGATCCTTCACCTTTAGGTGAATTTCATGATCAAAACGAAACTCACAGAAATGTTAGGCTGCAAGCATCCCATTATTCAAGCAGCCATGGGACCGTTTTATACCACTAAGCTATGTGCTGCTGTTAGCAACGCCGGTGCTTTTGGTATCGTCTCACACACTAACCTCCGAAATATTGATCCCATCGCAGAAATGGAGAAAAATATTCTCGATGTTGTCGAAAACACCGATAAGCCCTTTGGCGTTAACATCCGTACCGCTCGACTTCAGATCGACTATCCTGAATTAATCAAACTCATTCCCCGTCTTCGCAAAGAAAATAAAAAGGTCAAAGAACAATTACGCCTCGTCATCACCTCTGCAGGCGACCCTCGTCCTGGCGCGCACCATTTCAAAAAACTCGATCCTGACTTGAAAGTTTTTCATGTCATCCCAGCCAAATGGCTAGCTGTCAAAGCCCTGAATCCTGCCTGGTACCAGAAAAACCCCTCTAATCTCGAAGGCTCGAAAGGGTTCAACGAAGGACAAATCGATGGAATCGTTGCAACCGGCTATGAAGGAGGGGGACACAACAGCTACGAAAAAGTCGCCTCCTCAGTCTTAACCGCCGAAATGGTAGAACTTGCCGGTGATCTGCCCGTTGTATCCTGTGGCGGTTGGTATGATGGAAAAGGGCTTGCTGGTGCCCTCGCAATGGGCGCAGCCGGAATCCAGATGGGCACTCGTTTCATTGCCACTAAGGAATGCGAATTTCACGACGCCTATAAAGCGCTTATTCCACCCGCCACGGATGAAGATACCCTCATGACAACAGGTGCGTTTGGTCCGATTCGGCTAATGAAGAACGAATACTCAAAAACTCATGGTACTCCAGTCCCTGACCGTGAAGCTCGCATGGCCGAGGAAGCCGGATTGACCCAAGAAGACCTCATGAATGAAATGGAAAGCTACGAAATGGTCTACCGGGGTAATGTCCAAAAAGGACCTATCTTAGTGGGTCAGACTATTGGAGGTATCGACTCGATTCCGACAGTACAAGAAGTCGTGGATAGCATTGTCAAAGAAGCCGAAGAACGTCTGAACGCCGTTTCGAAACTCCTCAAATAATCTCTCTTTCTAACTCGAGGAGCAACAAAGGGTTAGCTCCTCTTTTTCCTCTCTTTATAGAACTGTAAACAGAAGGATTAAGTGTAGCAAAGAGCAGATGGAAGGGGGGAGTCACATGGTCCTTGAGACCCTATCTGATACTGAAACTGTGGCAGAGGAAATCCTAGGCGTCACTATAACCACACTTGTAGATAATACCACAGGAACAGTGGGGTTACATAGTGTTTGGGGACTTTCGTTACATGTAGAAGTGGAATTCCCTGGACGCGGTGAAGCCGTCCTCTTTGATACCAGTGGCAGTGCTCAGGTATTTCGACACAATGTAAAGGCTCTGAACATGGATTTTTCGAATCTTCAAGCCATCGTGATCTCCCATTTTCATCATGACCACTTCGGTGCTATTGAATCCGCTCTAGAAATGATTGGTCCGAGCGATTTAGTAGCATACCTCCCTGGTCACCACAAAGCCTTAGAAGACACTTTTAGCCAATCACATGTCCGACGAATCATTGGTGATTCAGCTCACCTCATTCATTCAGGTATCAGTACGACTGGTGCGTTGGGGAAAGAGACTCTTCGTGAACAGGGGCTCGTTGTGAACATTGAAAATTACGGTTTAGTTGTTTTAACTGGATGTGCACACCCTGGCGTAAGATCACTCATTAGAGCTGCAAAGAGAGCATTTCCCATGCGACCAATACATGCTGTTATTGGTGGTTTTCATTTGAAAACGGATGAAGAGGGGCAGAAAGCAGGTAGACTGTTCTTAAAGGAAGGTGTAAAAGTGGTCTCACCGTGTCATTGTACTAATCTGAAAGCAAAAACCGCAATCCGATCAGTAGTTGGTGATGCGGTCTACCGAGAGAATGGGTCAGGGACTCAAATCACAATTCGGTAAGACCAAAAAAACAGGATTTGTGCCCAAAACCTCAAGTAAGGAGTAGAAAATGGTATGCTTCAAAACTTTTTTTTGACTTGTCAGTGCGATTAATGAGGTTGCGGGGAATAAAATTGTTAGGGTCTCTGATGGAACCTGAAGAACTCATCTTCACAACTGTCGTATTTCCCCAAAAAAGTTCAGAAATCAATGTTCTTCTTCTGGTGGAAAGCATCCGGTCTTTTGCTGGAACTTTGGCAGAGAAACCCATTTGGGTTTGCACACCTGAAACCTCACAGGAATTATCCAAGGCAACAAAAGACAAGTTACACAAGCTCGATGCTGATCTTATTTCATTCGTAATCGATGAAACCAAGCTACCCTTCTTTTTTGCAGACACAATACAAGCCATCGCTTTTGCTGAATCGCTCGCTGAGAGAGATACAGGGTTAATAGCTTGGTTGGATTCTAATACCCTTGTTTTGAATGAACCTAAGAGCTTCCTCCTAGAAGAAACCAAGAGCCTAGGATATCGACCTGTGCATCACACATTGATCGGATCCCGATACGAGGAACCCCTTGATCCTTTCTGGACTCAGATTTATCGTTCTTGTCAAATCCCTAAGGACCGGATTTTTCCCATGGTGACCCATGTCGATTCAACGCAAATTCGCCCCTACTTCAATGCCGGAATCCTCGTTACCCGCCCAACCAACCGACTCTGCCAAATTTGGCATGACACCTTTTTCGAACTTTATCAAAAACCACAATGCCAAGAGTTTTATCACCAGGACAAACGCTACGAAATCTTCATCCACCAAGCTGTGCTTTCTGGTGTAATCCTTTCTCTGTTTCCAACCGAAGAACTCCAAGAGCTTCCTCGTACCTATAATTATCCACTCCATCTATTCAGAGAGGACATCTCCGATACCCGCCCATCCACTCTAGAAGAACTCGTTACAATTCGCCACGAAGGATTCTACAAAGACCCAGACTGGCACAAAAAAATCCCAGCGAAAAGCACCTTAAAGAAATGGATCGCAAAGCAATTGAAGCAGAAGCTTAATGGTTCGGTCAAAACTGTTTGAGGAGGCGCGCCACATCATCAATGAGTTCAGGTGGCTCTCTTATCTGCTGGAGAGGTGTTAGAAGAGTTCGAATAGCATTACTTTGTGGACCTGATAACTTTTGTTCGAGAAGCATTTGTCCAACGCGTATTAGACCATGGAACGCAGGGTAGATTTGAGTAGTCAAGTAATCAGGAAATACTTCGCGTTTGTTAATATCGATATAATGGATTTCAATACCATGTTTGTAACAGGCACTAAGAATTCTTTCCCGAGTGTCTTCAGTAGTAACGCCAACTGGAAGAACTAGTACTGGTATACCCTCAGGCAGGGCTAATTTGTTTTGAACACAACGTCCGACTGCTTCGTAGATATCACCTGGACTGCGAATCCACTTTGCCTCAGCAAGAAGCGTCCGTTGATGAGATTTCGCAAGAATATCCACCACGCCATCAGGGATAGCAGCCTTCTGTTCTATTGTATAGCCCTGGTCTTGGAGATACCGCCGATACACACTGAGAAGTAGATACTCTGACATCACAAATCGCCGTTGGTACCTATTCCTACTGATTACTTATCTTTGACTGTCGGCTCACCAATTTATCCAAACAGGGCTCATTAAGTGCAACTAGTCGTCTTGAATAGCAAAAGGAGGAGCATAAAAAGCCCTGGCTCACTGATGTTTAATAGAGCGTGAGAAAGTGACCAAAAAACCAAAAACCCAGAGAATGAACCGATTGGCTCAAGAAAAGAGTCCCTATCTACTTCAACATGCAAATAACCCAGTAGATTGGTACCCCTGGACAGAAGAAGCCTTCAAGAAGGCAAAGAAAGAAAATAAACCCATCTTCTTATCCATCGGTTATAGTACCTGTCATTGGTGCCATGTAATGGCTCACGAATCTTTCGAGAACCCAAAAATAGCAGCTTTGATGAATGAGGCATTTGTGAACATCAAGGTAGATCGAGAAGAGCGCCCAGATATCGATGCATTATACATGTCAGTCGCCCAAATGATGACTGGCAGCGGGGGTTGGCCACTTACAATTATTATGACACCTAACAAGCAGCCCTTTTTTGCTGCTACATACATTCCGTCAGAATCCCGGTTTGGACGCATAGGAATGTTAGAACTCATTCCCGAACTAACTCGTCTATGGAATGAAGAACACCCACGCTTAGATACTATTACAGAAAATATTCAGCGTAGTCTTGAAGCGTCTGCGTTAGGTTCCCAGGGCGCTGAGTTGGCTGAGGGAGTACTCGAATTGACCTTCGATTCGCTAAGTGAACGGTTTGATAGCAAATATGGTGGATTTGGGTTTCGCCCTAAATTTCCATCTCCCCATAACCTCTTATTCCTCCTTCGTTACTGGAAGCGCACAGGGAATGATGAGGCTCTCCAAATGGTCGAAACCACCCTACAGGCATTACGCCATGGCGGTATTTTTGATCACATAGGGCTAGGATTTCACCGCTATTCAACTGACCCCCAATGGCTCTTACCGCATTTTGAAAAAATGCTCTACGATCAAGCTATGCTCACGCTCGCTTACACTGAAGCCTATCAAGCAACTAAAAATCCCAACTACGCCCAGACAGTTCATGAGATTCTCACCTATGTGCTCCGGGAGATGACTAGCCCTGATGGTGGATTCTACTCCGCAGAAGATGCTGATAGCGAAGGTGAAGAAGGAAAGTTCTATGTATGGACGCAAGAAGAAATTCGAAAAATCCTCAGCCCCCATGAAGCTGACCTGTTTGTAGATATCTATAATTTTGAACCCACGGGTAATTATCTTGAGGAAGCTTCGGGAAAACGCACAGGCACCAATATCCCCCACCTACAACGCTCACTGGTCGATGAAGCGAAATCTCAAAAACTAACTGTAAAAACCCTAAAGGGGCAATTGGAGATAGTGCGCCAAAAACTGTTTGAGGCTCGAGAGAAACGGATTCACCCATACAAGGATGACAAAATTCTGGCAGATTGGAATGGATTAATGATCGCCGGACTAGCTAAAGCCGCTCGAATAATCGGCGAACCGATGTATACCAAAGCCGCAGTAAAAGCTGCGAAGTTTGTGTTGGAATATTTGCAGGATTCTAAAGGGCGGCTCCTGCATCGGTTTCGTGATGGCGAGGCAGCAATACCTGCTTTTTTAGATGATTATGCGTTCATGATTTGGGGACTCCTTGAACTGTACGAAGCCACATTTGACATCAAGTACTTACAGAAAGCAATCGAATTGAACACGATGCTATTAACCCATTTTTGGGATAAAGAGAACGGCGGATTCTTTTTTACAGCAGATTATGCAGAAAAATTGCTGGTTCGGAAAAAAGATGCTTATGACGGAGCAATCCCATCAGGTAATTCCGTCGCGATGCTCAATCTTCTCCGCCTAGCCCACCTTACGGGAGACTCAGATCTTGAAGCGAAAGCCGCAAAGGTCGGGCAGGCCTTCTCAAGTGATGTACTCAGTGCGCCATCCGGCTTTACTCTCATGAGTTGCAGTGTGGATTTCGCTGTGGGTCCAAGTTATGAAATTGTCATTGCCGGTGATCCTGCAGAATCAGACACTCAAAAAATGATACAGACCCTACATGATCAGTTCATCCCAAACAAGGTGATTCTCCTCATTCCTACCGATGAACAAGCTAAGGTGATCACACAATTAGCACCATTCACCAAAGATTACCGAGTCATAGATGGTAAGGCTACAGCTTATGTCTGTGCGAAGCAAGTATGTCAAAGCCCAACCACCAAAATAAAGACCATGTTGGAGTACTTGAGCTGATTGAATATTTTCAGTATAAAAATACAGAACAATGGTAGCTTATGAGACATTTTTAGAAAATCGCTTGGAACTCAATTGTTAGACTATTCAATTGGACGAGATTTTATAGTGTGCCCCTTTACTCGATTGGGAGTCTTGTTGAGGGAAAGGTTACCATCTTGTTAGATTACCGAAACCTTGTTTAGCAAGGTAGGTCGATTTGATTAGTGGTGAGCCTATGGTTAAAGAAGTCGTCAAACGATCAGGAGATAAGGAAATATTCATTCGAGAAAAAATCATTGTTTCCTGTTTGAAGACTGGAGCCCCTGTCGGTCTTGCTCGGGAGATTGCCGCTATGGTTGAAACATCCTCCAAAGATGTTTTAACTACTCAGGAAATTCGTGAAAGTGTCCTTGTTGAACTAGGGAGAGCTGATGAGAGTTATCGAAATAGCTGGGTGATGTACGACAAAGAAAAGGGTCGAACAGGTCCCGCTTAGCCACAAGATCCTTACGAAGCCGAACAGTCTAAAAGCAAATCAGCTATTTCTTTAATCTTAAGACCAATAAATGCAGCTTGTAAGCTTAAGGAATGCTTCTGGCTGTCAATATCAAGTCTTAACGCGAATTAAATATCACCCACAAATTCAAGGGTTCAGATTGGCTTGTAAGCGCGAATACAGAGAAAGGTGGGGTTACGAGAAGTTTTCTCATAATCTTGCGGATCTTGGTGTTTGAATTGCTCAGTAGGACGAGGTTCAATGAGTTTTTCAAAGCAAAATCCTGCTTTATGCAAAGACTCAAAAAAGGCACTTAACGGTCGACGATAGGACGAAACCAGGACCGGTTTACCAAAACCAGTCCAAAGAAACTCCACATACTCTTTCTCAAAGTAATTTTCAGGTAACACCTCACACCTAGGGTGCTCTTTGTAGGTGAACTTCGAGAAAGGATGTTCCGTTGAGAAGACGAAGACTCCCCCTTTGCAGAGTATCCGATAGAATTCGAGGAAAAGGGAATCCCAGCCACTGATGTAATCGAGAACCAACGAAGAGAGCACAACATCAACCGACTCGTCTGCCAAGAAATCAAGGGGTTCTTCGAGATTCGCCAGGCGTATGACGGCTCGATCTCCAAGGCGTTGTTTGGTGAATTGAATCATCTTTGGACTAACATCAATGGCTGTCACCTTTGCACCTCGTTCGAGAAGAATTTCGGCGTAGAGCCCTGGTCCGCACCCTGCATCGAGCACATGCTTGTTTTTAACATCGGGGAGAAGCGAGAGGGTGGCGGGTCGTTCAAGATAGGCGTTGTAACTTTTAGTTTCTATCCGTGCATCATATTCTTCCGCCATGGCTTCATAGGCATCCAACGCAATAGGTTGTTTTTTCCTTCGTTTACTCATTCTTGAATACCTCAGAAAGCATGAAATGATGAGCTCTTGAAGAATATTTTGGTGTTGGACTTCACTTGAAAATAGACAGGTTGGAATAATCAGATTCTTTTAGCCTGTAAAAGCGATAATAATGACATTTAAGGTGGATAGCAGTGGTTGAAATTTTAAAGAAGAAGCGCAATAAGGAATTCAACGATGCAGTGAAGCATGTAGAACGAATCGTGCAAGAAGAGGGATTTACGGTTTTACTCACAAAAGCCGTTGACCAAATATTCGCGGCAAAACTAGGCATCACGGATTACCCCCGATATACATTCGTTCTAGCCTGTGGTGCAAAATTCGTAAAAGCGGGTCTTGATGTCTCCAAGAATGTGGGTTTGTTGTACCTCTGTAGCTTTGTCATCTACGAAGAAGGAGGAACAGTGTTCGTAGCTCATAGTTCAATCATGAAGATAGCTGTAGAAATTGGATTTGCTCCAGAGGCGGAGATGCAACCTGTTATTGAGATGACGGGAGAAGCCGTACAGCGGGTTTGGTCACGACTTTAATTAATTCTGTTATAAAAAAGCCCTATCGCGATATGCACCCAAATCTATCCTTTTTGACGAACTAGCCGATAATGGCTAGCTTGCCGCTAAATCTTCAATAATTGCTTCAGCAATCTGAAGATTATAGCGTCCAATCGTCTTCCGGAATTGTGGAGGAAGACACGCGATGCACGTCTCTCCTTCGTTTAGTATTGGAAAACCACAATAATAACATTCTTCGGTCATTTTTTCACCTTAACTTTAATTTTCCATCGCGATCCGAGATACCACTTTTCGTTTTGATTTTGCAGGATTGATTTCCTGAGGAGTGATCTCAGAGAGTCTCTGTTCCTCCTTCATGAGTTCTCCACGGTCGTCAATTGCATAACAAGCGCCCTCAACCATTCGGGTTTGAAGGTTGCCTTGGGCATGAGGATTACCCTTCAACCCCGGAGCATCTAATATTCCATGATCTATGGCACGGGTATAGGTTTCAGGATTCAAAAGTGGATGTTTAGTGGTGCTATCAGAAAGTTGCATGAGAATTTCCAACAGAAAAGTCGCTTCACTTACAAGCTGATCTCTTCGTTTGATAACCTTGGGATCTAAGTAAGGATTGGGTACGCCCTGGAGGCATTCCTTTATTACATGACGGACTATTCGACAACTCTCAATAACATCCTGAGCTGTCGCTGCGTGATCAGCTTCACAGAACCCAACAACATGTACAATCTCAGGTTTAAGCATCATGCCAGTATACATTGATGCGGCAAGCTGTCCCTTGGCGGCATCCATATCCACAGGCAAACTGAATAGACCTGTTCTAACCTGGCGATGAACCCTAAAGGTTTCATCAGTTAAAGACTCTACAAGAGCGAGGGTTGCCCACATCTTCGCTAAATCCATAGCGGGGGAAGTACCAAGTGGAGTATTCAACATCATTTGTACAATGTAATCCTGAACTCCAACAGCCTTGGCAATGAACGCTGACCAATAAGCAGAGGCGACAGCAATTGTGTCGTGTGCTTGACGGAGACTCCAGTGATGTGGTTCATTGATTTCAACGGGAACGCCTATGGTTCCATGCCAAGCTATGTTCTGGATATTTTCCTGAATAGCCCGGTCAAGAGGACGAGTGCTGCGACCATCAAGAACGCTGTACCAGTGAATCGGTGTTGCACTCCAGGCATTCTTGATGGTTTTTTGGAGAAGCTTACTCCACTTCAGTAAATCTTGAGTTCCACTATAGCATCGCAAAAGTGGATAGTTTCCGCATTTTGAAGTAGCATACAAATCATCTAGGTCTTTTTCGGTTCGAATGGGAACGCCACCAGCGCCTTCCAGACGGGCTTGCATCTCATTGGGTCGGAAAAAGTATTGTTGAGCATTTTGATCCGGTCCAATAGAAATAATATCCAGACATTTGGCTTCTGCGATCACTCGAACCCCTTTAATGGTCTCTTCTAGATTAGGTAAACCAAAATGATGTCGTATTACTGGCCAGGGTTTGCGTTGTGCTAGTCGATCAATTAGGGTCGATGCGTACAGCGCGGCCTGTTCTTGTTTTTGTTGCTTTGAATATTTTGAAGGATTACAATCTGTGGCGAGAAATGTAAGTACATCTTCATCTGTGCTTTCTCCATCAAAGCATACATCAAAGAAGCCAACTTTTCTGACCTCATTCACTACTGGCGTTGTCCCGCCAAAAATCCAAGTACGATTTGTAAGGTTGCGTTCCTGCACTTTTTTGCTAAGTTCGGTAACTAATTGAGAGCCCACCTTTGGTGTCAAGCGATAGCTTAACCCCACAACTTGAGCATTGGCCTCTTCAACTCGTTGTACAATCGTTTCAATGGGCGTAGCAGGTCCGAGAAATAGAGTGCGATACCCCCGGGCTTTAGCTAGCGAGAGAAAGTTGAGGGGCCCTGCCACATGAACACAATTACCCATTGAAGCAGCAACAATGAGCTTTTTCTTTAAATCTCTTTTTTCTTTCATTCTGGCTCCACTCCGTCAAATTCATCAAGATAATTTTCCTCAACAATATGAGAACTAAAGATATCGAGGGAGCCTTCCTGTGCATAGAATAGCAACTCAAGTGCAGATAGCCCAGTGATACCCAATGAATCAGCATTCCGACCCTGATTCCAGAAGTCCACACCAGTGAGATGGGACGCGAGGTTAATCGTGGTTCGAATCGTCGGTGTTGGTACACCTATTTGCTCTCCAATAGCGGCAATTGGCACTAACCCTGTAGGTACATCTTCAAACACATATCGATGATTAAGTGATGAGGGAGCACTCAGATCTTCATAGCAGTAGGTGGATTGAAGACACTCATACAAGTTCTCGCCAACAGAATCGTACACGAGTCGTAACCATTCGTCAGCAGAAGGGAGTTGTTTACCAAGAGCTTCTCCCACTGCGAGTCGTTCCCTGTCAATTTGCTCAATGTATTGAGCAACCGTGGGCGTGACCCCTTCTAAATAGTGATTATACTGACCCAATGTAGACTCCGCGCGCCCAAGATTCAGTAATAAAGGCGCTGGATGAAAAACACATCCTATATTCGCTAGACCTGTATCGAATACATCCTCCGCTGAGGTGACCGAAGGGAGAATGAATGATATCAGTTTACAGTTATTCTCATGGTATTTAGCGGGAAAGGTGGCAATTGGAAGTTCGTTCTTTATTGCTGTGACCTGGGCATGCCCCGATGTCTCTACCCGACTTACCAGTGGAAAGGTTTGTGCCTCAGAAATGGTGGGTTGCCAGCCAATAATGCTTTCAATGGTATTTGCCACTTCTAGGGCACCTCCCGTTCGTCCTGGAATTAGAACAAGAACTTGATCTGCAGACAAGTGTTTTGCACAAAGCATAGCAAGATCTCTATGCCCCGAGGCAGGTACCACAAAGAAAACAAACTCGACATCATCCATTACCTGTTGGATATTGGTGGAACAGGAAGCTAGTGGTGCAAATCCCTCAATCACACCATCGACTTGAATTCCGCCTTGCCGAATGATTGGTTTTATACGAGCACTCGACCGATTATAGAGGTGAACATCATTGCCCTTCAGCGTGAGATAGGCAGCTAGCCCTTGACCTCCATGTCCAGCGCCCAAGATTGCTACTTGCGCTGACATTTGTGAACCCTCCCAATATCTTCCATCAGACTATAGGAAAACCACGTCCTGCAGAAAGTTCCTAAAATTATGTGGAACTTTCACGCGCTTATGGTAAATTCTTTTAAGGGTAAAATTTTTTAACGGTAAAATGCTGTAACTAGTATAAGCTATAAGTCTTCTGGAGTAGCTTATATAGCTTAAAAAGCAGGCTTCGAGGACACGCATTTGCCAGAAACCAGCAATAAACGGGCTCGTGCAGTGAGAAGCCAAAAATCCGCTTCCATGCTCGTTAGCCCTATTTCAGCGAGTATCCTCCGCCACCTTTCCGAGAAGGAACATTCACTGACTGAACTATCGAAGATACTTGGTCTGAGTAAACCACGAATTAGTTATCATCTCAAACGGTTAGAAGAAGAACATCTCATTGACCAGACAAGAGAGGAATATCACCGGGGAGGCGTACGGAAATATTACAAAGCACGCATCCCCTTTCAGTGGCCAAAACTCGCCTCGCTTAATCGTGCAGAACGAGAAGCCCAGCTTCTTCCTATTAAGACTTTTCTGTGGGGGTACTTGCTAGGAAAACTCGGGAGTAAGAACCTCGATTTTCAACACCTGGTTGGTGAGAAAATCGACGAAGCCGCCCAAGCCATTGCAGAAACTTTCGAACAATTGATCGACGAAGACGAGGAATTCGACGAACGAGAAGCAAACCTATTGTATCTTAAGCTATTACATCGCCTGGCTAAAATACACCTTGAAGAAAATAAGATCCAAATTAAAAGGGTGGAATAACCCCACCGTTAACAAATTTTCTCGGTAACAAGCTAAATTTTATTCTAATATCGCGTGGGCTTGGTACGACCCATCCAGGCTAGATCGGGTAGATTACCAAATTGATCTCAGAAGATGCGATAGTACAGTAGCCAACTAGCGCGTTTGGCTAGCCTTCTGATAGCTCGATTTTTTTTGATGGAAGTCATATCGTCGATTCCGATAGCGTAGAGGGTAAGGCGCATGTTTCTCCGAAGACATGTTATTCAATCGATCAATTTCGTCAATCGGAATGGGAGACTCGCTCAACCGGCCATGACGACCAATGTTAAGACGAAGGTGCCCCCTGTACAAAGACGCATACCCGTTTTCTAAATAATAGGTTTCACCCACTTTGAAATACTCCACGAGGTTATCCCAAACAGGAACCATAACAGTTCCAGTGGAATCACCCACCCTCATCGTGAGAAGGTAATGAGTCTTCCCATCGCGTTTTGATTCGACTTCAAGGAGATCACTTTTGTCAAGGACTTTAAAGGTGATGTTCAGATGCTTCATTCGCGGTCGTAAATCCGCGACCATAACTTCGTGTCGTTTTCCATCATAAGGCATGGAATCACTTGGTTAAACAACCGTTTTCAACGACGAGCAAGGTTCTCGAAAGTTAAGTGAGAGATGAGAATCAACTCGTACGGTAGTTTCAATACATGTTTTACACCTTTTGATTTTGAAGCCGCCTTTAAATAACTTTGGGCATAAAACCTGAAAAAGCTCAATGAATGATTACAGGCTTATATGAAGGGACATGATGAGTTGATCTCATCTAAGGGCTTCCTGCTCTTCAGAAACACAGGCGCAACTAGGTAGCTGGTTCCTTAAATGAGAAAGTAGCGAGGACCTCGAGAACACGTTTTTGTTTCAGAAAATTGATGATTTGATCGACTCGTGAAGGCGTGGAATTGACAAGCTTTTCAGATGCTTCGGCATGTAACCCAAAATCATCTCTACGGTGAATTTCAGAAGTGACTTTTTCTTTGGCAACAGGAGCTGCTACATCGAGGTCGTGCGGAGAGATGTTTTTTGATTCTAGTTTATTAACCAAAGCATTGTATTCCTTGTTAATTTGTTGGAGCAGAGCGAGTTTGGTATTTAAATCCGTGACCAGATTATAGGCACTTAGAGATATCGCACAGCCCACCAAGTTATCAACAACATGATCTATTGCTTCTTCCGGCATATGATCACAAAGGTATAGATGGGAAAGGTGGTTGAAAAGAATTTGCAATTTGATTTAGTAACCTAATTGAAGTTGTCCGTGACAAATCTTATATTTTTACATAACAAAAAGATATATTAGCATATGGCAAAATGTATAAGAAGTAGAAACACGACATCGTTCCCTCAATCCAAAGCGAAGACCTCACATTCAATTCTGACGGAGTAAAAGGCGCATGACAACCTCAAAGTATTGTACTCTAGGAGAATATCTTCTTCAACAAGAAGACCAAATTACATTGTCCTTCTCAGAGATTGAAGAGATATTGGGGTTTCCGCTACCCAAGTCTGCTCGGAAATTCCGGACCTGGTGGGCTAATGACAACAAACATTCACATGCGGTCAATGGATGGTTGACCTATGGCTGGCGGGTTAACGATATTGACTTGAAAGAGCAATATATTCGATTTCGCAAGACCGCAAAGTTACGCCTGCATAAATCGGTAACCACAAGCAAATCCCCACCTGAAGGCCCTACCCCCAAGATAACGCAAGTTCGATTATTCGAAGCGAAAGCACGAGAAGTAACCTCAGAGCATTTCGGCATAAAGCTCAGACCCGGCCTGTTACAAAAGGTATCGAAACTGTTCGATTTCGTTTCTAAAGACAAGACAATAGTCGGTGAGGCCAAGTTTCTAAGCGTGGGGAAAAAACGGTTCCAGCCTGCGAAATTCTCCGCAATTTCAGAAGTCGTATGGTTACTCGAGAAGATCCAGGCGAAACACAAGTTCATTGTGTTCGGCAGCTCAAATGAAATCCCGAAAATGTGGCTGAGCCGTTACGGCGCGTTGTTGGATGATATTACATTCTACTTCCTCGATGAGGGAAAAAAGCTAGAAAAACTCAACTAAAGACGACCTCTCACAGATGTTAACCTGATATGCGTGAGTCACCATTTTAGAGGTTTGCTGGGTGCCCTTGGAAGGAGGAACATTTTAATATGAACAGATATACCATATAAAATGACATAATAAAATATAAGAAAGGAGGCTAGATAAGTGTCAATCTACGAAGCAAAGCCCTTTGAAGCGGCTACCGAAGATGTTAGCTCGCTTAAACGCAGCTATGCCGCTCTATCAGGATGGATTAAACGAAAAAACATCCAAATCCTTGATAACGCCCAACCAGGCGCATATTTTGTCTCTTATCGAGGACGCTTTATGGAAACCAAGGCCTGGTATTTTTCACCTAAGGGCAGAGAAGATTCAGATTTAGTCCGACGATATATGGAAACTAAGGCGCTTCTTAAAAAACTAGGTGAAATCTAAATACACTCCCCAACATCCACTGAAAGCCAGACAATTACCCTGATTAGCGATTTTCGGGCATCAATGTGAAATATCGCTAAGAAGTTAAAGTTCAGTGGGATTTCATTTCTTTAAAAACCATGCACTCCACCAATCATTGAACGCAATTCCCCCTCTTATAACCAGTACTGATCGGATGCTGAATTCCTATGGATAATGATACGGACAACTCACCTTTTTTAGGACAGACCACTCAATTTGTTGAAGAACAGAAAGATGCACTTGTATGTCCAGATTGCGCATCCGTACAAACCATCCAGGACGAAACGCGGGGAGAATTAATCTGCGCACAATGTGGACTTGTACTCACCTCAAACCTTATTGATTTAGGACCAGAGTGGAGAGCTTTTACAAAGGAACAACAAAATACAAGACGACGCGTTGGAAGTCCGATTAACTACGCACGCAGCGATAAAGGATTATCCACAACCCTTGGTAGGGGATTCCGTGACGCCGGTGGTCGACCAATTAGAGCCCACCGTCGTGCGGCGATTCAACGGATGCGTAAATGGCAACGGCGTTCACACCACCATTCCAGTGTAGAACGAAACCTCGCAATTGCCATGGCTGAACTAGAACGACTCATTAGCCAAATGCGCCTCCCACATACTGTTAGAGATTCAGCGGCCATCCTTTATCGACGAATACTAGCACACAACCTAACTCGAGGCCGCACGATTGATGGCATTATTAGCGGGGTTTTATATGTGATTTGCCGTAAATTCCGCATTCCAATTACCTTGAAAGAGATTTCCCAAAATAGCCGGATAGACGCAAAAACATTAGGTCGCCATTATCGATTTATTATGAAGAAATTTGACATAGAAATTCCTGTACACTCATCTAAAGATTTTGTACCACGCTTTGCTGAAGAATTGGATCTACCCATCTGTGTCGAACAGCATGCTATCCACATTCTTGATGCCGCTCAAAAGAAACTCATTGTTTCTGGAAAGTCACCTTCAGGGTTAGCAGCAGCTAGCCTCTATATCGCCTCAATTCTTGAAGGTCGTCGAAAAACTCAGCGTGAAATTTCCGAAGTCGCGAAGGTGACAGAAGTTACTATACGGAATCGCTATAAGGAACTGGTTAAGCAATTGAACCTTCAAATGATAGCTTAAAACATTCAATTCAAACCGTAATTGGGCTAAATGAAGGATTACTATGCGATTTGGACTAAAAGACCAATTATCCAGTGAAGATGTACAGTCTGGTTTACGGAGATTCATGAAAGATGCCCTAACAACACAGATGATGAACTCACTCACCGCACCTATGTTCATCGTCGCTTTTGCCTTACTTTTGGGCGCATCGAACTTCGTCATTGGCTTAGTAGCAGCCATTCCTCTTTTAGCGCAACTTGTGCAAATTCCTGCAATCTACTTGGTTGAAACATATCGAGTTCGTCGAGCCATCTATGTATATGCGGCCACAATGAGCCGGATTTTTCTTTTGGGTTTAGTGCTCATACCCTTCATCTATCCTTTTAGTGGCGTATTGATTCTCTTGATTTTTGTACTGCTTTTCCGAGCAGTATTTGCAGCGATTAGCACTTGTAGCTGGAACTCTTGGATGCATGACCTTGTTCCACAACAACACCTTGGTGATTTCTTTTCAAAACGAATGATCCTTGCCACAGTTCTTGCTATCCCTCTCGGACTAATATCGGGGTTTATCATTGACTACTGGAATCTAATTAGTCCAGATTCAATACTCCTTGCGTTTTCGATTCTTTTCTTCTTTGGGTGTTTAGCTGGCTTAACGGGTGTGTATTTCATATCGCATATTGCAGAACCAAAAATGAATGCTCCATCTCAGGATCTCCGTTTTCACCGGCGACTTGTTACGCCATTCGCAGATGGAAATTTTAAACGCTTAATTTATTTCCTTGCTGTTTGGAACTTTGCGGTCAATTTAGCCGCTCCATTTTTCACAGTTTATATGCTAGTCCGCTTGTACCTCCCCATCCTATTAGTCTCTATTCTCGTTGGTCTTAGCCAGGTGACCAGCTTGGTGTTTCTTCGAATTTGGGGTCGACTTACTGATCGGATGAGCAACAAGTCGGTTCTCGGTGTGAGCGGAATCCTTCTATTATTCTGCATATTAGGTTGGACCTTTACTACCCTCCCTACAGTTCATACACTATCGCTTGTGCTACTCATATTCATCCACATTCTTATTGGCATATCAACTTCTGGCGTCACTCTCGCCGCAGGTAACATCACCATAAAGCTATCACCTAAAGGTCAGGGAACCATCTATCTTGCTGCCACTAGCATCATTAACGCCCTTGTTGCAGGAATAGCCCCAATCCTTGGAGGCATCCTTGCAGATCTCTTCATTTATACAGAACTAAATCTTACCTTTTCTCTGATTAGTCCTATTGTTGGAATCATCGTTCCAATAATCAGTATTCGTTACTATGACTTTCTTTTTATTATCGCCTTCTTAATCGGCATCTACTCAATTCATCGCCTCGCTTATGTGAGAGAAATCGGCGAGGTTAAGCGACGAGAATTGTTGCAAGCCCTCGTTTCCGAGGTTCGCTATTCAACAAAACGCCTATCATTTCTCCGAGGGCTTCGCAACCTCTTTCAAATCCCATACATCTCAGCATATGAAGAGGAAGATGAAACTTTGAATATGGAAAAAGGAAAGTGCTAACCTTTTCTTTCGCAAGAACAAAACATAGGGTTTATTCAGATGTCGTAAGGAGGGTGAGTTTGATTTGACGAATCCCCCTCAAGCCCTGTAAAGTTATGGCGAGTTGATGGATTTGTGAAGCCTGCCCTTTTACCACGATCACCAACAGGCAGTGGTGTCCATCGAGATGGATGTGAGTGGTCGAGGTGATGAGTTCTGTATGATGATGTTGAATATCGGTTAACTCTGTTTCGAGTCCTGGAACATCATGGTGGTAGAGAAGGGTAACGGTCCCGACTCCTCTCGCGGTGGGTTTATATTCTAACCGGTGGTTCGTAATGAGATCACGGATTGCTTGCTGTAAAGCCTTGGAGCGATCCAGTCCAATTTCACGAGTAACTTCATCAAGTTCATCGAGGAGTAGTGGGGGAAGCGAGATGCTAATTCGGGCGACACCGGATTCCGTCATGAGATTTCACAACCACGAGAAATCTGTTGTGTATACTGTAAAGCTTTTATGCTATGAGTATTACTTTTTCTAATGAGAGTAATACTGTGCTAAACCGGATAGCAAATCGACGCTTAGCCAACAGCTTCTCCAAGATCAAGTTCATGTACCGAGATGTTGACTGGAGCGCTATTTCAACCCAACATGTGGGAATTTACATTCATGTGCCCTTTTGCGAACAACTCTGCGCCTTTTGCCCCTTCCATAAAGTTCGGTACCGAGAAGATTTGAAAGACCGGTATTTACAAGCCATTGAAACCGAAATTCACCGCCGCGGTGTGGAAGGGCAAGTTGAATGGGTCTATATCGGGGGCGGAACACCGAACTTGCTTAGTCCCGCAGAGATTGGTCGGATACTCGACGCATTGCGCGAACATGTCAGTCTAGCGAGTATTGGGATGGAAGGAAACCCCCTGCAATTCACCCAAGACTATCTCCACGAGATTCGCGATCTTGGTGTAGAGAAGCTCAGTACAGGCGTGGAGTCGCTGAAACCCGACACCCTCGCACACATCAATCGCGCCAAAGCGGATGAGGCGCGCATTCAAGCGCTCATCGATCAAGCAAGGGACTTGGGGTTTACAGTGAATGTAGATTTGATGGTGGGCCTTCCTAAACAGTTACCGGACGATTTCTTATATGACATAGACCGCGTGGGGATCATCAATCCGCATCAGATTACCACCTATCCGTTCATGGAGATACCCGGCGTTCAGGTTACCCCCGAAATGAAATCACGCGAGATGTTCGACCTCATTGAACAAGCTGATGGTGTCTTAGCGCAATACGGTTACGATCGAGAGAATGTTTGGGTTTTTTCCAAGACTAAGAAAATCTATGATTCAGCTCGTGACGAACTCGTCATTGATTACCTAGGATTTGGGGCTGCTGCTTTTAGCAAGGTCGGAGGGGCACAAGTTGTGAACCCACCTCTTGCGTTGTACTTGGATATGCTGCAAAACGGTACGGCAATGGGATTCTGTGCCACCGTTGATGAAAGTTCTGAGCATTGGCGCAGATTTGGTCACGAACTGTACAACCTTCAACTCAACCCCCAGGTCATCGAGAAGATGCCACGAAGCATCAAGTTCGTGTTGCGTTTACTCAAACTAGCAGGACACATCAAAGGATATCGCGTCACACCGAAGGGTCGCTTCTTCGTACACGATCTAACCAAAACAATTGTTGAAAGCCTACCGTTTCCCGTCAACAACCCAGCTGCTGTTGCAAATTTCGAGGACTATCAGCAGCGCTACCTCACAGCACACACACTACTAAACCAACGAGCAAAATCACTACACCCCCCAGATTCACTTTTGGTGACCAAAGTTAACCAATAACGGAAAAATATCAGGTCAAACCGTGTTTTTTATCCCCTAGGCTCTGAAATCTGTGACAGGAACCAGTTCTGAACCGCGCCAACTGTATCTTCAAAGGCTTGTGGAGTCGATAAGTTGTGGTCAGCGCCTTCTATGACAACTAGTTCTTTGGGTTCTGGAGCCCGGTTAAAGAGTCGACGAACTCCCTCAACCGGAATTCCTGCATCTGCATCACCTGTGATGACGAATAGAGGACAGGGTGACATCTTTACTATCTCATTTATGGGATTGAGTATTTTCGATTCGTGGATGACCCGTTCTATTATGACCTTGCGTTCTTCAGGATCTGTAATTCCATGAATCTGGTTAGGAGCAGTACAAAGCAACTCTGTAAGTCCCAACTCAAACACAGGTGACAAAACAAATTCCAAGGTATCATACACGGGGGCACGTAAGCACAGGGCACTAATCCGAGGGTCACGAATCGCTGCCAGTACTGCAACAGCTCCACCGTAACTTGCGCCGTAAACACCTACCCAATCAGCCTTAGTGTATTTGGATGTTAACAAGTGTGATACAGCGTGGTAAGCATCCTTGACTTCACCTGCGAGACTCCATCGTCCTTGGCTGGCTCGAAACCCTCGGAAATCGAAAGTTAGTATGGCGAATCCTATTTGGGCTAAGCGGGTAGCGAATCCACTTACCTGATCGGGGGAACCGGGAAGCCCGTGAAACTTACAAATACCGGGAAATGGTCCTTTACCCGTTGGCAGCACGAAGTGCCCTTGAATCACCTCTCCTTCAGATTGGAAGGATGTTGGAATTATCTGAACCGCCATCATAGACCAGCCTTTGAATCTGCATAATCAAATAATGAGAAGAATCTTCGAGGATAGTAAAACCATCTTATTGCAATTCTGTCTTTTTAGTTCAAAGGGTAGCCACTAAGAAGGCGCAAAGAGTTATGAGGAGGGGAAAGGCTTGATGCGGGTTGAGCTGTGTAAAATGATTGAAACAAATGACATTTCGATTCTTGTGGGCGGTGAGGCAGGCGCCGGTATCTCAGCAGCGGGCTTTGTACTGGGTAAAGTCTTTATGCGGGGAGGCCTGCATGTGTTTGGCACAGTTGATTATCCGTCCCTAATTCGCGGTGGTCACAATTTCTATATGGTCCGAGCGAGTTTGAACCCGGTATACAATCAGTGGGATACGCATAACCTCATTGTGGCCTTGGATGCTAACACGATTCAACGCCATTGGAAAGAGTTGAAACCCGGGGGAGGAATTGTCTATGGTAGTGATGAAATTCCTGCGGACAGCGCTGATCTACCAAAAGCCGTGGAACAGCTATTTCCAGTTCCGCTCAAAACCCTCGTAAAAGAAGTGGAAGGACACCCGGTCGTCCGGAACACAGTCGCCCTAGGAGCTACGCTTGGAATTTTAGGCTATAACATTGAGATCCTAGAAGACATCCTTCGTGAAGTATTCACTGACAAAGGCGATAAAGTCGTAACGATGAATGTGGACGCAGCTCGAGCTGGATACGACTACGCCCAAAATCAGTATGCAAAAAGACTTTCCTATCAGCTTGAACCGAGTAAGAAAGTGCAGAAGGACCGGATTCTCCTCACGGGAAATGAAGCTGTCGCTTTGGGCGCTATTGCTGCAGGCTGTAAATTCTACGCAGCATATCCTATGACCCCCGCGTCACCCGTGCTGCATTTTCTCATTGCTCAAGCAGAACGGTTTGGTATGGTGACCATTCAAGCTGAAAGTGAGATTGCAGCTATTAACATGGCTATCGGCGCTTCCTATGCAGGGGTGCGCGCCATGACCGGGACTTCTGGAGGTGGATTCTGTTTGATGACAGAAGCTTTCAGCTTGGCTGGTATGGTTGAAACACCACTCGTAGTCATGCTAGGTCAACGAACCGGACCTAGCACAGGCTTACCAACCTATACAGGCCAGAGCGATCTCCGGTTTGCGATCCATGCCTCTCACGGCGAGTTTCCACGCGTGGTGATAGCACCCGGTGATGTGAACGAGTGTTTTGAGTTCACCGTTGATGCCTTCAACCTCGCAGACGAATTCCAAATTCCGGTGATCCTGTTAACCGACAAACATCTTATCGAAAGCCATGCAGCCACTCAACCTTTCACTCTGAACAAGGTGAAGATCAATCGTGGCAAGCTCCTTCCGATCTCACCATATTCTGCAAAAGAACCATACCTTCGTCACAAGTTAACCGAGGACGGTATTTCGCCTCGACTGATACCGGGGACACCCGGTGCGCTGATTCATTCAGACTCCGCAGTCCACAAGGAAAGCGGATTTCAAGGGGACAAATGCTCGATTGCTACTGAAATGGCTGATAAACGCTATCGAAAACTTCCTCACCTTCTCAAACGATTGGAAACACTCCCACGTACGAAGATGTATGGCCCAAAGAAAGCGGATGTTACCATTGTGGGTTGGGGATCCACAAAAGGTGCCGCCCTAGAAGCCCTTCGCCTTCTAGAACGGGATAACATTGAGGCTAACTTCTTACAGGTCATTTACTTAACCCCCTTTCCCGCTGACGCAGTGATTGCAGCCTTAGATGAGCAGAATCCGATTCTTGTCGAAGGTAACCAAACCGCCCAACTAGGAAGCCTCATCAAAGAGCAGACGAGTATTGAAATTACAAAGAAGGTCCTCCGTTATGATGGACGAAGCTTCATTCCACTTCAACTTACTCGACGCATCAAGGAGGTAATGTAATGGAACCATCTACGCGTATTAACATCAAAACCGAAGAACCCAACACCTGGTGTCCAGGATGTGGAAATTTTGGCGTTCTACGAGCTCTACATAATGCTATCGTGGACCTAGCCCTCCCACGCGAAGAAATTGTATTAGTAACCGGGATTGGCTGTCACGGTAAAACCTTCAACTATGTCAATGTCAACGGTTTCCATGGCATTCACGGACGAGTGCTACCCGTCATGACTGGAATTAAACTTTCTAACCACACCCTCACGGTTATCGGTCATGCTGGCGATGGGGACCAGTACGATGAAGGGCTTGGGCACTTTCCGCATGCTGCCCGTCGCAATGTCGATGTCAAGCTCTTCACTCACGATAACAAGGTCTATGGACTTACTACTGGTCAGACCTCACCTACTAGTATTCAAGGCTATGTCAGTAAAACTACACCTCATGGAGCCTTCCCTCCACACCTTGAACCCCTTAAAGTCGCGTTAGCGAGTAACGCCAGCTTCGTCGCACGGGGATGGGTTGGTGATGTCGAGCACCTCAAGGAACTTATGAAAGCCGCTATCCAACATGAAGGCTTTGCCCTGGTGGATATACTTCAGGTCTGTATCACCTTCAACCGTGTACAAAC
This sequence comes from Promethearchaeota archaeon, assembly GCA_048938385.1. Classification (GTDB taxonomy): domain Archaea; phylum Asgardarchaeota; class Hermodarchaeia; order Hermodarchaeales; family Hermodarchaeaceae; genus Hermodarchaeum. The sequence goes on along the minus strand of JBHLMG010000005.1, from coordinate 43,166 downwards.
TTACCAATTTTATCGTGACCGCGTCTACAAACTTGATGACCAAGGACACGACACCTCAGATTATTACGCCGCGATGCAACGAGCGGCAGAGTGGGGGGAGAAGATCCCTATTGGCATCTTCTATCAAGAAACCCGTCCGGTATATCGCAGTTCCCTACCTCAGATAGAAAAGAGCCCGCTAGTTCAGCAGAGCCTTAAGACTGAAGGATTTACCAAATTCTTAAAAGAACTCACTTAGAAGAAAAACCAAAAAAAATGGAAGGGAGCCTGCTAGGCAGGCTTGATGAAGTAAGCAAGATTCCCATTTTCGAGTTCTTGAGGAGCGACTTTGACTTTCATCCCAATTTTGGGTTTACTCGTCAAGCCTTTCATGTGAGCGGCAAGGCGGAGGTCGTCTTCAAACTCAATCACGCCTACCACATAAGGAACATTGGTTTGTTTTGCGATGCCATCCGGAGCAAAGTGGACTATCGACCAAGTATACAAAGTGCCCTCAGGATTCACTTCAAACCATTCTAAGTCTTTTCCACCACAAGGGCAGGTAAATCGAGGTGGCATGAATTTCTTCCCGCACTTTTCACATTTGGTCGCTAAGAACTTGCCCTCTTCGAGACCACCAATGAATTTGCGGAATTCAGCTGTCATCCGTTGCCGGTTTTTCACATCCGAGGAGAGCTCCACGACAAAACCCATTTCATGTTCACTCATTCGACTTCACCTCAGGGCTCCAGAATAAAGACATTCACAAACTGACCATGCTGGCCCACATTATGGGTCAAGGCAACCTCTACATCAGGGACTTGGCGTGGTTTTTCAGCCAGCCCGTAGATTTGTTTGTAGGCGTCGACAACTTGGCCAATGCCGGTTGCTCCGAGGGGGTGGCCTTTGGATTTGAGACCGCCATCTACATTAGTTGGGACGCCAGGTCCATCGATGTAAGCACCGCGTTCAGCTGACCATTCGCCGCCTTTACCTCGTTCACAGAAACCAAGGTCTTCGTAAGCCATGATTTCAGCGATACTGAAACAGTCATGGACATAGGCCACATTGATGTCTTTGGCAGTTTTACCGCTTTGTTTGTAGGCCATCTGACCAGCACGAACACTGCCTTCGATGTTGGTTAGGTTAGGTCGATCTGTGACGCGGAATGTGTCGGATGATGTACCAATACCAGTGATCCAGAGGGGTTCACTAGACATCTCCTTGGCTTTTTCTTCGTTTGCCATGATGACGGTTGCTGCACCATCGCTGATGAGACAACAGTCATATAACCGTAAGGGCAAGGCGATTGGTACTGACTGACTGGCATCATCAATGGTGATTTGTCGACGAAGTTGAGCGCTCTTGTTATAGTAGCCATAGAAATGGCTTTTCACAGGGACTGATGATAGTTGTTCACGTGTGAGCCCATCAACAGCCATCTTACGTGCCGCATAAAGCGAGTAAAATGTGGGAAAACTAATTCCGTAGATGTACTCCCAGCGATGATCACCAGCTACTGACATTAACTCTGTTGCGTACGCACTCGAGAGCCATGTCATCGTCTCTACGCCGATGGCTGCGACGACATCGAATTGCCCGGATGCAATTTGTGCCCAAGCAGTTCGGATGGCGGTAGAGCCGGTGGCGCAGGCGGTTTCTACGCGCATAGTGGGTTTGCCTATGATGCCGACTTCGTCTGCGACGAGGGCTGCGGCTGCACCTTGACCAGCAAAGGTTTCAGCGGCGATACCGACAACGCTGCTTTCAATATCGTCGTTGGTGATTCCTGCATGTTCAAGGGCGGGGAAGTAGGACTCGTGGGCGAGTTCCCTAAGCGTGACAGCAGGGTAGGTGGCTTTCTCACCCTCGATGTCTTCTTCGATGATTTTGCCGCGTTTGCCGTATTTGCTGTGGCCAATACCCACAATGGCGACTTTTGGAATTGCCACTTGTTGTTCACCTATTTGGGGTTCTAATAATTGGTTTTTATAGCGGGTTTCGTTAATAGAATTTTTTCTTTTGTCCTAGAATTTGGACGGGATGAATGGGTTGGTGGGTCTATTTACCTTTGAATTTGGGCTTGGATTTGGAAAACACTGCAGCAATACCGGTTGAGAGGTCTTCGGTGTCAAAGGTTGCTAGCATGCCTTCGAGTTCGGTGACATTGCCTTTTTCGACGGGGACATCGAAAGAGTGGTTGATAGCCTCTTTTGCGAGTTTTATGGCAATAGGGGCATTATCTGCAAGCGATTGAGCCATGAAAAGAGCTTCACCATGAAGTTCGTCACTGGGAACCACCTTATTCGCTAGACCCATTTCGAATGCTTCATCAGCGAGGACATCACGGCCTGTCAGAACCATTTCCTTGGCTCTGCCCATGCCGACGACGCGTGGTAGGCGTTGAGTGCCACCCCAGCCGGGGATGAGGCCCAGCTTCACTTCTGGGTGGCTGAATTTTGCCTCTTTCGAAGCAACGCGTAGGTCACAGGCCAGGCTCATTTCTAATCCACCGCCCATACAGAGGCCGTGGATTTCAGCGATTAGGGGTTTAGGAAAGTTTTCAATACGCCGGAAAAGTAGTTGTCCGGACTCCATGAATTCTTTCGCCATTTTCCTATCTTGAGCCATCTGCGCAGCTGCTGTGAGATCAGCACCCACTGAGAAAGCCTTCTCAGATGCGGAACGGATGATGACGGCGCGAACTTTGTCATCTTTTTCAATTTCATCCAGAACAGCGTTCATCTCTTTGATGAGTTCTGGACCAATCGCGTTGAGTTTTCCAGGACGGTTGAGGGTGATGACCCCGATTTGTTCTTCTTCGGCGAGGAAGTGTCCCTCAACCGCATAGGAGATGGTTTCGTAATCAGCCATTTTCGTTATTTCCTCCTATTTTGTAGAGTTTTACTTATATTCGTAAAATCCCTTACCGGATTTCATTCCCAACTCACCTTTATCCACTTTTTCCACAAGCAACTTTGGTGGTGCATAGCATTTACCGAGTCCGCGTTCAAGCGTTTCTGCCGTGGCTCGGGCTATGTCAAGACCTACAAAGTCAGCGAGCTGGAGAGGTCCGGCTGGGAAGTTGGCTCCAAGTGACATAGCGGTATCAATATCCTCTTCAGTAGCTAAACCTTCTTGGAGAATCTTCACGGCTTCGGTAAGTACTGGGATAAGTATGCGATTGACAATAAATCCAGGTGAATCCTTCACCTTCACAGGTGTTTTGTCTAAAGTCTTACTAAAAGCAATAGCCGCCTCTATCGTCTCTTCAGATGTCTTATCACCTAGAACGATCTCGACTAATTTCATCGTGTACACGGGATTAAAGAAATGTGTACCAATGACCTTGTCGGGTCGTTTTGTTGCTGTCGCGATTTCTGAAACGCTTAGAGACGAAGTATTTGTGGCTAAGATGGTGTCGGGTTTTGTGAATTCGTCGAGTTTTTTGAAAAGCTCCTTTTTTACTTCCATATTTTCAAAAATTGCTTCTACGACCATGTCAACATCCTTGACCGCTTCTTTGAGGTCAAGGGCGGGTTTAATTCCATCGATGATAGTTTTTGCACCCTTGAGATCGAGTTTACCTTTGTCGACGCCGGTTTTGACCATTGATTTGATTTTATTTATGCCATTCGAGATGAATTCCTGTTTGATGTCGTTGAGATTTACCTCTATGCCGAATCGGGCGGCTTGGTAGGCGATGCCTGTGCCCATTGCGCCAGCACCGATGACGGCGATGCGTTTGATTTCCATTTTTTTCACCTTTTTGGCGTGCACCAAATAGTGTGGGTGATAGGTGTGTATTCGGAGCTTGGAGGTTCTAATTAAAAGTACTCGATAAGCCAAATCTTGGTCAGTGAAAACAAGCGTTACAATCGTTCTTAGTGTGTAATAGATTAGAGGGTGGGTTGGGTTCGGAGCTGGCGGAGTTGTAATCGGAGCCGGATAAATTGGCGGTCGTATTCAGCTTCTGTGATGGTACCGTCCTTAAGGGCTCGCTCTAATGAGCGGAGTTCCTTTAGGAGTTGGGTTTCATCGTTGGATACTATCTCTTTACCGGAATCGTGAGACTTCTGGATCAGGGGTGTAGGCTCAGCTAGGCTTGGAGGATGCGGGGATTTTGTATAAGGCGTTTCTGGTAACGATTGTGGTTTAGGGAGTGGTGATCGGGGTTGTGGGTGTTGGTGTTGAGCATTTAGTATTTGGGAAGGATTGATCTGGGTAGGTTGTTGTTCGAAGAAGATTTCGAGCTCAGAGGTGAAGGTTGGGTTGAGAACATATTTGTTGAGAACGGTAACTTCAGCTTCTTCGGGTTCGATGATAGTATGGCAAGAATGGCAAGTAAAAACCATTTGGGGATTGCTAAAAGAGGCATTACATTGGGAGCATTGGTATCCTCGGAAAAGGCGGAATTCAGAGGGGTTTACATCTTGAGTACCACATTGATGGCACTGTAGCTCTTGAACCTCGCTGTATTTGATTCCTATGTGTCCGCAGGTTAGGTGTTCGAAGAGCCGTACAGGAAGTGCAGGAGTTTGGCAGTTCGGACAGAGAAGATGAGGATGGAGGTGGAGTGATTGGCATTTCAAGCAGGCTAAGGCTGTGTCCATGGGCTCTGAGAGCAAAATGCCGAATTCTTCCAAACGGGCAAGTAATTGTAAGGTTTTTTCTTCATCTAATCCTGTGAGGGCTGATGCCAGAGGGTAGGCTAACCCAGTTTTGGTTGTGGCGAGTTCAGGAGTTAGCGCAGTCTGGGGTTGTTGAAGCAGTGCCTCAAGGAGTGTCTGAGAAGATTTCTCATGGAGAATGGTTAATTCTGAGAGGTCGGATGGTGCTTTTCGTGCATTGAATTGTTCTAGCTCTGCAATGATGATTTCGAGAAGATGTTTGCGGAATTGGCTGGTCACAGCTTTGAAGCCATCGGGTTCGCGATGTAGCGTGGCTAACTGGGGATCTACTTGGGCTTCGAGATTTTGTATGAAGGGCTCATAGCGTGCTTCTGGGTCTCGAGCCCCTACAGCAATCACCTTCATGAGAACGCGATCCCGGCGAACCAAGAGTTTGAAGTTACCCATCGCGATGCTGTTGAGCTTGCCTCCTGAGGTTTCTTTAGCGAAATCATGCGTTGCAGCGATAAACCCTGAAAAAAGGTCTGGGTTAAAGGTAAACCCCGGTATTGTGATGTGGGAGAGAAGAAGCCCACTATTTGCATCAATGAGCCAGATTCCGTAAAGAACCATCGTTAGGCTCACACCTCACGCCTTAGTCTTACGACTTCATCGTCGGGCATCTTTCATATCCCCATTTTTCAAAAGTGAACGCTGATTTTGTTAGAGTTCCCTTTTACGATTCTGACTTTGCCAATATTCCTTATATGAGTGTTCATTAACCAATTTTTTAAGAGGGATTCTGTAATTTCACGAAACCCCTTAGACCTGACATCTTCGACAGAAATTTGCTACGCGCACACCTGATTTCACTGACGAGATTAGTGTTCCACACCGGGGACAGGGTTCCTTGGCCCTGCCATGTATTTGTAAAAAGTCACGCACTTCAAAGGCTAGTGAACCAGCAGTACGAGTTTGAATCTTAGCTATTGCAGTCTGAAGAACCGATTTCATTGCATCGTATAGTGCCATAACTTCAGTCTTTGTAAGGGTGTAACGTTTTCGAAACGGTGCAATTCGAGCAGCAAAGAGGATTTCATCAGTGTAAGCATTTCCTAAACCAGCGACGAACCGCTGATTCACCAACACATGCTTGATGACTGCTTGAAACTTGCGAATCCGTTGTATAAACACTTCTAGAGTTAGAGTGGGATCGAGTGCGTCGGGTCCCTGCTCATCAAATGTAGGTATTAGGCTCGTGGGCTCATCACCGACTAATAAATAGGCTTTCCCCATACTTTTCACATCATAATATCGGAGATCCACTCCACCGGATAATGCCAGTCGAAACCCCATGGTTTTGCGTTTTGGAGAAGAGGAGGATTGGAGTGCTAGGCGCCCAGCTAACATGAGGTTCAAATAGAGTCGAGCAGGGGGGCGGAGTTGGAAAATGAGGAACTTCCCATAACGGGTGACAGGTTCGAATGAACAGCTCACCAAACTCTGCTTGAATTCTTCTTCGGTAGGACGCCGGAGGATCATAGGTTGTCCCAACTCAACTTCTGTAACGGTTTGTCCCACAATTGTGGTGTTGAGTTGCTGTTTCGCAACCTCAAGATCCGGTAATTCTGGCACGCTCACACACCTAAGTTAATTCTAACGCTCCTTCAGAATAATTTGCTCTTTAAAGTTATAGACTAAATAGGGCTTATTCAAGCGCTAGTTGTTTAGGTGGGCTGCCTTCGCGTTGTAGGAGATAATCAGCTAGGTATACATAGAGTAGGGCAAAAATTGTGAAGAGGCCATATATTGCGATGACTGCTGTGAAGGTTTCTAAGAAGAGGAGGAATACGAACCGGTAGAGCGAGATGGGTACGAAGTTGAAGAGGAAGTGAGCGGTGATGGCTAATCCCACGAAGAGAGGTTTTCGATGCCATACAGCAAGGGCTACGAAGACAGTGGCGGTTACATGGAAAATGATCGCTAAGTTGCGTTCTAAGGCGCCTAACATGATGTTGAGGATTAGTATGGGTTCGGGTGGGAGAGATAGTCCCAAGTCGATTAGCAGCGGGTAGAAGAATACGATGGTAAGGACATCGAGGACATAGATTATAATAGCTTCACCTAATCCCCAGCCTAATCCGAAGCTGAGGGCGTGTTTGGTGGTTTCGATGAATTTTGGTTGCCACCGAAGGAAAAGGAACCGGAAACCTTCTTCGAAGAGACCTGCCATTAGTGAGGCGATAAAAAGAACTAAGGCTAGATAGAGAAGGGCGGTTTCTGGCGGAATGAGTAATCCACTCAGTTCTACTACTAATTGGATTGGAGTTCGGGCGAGTAAAGCAGCTAGCCAAAAAATCCCACCAAGGAGCGCGCCAAACCACATCGTTTGGTTTTTCCGCGCAATGTAGACAAGGAGGACGATCCCTGGAAGAAGGGCGATTATTGAACCAACAATGCCCGAGATGATGAGAAGGCTCATAGAAGCACCAGTAGAACCTAATTTGTAAGGTTGGTTAAATAGAGTGTGTCTTGTTTGGAGATTCATCCTTTTCCTACTCTCAAGAGTGGTGAAATCCTTAAGGGCAAGGTGGTCTCTTTGAGGAGTTAGGTGTCTGTAATGGCTGACTATAAGATACGAGATCTTGGTCTCGCTGAACAGGGTCGGAAGAAAATTGACTGGGCAGAATCGCAGATGCCCGTCTTGATGAAGCTCCGCCAGAAGTACGCAAACACTCAGCCCCTAAAGGGAATGCGCATATCCGGATGTTTGCATGTCACCAAAGAAACTGCCGTGTTAGTCGAAACCTTTGTCGCTGCCGGTGCGGAAGTCTCTTGGTGCGGATGTAACCCCCTATCTACTCAAGATGATGTCGCAGCCGCCCTGGTCGCTAGTGACATCTCCGTTTATGCATGGCATAATTTGAACAAAGAGGAATACTACTGGTGTATCAACCAAACACTTAGCATTGAACCACAGCTTACCCTTGATGATGGCGCTGATTTGATCTTTACAGTTCACACCGAACAACCTAAGTTAGCAGAGAAGGTGATTGGCGCCTCAGAAGAAACGACAACAGGTGTCCATCGGCTTCGTGCCATGGCAGCAGATGGGAAACTCCTGTACCCGGTCATTGCAGCGAACGATTCCTTGACAAAGATGGATATGGATAACATTCATGGGACCGGACAATCTGCCCTGGATGGAGTGCTCCGAGCCACGAACATCCTGTTTGCAGGCTCTACCGTAGTAGTCGCTGGTTATGGGCACTGTGGTCGAGGAGTCGCCCACCGCGCCCGCGGGTTAGGAGCCGATGTCATCGTCACAGAAATAGATTACATCCAAGCCTTGAAAGCCCGAATGGAGGGCTTTCGTGTGATGCCCATGATTGAAGCTGCCCCCTTAGGTGATGTGTTCATCACGACTACAGGGATGCGTGATGTGATTACGGAACCTCATTTCAATCTGATGAAGGATCGAGCTATCCTCGCCAACGCCGGGCATTTCAATGTGGAAGTGAATACCGAAACATTAGCTGAAATGGCGGTAAAGGATCGGCTCATCCGTGATAACAACCGGGAATACACTTTGAAGGACGGGCGTCGGCTATTCCTACTTGGTGAAGGGCGTCTTGTGAATTTGGTCGCTGCAGAAGGTCATCCGTCATCTGTTATGGATATGTCCTTTGCCAATCAACTCAACGCCATGTTATATCTAAAGGAACATGGTAAAGAACTTACCAACACTGTCCATGTACTACCACGCGAATTGGACCAAGAAGTCGCCCGCTTGAAGCTCGAATCAATGGGCATTACTATTGACCGACTCACCCCCATACAAGAACGGTATCGAACTGAATACGCAGAAGGAACCTAAGTGTGACCACATTCGTTGGTTTGGCGTGACTTATTTAGGAGTTCAATGTAGTCTATTCCTTTATCAGCTAATCGACGGTGGAATGCGTATGTCTGATGCGAAACCGTATCTGTTAGCCAAATTAACTTGGGAAGAAGCTAAGGCCCTGTTTAAGGAGACGGATATAGCCATCATTCCTGTTGGTTCCCAGGAACAACATGGACCCGCTCTTCCTCTCGATAATGACGCATTCCAAGCAGAGACCATCAGTCACCTTGTTGCCAACCAGTTATGGCCAAGGCAGAAAACAGTGGTCACCCCTCTGCTCTCCTATGGAGTTTCACCCCACCATATGTCCTTTGCAGGCACTGTTACTTTACGCCATGAAACCTTCATCGATCTTATCGTCGATATTGGTCGCAGCTTAGCACAACACGGGATAAAAAAAATCGTGGTAATAAACAGTCATGGCGGGAACACACCGGCCCTCTCCATCGCGTTGCGGAAACTCTTCGAAGAGGGCTTGTGGTGTGTAGGGATTGAATGGTGGAAAATTACTAGCGACCTCATCCAAGAAACCTTTGAACCACCCCATTGTCATGCTGACGAGTTGGAAACTTCTGTGGCCTGGGCTCTTGGTCAACGGGTTCTCAAAGAGAAACGCGTTGATGAACCAGGACGCGAACCCATTCCAGGATTTACAAGCCCCACCATGTTTCCCCCTTCACCTAATTTTGTGCCTATATGGAATACTACGGATTTCACTGAGTCAGGAACAATTGGCTATGCGACGCGAGCCACTCCTGAAAAAGGCGAGAAAATTGTGGCGGTGGTGGTTGATCGAATTACAGCATTCATTACGAAAGTCGCAAACCTATGATTTTCTATTCTGCGTTAAATGACTTCGTGGACCGCAGCCTCTGAACGCGATCTTTGGCTTCGAACCCCATAGATACCTGTAATTACTCCAATAATCGGAGCGAGTAACCCGATAATCGCATCCATGGTGTTAAAAGTAAAGATAATTATTACAGACATACCCATAAAGCTCATGAGAAGTCCAATTATTGAAATCACGAGGATAACGGCTGAACCAATTCGCTGGTTTACTAAATACACGATCGCTCCTCCGATCAAGAGGATAACTGAATAAATAACATACCATAGCAGAAGGCTTCCAAGCATTCCGGCTATCATAGCGTAGAAGAATTCGCCAAATGGAGAATACCCTGATAATTGAGGAAGAATCTGAAAGATGCGATAAATCTGGAACCCATTGAATAAGCACGCGAGAATCACTAAGGCCGGCTCCCGCAGCGACCGGTCAGGAGTTCCCTTGATCAGTTCACTAATTGGTGCTGTTTTTTCTGAAAACATGACTTCCAACTCCCGAACAACATACCAATCATTCCATTGAACTTGATTGGAAAATTGAATCTTAAAGCTTTTATGTGTGAAGCATTAGGAGCAATAAAGGGTAGGGATACTGTGTTCCGGTACGCAGCACGACGCACAACACGGAATAAAAAACTCTTCCTTGCAATTCTTGTTGGTGTAGTTATAGCCTCAACCCTTTTTGCTGCAGCTAATATTGGAGCCAACTCCCTAATGGGAGCAATGCTTACTGAAGCCTTATCGAGTGTACCCGTGGATATGGCATTCGAAACCTACTTGAGTGAAATTCCAACTGCCCACACATTTTATGGCATCCGACAAGAAGTTGAGAGTTTTGATGAAGTCTTAGGCACGGAGTTGATGTTAAGACATCAGAACTTTACATTCAGGGGATCTCAAGAACACTTTCAATTCACATCGGGTGTGCAACTGAATTCGACTGTCTACGATGGAATGCAGTTAGTATCTGGAAATTTGACCCTTGGAGCAAATGAAACCATTATTGTTTCAACTTCGGCGCTGGTCGCGGATTACCCAGTCGGAAGTAATTATTCACTCGCTGTCGGTATTTTTCAACCCCTAGATGTATTGGAATACAACCTTTCGTTACAAGTTGTTGGACATGTTGAACTGACGACCAAGGCCCGTGATACTCTTCTTTCCGGATTTTTCTATTGGGGATTTGATTATGAGAGTTGGATTGAATCACATGTCACTATCTTTATTGTGGATGTAGAATCCACATTTCTTCCCATCCTTGATTACGCTCAGACGGTGACAGATGCAGAATTTATCGGCTTGGACAGCCGAATTCACATTTACATCGATCGAGCAAGGTTAATCAATCCATATAATATTCAAACCTCGATACAAAACCTCAATCAGTTAGGTTATCAAATCCAAAACCGTTTGTGGATACAATATGAGGGATACATTGACAACAGCATCGCGCTCTCACTTCAATTCTTTTCTGGTGCCTCTGAAGCATTTCGGTTAACTTTCCTTCAAGTGGCAATTCCTGTCTTCTTCATTGCCCTGTACATGGGTGTCACTTTAAACGATGTTTCCTACTCGATTCGTCGCAGAGAAGTTGGTTTACTCCTCACCAAAGGGGTGACTCGAGGTAGTATTACTGGTCTATTTGTCTGGGAAGCCCTACTCATAGGCATCATCGCAGGCATCTTAGGAATTGGTCTCGCCTTCCTGTTCATCCCCTTTTTCATTTACACTGTGACATGGCAGACTATACTGTTCACGGGTCTTGGTATGGACACGATATTTCTTACTTTGATGTTTAGTGTTATTCTTGCGGTAATTACTTCATATCTTCCAGCGAAAAAAGCAGCGGAAATCCCGACAGCAGAAGCGATCCGCGAGTACACCTTAGCAGGCGAACCAACTGGATACAACAGATTAGCTGCTTGGTCGCTGTTGATTTTAGGTAGTTACAAGCTTGTCATCTGGCTTCTCGGCATCAATGTTGCAGAGTTAGCTATCCAACTCATATTCTCAAATCCGATACTTGGGTCGTTGTCTATCTATTGGCTCCTCTTTGACTCTGTCATGAATTTCTGGGCACCGCTCTTCTTCCTCTGGGGATTGACCACTATCATCGTGAAGGGATGGAAAGGCTTCTATCGGTCATTACAAGGCTTCATCAGCCGAATCCTTGGTGACCTCGGAGGGCTTGCCTCACACAATATTCAACGACGACCGGGTCGAACTGTTGCCATAATCTTTATGACGGCCCTTCTAGTGGGCTACGGTGTACAAACAATTGGCGTTCTAAGTAGCAACCAGGATCTTGCTATTCGAGAGGCATACACCGCAGTTGGTGCTGATCTTAATGTTTTGGTGAATACTCCGACCAATGTCACCGATTTGCTCCCTATCATCAGAGGGCTTGAGGGAGTTCGAGAAGCTGCAAGTCAATATACATTCGATATCTCTACCGTGTCATCAAGCATCTCCGTTAGAGCAATCAATGTGAGTGAATGGGTGAATGTTGCCTATTACGAATACTCCTGGTTTTCAGGTGTTCCTGTATCCGTCGCGCTCGCCGAATTGGAGAATAATAACGAGAGTATAATATTGGAGCGGATAGAAGCCGTGTTATTGGATGTAGACATAGGTGATATTCTCAATGTTCAATTCATGGGGGGAGGGGCTTATAATGCACTCACTATTAAGGGATTCTTTGGACCCGAACCGCGTATTATCCAAAACCCTTTTGGCGGAACTTCTATCGAAGCAGAATCCACCTGGTCTTATGTATCTACGGATCTTATGTGGGACCACATACTAGAACTTGAACCTAGAGGATACATCCTTGTGGCCTTGGAGTCACCTGAGTATAACGAGGAAGTAAAACAAGGTATTGAAGCGTTAGGAGAAGTACTCGAGGTTAAGTCTGCATTAACCCGTATTGAAGAGTACAACGCAGATGTGTTGCGTAGTTCAACAACAAACATGATGCAAATGGGTGTTTTCTTCTCCTTTGGTCTGGCATCCATTGGCACCCTCGTTATCATCTATTTAACTCTACGAGAACGTCGGACCACAACGGCGTTGATGAGTGCCCGAGGAATGACCTATAACCAAACCGTTGTGATACTGATGGCTGAAACTTTGACAATGATGATTTTCGCCATACTCATCGGCTTTACGGTTGGGCTCATTATCTATTATGGGTTGATTAGTGGTGGTGCAGGCTTGATTCCCCAATTACTCCAGCTCCAATTCTTTCCTCCTGCGTTCGTTGGAATGATTGCCCTGCAAAACGGTACGCTCATTGGGCTTTTGCTAATGACAACCCTGCTGCCAATTTTTGTAGAGGCGCGGGTTGCGCGTTACGATTTATCAGTCTTGAGGTGAAAACATGGCGTTTATCGAAGTTCAAGATTTAGTTCGGGTTTATCGCATCGGTGCGGTCGAAGTTCGTGCCCTGCGAGGCTTAAACTTGAAGGTCCGAGAAGGGGAACTCATATCCGTGATGGGCCCCTCTGGTTCCGGAAAAACCACACTGCTCAACATCTTGGGTGGTCTTGACCGTGCCACGGCGGGTGAAGCCCATGTAGGTGATGTCGATGTTACATTCCTTGATCGGAAGCAGCTAGTCATGTATCGAAGGCGGGTCGTAGGGCACATCTTTCAAACTCTCAATCTTGTTCCCACTTTAACTGCGGCTGAAAATATCGCCCTCCCCTTGATTGTGAATCAGGTACCACGAAACGACCGCCGACAACGAGTAGAAGAGCTGTTGGAGATTGTCCAACTTAGTGATCGGGCCCGACACAAGCCAGATGAACTCAGTGGTGGGGAACAACAACGGGTCGCCATCGCAGCTGCCCTAGCAAATGATCCGCCCATTGTGTTGGCAGACGAGCCTACTGGTGAACTCGACTCTGAAACCTCCCAGGTAATTGTAGACTTTTTGGTACGAATCAACGAGAAATACAAAAAGACAATTATTTTAGTCACACACAATCCGCTAGTGGCTGCGGCGACCGAGCGAATTCTCCGAATCGATGATGGCGTTATTAAAGCAGCCTATACGCCCGCAGAACTTGAAGCAGGTGGAGAAGGCCGAGCGGTGACCTTCGTCGATCAGCTTCAACAACGAATTCGGAAACTCAACGACGAACTCAACGGCTTAGATGAGCGTTTCCGAAAAGGAGAAGTGGAAGGAGACGAGTATGTCGAAGAACGCCTTCGGTTGAAAGCCGCTATTCGTGGGCTTGAAGATGAAGTCCACCGTCATGGTGGGTAAACCACAAGTAAATATTGTGTTGCGTGGAACGGAAGGATTAATTGCCTTCCTTTCAACAGTTTTGCTCAACGAGTGCTATCCTTATCACTGGAGGAAAACCAAGGTGCCGTTTCGAGACTTCATTGCTGCCCCCCATAAACTCGCCTACATCGAAGACGAAGAACGCCACAAAATTCCCTGTATCTTCTGCGCAATTATCAACAGTGACCCGCGCGTGATAACAAAAATCGTCTACCAGAATGACAACTTCATGGTCATCTTGAACATGTTTCCATTCAACCCAGGTCATTGCATGGTGGTCCCCCTTCGGCATGTAGAACGATTAGACGAGTTAAGCCCAGAGGAGTTGAACGCTTTCTTTGAAATGGGAGTAAAGACCATCCGGCTGGTAGAAGCGGCTTTTAACACGACGGGTGTAAACATGGGCCTTAACATTGGGTCAGCTGCAGGAGCGAGCATTCTACACCTTCACCTGCACATTGTACCACGATATCCACGTGAGCTAGGGTTTATGGAAACGGCTGGTGATACTCGTACACTTGTAATGGATGCCGACACTACTTTCAAACGACTCAAACCTCACTTAGCACTCCTTGAAAAAGAACTATGAGAAGACAGAGGTAAACATCTTGAATTCAACCCACCAAGGATTAGTTCAGCTCTATACAGGTAATGGAAAGGGAAAAACTACAGCTGCTTTAGGACTCGGATTGCGAGCAGCAGGACATGGCTTCAAGGTGTACATGATCCAGTTCATGAAAGGACAAATCAATTACGGTGAACTCGAAGCAGTGAAGCACATCCCGAATTTTACGATTCGTCAATTTGGACGCCCTGATTTCGTCGACAAATCGAAGCCAGACCCTCAAGATGTTGAGTTCGCGCGAGCGGCACTTGCTCACGCCAAGAGCATCATCGAAGAAGGAAAGGTGGATTTTCTTATCCTAGATGAAGTGAATGTGGCTTTGGATTTTGGACTCATCTCTACGGAAGAAACCATCAAACTCATCAAATCTCGTCCGCCTACGATGGAACTAATCCTCACTGGGCGATATGCACCTCCAGCGCTAATTGAGCTGGCAGACCTTGTCAGTGAAATCAAGGAAATCAAGCACCCATACCAGAAGGGCATTCCCGCACGCAAAGGCGTCGAGATGTGACTTAATCGATCTATCTGATGGATTGAATTGAAATGGCAAGCAAATTAAGTGACATTATCCTACTAAGTATGAGAAGAGTTGAGGTTCAGTGATCGAAGAACCGCATGGAAAAAGACGAGCTAACGAAGCGGAGCGAGCTGAACAGTTTCAAACAACATCTAGTGAGCCAGTGAAACGGCTTTACACGCCTGAGAATCTTCACAAGTTCAATTACCATCAGGCTTTGGGATTCCCCGGGGAACCTCCCTTCACCCGAGGTGTTTATCCCACAATGTATCGTGGGCGATTGTGGACCATGCGGATGTACTCAGGGTTTGGGAATGCAGAGCAAACTAATGCACGATACCGTTATTTGCTTGAGCAAGGGCAAACAGGACTCAGCGTTGCTTTTGATTTGCCTACTCAGATCGGTTATGACTCAGACCACCCCATGGCTGCAGGTGAAGTAGGCAAATGTGGTGTGGCGATCCCATCGGTAGAGGATATGGGCATCCTTTTTCACAAGATTCCATTAGAGAAAGTTAGTACGAGTATGACCATTAACGCTCCTGCAGCGATTCTGCTAGCGATGTATATAGCGATAGCACAGCGCCAAGGAGTAGATCCCAAGATTCTACGGGGAACAATTCAGAATGATATTCTCAAAGAGTATGTCGCGCGGGGAACGTACATCTATCCTCCCGCGCCTTCAATGCGGTTAATCACGGATACCTTCGCTTATTGTCGAGAAGAACTCCCTAATTGGAATACTATCAGTATTAGTGGGTATCACATTCGCGAAGCCGGTAGCACGGCCGTTCAGGAAGTGGCCTTTACTTTCGCTAACGGTATAGCTTATGTACAAGCCGCTATTGATGCTGGACTTCAAGTGGATGAGTTTGCTCCCCGGTTGTCGTTCTTTTTTGGAGCACACAATGACCTTTTTGAGGAAATCGCCAAGTTTCGTGCGGCGCGTCGTCTGTGGTATAAAATTATGCGGGACCGATTTGAGGCTAAGGATCCTCGGTCTTGGCTTTTGCGTTTCCACACTCAAACCGCAGGCTGTAGTCTTACTGCTCAACAACCTGAGAATAATATCGTCCGCGTTACCATACAGGCACTATCCGCCATCTTGGGGGGTACCCAATCGTTACATACAAATTCCATGGATGAAGCCCTAGCCTTACCCACCGAGAAGGCTGCTACAATCGCGTTACGCACCCAGCAAATTCTTGCTCATGAAAGTGGTGTGGCAAACACCATCGACCCCTTTGGGGGCTCTTACTACCTTGAGACCATGACTAACGATATCGAAGAAGGCGTCGAAAAATATCTCGATCGCATCGATCAAATGGGTGGCGTTCTTCGAGCGATTGAAAGTGGATTCATTCAGCGTGAAATCCATGAAAGTGCTTACCGATATCAGCGAGAAATCGAGTCCGGAGCACGTTTCATTGTCGGCGTCAACGAGTTTGTCATCGAGGAGGAGCAGCGTAGCATTGATTATCTTCGTGTAGATCCTGCTGTGGAAAAGTTCCAAGAGAAAAAACTCGTCCAGTTGCGTAAGAACCGGGATGCTAGTTCAGTAGAAACCGCCTTGAATCGATTACAAAAAATTGCAGATGGAACTGAGAATTTGGTGCCACCTATTCTTACAGCGGTTATGAAAAAAGCCACCTTAGGCGAAATCTGTGATGTACTCCGAGCCGAGTTTGGAGAGTATAAACCTGCTCAGATTTTTTAAGGGACATCTTTGTCCCCGGGTTCATGAATGATTGTGAGCAAAACCACAGGAATCATAATGAGAGCAAGTATTGCGGCAAACCAATAGACACCAGAAATATTCCAATAGACAATGACGAAGGCCATAATGAATGGACCCAGCGTTTGACCTAATCGTAACACGAACCCCTGAAGCGACATTAAAGCCGCACGATATTCAGTGGAAGCTAAGCTCACAAGGAGTGTTTGTATTGTGGGCATAGCCAAACCCATGGCAATCCCATACAAGACCACTGGAAGAAGAAGCAACATCAATGTTTGTGAGAGGGGAATTAGAGTTAGACCCAGAGCGAAGAAGGGAAAGGCACCAAGAAGTAAAAATTTCATCGGTACTTTAGGCGTAACAATACCTACTATTGGTGCAATAATAGCAGAAGCGACAGAAATTAGTGAAATTACCAACCCTATGGTTAACGGATCGACAAAAAATTGTGTAGTGAGGAAGAAAGGAAGGTAGGTAATAATTGCCCCATAGAGCATAATGAACAGTGAGGTGCTTACGGTGAAGAGCCCAGCAACCTTCCGATCGTGAAGAATCGCCCCTACTTGACGAAGGTACTGACCTAAATGAATGCGGTTCTCATGTTTGGGAACTTCTAAAATGAACATTACAAGTAATCCAATAGGAATAGCGAGAAGGGGGAGATAGAACGGGAAGAACCATCCAAACAGCGCGAGGAATCCGCCAATAGTTGGGTAAGAGGCGGTAGCGATGCTTTGGATACTCGCGTTATAACTTATTGCCTGGATCCGTTGTTGGTGTTTATACAAATCACCAATGATGGTAACATTGAGAGACCCGAGGGAAGCAGCCCCAACTCCTTGAATAATACGGAAAAAAAGGAGAACCATGAAAGGAGATACACTGAGGCTTATGCCAATAGGTTGGGAAAAGGAACAAGCAAAACCTGCAAAGCCGAATAGTAGCAGTGAAGGAACCAGTATTCGTTTTCGACCTAACCGGTCAGCACCCACCCCTAAAAGTGGGGTAAGAATAACACCAGGAAGGGTAAAGACAATAATAACGAGATAAATCAATTCTCGAGGAATGCCCAGTTGTTGACTCATGAGAGGGAAGGCTGGTGTAATGCTGGCAACTCCTAATACAGCCATCAATGTAACGCTAAACACCATGATGAGATTAACATTTACGATGGATGTTTTAGGAGCCACAGTTGTCATTGTAGCCGTTCCAACTTGTGTGTACTGTTAAAAACCTTTGTAGCTTGCAGGTTCAGAGAATCAGAAGCCTTTTCTATGCCTCCGAGTGAACAACCTTTGAGTGTTGTTTGCCATGCGCATTGCTCATATTGGTATCGCCGTAAAAGATGCGGAAGCAGCCCTTCAACTCTATAAGGATGTCTTAGGACTTGAACCATCGCACATCGAAACTGTAGAAGACCAACAGGTAAAGACTATTCATATTCCCATCGGAGAAGCTAGTATCGAGCTTCTCGAATCAACTAGTTCGGAAGGAGTTGTGGCAAAATTCATCGAAAAACGAGGTGAAGGTCTTCACCATATTGCTATCGAAGTACCAGATATTACGAATCTGCTAGCTCAGATGAAAACAGGAGGATACCAGTTAATTGATGAAACTCCTCGAAGGGGGGCAGGTGGCTCCCTCATTGCCTTTGTCCACCCTCGCAGTGCAAGTGGCGTGCTGCTTGAACTCTGTCAACAGCCAGACTAGCCACCGACTTGGAAGTAAAAAGAATGGACACACCTCCCATTCCCAGAGAACCCCGACACGATCCCTTTCAACACGCACTAGCTAACACCTCACGCATTGTGTTCGATCGTCTTTTACACTTTCGACAACTACCCTCTACGAACAGTTACTTGAAGGAGAAAGCAACCGTTGGTGAACGGGAAGGGCTCATCGTCCTTGCAGATACCCAGACGGCAGGGAAAGGTCGCTTAGACCGTCGATGGCATTCACCAGAAGGAGGCCTCTATTATTCAGCACTTTTACGCCCGATGCACCTTAAAATCACTGAAACATCGCTCATTACTCTTACAACCGGACTAGCTATTGCAAAAGTACTACAAACTGCATTAAGTCTCAACCCCGAACTAAAATGGCCAAATGACATTCTCCTTGCCAACAAGAAAGTAGGAGGAATTCTAGTAGAATCTACATTTATTGGCAATGACATTGAATTCGCTGTTGTGGGTGTAGGAGTTAATGTTAATAACCAGCTCTCAGACTTCCCTAAAGATCTTCAATCAACAACTACGACTCTTCGAGTGGCGTTACAACGACCTGTGAATGCACCCCGGTTATTTGGATATCTTATCGGCCAACTTGAATTCTGGTATCTACGGTTACGAGATCAAGGATTCAAAGCCATCGGTTCACATTATCGCAAGCTCTGTTCAACCCTAGGTCAACAAGTCATGGTGGATTTAGGTGACCATAAAATCACTGGTCTCGCCACGGACATTGGAACGGATGGAAGCCTTATCCTTCAAACTCCTGCAGGTTATCAGCAAATCAGGTTTGGGGATGTAGTTTCCTCAAAACCCTCCTAACCAACAGATGACCCGTAACAAATTATTTAGGACTGCAAACGCCAGTACCCACGACGAGCCATGAATCCTTCATGTATCCTCTCATTCATGTCTGCCTACTTGGTAGCGCAAATTGACTTTATTGACTTCTTTTTGAACATAATGTTTGGCGGCATCGGGTTAATCTTCGTCCTCTTCATTGTGATTTTTGTCGGAGTCTTCGTCTTCATTATCTATATGGTCTGTAAATCCATGCGAAGTGCTGCACGAAGCATGGACGCTGTGAAGATCCCAGAACCCGAGACTCCTCGCCGTGAACGCCACCTAATCCGAGAAAGCCTTCCTGAAGAATGCCCTGAATGCGACGCTCCGTTGAAATATAACGAAGTAAAATGGGTAGGACCCCGACGGGCTGAATGCCCGTATTGTGGAAATGTCGTTGATCTTGAGGATCGCGAATTCACTGAGACCTACTAAAAAAGAGAAAAGTCTGGTGACCAGCTTACTGGGCTAGTCACCATGTTACATCACGCAATACTCAGTACATAGACAGTTATTTTGTCTTCCAGAGTAAGTGGATGTTGCAGTATTCACGAGCAAAGTCAGGCTTGCCTTTCATCGGGAAGTCAGCTTCGGGTTTCTGACCAGGTTCAAGGAACTGGCGCATGATGGTTCCGTCTTTCACGACTTGAATCCATTCGATCCAATGCTCAGTCACCATAGGATGAGGAGTTGACCCAACAACGACATGGAGACCATCTTTGGTTACTTCCACGACTGGCACATGCTTTTCTGTCTTGAAGTCAGCAGTTCGCTCCTCCATCAGTTTCATTGCTACACCACAGCAGACTAATGAACCAGTACCTGAATGAAGCACTTCCACTATATTACCGCATGTTTCACATTTGTAGATTTGTAATAATTTTGTCATAATTATCACCAAAGTATCCATGATTTTGGGAGCTACCCAGATCCTTCTGTGGCATTCTGTTGTTGTTTCCGTTTCAGCATTTCCATTACATCGTTGTAGGTTTCCTCGCCTACGCATTCTTTGGCGTATTCACACCATTGTACACAAGACATTGTGTCATTGTAGACGGTAAAGCCACAGTTGTCACAGTCCATCTTCACATCGCTGCTGAAGAGTTCGATTTCCTCTCCACATCGTGGACAGGTTTTGAAGAGGATAGTGGGTCGTTTTAACGGCGCAGCACCTGGGCAGTCGTCGATGATTTTCATGGATATCAGTAGAAGTTAACAATGTTGAGCTTAAAATGCGTTCTCTTTTCCTATTCTCTCGCAGTACTGTCTTCCATTGCTTCCTTTTCGTAGCTTGCAACTTTCTCGATAGCGGCGATGAGCTGGTCCTTCAGTTCCAAAGAGATACGCACACCTCTCTTCGTTGGTCGCCAGCTAGCCTCACCCGCCTTGTAGTAAACCCGAATATCAATACCAAGGAAGCCCTGCCACTCTGAGAGGGACACCCAGATTTGTTCAGTTTCACTGCGGGGTAATGCGATCGGTTCACCAACAGTTGTCATAGCAAAATCACCTACTTCCGATGAACCACGCAGTCTCCTTAAAAAATCGTCGTTAAGAGAAAAAATGAAAAAAACAGGCGGTTTAGTAGCGGATTATATACCGTCTAACCCGCCTAGAAATCGACGCACAACATATTCAAGCCATCTAATCGATTGGCTCAAACATATCTTTTCCAACACCACACACTGGACAGACCCAATCTTCAGGAATGTCCTCAAAAGCAGTGCCCGGGGCGATACCTCCGTCAGGATCACCCTTCTCAGGGTTGTAGATGTATCCACAAGCTGTACACTGGTATTTTTGGGCCATTGTTGATCACTTAATTTTGGTGGTTTCTTTTCCGGTTATTATTCTTTGGGTATTGTGAGTTCAGTGCTTCTGAGCATCAACAGACTAGTATGTTTCACAGGAGACTTCGAAGAATGCCTGTGGATGGAAGCAGGAAGGACATTGTTCTGGAGGTTCTTTGCCTTCGTGGATATACCCGCATTCCCGGCACACCCACCGTGTAGGCTTGGATTTCTTAAAGACCGTATTTGCTTCAACTTCTTTGAGCAACGCTGTGTAGCGTTCAGCGTGGTGGACTTCAGCCCGGGCGATAGCACGGACTTGATTAGCGATTTCTCTGAATCCCTCTTTTTCAGCAGTATCGGCAATTTCTGGGTACATAGTGGTGTGTTCGTAGGTTTCGCCCTCAATGGCGGCTTTGAGGTTGTCAAGAGTGTTTCCAACTTTCAAAGGTGCCAGAGCATCGACTGTGATTTCTGGAAAGGATTTGCCTGTTTTATCCATAACTGCATGCGCGGCTCGCCAGAAGTTCTTGGCGTGAACGCGTTCATTATCAGCAGTAACATTGAAGATACCAGCTATTTGTTCAAAGCCTTCATTCATGGCTATTTTAGCGTAGATATTGTAACGGTTGCGTGCCTGGCTTTCACCGATGAAAGCTTGGATAAGTCCTTTGAGCGTCTCAGACATGTTTTATTCCTCAGTTGTGCTATGAACAGAGTTGGAAATAAGAATCTTTGTGATTTCTGACCACAATCCCAAGAAGGCAACCGGTTGGGTTTAAGAGGAGTTACCCTAACTAGTGGCAACACCTTTGTAAGGTTTAAGGCAAAGAAAGCGTTGGAGTGTTCTGGTGTTGCCTTCAAAAGTCATGGATAAAAAGATGAAAGAGCTCAAGAACCGGTTAGACAAAGCAAAACTAGGCGGTGGTAAAGAACGGATCGAACGC
Source organism: Promethearchaeota archaeon (assembly GCA_048938385.1). Taxonomy (GTDB): domain Archaea; phylum Asgardarchaeota; class Hermodarchaeia; order Hermodarchaeales; family Hermodarchaeaceae; genus Hermodarchaeum. Next base: position 21,343 of record JBHLMG010000005.1, on the reverse strand, counting down.
CAGCACAAAGCCGGAAAGATGACCGCGCGTGAGCGAATTAACAGGTTGTTGGATCCAGGGAGCTTCATGGAATTTGACGCCCTAGTTGAACATCGATGTACAGAATTCAAAATGGAGAAACAGAAAATCCCCGGAGATGGTGTCGTAACTGGATATGGAACGATTGATGGACGCTTGGTCTTTGTGTTCAGTCAGGACTTCACTGTTTTCGGGGGTGCTTTGGGTGAGATGTTTGGTGAAAAAGTCACCAAGATTATGGACCTCGCCCTAGAAGCAGGTGCCCCCGTGATTGGGTTAAATGATTCTGGAGGTGCACGAATTCAGGAAGGCGTCGCAAGCCTTGGAGCGTATGGTGAAATTTTTTACCGGAATGTAATTGCTTCCGGAGTAATTCCGCAAATTAGTGCGATAATGGGTCCCTGTGCCGGGGGGGCTGTGTATAGCCCCGCAGTCACAGATTTCACCCTCATGGTGAAAAATACAAGCCGCATGTTCATCACCGGTCCTAATGTCATAAAAGCTGTAACGGGCGAAGTAATTTCCTTCGAGGAACTTGGCGGTGCAATGACTCACAATGTAAAAAGCGGTGTTGCTCAGTTTGCTGCCGAAAGCGAGGAGCATTGCTTACAACTGATTCGAGACCTCCTATCCTACCTTCCATCAAACAACATGGAAGACCCACCTTATTCTGAACCCACCGACGATTCTCGTCGCACTGATCCTAAATTAAATGAACTTCTTCCCGATGATCCTACAACCCCCTATGACATGAAACAAGCCATTCTGAGTGTGGCTGATAACCATCAGTTCCTCGAGGTCTACGAGCATTTTGCGCAGAATATGGTTGTGGGCTTTATCCGAATGAATGGACACCCAGTCGGCGTAGTAGCTAACCAACCTAACACTTTAGCAGGGACCCTTGACATTGATGCCTCAGACAAATGTGCCCGGTTCGTGCGCTTCTGTGACGCCTTCAACATCCCGATCCTCACCTTCATGGATGTCCCAGGTTTCCTCCCTGGTGTCAACCAAGAACATCGAGGCATTATCCGACACGGCGCTAAGATTCTATTTGCTTATGCCGAAGCCACGGTTCCGAAAGTGACGGTAATCACTCGAAAAGCAATTGGAGGCGCATACGTGGTGTTAGGTTCAAAACACCTTCGTGCAGATGTCGTGTATGCTTGGCCTACGGCTGAGATGGCAGTTATGGGACCAGAAGGAGCTGCAAATATCATTTTTCGCCGTGAAATTGAGAAATCAAAGGATCCGGAAGCCACTCGTGCTAAAAGAATCACCGAATACCGAGACCAATTCGCCAATCCTTACTCAGGAGCTGTTCGAGGCTTTGTCGACGAAGTAATCGAACCCTCAATAACTCGCTCTCGAATAATTGCAGCCTTGGATATGCTTCGGACGAAACGACAAGCCCTTCCTAGGAAAAAACATGGTAACTGCCCACTCTAATTCTTCCCTTGGCGAGGATCAAAAGTGCGCAATGCCGTTAGAAGTACTGCATAAGCTTATAATGCTGTTCTCTCCAATTGGTCACGTTAATACGCTATCCAGTAAATGTAGAGGAATCGATTGGAGTTTTGAATAGCATGGTATACTGTCCTTATTGTGGAGCTGAAGCTCAACCCGGTGACATCTACTGCCATAGTTGTGGTCAAGAGATTGAGCCCAGTGCGGCAGCTCCAGTAAAACCTACCGTCCCAATTACCGGGGTACCACCCCCCACAGCAAAACCACTTTATCCAGCTGCTCCCGCCTTTAGTTATGCTGGTTTTTGGAAACGCTTTGCTGCCTGGCTTTTAGATTCAATTATTCTTATGGTAATTGGAGTTCCTGTCACACTCGCGGGTTGGTTCCTCCCGTGGGTCGTCTACGATCCATTGTTCTTTCTATTTGGTAGAAGTATCATAACAAGTATCATCACGACAATCATTGGCTGGATCTATTTCTGGGGCTTTGAAAGTTCATCCTATCAAGCTACCCCAGGGAAGATGGCTCTCGGAATTATCGTCACCGATCTCAATGGTAGCCGTATTTCCCTTGGACGGGCTGCAGCCCGAGACCTCAGCAAGATCCTCTCTATGTTGACAATCGGAATTGGCTTCCTCATGATTGGCTTCACAGATGAGAAGCGAGGACTTCACGACTATATAGCCGGAACCTTAGTAATTAACAAGTAAGACCTTATCCAAGTCTGACCGTTTCTCTCTTCATCCATTCTAGCGTAGACAAGAACAAGAACATATCCTAAGAGGGAATGGCTTATAGGGGGTCTTCATTAAGGGAGGCAGAAGAGTAAAAGCCAGGAAACGCTCTGTCTCCCAAGGAAAAAATCGTATAACTTTGAGGTGTTTCTCCCATGTCCCATGCTTCTCCTAAAGCCATCCGATTTACCGATACGACCTTCCGTGATGCTCACCAATCCTTACTAGCAACCCGTATGCGAACAGAAGATATGTTACCTATCGCAGAAAAAATGGACCAAGTCGGTTTTCATTCTATGGAAGTGTGGGGAGGCGCAACCTTTGATGCACCACTTCGTTTTCTGAAGGAAAACCCTTGGGAGCGACTCCGTCAAATCCGGAAAGCCATCAAGAAGACGAAATTGCAAATGTTGTTGCGTGGACAGAACATCGTAGGATACCGACATTACCCCGATGACACGGTAAAGAAATTCATCGAGCTTGCGACGAAGAATGGGATTGACATTTTTCGCATTTTTGATGCGTTAAACGACCCGCGCAATATGGAAACGGCGCTTAAAGCTGTACACAAGGCAGGTGCACATGCACAACTGAGTTTCAGTTACACCACCAGCCCAGTTCACAATGTTGAATCTTTCGTGAAGCAGGCGAAAACCTTGGAAGAGATGGGAGCAGATTCCATTTGCATCAAGGATATGGCTGGGCTTCTTAATCCCTTTACAGCAGAAGAACTTGTACGCCGACTTAAAGAGGAGATCGGTGTTCCGATTCAGTTGCACTCACATTACACCTCAGGAATGGCTAGTATGAGTTATTTGAAAGCCATTCAGGTGGGGGTCGATGTCGTAGACACCGCCATCTCGTCACTTGCTCAATCCACTTCTCAACCTCCTTGTGAGACCCTAGTTGCCGTCCTCCAAGGTACCCCTTGGGATTCGAAACTAAACCTTGAGTTACTTTCAGAGATTGCAGTCTATATCCAGGAGGTTCGGGAACGATATGAAGCCTATGAATGTGGGTTGGTTGGTGTGGATACGAATGTGTTGCAATTCCAGGTACCTGGTGGAATGATGTCCAATCTCGTGAATCAACTCCGTGAACAAAACGCGCTAGATCGGATGCAGGATGTCCTTGACGAGGTTCCTCGCGTTCGAAAAGAGCTAGGTTACCCCCCGCTAGTGACACCTTCAAGTCAGATTGTTGGAACTCAAGCCACACTCAATGTCTTACTCGGTGAACGGTATAAAACCATCCCCGAAGAAGTTAAACAATATGTCCGTGGATTCTACGGACGCCCTCCAGCACCTATTGATCCAAAAATTCAGAGCCTCGTGATTGGTGACGAAGAACCTATCACATGCCGTCCTGCTGACTTACTACCTCCAGCAATTCCCCTAGCGCGCAAAGAACTGAAAGGCATTACAAATAAAATCGAAGATATTCTTGCTTACATCCTGTTTCCCCAACCCGCTTTAGAGTTCTTCGAACACCGAAAGCGTAAGGAAGCTTTGGGACACTTAACCCCTGAGATTTTAGCTGCAATAACCGCTTCGCTCTTGGAATCAGAACCAGAACCCCTCCGAATGCCCACAATCAGAAGAATTAATGGGAACGGAATGAGCCCCTGGGTTATTGCTGGACGCCGTGAGGCAATGGGATACGAATGAATCGAGGTAAGAGGGGGACACGCGTGGTACGGAAATACAAACTCCGAATCAACGAGGATGCCTTTGAAGTTGCAGTTGAAGGACCCAATAATGGCATCTTCCACATCACCATTGGTGAAACCACCTTCCCAGCCCAAATTACACATGCAGACCAAACGACAGGGAAATTCAAAGTTAATATTGGAGAAACTACACACTCCATCCGAATCAAACCAATAACGGGGTCCACTCGGTATTCTGTGATTGTTAACGAACTATCCTTATCTGTAGCACTACACGCGGTTAGCACAACACCAGCAACTCAGGTTCAATCATACACGACATCTGCAACGGCAAGTACTCCTGTTGAGTTAGCAGCTTTAACACCTGGAATCGATGAATCAGATGAACCCGGTACTGTTACCGCTCCACTTCCTGGACGCGTTTTAGATGTCCGTGTAAAACCGAGTCAACAGATTCTCGCAGGTGATGTACTATTAGTCCTCGAGGCCATGAAAATGGCCAATGAAATTCGTGCCCCCCATGATGGAACCGTTAATAAGATACATGTAGAAAACGGGACAGCCGTTGAAAAGGGTCAAGCACTGGTAACAATCCTATAACCATCTTTGCGGATTATACAAGAAAGAACAATACGGCTTTGAAAGGTAGCGAATCGTTATATAGCGAATTCTGGTCACATCCTTTCTGGGATATGATCGACATGGCTTGCCCAATGTATGATGCACAAAACAATATGTGCCAGCAACTGCGGCGCAACTTTCCCGAAGGAGCCCAAACGCCCTGCGAGTTTGTTAATAATCCTGCTCAATGCCCAATTTGCATGATGGCCTCCTAGGGTGCTGGGAGGCCATTCTCCTTTTTCTTGCCCTTCACAAAATAGATACTCTTGTGAATGGAGTGAATAGACAACTATGTATATCGGCAAAACCATTAAATCGGTTACACCATAACATCAAAGAGACCACCGGAAGATAGATTCCCGGTGTATTTGAATGGATGGCGTATCCAAATGGTGGAAAAAGACGACCCGGTAATCTCCCACCAGAAGCAGAACTGGGAGAATAATACTCTCAAAAAAACACTAGAAAAATCGCCAGAACGGCGTGAACGCTTCATTACGACATCCAGTCGCCCCATTGCCCGACTATATACACCTTCAGACATCGCAGATTTCGATTACGAACGGGACCTGGGATTTCCCGGAGAATACCCCTACACACGCGGAGTCTACCCAACTATGTATCGGGGCCGCTTGTGGACTATGCGAATGTTTTCAGGATTTGGTACAGCCGAGCAGACCAATGAACGATTCCGTTACCTGCTCGAGCAGGGACAGACAGGATTAAGTGTAGCTTTTCATCTTCCCACGATCCAAGGCCTCGACTCTGATGACCCCATGTCCAAAGGGGAAATAGGAGTCTGTGGTGTAGCTATTGACTCTCTTGCGGATATGGAGATTTTATTCTCACAGATTCCGTTAGACAAGGTCACAACATCCATGACGATTAACGCCCCTGCAGCCGTCTTGTTATGCCTGTATATCGCAGCTGCAGAAAAACAGGGCGTTTCGTCAAGAAAAATTGGAGGTACAATACAGAACGACATCTTGAAAGAATACCAAGCACAAAAGACTTGGATTTTTCCACCAGACCCCTCCATGCGAATTATTACCGATATCTTACAGTTCTGCACTAAGAATGTACCCAGGTGGAATACCATAAGTATCAGCGGATACCACATTCGCGAAGCTGGCAGCACCGCCATTCAAGAGCTTGCATTTACCCTTGCAAATGGCTTAGCCTATGTCCAAGCAGGTACTGAAGTAGGACTCAATGTGGATGATTTCGCACCTCGGTTGTCATTCTTCTTTGATAGCCACCTAGATCTCTTTGAAGAAATTGCCAAGTTCCGAGCGGCACGACGTATTTGGGCTCGCGAAATGAAAGAACGCTTTGGCGCTAAAGATCCTCGCTCCTATTTACTCAGATTCCACACACAAACCGCAGGCGTAAGCTTAACCGCGCAACAACCTGAAAACAACATCATAAGGACCACTATCCAAGCATTAGCATCCATCCTTGGTGGTACCCAGTCATTACACACAAATTCGATGGATGAGGCGTGGGCGCTTCCAACGGCGAAAGCCGCAACCATTGCTCTACGGACTCAACAAATAATCGCTCATGAGAGCGGAGTAGCTAATACGATCGATCCGCTGGGTGGATCATATTTCATTGAAGCGTTAACCAATGAGATGGAAGAGGAAGCCTACAAGTACTTTGACCGTATCGAGAAACTGGGGGGTGTAGTTGAAGCCATCAAGAAAGGGTTCTTCCAACGGGAAATTGCTGATGCTGCCTTTCGCTATCAACGAGAAATGGAAGAAAAAGAGCGTGTCATCGTGGGAGTAAACGATTATATCACAGAAGATCGGTTAGAAATTCCCGTCCTAAAGATTGACCCAGAAGTGGAACGAACCCAACTAGCACGATTAGAGAGGACCCGGAAAACCCGTAACAACAAAAAGCTCGAAGAACTAATAAATCGCTTACAAACCGCAGCAGAGGGTACTGATAACCTTTTACCTCATATCCTTGCAGCTGTTCGAGAATACGCCACTGTGGGGGAGGTGTGTAATGCGTTACGGGAAGTCTATGGAGAATATTATGAACCGAGTATATTCTAACTCACCAGGAAATGACCCTTATGACTGAAGCTACGAAAAAAATTCGGGTGTTAATCGCCAAGCCAGGTCTCGATGGTCATGATCGAGGTGCAAAGGTGGTTGCCCGAGCACTTCGAGATGCTGGCTTTGAAGTAATTTACACCGGATTGCGACAAACCCCTGAGCAAATTGCAGAGGCAGCACTCCAAGAGGATGTGGATGTCGTTGGACTCAGCATTCTTTCAGGTGCGCATATGCGCCTATTTCCTGACATTCTAAAACTACTGAAGGAAAGGGGTATGGATGATGTACTCGTAATTGCAGGCGGCATCATCCCTGAAGACGATATAGCCCCATTAAAGAAGCTGGGTATCAAAGAAATCTTTGGACCTGGAACACCGACGAGCGAAATCATTGATTTCGTCCGAAAAAATACCAAATAGGACCAAACAAGATCTAGTGATAGTGAAAAAGGAAGCTGAGAGGCAAGCTCATGTCCCTGGATACAAATTCTCTGATTAAGGAATTATTAAAGGGGAACCGTCGTGCTGCAGCACGCCTCATGAGTCTTGCTGAATCTATGTCCCCTGAAGCTCATGCAGCCATTAAACAATTATATCCACATACTGGTAAAGCCCACATCATTGGTGTCACTGGTCCTCCAGGATCAGGAAAAAGCACATTGGTGGATAAACTAATAGAGGAGTTCCGAACTCAAAACCTCAACGTGGGCGTAGTCGCTGTGGATCCCAGTAGCCCCTTCACTGGTGGAGCTCTTTTAGGTGATCGGATTCGCATGAATCGCTTTGCCAGCGACTCACAAGTGTTCATCCGGAGCATGGGTTCTCGAGGAAGCCTGGGTGGGCTAGCTTGGGCGACCCAAGATATAGTTCATATTCTCGATGCCTTTGGGAAAGATGTGATCATCGTTGAAACGGTGGGTGCAGGGCAAGCAGAAGTAGCCATTATCCGCTTAGCTGAAACCGTTGTGCTGCTTTCAGTTCCAGGTTTAGGAGATGATATTCAGACCATTAAAGCCGGAGTTATGGAAATCGGCGACATCTTTGTAATTAATAAAGCAGACCTCGATGGAGCAGATCGTCGATACACTGAACTACAAATGGCATTAACCCTGGATAAGAACCAACAGGGATGGGAACCGCCTATTCTAAAGGCGATTGCGACAACAGGAGAAGGAGTGCCTGAAGTTGTGAAGGCGATCCAACAACACCACAACTACCTTATCGAAAGTGGTGAAATTCAACAAAATCGGCAACGCCGCTGTTCTGCCCAACTCGAAACAATTGTCGAACACAGTTTTATTAGAAAACTATTCGTCGAACCTGAAGAACGAAAACTCTTTCTGAGACTAGTTGAAGAAGTCAATGAGCGAAAAACCGACCCGTATACAGCTGCAGAACGCTTGATTTTGCATTTAATTCAACCGCATGATCACTAAGAACGATTACGCAGACGCCGGCCACTATTCACCCGTTGTCCTTCTAAAGGCGTCCCCAACCCCACTATTGGTTTACCATCACGAATGTGGTAGGGAACCTTCAGATAAGTTGTAGCCTCATCGGGGGCTGTAGTTTTTAAAATCTGAAGGAACTTGGAAGGTTGCTTCAATCCAGGAACATCACCATACCCCCATCGGAGTACTTGATCCACCGTTCGTTCAAGCGCCGTATGTACTTCAGGAAGTGTCCCCCGCCATCCCATCAACATATTAAGGGTGTGACCAAATTTGCGCATCTGATTAATGAAGCGATGAAGATAATTCAGGGCACGAGTGGGACCCACGCCATCGATGAAATCATCAGCATAGACTAAAACCATGCGTATGTTCTCAGGACTCTGGATTTCAGAAATGATATTATTAATAGCGGCAGGTAATCCATCGACTGATTGGATTTCCTCAGGCTTGCGTGGAGAGATGAGTAAGTTAGGATTTCCTCCCATTTCTTTAATTCGGTTAGGATAAGTGACTTCAACTAGTCCACGTTCATGATCACCAAATCCCCGGTAAGTGAACATATCAATCCAGAAGAACCGGTTATCCAAACTGAGTTCAGCAAAGGTCTTGAACGCGGGAGGTAGTTTTCGTTGGCACCAGAGGGCAATAGCTACGGGATCAGCATAAGTGGTTACCAACAACACAGTTTCCTTAGGGTTAACATCCCTCGTTAGCCATTCAATCAGAAGGCTTATTGGGTCGGTGAAAGTCTGGTTTTGAACATACATGATGGTGGTAGTACCCGACATGATACCGAAATATTGGTCAAAACTCTTATGCCCTGTATAGAGTCGTTGCCGTTTCTCAACGCCATCTAGGACAATACGAGTGTTTGGTCTTTCACTCACTGGAACGGGCCTCCCATCAACATGCACTTTACATAAGTGAAAAAACCCATTAATTACTTTCCTATCCCAATGGAATACAAATTTTTTGTCGCGGTTTTCGTGAATTCTATTTTCACGATGGAGACAGACTTTTAAGTAACACAGTTTCGTGTAAGCGCTATTCGCATCACCTTCTCTCAAGAACTTCAGGGGGTAAGATGCATGAAAATCATCGTTCCGATTAAGCAGGTCCCTGAAATCGCTGAGGTTAAAATCGACCCAGAAACGAAGACTTTGATACGCGCGGGTGTACCCTCAATTCTCAATCCCTTCGATGAGTTTGCTGTTGAAGAAGCAGTTCGCATTAAGGAACAATTCGGTGAAGGCGAAGTTATTGTAATTACGATGGGGCCACCCCAAGCTGCTGAAGCCCTGAAAAAGTGCCTAGCCATGGGTGGAGATCGCGCCATTCACCTGTCAGACCGAGCCTTTGCAGGAGCAGATACCTGGGCAACAGCCTACACAATAGCCCAAGCTATCAAAACCCTTGAACCATATGATTTGATTATTTGCGGTAAACAGGCTATCGACGGAGATACAGCTCAAGTGGGACCCGAAATCGCAGAGTTCCTCGGGATTCCTCAGATTACATATGCTGTACAGGTCGAAGTAGCAGAGAACAAGAAACGGATTAAAGTCAAACGGGAAACCGATGAAGGTTTTGAAGTCGTAGAATGCCGACTCCCCGCCCTCCTCACAGCAACAAAGGGTCTGAACGAGCCACGCTTACCGAGTTTGATGGCGATCATGAAAGCAAGTAAGAAAGAGATGAAACTGGTAACGGCAGCAGACCTCGGTGGTGATCCTGAACAGTATGGACTCCCGGGTTCACCCACCCAAGTCGTCGAGGTGTTCACCCCAGAACAAAGAACCGGTGGTATCAAGGTTGATGGTATGGAGGACCCTGAGGGTGCTGCAAAACAACTAGTGGAGTGGTTGCTGAAGAAAGGCGTAATCTAGCTGAGGTGAATCACGATGCTGAACATTAACAAGGATACCTGCACGGGTTGTGGACTCTGCGTAAAGGTTTGCCCCTTTGATGCCATGAAACTCATCGACGACAAAGCCGAAGCCACTGAAGCCTGCACTCTTTGTGGCGCCTGCGTTAAAGTGTGCCCTGTCGACGCCCTCTTCATTGAGCGTAAACGAGTTGATCCGTCCAAATTCAAAGATTACCAAGGAGTCTGGATATGGGCAGAACAAGTCAATGGTCAACTCCGTAATGTTGCACTCGAACTCTTGGGTAAAGGTCGAGAACTCGCAGATAAACTGCGTGAACCACTTTCCGCCGTACTCCTTGGTCATAATATTGGCAACCTCTCAGCCATCCTTGCGCAAAATGGCGCTGACCGCATCTATGTCTTTGACCAGGAGATCCTCAACCAATACACGACAGATGCGTACACAGACGCGATTTCAGCGCTTATCTTAATTGAAAAACCCAACATTGTTTTATTTGGTGCAACCGGCAACGGACGCGATTTAGGACCGCGTATCGCTGCGCGCCTTAATTTAGGGCTTACCGCTGATTGCACGGGGCTTGATATCGATGAGAAACGCCAGCTCGTTCAAACCCGTCCAGCTTTCGGCGGTAACATCATGGCCTCTATTCTCAGCCCTTATACACGCCCCCAAATGGCAACAGTCCGTCCCAATGTTTTCAAACCCCCCACCGATGCCGGGAAAAAGGCCGAAATCCGCAATATGGACATAAAGGTCAACAAAGCCGCTGTCCGAACTAAAATTGTAGAAACCGTTGTCGAAGTAGAGGAAGGCGCCCTCAAAGTTGATGAAGCCGAAATGGTCGTCACCTGCGGTCGCGGCATCAAAACCCCTGAGAACATCCAAGTCGTCGGCGACCTTGCTACCGAATTGAACGCCGCTCTTGGCGGCTCCCGCCCCATCGTCGACCAAGGCTGGATGAAACACCACCAACAAGTCGGACAATCCGGTCGCACCATCGCTCCCAAACTCTACATCGCCTGTGGCATCAGTGGCGCCATCCAACACCTTGTGGGTATGCGCACCAGCGACACCATCGTCGCCATTAACACCGATCCGGACGCACCGATCCATACTGTATCTGATTTTTCCATAGTAGGGGATCTTTTCCGTGTTGTTCCTGCGATTATCAATGAGCTGAAGCGAGTGAAGGCGCAGAAATAATTGCAGTATTTAACTCTGGTATGGCAATCCGAGGTTGCGAAGTAGGAAAGAGAGACATTAAGAAAAAAAAGGAGTATGGGACGCCTGAGTGGCGTCCGTAGGTGGTTGGTTATTTTCGTTTGCGACGGTAGATCATGCCGAGGCTGAGGGCGACGATTGCTCCGACGATGATGGCTTCGATGGGGAAGCCAGGAATCGGGGGAGGTCCAATCACTGGTTGAACGATGAGGTCTTCGATGTTACTCCAAGGACCTGGAACGGCATCGTTATCTATGGCTCTCACCCGGAAATAGTAGGTTCCCACTGGGAGTACATCAATTTGCTGATAGGGTGTGGTGGGGACCCATTGATTGAGTATTGTTGTAAAGGCGTTAGAATCGGACATCTCGAGTTGGTAGAAGTCGACAGTGCCGTCGGGATCAGTGCTTGCCGTCCAGTTCACCCAGAAAATAGCTGGGGCAATGGTGGTTCCTGGATCAGTGAGAATCGGTGCTGTTGGTGGAGTGGTATAGCCGTAGGTGATGGTGATGTTGTAGATGTAGGGGCTTTGGTCAGCATAGGTAGCGTCGAGGGTCGCCCGATACCGTAAATCACTCCCAATGTCGGTGAAATCGTGCAGGACACCAACGGGGATGGGTTCCCAATCAATCCCATTTGCGGTCAGCTCCCATTGAATCGATGTTGCAGGATACCCCCAGGTGTTCGCTGTAAGCGTGGCATTGACGATGATGTCGGTTGTACTGTCAATCGTCAAGGATTGAGCTATGCTTGGGCTGGTGTCAAATGAGTTGGCGGCGGTGTTGAAGAGCTGGAAGATTTCAATCGAGTCGCCGTTAGCGACGAAGGCAAATTCATCGTGGACAGTGACCCGATGAGCGGCCATACCAGCCGAGGTATAAGACGCAATCATCTGCAAATTGTGGATGTCAGTTGCGTTCACTAAGTAGACGCCGTTCGCCTTCTGGGTCATAATGATGTTGGTTCCAGACATGTCTACCCCATGAGTGTTGTAGTCGTTGGGGTCGAAGTAACTCGTAAAGAGAATATTGAATGGATCCGTTACATTGTAGGTGTAGACGCCAAAAAGACCATCAGCAACGGCCATGAAATCACCATGGACCACGACATCTCGTGGAAAGGTGAGGCTATAATGATCGATGAGGACGAGGTTGGATAGATCTGTAGCATCGTACACGAAGATTCCTCGGGTGCCGGATGTTGGCCCAGTAGCTGTTGCGTATACCGTGTGACCTTGCACCCATACGCTGGTATAGTTAAACCCGTCAGAATAGGGTGAGCCAAGGTTCGGTCCAAGGATTGCGGGGTTTGAGATGTTCATGAGATACAGACCGAGGGTTCCATCGGCGATGTAGAGAACATCACCAGAAATCACGAAGTCGTAGCCTTGACTGTAAGAAACCCAACTGAGATACTGGATGTTTGACGGATTGAGAACACTGAAGGAGACCCAGGCACCATTCGCTAGGTCCTCAATGAACGCGTATCCACCTTGCACCTCTACGCTATAGTAGTTCACGATTCCGGTGTGTTGGATTCGATCAAGCAGTACGGGATTCCGAGGATTAGAAATGTCAAGCGTATAGAATCCATCCGATCCTCCTGCGACATAGGCAAGGTTGCCCTGAATCGCCACATCCCAGGCATCGTAGGCATTGTAGCGATTGAACCATGGAAGCCCAGGTCCCATGACGCTGTGCATCGTGATCGCATAAGTCTCCATTGCGTTGCCACGCCCAAGATAGAGAATCTCTCCATCCACGGCGAGGGCATAAGCACCTACAGCGGTGACTTGACCAATATAGGTTGGATGTTGGGGATTCGTTACATCGATCATGATGGTTCCGGGCCAGTCGGCGACAAAGAGCGTGTTGCCTTGAAGGGCTAGTTCTCGAGCATCCCCTGCGGTATCGATGTTACCTAGATATGTGATGTCGGTGGGGTCGGTTACATTGAGGATAGTCACACCAGCCGAGCCATCAGCGAGATATGCGATTCCACCATCGACGAGCACATCCCAGACCGTGCCGGGTGTATTATAATTATCAACGGTTACCTGGGAATAGGGATTTGAGATGTTTCGAACATACAATCCAGAAGTTCCAATTGCCAGGTAGAGTAGTTCTCCTTGGATATCGAGACCATAGAAATCCGTGGCGAGAGCAGTATACACAATGTTCATGGAAGTCGGATTTTGAATATCGATTGTGTAGTGGTAATCACTACCACTGGTCGTTCGGGTCACCGCATGGAGGAAATGTCCCTGTACAGCTAAATCAGTGACATTCCCCGTAACCGCGACGGCGCCTTGGTTAATGTAGGCACCGTAGGGGTTGCTGACATTGTACTGGATAACCCAGCCTTGGCGACCGACATAGAGCATGTCGCCGTGAATCGCTACGCTTTGCACATCGGGAGCGATGTTTCGCCATCCCATGAGGGTCATGGCGGTTGGATCGGTAACATTAACGGTTCGGGCAGTTTGACTGTTTATAGACCATGTTAAGACGGCGAGGTACGCTTTGCGTCCTTGCACCGCAATATCAGATACGATATAAGATGTCGAGTAGCTCCCGAGATAACTCACTGTTAAATCTCGGTCTGTGGTGAGGGCGTCATCACCCCACCCGTCTGCGGTAGTCTGACCAGCATCTTCGTAGGTCGTCGTAGTGAAGTCTTCACTGTAGCTTGTGGTTCCAAGTGGAGCTTTAGTGAGTACAATAGGAGTCGCAGAAATCTGAGTTGGTATGAGATTTGTCGAAAAAACAAGAAATGAGAGGAATACAATTAGGAATACTAATTTTTGAAATGGTTTATGTTTCATTTTATCCCTCAGGATAATATGTACTCTCCACAAGCGCTTTGCTAATTTATAAAACATCGCTTTAACTTGGGAGCACTCTATTTCCCCTTTGTAGGAGGCTTATTGATTAACTCCAATGATCATTCTCCGAATAAAAGGTTAACAAAAGTAATGAACTAAGGATTCATCTCATAGAGCCCTTTATGTTTCAGAACCTGCTTCCAGGATCGTTGATACCGATCAGGATCGTATACAGGTTTTTGGATCATTTGCATACAGAATTCCACTTGGCGGGAAGTCGTACTTGATTTGCTGTACAGTTGAAGAGCGTATTTTGAAAAATCACGAACCATGAAATCAAAGATTTGGTCGATAGTATCAGAATCGAGTTCATAGAGTTGGGCGTTTTCTAAAATAAGTTGAGCGTATACGATGAGAGCAAACAGTTCGGCGATTGCCATAGAAAAATCGGTATCTTTCTGCTGCTCTGCGCTTGGAGTGGCATTCGAGAGGAGGTTTTTGAAGGCTAGGATTTGGTCGTGGAAGATGTTGACATTTGGAATATCAATTTGGTTAAAGATGACATTGTAATCGTGGAATTGAATGTTCCCTAGTCCTCGCGTAGGACCTTGTTCGAACAAGAACTTGTCGTGTCGTGGTTGGTCCTGGCGTGAGACGGGACGATACTCTTTAGGGTTGAAGAAGTAGTTGAAGATGAATTTCGCGATTAGAGCGAGGTTCACATGGACGGTGCCTTCGAGTTTGGGAAGCGCCCGAATGTCGCGGGCCGCCATTTCAAAGTAAGTGTCTTTTTCGAAGCCTTTGGCAGCGATGATGTCCCACAGTAAGTTGATGACTTCTTCACCCTGAAGGGTAATTTTCATTTTGACCATGGTGTTGTAGAGAATATAGCGTCGATCTTCGGGAGATGCGATGCGCATGTAGTCAACTGCACGGAGGGAGAAGAGCTTCATTGCAATTAATCGTGTGTACGCGTCGACGAACATTTGTCTTACATGGGGGAAATCGGTGACCATCAGGCCATAGAGTCGACGGTTTGCTGCGTGGTTGAGAGCTTCATAAAAAGCATGCGTGCAAATACCAATGGATGCAACACCCAGGTTGTATTTTCCGATATTGACGGTATTGAGCGCAGCGTCCCACGCTTCTTGACCCTGTGAAAGAATCTCGTTTTGTGTGATTTTGTAGTTGTGCAGTCCAAATTCTGCGACATAGTTTTGACTGCTACATACATTTTTGATGAGTTCGTAGTTTTGGTTGCGATAGTCCGCAACGAAAAAGACATATTCATCGCTCTCAGCCATTTTACCAAAGGTCGAAACCATGGGAGCGGTGTTGGCATTTCCGATGTAGTATTTTGCGCCATTAGCCAAAAAAGTCCCATCTCGTTGAGGTGTGAGCGTCATTTCGGTGGAGTAGATATCGGCACCATGGGTTTTTTCAGACAATCCAAATGCAAAGACAGCCCCATCTTTGAGGTGCTCTGCTGCTTGTTGTTTAAGCGACTTGTTATTGCTCATCCAGATGGGACCTAATCCAAGAATACTCACCTGCCAGGTATACCAATAAGCGAGGCCGTAAAAGGCAAGGATTTCGTTGAAAGCAAAGTTTCGCCACATATCCCAGCGGGTATCTGTGTCACCATATTCAGAAGGAGTTAGGAGTGTGGAGAAAATTCGTTCCTTTTTTTGGAATTCAATGAAGTCCGCATAGAAGGTCCGGTTGTGATCGTCTTCTTTGAGTTTGTGTTTTCCACGATCTTCAAAGTATGCGATGGTTCTGAGCATGATTTCTTTTGACCGTTTGTCAGGAAATTGATGTTGATAGTCTCGGGGATTTAGTAAAAGCATGCTTTACACAATCCAAAAGTAAGTATTTTCGTTGTCTAATCCTTAATTGCCTGAAGTGTCATATAGCTTCTTCAGGTTCAATAGCGGTGCTATTTTCGTGCAAAGATCCAATAGTGGGTTTCGTCATCTCGTGTAAGTATTTCATCAGAGAGAATTGTAAATCCAGCGGCCTTGATGAAGGTTAGGGATGTTTCAGCATGGTAGTGGCTCCAAAACATTGTTGCGCCAAAGTATTCATCAGTTCCTTCCCATTCAGTTGCACCCGTACTGAGGAAGAGAACGCCCTTGGGCTTTAAAACTCGATAGAAGTTCTGATAGATCCTAGGATGATTTTCTTTTGGCACATGGATAATCGCAAATACGGAGACTATACCATCAAAGGATTCGCCAGGAAATATTAAGTGGGTCATGTCGCCTTCTAAGAATTTAGCGTCAGGAACCTGTTCTTTAGCGAGTTCCAACATCCCAGAAGCCACATCGATACCGGTAACATCGAATCCTCGATTCACGAGAAAGCGTGCCACAGGGACTCCTGTGCCACACCCTGCATCGAGGACCCTTGCACCGTCAGGAAGTAGTCTGGCAAACCGCTCAAGCTCCTTTTTGGTATGGAACCGTTTGCGAAATTGGTTGTATTGTGTCGCGATTTTGGTATATCCGGATCGCACGATCTCTTCAGCCTTCAACGCTTGCGACTTCCTTAATATTCAGTGAAGGTCTTTTTTTGAGTCCTAAAAAGAATGCTGTTAGTGTGGAGTTTCTAACGCCTCTTCGAGTTGGCGTTTTCGTTTACGGAAGTCATCGATGCTGATTCCGATTCCGATGATTCCTCCGCCCCAGAAAAGAGCACCGATGAAGATTACAAATGTCATACCAATCAGGTCTTCGATAGTTTGAGGAAGAGTAAGGGGAAGGAAAATGCCAAAGGCTGCTAAAATTGGAGCAACGATAGCGAGAATAATGAAGCCAACGCAGCATTCGAGCCCCTCAATGTCAGAGAGCCAAGAGGGACCAGTTCGCACAGGGATAACCACAGGGGGGACCCCAGCTTCGTCAGTGCGGAGTCGCATGTGCCGGCGTTGCCACCGGAGGACGATTTTGGTGCTTATTGATACAACGACAAGAAAGACAAATCCCCAGCCAAGATAAGGAATAGCCCAGATGGCGGGGTGTTCAAACCAAATTTGAGTCATCAGGATGAAAAACCCTCCACAAGTACTATTGGTTTGGTGAGCTAATTATATTTCTAAATTCGTCTTCTAGTGCGGTGGCTAACGCTGGATGCGTAGTAAGACATGGAAGTCAAATTTCACGGTGCGTGGGGAGAATAAGTCCTGTTATGAGTACAAGAAGACTAGGTAAAAAACTAGTCATGATCCCAAGGTGCCAATAGAGACCCAAGGGTGCCAAGCTAAGATTAAGGCGAGGCCTAGAAGAGTTGTGAAAACCAAAGGAATTACACAGCAGATAGTGAGCCCTAATAAGCCCGTTACAATGAACCCCTTCTTTCGAATAGTATCATTTAATCCCAACAGGAACCAGAGGAATACGAGAACAAACCCCACGATTGCACTGAGGAACATCGACAGAATTGATGTTACACCCAGAGGATTTGGAGGAGGGGAATTGATGAAAAAACTAGATCCAAAGGCAGCGACCGCTAACAAGTTGACTGCAAAGTAAGCGAACACAATGCTCTGGAAGATTTGAAGAACAGCACTGATTGTTACTAAAAGGCGAACCAAGTTGATGGGGGAAGTAATCATCTGCTTTGAATTCGATATTATTAGATTTGTTAGGTGTCAGGCTTCGAGTGGTTGTGCGATGAGCCCTCCGATGAGGACGAGGAGCCCGGGAATGAAGCTAGTCACCATTAGACCGAGCCATTCGAGGGGCCAGATTAGGCCAACGAGGAGATAAGACAAGACACTGGGGATGAGGCCACCCAGCAGGAATCCAAGTAGACCTACAAAGAGGAGGGCTTTTCGACGTTTCCCAGGGTTGCCGGCAAAGACGAAATAGAAAATCATGAGAAAGAAGCCCACGGGAACGCTGAGTAACATAGAAAGCATTGCTGCCAAAGCCAGAGGAATGAGGGGATCGTCTGGATCGAAGGCAGCTCCCAGTAAGACCACGACAAAAAGGATCAAGCTGAAGAAGCCGTTACTTAGAATGTAGAAGAGTTGCAGAATTCCACCCAGAATTATGAGGATGCGTGCGAGCGTGTTCCGTTCCATGATTCATCACCTAAACATGATTAATACACCTGTGTATTCCCTCAAGTCGTATTAAAATCCAATCGGCGAACACTAAGGAATTTAAGCCAGTTTTTCTGACCCCTTATACAGGCGAGTTATTTTGACAAGATACTGTCCGCATTGTGGAGAAGCCAGTCCAATGGCTGAAGCCCGATTTTGTGGTAAATGTGGAGCTGCCCTTCCCGATATGAACGACGCTCAATTCCCGCAAGTAGAAGCGCCAACAACGAAATCTTTCGAGCAAACATCCCTTTTTGATGCGAATCGACAATACTATGCGATTCGACGACAATGGTGGGGCTGGGGCTCAGGTACTATACAGGATGAACAGGGACAGATAATTGGACATCTGCACCGACGGTTGTTGACCATCCGACAAAAAACCGAATTTCGTGAAGCCGATGATATTACCTTATCAGCATCAATTAATCGGAAAATCGTTGCGCTTCGTGACACAATCGATATCAAGGACGGTCAGGAACGAATTCTTGGTCGAGTGAGGCAGAAAATCCTTACCCTCTTTCGACCATTAGTCTGGATGGAGGACCATAGAGGGAAGAAAATTCTGGAAGCCAAGGGGAATTTCTTGGGGTTCAGCTTCATAGTGTATGACATGAAGGGCAATGTAATTGCTGAAATCGACAAACTCGATAAATGGAAGGATATCTTCCTTGGAGGAGGAATTTTTGATTTCGAAAATATGTATGCAATCGTGATTCATGATCCATACATTGATCGACGACTCATCCTCCCCCTAGCAGTAGCCATTGATGAAGTCGTCCACGAGGATCGAAAAGACCGCCGCCATGGAATCTTCGGGTAATCATTTTGATCGTGCACTATTTATTTCTTAGTTATTAGCGCGACCCTTGCTACGGCGATTAAATTTCGGCTTTCAGAAGCCGAAAACGGTGCACCCTCATAATTAGCATAGTATTGCACATCCTTAAAACCGGCGTCTTGAAGGGATTGATCTAAGAGCGCGTGAGTGAGTTGTAACACGGTTTGTGTATTGACTTTCACATCCCATGTCGATTTACGCTTAATGAACCCAGTGAAGACCAAGGTTGCAGTTGTTCTGTCGGTAATAGGTTCGAAGAATCGTGCAAAGACCACTTCTTCCCCAGTGTTCGTGGTTCCCGATTTAAGAGGAAAGAACCGAAAGCCTGTTTGGTAGATTTCCTGAAAATTAAGTACTTGAGCAACAAAAGTTCCAGTCTGTCCAAGTAAGCTTCGGACACCCTTAAGAGTTTGGTTCAAAGTTTTATGATGAGGGAGAAGGGCTAGAGAGTTACCTAGGCACATCACCAGGTCAAAAGGAGCTTCAAGCAATGTTTTAGCGTCTTGCATATCTCCAACAAGAAATTGCACTTGTACTTTCTCTTCTTGCGCGAGATGTATTGCCGTGTCAATCATTGACTGACTTGCATCTAAGCCCGTAACCTCGTACCCCTGAGTAGCCAATGCTATAGCATGACGTCCACTCCCACAGGCTAGATCGAGAATCCGAGCCTGCGGCTGGTTTTCGAGAAGCACTCTTAAGAATGGTAGCTCATGGTTAAGACGCTGAGTCCAATTTATAGCTTGATCGTAAACCAACGCAAGATCATCAAAGGCTTCCATATAGTTCGACACTCCTTTGGGTAATTATGGTGTTTGCCAGAAGGCGTCCGGGCTTAGAGGAACTTGTTGGAACGAACTTCGTGTGTAAGGACAGACGGCGATACAAGTAGAGCAATCTCCACCATTATCGCACCAAAACTGATAACAGAGCTCGGCGTCAACATGCCATTTCAAGACACCTGAATTGTTAGATTTACAAGTCGGAGTGAAAGTGGGTTCATCTTTCATAGAAATAGCATCCACTTCACAAGCTTCTGCACAGCGTTTACAACGACGACAAAATTTTGTTACGCCAAATTCAATCGGTTTATCTGGTTCGAGTGGAAGATTGGTGAAGATTTTACAAAGGCGTACTCGTGAACCGTACTGAGGAGTAATGAGAAGCCCATGACGCCCAAGTTGGCCCAGTCCTGCATCAATTGCGAGCGGAATGCTGAGCCCTGTATCGTTGCCACATTGAATGGCAGTATATCCAAGGTTTCGAATGAACTCCCCTAAAAGGGCAAGGACAAAGCCCATCCGAGAGTACCCAACACCAGTGGCTGCAGCAGCGGGTATAGCGGGCGATGCGGCAATGCCTTCAGGATCCATTTCGATAGCCATGACAATAGCAGAGGTGCAGTCATTAGGAATATCAGTATCAGCATAAATCCAATTAAGATTAATTCTGCAGATACCTGTCAGAGAAGCCCCATATAATTTGGCGGCCCGCTTAATGTATCTACTTACCTGGACGGGACTCTCGACCTTGAAAGAAAAACGAGAGAGGTCATGATCGAGTTCTGCAGCGGGTTGGCGGAACTTTGAAATCCGGGATCGTGCAAAACTGCCTTTGAAGGTGTCATGAAGAGTCCACGCAGCATCTTCAAGGGCAAAGTCAATATGAGCGTAGCCTGGTTTAGGGTCACGAATGTATTGGGGAACGCGTTCATCAATCATCCGCATATGCCCAGGCCAAGCCTCATCCTCTGTGACGCGACGAAAGATGAGGTTTGCTGAATCATAGCGCTTTAGCTGTGTTTCATCAAGAGTGTATGGTGGTTTGTTTAGAGACTTGATATCGCATTTACCCAGTAGTTGATTATCCATGGAGCGGTCCACCTACTGGGATAGATATCTTTGATTACTTTTGAACTTTAACTACCCACTATCTAAGAATCGAACTGCATGAAAGTGAATCCGAATAAGATTTAGAAGAAGAATGTATCAGACTTGTCTTCTTCAGGTTCCTCTTCTTCTTCGTCTGTTGTTTCAGGCGATTCAGGAGTTTCGGTTGATTCAGGTTCTTCGGGCGTTGAGGTATCATCTCCAGGAGCTTCATGCTCTGGTTCGGATTCCGGTTCGAGTTCCGGTTCGGGTTCCGGTTCAAGTTGGGGTTCGGGAACAGGTTCAGGTTCAGGAACCGGGGGGATGGAGGGAGGCGTAATCTCGGGTTCAGGTTCGGGTTCAGCAGCGAAGTCGTATTCCGAAGCGGGTTCCACTGGTGGAGGTGACACATCCAGTTCTGGTTCAGGTTCTAGCTCGGGTTCAGGTGTGCGTTCAAATTCAAGTGTTACTTCTTCCTCTTCCTCTTCTTCCTCTTCCTCTTCTTCCTCTTCCTCTTCTTCCTCTTCCTCTTCTTCCTCTTCCTCTTCTTCCTCTTCCTCT
>JBHLMG010000004.1:101341-126397 GCA_048938385.1 Promethearchaeota archaeon | reverse complement strand
AAGATGATGCTGGGGGCGTTCTTTTCGGCTTCCTCGAAGATTTGGCGGAGGCGTTTTTCGGATTCGCCGTAGAATTTGCTCATGATTTCTGGCCCATTGATCGATTTGAAAGTAGCATCGGATTCGTTGGCGACAGCTCTTGCGAGAAGAGTTTTACCTGTGCCAGGTGGTCCATACAGCAAGACCCCTTTAGGAGGGTCGATTCCAAGGCGGTCAAAAAGTTCAGGGTGTTTGAGGGGGAGTTCGATCATTTCTCGAACACGCGTTATGACTTCATTCAAACCGCCTATATCTTCATAAGTAACCAACGGCGCTTTAGGTGTGATTTCCATAGCTTCAGGTTGAATCTCAATCACTGTGTCTTCTGTGATTTTCACTATGCCTTTGGGAGTCGTTGTTGTGACAATGAATTTGAGTTCACGCAGGGCAAAGGGAGCGCCAGCGCTACGCATCATCGCTTCAAAAAGGGAGTAGTCACCGCTACCATAGGCACCAGCTCGAGCGGTTCCGATAATGTCACCAGGAGCCACT
Organism: Promethearchaeota archaeon; assembly: GCA_048938385.1. Taxonomy (GTDB): domain Archaea; phylum Asgardarchaeota; class Hermodarchaeia; order Hermodarchaeales; family Hermodarchaeaceae; genus Hermodarchaeum. The sequence continues at coordinate 125,866 of JBHLMG010000004.1, read as the reverse complement.
GGACGCTGGAGCAAGCTGGGTTTTACTGCCTCGCCTTCTGCAACAATACGAACTCCACTTTGGGCAGGTGCCAAGCTGACGCGTTTTGCTGGGGGCGGATCAATGCGTCTTACTTCAATAAATTCTCCAATTCCGGTTCCCGCATTACTCCGAACCAGACCGTCCATGAAAATCTTACTGGATCCAGCGTGGATTGATTGGCCCCGCCAGACCCGTGCACCTGTAGTCTTTTTTCCGGTGATTTCGATGATATCTCCGGATTTCACGCCTAATTGATCCATGATCTTAGGATCGATGCGGACGATTCCCCGTCCAGCTTCGTCACTAGGAAGTGAGACAACACGAAGTTGAATTTTTTCTGGCATTTACTCGAAATCCTCCATCATTTCGGATAATCGTGTACGTACTGACCGGAACTGGGCGGCCATCAGTTGGAATAGAGCATCGTAGGTTTCGAAGTAGTGATCAATCATTGCGTTTAGAAGTTTGGTTCCTTCGTCAGTAAGTCGATAGTAGCGCCGGACAGGCCCGCGCCCTTGACTACTAATATTATCATCAATAATAATCCACCCACTTTTTGCGAGACGATTGAGTAATGGGTAGATCGTGCCTGGTTCCAGTTGGATTCGCCCCTCCGACATTTCTTCGATGAGATTTGCGATTTGCATCCCGTATTGCGCCTTTTCACGGCGTAACAGGTTCAACACCCAGAATTCGAGAATGCCTCGGTTGATTTCCCGTGTCCATTCACGGAGCTTTTCTAGGGTTCTGTCGGTGGGAGTTTCGGTCATTTTCGTTTCTCCAGTATATAGCGTGGCTATATAGTGAGACAAAGCAGTAACGCTACCTTATTTAAACCTATCTAATTTCTAGCTCAGCTTTCTGACTTCCGCTGAAGAAATAAACTTTAAAAGATGAGCTGGACATTGGCACAGCACCCTAAGTCCAGAAAGAACAAGGTGAGCCCCTAGTGAAACTCTCTCTTCGCATCTGTTCGCTTCTCATCACCATACTGTTCATCGCCTCAGTTCTTGGAATACAAAACGCCTCGCCCGTAGCTGCTCAACCCATCCCCATCCAAATCACTGATGTTGAAGTCCCCAGCGAGGTCGCACAGGCCGCCCGAGGCCAGGTAAAAGCCACCATCACAAACCCTCAAAACCTTACACATGATGGGTTTGCGCTGTTCTCAGACGATTTGGGAGAAATCATTAGCCATAGCCCACAGGACCCCTACATCCCCATGCTGAATTTCACGATTGGTCCAGAAGCCCAGCTAAACATTTCCCTTGATTATTCCGTCGCAGCGAACGCCACGATCGGCATACATGTTGTCACCTTTGAAATCAATGTAGGTGGTTTTTCCTTTCTGTTTGAACAATATGAAATTGCAGTCGTCCCAGTAGCTACAATTACATCCGTTTCACCAGGCCATGTGTTCACGCAGGGCACTACCGGCAGCCTCATCGTCACCATAACAAACCATGTTGATACGCCACGGATCGTCAGGTTGGACACTTTCGGTTCCAAGTTCGTGAACACCTCAGAAGAAGTAGAGCTTGCACCAGGGCAAAACAACATCGTACTTCTACTTTCGCACAATGTTACCCATGTCTATGACTTCGGGATGTCAGCCGTTAATGTTTCAATGTATTACCTTGACGAATTGATTGATAGCGAGGTAATTTTAGTCCCTGTCGATATGACGGTGTTGAACAAACTCGTCGCCATTATTATTCCTGTGAGCATCTTTCTGCTTCTTGTCTTCATCTATGCGTTCCGAAAACGCCGACGCTTACGAGTGGCAACCGTAAGTGAATAGCATTAAGAAGGAGAATCCCATTCTCTATTGTGTCCTTGTTCACCTGTGGTGAAACCATGGCCTCCACAACTAGCGAGTGGGAGCAGCTTACCCAAGAAATCCTTTCCTGCAAACGGTGTCCATTGGCTCATTCTCGAACCCAAGCCGTACCAGGTGTTGGACCTAACACCGCACGCTTGGTAATCATTGGGGAAGCTCCAGGCCGTCAAGAAGACCTTCAAGGAGAACCCTTTGTCGGTGCAGCAGGAAGACTCCTCACACAGCTATTAGAAGAGGCAGGAATTCCTCGTACAACGGTTTTTATCACAAATACGGTGAAATGCCGACCTCCGGATAACCGACAACCCACACAAAGTGAGCAAGATGCTTGTCGACCCCTTCTTATTCGCCAGCTGGCTTACATTCAACCGAAGGTGATCGCCTTGGTTGGCCGCGTTCCAGCAGAATCCCTGCTGAACACAGCAGTTCGCATGGGGGCCACGCACGGGCAAACCCTTACGCAAAAGGGACAGGCCTTCTTTGTGATGTATCATCCAGCAGCAGGCCTGTATAATCAAGCATTAGTTCCAACCTTGCAAGAAGACATGCAACGACTAAAGCAATTACTTGCTGAAGAAGGAAGTCTGGGAAAAAGCGAGGAAAAGGGACAGTTAGGATTAGGCCGATTCTTTTCAGAACAAAGAGAGTGAGCCAAGGAAGGTCATTCCTGGTCTTTCATTGATTCTTCGATAGCAGCCCGACGGCGAGCAAGAAAAGACTGTAATTCGCCTTGCATTTGGGCCCGAATACCAATGGCACTTGGGGTAGCCCCCATAGGTGATTGGGGGGCTTGAGGTGGTGCGGCGGCAAGCCCGGGAGAAGTTGGCGTGAATCCAGGGCTTGGAGGCATAGAGGGCGATGGCGGAACACCAGAACCTTCTGATGCCTTTGTACTGGCTGATATGGGGGCAGAAGCAGCACGAGCTCCACCCATTCGGACCATCGTGTCGATCTGGGTTTCCACTCTGTCTAACCGGGTTCGCATGTCTTGGAGCTGCTTTTCGAGCGCACCAACACCGTTGAGAAAGATTGTAGCCACATTTTCAAGAACTTGCGCGAGTTCTTCAACTTTCTTCGATGTGTCTTTTTCTGCCTGTAGGAAATCAAATCCACCAAACGCCATTCTCAATCGTCTTCATCTTGGATTGAATGGTTTAAAACCTTGTGGGCTATAGGGACGATTACACGCAGTTTTTAGAGAAAACCAAGTCATATTATCCTTTGAGACCTGTTCGAGACCAGGAAGTCTTGCAGATGCGTTTCCCCCGAGTGTATCGTCGTATCATGAATAGCCTTTTGCACATTCTGCATCGCCGACTTACACAACCAAGGGTGATTATGTTAGACAATTTGTGTATTCAAATTTGTCCCCAAGTATTTCATCCTGGCTATGGGCGAACAACGCTCTTTTTTATTCAGCACATGATTCTCCATCCCCAAAATCGTGTATTAGAAATCGGAACTGGAACTGGCGCTATTGCAGCAGCGGCTGCACGGATTACCCATGATGTGACAGCAACGGATGTGAATCCTTACGCCGTGAACTGTGCACAAGGTACGATGAAATTAAACAAGGTGGAAACTCGCGTTACCGTATTGAGGGGAGATCTTTTTGCACCGGTTCAAGGCGAAGTGTTTGATGTTATTCTCTTTAATCCGCCTTACTTCGATCTTATAACGGAGAGCTGGATAGGTTCAGCGTGGGCAGCGGGTCCTAAGTGTGAATTAATCGATCGGTTCCTTGTTGAGGCGCGTTCGTACATGAACGAGGAGGGATGCATTCAAATGTTAGCAAGTTCTGCAGCACCCTTGAGAAGAATTCTTCGCCGAATCCAAGAGATTAGATATCGGTACAGAATTATTGCACAGGGGCGATTACTTGGATTTGGCGAGAAACTCTACCTATTCCAGCTCTGGTGACCTTCTTCTCAATTTTTGTAACAAGCTCCCCCACGGAATGAAGAAGAGGCCAATTAAGGCAATTCCGAGGATAAGATAAGCTGTGTCACTTACAGGATCTGAAACCCCTCCAAAGATTTGCACTAAGATTGGCTGAATTAGTGGTTGAAGAGCGCCTAAAGTGATGATGAGTGCTAAAGTGACCTTACCCAAGAAGGAATAAAGAAGGGCCTTCCATAAGGGATACTTCGTGGCCCCCAAAGCAATAAGTAGTATATCATCAGGAAGGGGTGAAGCGGCGTACAAGAAGATGAGAAGTCCGCCAAATCCTCGTTCGATTTGCTCACGAAGTTTAAGGATTCGACGACCAGTTGAAGATTCTTCAAGAGACCCTGTTTGCGTTCGTCCAAGGAGCCAAGCCGTAGTTTCACCAATAGCAGCCCCAGCCCCTACTACGAAACCCAGTAATAAGCCATCAACGAGAGTGATTCCACCAGGCCATCCGATGACTAGCCAGAGAAGAACGAATAGATATGGGACAGGAAAAATAACAGTGAAATTTCCAAAGATGCTGACAAGAAAGATTCCAAGGTAGATACCAACTGGTCCAAAGGTGATGAATGCCCAATCAATGACACCGTTCATAAGATCTACAATAGAGAGCCCGATTAGCACGGGAATAACAAGTAGAATGATAAAGAAAGAAACGAAGAGCAGGAAACGGAGGGTTCGTTTAACATCGCTGCGCTGAATTTGTGCTTGCCAGACCTGAGAGAAGGTCAAGTCCTTTCCACGAAAAACTTTCACTAATCCCCAAAGGAAGAGGACGAATCCCGGGATTAGATAACCAAGTCCTGTTAGAAGGAGAGCATTCTGAATATTAATGAGAAGAATAAGGGGCAGAAAGACAGGAAGGAGAAAAAGGACACCAAGTAGGAAGAACGCACCACTTCCCCAAAATAGGTAGAATTTGGCATCTCCGGCGCGATTCTTTAAGCTGTCTTCATCTGAAGCCACGGAATGTTCTTGAGCCATCGGTGTTGACCTCGAAAAGATGTTTCGATTTGGTATCTACTGTAGTGTTGTGGTTAAAAAATGGGGGGTGAGCTGTAGGTGAATCAAGGCAACTAAACTATCGCGTAATGAGGGTTGAAGTGCGTTCTACATTACGAAGGCCACGGATGCGTTCAACGAGAACATAAAGATCTTCCATGGATTCGGCTTCGACTTGAACTATGATGTCCCAGGAACCAAGAATCGTCCAGGCTTCTTTGACCTCTTTGAACTCTTTCAGAATTTCAATGATTTCGTTTTCTCGTCCGGATTTAGATAGGATGAGGACAAAGGCGAGTACAACTGCCACTCCGTGTCACCGAGAGTGACGAAAACCGTGTCCACCTTTAAGTCTTTTTCTCCTTTACTGTGTCGAGGGTTCGGAATGCGACTTGGTGAGAGGCCTGTGCTTCTGTGTGGGAGGGGACATCTTCTGAGAGAATTGTCCCAGGAAGTATTACTGATCCGACGCCTATCTTAACGCCAGGATAGACTGAAACATTAGGACTGAGAATGGCATTGTCTCCAATTACTGCGCCATACTTCTCACGGGGAACCGTTTCGACTTTTCCTTTGATAACCGAGGTGATGTTTTTTCCAGCCAGAGAGCGATTGACGAGTTGAGCGCCAGCACCAATATCCACATTGCGTCCTACAACGCTATCGCCGATGAAGCAAAGTCGACCCATTTTAGTTTCATCATAAATGAGGCTTTCTTTGATTTCGACTCCAAAGCCAACAAGTACATTGGAACCGAGAGAAGTATATTCACGGACTAGCACATTGTTTCCAATGTAGGTGTTGGGTCCAATGTAGGTGGGTCCTCGGATTGTGGTGTGTGGACGAACTACGACGCCTTCGGAGATATGAACGGACCCCTCAATGCGACTTGGTTGTTGAATATCTGCTGAAGCAGCGATGAACGACCCTTTACCAGTGAGCGTTTGATCTAAGACGAAACGGTTCGCTCGGATTAAATCCCAAGGGTAGGATATTTCAACCCAGTCCCGCTCCCAGACGGATCCGTAAACATCCTTGTTGGTTTTTATGAGCTCTTGAATTGTGGTAGGAAGATCATGGGTTTTTTCCAGCATTGGGAAGATCTCTGATTTGAACACATAGATACCGGCGACAGCGTATCGACTTTGGACTTCGTCAGGTTGTGGTTTTTCGACTAGTTTTTTAATTCGAGCACGCTCGTCGATCACAGCAATTCCATAAAACTGGGGTGTGCTAGTTAGCGTGAGGCTGACTACTGCTTCAGCGCCTAACTCTTTGTAGTGTCTTTGGGCGCGACGGAACATTCGAGGTTCACCGATGATGTCAGCATTCACCACGAAGAACGCGTCCTCGCCTTGAAGTTCTTCTTTGGCAACGAGTATAGAGTCAGCCACTCCTCGGCGTTCCTTCTGTTCGACATAATCGATTTTGACGCCGAAACTGTGTCCACGACCAAGAACATCTCGGATTTGACGCCCGCGATACCCAATCGAGACTAGAATATCTTTGATGCCTGCAGCCTGCATATCCTCGATAATCCATTGGACAATGGGTTTACCACCGATATCGAGTAAGGGTTTAGGGTAGGTGTCTACCAGTGGCCACATGCGTTGACTTTCACTGCCAGCAAGAAGGAGTGCACGCATTGAAATAATCCCTATGGGTGACAGCGGTGGAGCCACTCATTAATCTTTTTCCTTTGGAATTCGGGGGAGTACCTCGATGGAAAAGGTGTTCTCAACTTTGCGTGTAGTGCCGCTAGGAGCTTTGTGCGTACAGATTATGGTGCCTTCATGGGTTCCAGCCTTTGTTGCGATAATGTAGAGGGGGAAACTTACATCCTGTTGGGCGGGAAGGGTGATGATGCGTTTTTCTAGGGTTCCGGTTTTGCAGATAAGAGTGGGGGGGAGAGTGATGGCAATGTTTACCTCTGAAGCATCGCCTAAACTGGTATTGTTTACCTTAACAATGAGTTCGAATTCTTCTTGAGTGTGAAGAGGAGTTGTTGCTTCTGCAGTAAGGGTTATACGAGGTTTTGCTGCGGCGACATCCATAGACACAATATTTGATGTGAAGAGGAATTGTTGCTTTTCTTTTTGCATTGTTGCAGAGAGGGGACCCACATTAAAAGTGCCGGGAAGGCGTGGTTCAATTGCGAAGGGAAGCTTGTACTTCGTTACAGGGTTTTCAGGAAGCTCAAAGTCTTCGATGAGCGCGATGTTGGGAGGTAAGGTGAGTTTTACCCGTACGATTTGGAGTGGAGTTGAAAACTGAAATGAGCAGTGTCCTGAAACATGGTCTTTGCGTTTGACTTCGGTTCTATCTAAAGATAAGGTCAGGATGCTATTCTTAGTTTCTGAAAAAATTCGCAGGAGGGTATCTACTAGTCTGTCGATGTTTTCTGATTCGTTCACGCGACTTGGTAGAACAGTGTCTTCAGGAATTGTTTCACCTTCAATGAAGCGGGTAGTGAGTGTGGATGCGATCAAAAAGAGGGGATTTTGAGCTCGTTTCTGGTCAAGACGCTTTTCAACTTTTAAGGCTTCACGGTGGGTTTCTTTGGCTTTGGCTAAGTCATTAGCGGCAATGAAGATGATAGTTTTTAGGGCTAAGGTATGGAGTAACATATCGTCGTCTCTTAGCCGGGTTCCAATTCGAGTAACTTGATCTAACGCTTTTGCTGCGGCTTCGTAGTCTTTTTTAGCAATGGCCACATCAACGGCAGCGTGGAGTGCGGCGTTTTCGTTGTTTGTGTCTTTCAGGGCAAGGTAGAATTGTGCGGCCTGAAGAAAGGATTCGTGAGCTCGTTTAAAGTCGGGGATGCGAATGTAATCACGTCCTGCAGCGAGCCATTCTCTTGCAGCTTTGGCTTCGTTGCCTCGGTCTTGCCATTCACGAGCGCGTTTTTCGTGTTTAATTGCAGATTTGCGTGGATCTCCACGAAGAAAAGACATAATGCGGCATGGTTCTTGCGAACCTGCTAAAATCTATTTCGGGTCAACTGAATCTTCCTGCGTTTTTTCTGGTATCAGCGCAAAGAAATGGGAATTCCAGGTTTTGGAACCTTGACATGAACACCAATGGTTCGAATGAATTTTTTGAAAAGTTCGGGGTGTTCGGTGTGAATGGGGATGAGTTGCTTAGGAGCCATTTCTTCAACGGTCTTAAAAAGATGGATGGGATGAGCGTGGCCAGAACAGTGTACGGTGAACATGGCTAATCCTTGAAGGGCGAGCCAGTTGAGGAGTTTGTCAAAGCTGATTTCGCTCTCCTCGTTGAAGGGTTCAGAGGCGCTGAGTAGGTAGATGCCTGATTCGGGGGGTTTAATTCGTTGAATGGTGCTGATACTGCCGAAGCTGCTGGAGACTAGATATCGCTGTGGGTTCTGACGGAGGTCCTCAGCTGTGACTGCGCGCTCATCGAATTCGTTGATGGGGGGGTCTGCTTCCGTGAGGAGAGTTTCGTATTTGGAAGTGCGTTTCTTTTCAGCGTCAAACCAGTGAATAGTCGAGTCCTTTGCAATGCTTGGAGAATCAAGTTCGCGGCATTGGTTGAGAGCATGGAGTACCCACATCCGCCGGGATTCGATGACAAGCTCACGGTTATTGGTATGTGCGGCAGATTGCATGGTTCGAAACCGGTCGAAATCAGTTTCACTGAAATCAGCTATGGCGAGGCTTCTACATTCACTGATGATTGCTGTGACTTTTTGATGGACTTCTTCTTCATTGGCCATTTCGGCTTTAGCGATGTTCGTGCCTTCACAGAGCATTACATCAGGAGATCCAGCTTGTTGGACTGCATCGACGAAATCTTGAGTGAGGTCGGGGCGTGTGCCATGACGACGAAAATCTCCTGAATATACAATGCTAGCCTCCGCACAATGAATGAGAAATCCGTAAGCTGCGGGGATGCTGTGGTCCACATGAAAGGGGTGGATTTCGACATTTCCAATGCGAATTTTATCGCCCGTCCGGAAGGGCTTGATTTGTTGACCTTCGGTATCGGTATCGAAACTTTTGCGTATCCCTTGCAGACGAGCCTCATAGACGCGTTGAGTACACTCACCCATGTGGATGGGTATACTGCGATTGAGGAGGGGAATGTAGCCACTGTGGTCAGTATGGGCATGTGAAAGGATGACGGCGTCGATATCTGAAGGTTTTGGTTTTTTTGCTTCCGAATCGTGGTAGAGATTTGGGATGTCTGGAGTGGCACCGGTGTCAATGAGTTCCTCTAGTGATCGGGGGCTAATGGGGAAATCGTAGTATTCGCGCATGGTTTCAAAGGACTTACCGAAATCGAGAAAGAATTTAACTTCATGTCCTTTATCTTCGATGAGGATTTTATTGGCCCCGATCTCTCCGGCGCCGCCATGAATGGTTATCGTCACGGTCATTGTTGGTGTCAGCACCTTAGGATTTGGATTGCTTGAGTCGTCGTACTTTGGGGACGAAGCTGTGGAGTACGCCCTCAGATATACTTCCACAACCTAAGATGTCTCCTTTATTGACGACGATGACATACCCTTTGTGCTCAGCTTTATAATTAATCGGTTCACCCTTAAGCCAAGTTTCGGCTTGGTCATCATCTAATTCGATGACCTGTTTGGTGGCTAACGACCCTAGAAGTTGGGCACCGTCCATTGAGAGCCGAATAGCGTTGGGTGAGTATTCACCCACATACAAACCTGCTGTGCCTTTGAAAGGTAGCTGTGGGAGTAAATTGTATACAGCTTCACTTACTAGTCGAATCCGTTTCCGACCTGATCGGAGTAACCTGTATTGAGGCTTTCTGGGAATGCCAAACTGAGCGTCCAATAACCTCCAGACATGGATTTCCCATTCAGGATCAATTTGAAGCGAAGGAGGTTTGGGGGGTGTCAACTTGTGATCCTCCTGATGAGAGCTATAAAGAACCCGTCGGTATCGTTATCGTGTGGATAGACACGCAGACATTTATGCATAACATCGTTGAATTCCAAGTCTTCCCAATGTGTTAACCCTGAATGGCTCTTAAGGCCAATTAGAACCGGTCGTTCTATTTTTGCATCGTTGAACTTGGACAGGAGGTGGTTAACAATTACTTCATTTTCTTCGGGATGAAGGCTACAGGTGGCGTAGACGAGAAGGCCATTTGGTTTTAGCAGTTTAAACCCCGAGGTTAGAAGTCCCTTCTGCACGGCTTGAATACCTCTTATCCGTTTGAGGTTAGGAGATAGCAATTGGGGAGGTTTACTACGAAGATGGCCAGAAGCGGTACAGGGTGCATCGACGAGTACACGGTCGTATTTTAAAGGAAATTGTGTGGCAAGATGGCGTCCATCGGTGCACAGCAGAAAGGTGTTAATTACGCCGCATAGCTGAATGTTATGACCGAGACTTGTTAAACGACGAAACGAACGGTCATTTGCAATGATGACGCCCTGGTTGCGCATGATCTGTGCGAGCTGTGTTGTTTTTGAGCCTGGTGCAGCACAAAGATCTAAGATAGTATGTGATGATTGGGGGTCTAAGGTTATAGGAGGTATCATGCTCCCTCCCTCCTGAATGTAGTAGTAGCCGAGGGCGTATTCCCGTGTAAAGGGTAGTTGCTCGAGGTTTCCAGTTACTCGGAAGCCAGCAGCGAACCAGGGTAAGGAGATGGGAGCGATATCCAGGGCTTTTAGTTGGTCGAAGCCTCTCTGAAGGTTCACCTTGAGGGTGTTTATTCGTACGAAACTGGTAAGTGGTTGGGAGAGGCAGGTGATGAATTGATCATATTCCTCCCCAAGAAGAGCTTGAAAGCGTTTCTGAAATTGGATTGGAAAAGTGGGGACGGATTCCATTAGAACATCTGCTTCCTCCACGATAGATGACAGGTTACCGGAGAACTGGATTTGAACCTGTAAGTTGTGGCTCCGTCTCGACCGAACCCACTATCCTTGCATCTCCGTCCGGAGGACTCGGTGGGTTTAAGATAGCCAGGAAGACGGAGCCATGTAAGAAATATCTCCGCAGTTGAAAAACACTCCTTTCACGCAACAACTGCAACCTTTTTGTGCACGCAGTGGACAAAACCCTGCTATACGAGGGTCCAATAATGGTTAGCCTGAAATCATATGAAAAGGTCCGTAGAGCCTTAGAAAAAATTGGATTACCCGGACAAGATGCTTACGATTTGCCAACGAGCGAGAAGCGGTTTCCAGACGGTGCTGGCTATCGTATTGAAATTTCTGGTGTTGAACGCCCCGAAGTCTTGGAGGCATTGATTGACGAGTCAGAAAAACGAGACATTCCCTGTCACCGCCTCATTAGCGTGGTTATGGGTGCCACTCTTCTTGACGATAAAGAACTCCGAAAATTTGCCCAAATGGCACACGATGCCAAGATGGAAGTCATCTTAACTCCCGGTCCTCGGGTCAGCTGGGATATTGGTCGCCAAATTGCCACACCAGACGGGATCCTTTCGGGTATGCGATTTCGTGGAGCCGACAAACTCGTTGAAGTGATCACCGACATACAACGAGGAATTGAGCTAGGCTTTCGCGGATTCTTAGTCATTGACGAAGGACTGCTCTGGACACTGAATAAGTTGAAAGAAATCGGAGAAATCCCCAAAGACATCACCTTCAAAGTGAGCATTTTTGCTGGTCATGCATCGCCAGCAGGAGGAAAACTGCTTGAACAACTAGGTGCAGGCAGTTTCAACCCCGTCGCTGATATGTCGGTCCCACAATTAGCCGCCATTCGTCAAGCCACTAACTTCCCCATTGACATCCACATTATGTTAATGCCCAGTTTTGGTGGTTTCAACCGATTCTACGACGCCCCTGAGATCACTCGATGTGTCCAACCCGTTTATTACAAATTCGAACCAGGTCCAAGTATGGCGCTTTATACGCCCTGGTCCTCCGTTGAAGGGCTAAAGTTTCTAGCTCGTGAAAAAGTCAAGTGGGCTGAAATCGTGCGAAACATCATCCAAGATAACTATCCTGAAGCCAACTTCTCAAAGCTTGGACCAAAGGACCTTGCCATTCCTCAACCCTAATAGAAACACATAGGAGTGTGCTTGTATGGGTTATGAACCAGGTGGTGTAAACCCAGCATTAATTACACCATTCACCAAAGACGAATCCAAAGTTGATGAACCAGCTTTCCGCCAGCTGATTCGCCATTGTATTGACACGCTCGGAGTAACAGGTCTCGTTCCTGCAGGAACGACGGGAGAATTCCCGAACCTGACGCTTAGTGAACACAAAAAAATCATTGAAATTACAATTGAAGAAGCAGCAGGGAAGGTTCCTGTAATCGCCGGAGCTGGGGCCACGAGTACTAAAACAACTCTAGAACTCGTCAAACATGCCAAGAAAGCTGGTGCTGATGCATGTCTTGTGGTCACCCCATATTTTCTTCGCCCAACACTTCGGGGCCTTTATGAGCACTATCGCCTCTTAAACGAAGTTGGTATTCCCATTCTCTTATACAACATCCCCCAGTGTACTGGGCTAGAAATTCCCTGGCAGATCGTCGAGGACCTCGCAGAGCTAGATAACATCGCAGGGTTGAAAGATTCAAGCGGACAACTCAAACTCATCTTAGCGGTATTGGAAAAGGTTGGTTCGAAAATCAAAGTCTTAGTTGGTCACGACGAGGTCGTTTTCCCCGCCCTAGCCTCAGGAGCAGCCGGTTGTATTTTAGCCAGCGCTCAATTAATCGGTGATATCTGGGTTGATATGCTCAACAAAGTTAAATCAGGTAAATTCGCTGAAGCCGTAGAGCTTCAACTCAAAGTTCAGAAACTTACCCGACTCATCGTAGGATCCGGAGCCGCTGGGGTGAAAGCTGGATTAAAAATGATGGGCATTCCTGTTGGGAACCCTCGGCTACCCTTAACCTTTGGTGGCGTGTTAACCTACGAGAATCGTGAAGAGATTCGCATCGAACTTGAAAAACTCGGAAAGATCCAGCGGAAGGAAGTTCAAATTGAGGTCGAGCCAAAGAAACCCCTCCAGGCACGATTCGGTGTATTTGGTTTTACTCCCGACCAAGTAAAGGATTTCTCACTGAAGGTTGGTGAAGGCTTGGCAGGAAGCGGCGCAGAAGTCGCACACATTGACCTCATGATTGGACGAAAAGACGGGCCTGTCGGTTTCGCTTTTGCCCAAGCAAAAGCAGCTCCTAAAGAGCGTATGGAACCCTTACTTGCAATTCTTGAACCTAACCTCATGGTTAAACCCGAAACACTCTTGGTTCCAACGGTGGCGAATCGGAGTATGCACCAAGCTAGCCTGTTTGGGGGTCCAGCTCAGGCAGGTTGTGCAAAAGCAATTATAGACACGGTTGAGGAAGGATTCATTCCTAAAGACGCTGTAGACCAGCTGGTCATCGTGGCAACAGTTTTCGTACATCCAACCGCGGTGGATCGCCGACGCATCCTGATCAACAACTATAAGGCTATGCGCCATGCCCTCCGACGGGCGATCGAGGGGCGACCTAACATTGAAGAACTGCTCCGCGATAAAGAGTTTGCTAAGCACCCATTCAAGTGGGAACCTTAGCCCGAAGTACTTTAGCTACAATCGCACATAACTTGTAATCTTCTCTGCTTCAACGACCACCTGGAATCCCGATAAAGGATATTGGACTTTGGTATAGAAAGTCATCCCGTCATGAACGGTCAAATACACATGGTTTTTCGAAATAATCCCTATCATTCCATGCACTATGGGGAGCTCCTCCCTTACAACGAATTGCTGGAACAAGTACGGATCTAGCTTAATTGCTAATCCCCCTATTGTAACTCGAGAAGCAGGAAGTACGCCTTGAAATTTCATTTATTCATCCTCCATTACAAGCGGATTGTTTTCGTGATTTTATCTCCTTCCAGATCAACAGGAATTTTCAAAGGTTCGCGGGTTTGAGTATACACGACAAAGCGGTCCAGAAATCGTCCAAAGTAAAGATGGCGAGAACCTTTCCATATATGGACGATAGTGAACAGATTCTCCACCAAGATGACGAAATCCTCAGGCAACACCTTCACATAGGGTGCAGGTAGGCAAAGAGCTGACGCTGTAGCAGTATATTCAGCAGATGAAGCCGCAGCAACAGAACCTGAGTAGGCCATTTTCTCCACTCTGAACAAAAGACAATTGTTCACTAATTCTTTCTAATTTTGTACTAATATTGTTTTACTAAAGTATCGCTTTGATGTTCCCCAAATGAAGAGCCAAAAAGATGGCGGCAGAGAGGAGATCAGCAGTGGTTCCTGGGTTAAGTTTTGAGCCTTCTGCCCGTAACGCTTCATCAAATGGTGCGAGTTCAGCTACCCAACGATTTGCAGGCATTTTAAGGACCCGTAGATGAAATTTGATTGCTTGCTGTCTGACCTTTTCAGCGGCTTCTGTTCCTGCTTTGCGTTGAATGAAACTATCAGGTCGTTGACTTAATGCCCAAAGAAAGGTAATTAATACAGCGTCATCGAGGTGTTGATAGCGGTTCAGAGCTTTGTCGAATTGTGGATAAAGACTTTGAAAGGTATAAGCGAATTCAGATGTGTACTCTTGTGCAATCGCATCATAAGATGTGGCAAGAGCTTGGAGGTCTAGTAGTCTAAGGCGTTGACGACGGATGAGGTCTACTGTGTGGGGGGATTGAAAGTCAAAGGCTTTGGACTTAGAAGACCACTCAGTGGTTTTGGGAATCGCCCCACCAGGATTGGCAATCTGTAGGGCACGGACTAGTTCTACTGCATCTTCGACTGTGGTATTATGTAAGATGCGAGCAAGATTTTGACGAAGAGTAATGAGAGAGGGGCGTTCCTGCGGAACATCACAACCAGCGGCGGCAGCCAAGGGAACGAGAAGGAGAATAGTGCCGAGAAGGGTATTTTTGTCATGCGGTTGCATGGCTGCTTGAGTGGCGTGCTTGAGTAATTTTCCCAGTTGTGAAGGTTCGGAACTGGAGGACCTTTGCCGAGAACCCCATTTCGCGGCTTCATATAAGGGGTGCCCAAGACGAGTGATGCTTGCAGCGAAGTGTAAGATATTGGTATCGGGATGGTCCTGGTAGCGATGGACATTTCCTGGTTTGGGAGTCAGAATGTCGAGAAGCATGGCAAACTGGCTGTGTTCTGCAATTTCCCAAAACCGTCGTTCTGTTTTCGAATCCATAGTCACGCTTTGACGCCACCTACGCTAGTGGAGAAGAGGAGGAAGAAGAGTATAAGACCTTTGGTGCCTACTCAACACACTCAAACTTTTTCATTGCCAAAAACGAAGAGTTGGCGAGGTTGTGGACATGAAACTTACTGAATGGGACCAACAAGTCGTGGAGCAGGTTAACATCCTAGCCGACGAGTTAGTCGAGTTATGTCAAGACCTGATTCGCATTCCTAGTTGGGATCGGGACACTCGAGGAGAAGCCGAAGTTGCACACCGAGTTGGAAAGACCTTAGAAAAGCGGAATATTCCTACCGAGTACCTATCCTCTCACCCAAACATCGAGAACCTAATTGCTACCTGGCAGGTGAAGAAGGGGGAACGACGACTCCTGTTTAATGGACATGTAGATGTGGTGCCACCTGGTGAAGACTGGACAGTTGATCCTTTTACGGCAGAAGTTCGTGATGATTTAATCTATGGAAGGGGGGCGATGGATATGAAGGGAGGCGTGGCCGCAATGACTATAGCAATGTGTGCTTTACGAGATCTAGACATCCCCTTGAACGGGTCGCTCATTCTAAACGCCGTGGGAGATGAGGAGCGGCAAGGTCAATTAGGCACGACCTGGTGTATCGAGAATGCCTGGGAGAAAATCAAAGCTGATGCGGCAATCATTCCAGAACCATCTGGGCTTGGTCAGCTTGGGTATGCTGTAAACATTGGTGAGAAAGGGCCGGTATGGTTGCGAATTACAACCAAGGGGGAAAAAGCGCATGGAAGTATTCCGGCTGCTGGGCGAAACGCGATTGACTTGATGATGCAACTTCTCCAAGCTCTTCAGCACACACCACTTCCCACTACAACACCTCCCATCAGCCGAAACGCCATTTTGACACAATTTGCCAAAGCACTTGGAGTTGAACTATCACTTATGGAGGGACAGTTTCAAGGTGGACGAAATCCACTTTCAGCAGGATTAGAAGCGTTAACAACTACTACAATGAACATCGGAGTTATCAAGGGTGGCGCTGCCGCTAATGTCGTTCCTGATCGGTGCGAAGTCCAAATCGATTTCAGAATATTACCTGGTCAACACCCACAAGAAATAGTTAACTTCGTCCGCACCCTCGCAACTGAGTGCGGTTTGATAGATATTGTGGATGTGGAAATCATTGAAGCCTTTGCAGGGAATTCGATACCAGACTATCAGCAAAACGAAATGGTCACTACCTTGTACAATACCTCAAAGGACATTATGGGACCGACTGTGTACTTTCTCGTGCCTTACGCAACCGACGCACGACTTCTGCGTCGAGCCGGACTTACCTCGAGCGTAGTATACGGTCCAGGCAACATGACGCAAGCTCATGTCGCTGATGAAAGCATCTCCATTGATGCCTTAATCAAGGTCACCAAGGTTCTCGCAGTGTCTGCACTTCGATTCCTCGGAGTCAAAAAATGACCTGACTAGGCAGGATGAAAAACTAACCGCTTCGTCGATTCCTCAGGGGTGGATCCTGGAAGCTCTTCAAAACCAGCCATAACGGAATCTCCGACATGAATCTCTTCTGGCTTCAGGGGATCGACACCCACTAACCGGGCACAAATTGAAGGCCCTTCTTCTAGTTGAACAATTGCGACAATGTAGGGAACATCCTCAGCGTAGGAGGTTCCAGCAACATGAATCACGGTGAAGGAACTAAGCCTACCCTTCCCACTGAGTGTTTTCCAATGCGTTGTCTTACTGTTACAGTTTGGACAGAATAGGCGAGGAGGCAAAACGAGTTCATGGCAGCTAGAACATTCAGCGGCACATAACTTGCCATCGTTAATCAGCTTGAAATAGTTCTTTATCGTCGTCTCGTCACTCACGATCATCACCACCGCTCACATATGTGAATTGCACAGGTCGCACCGGTACCGCCCACATTGTGCAAAAGCCCATAGTTTGGATCGTCAACTTGGCGTTTTCCAGCTTCATCGCGCAATTGATGATAAGCTTCGATGATTTGGGCGACTCCCGTAGCACCAACAGGATGTCCTTTCGCTTTTAGACCTCCACTGGTGTTGATCGCTACTTCACCATGGATTTGGGTGCGTCCATCTTCAACAGCAGGTCCACCTTGGCCAGGTTTAAAGAACCCGAGGTCTTCAGTAGCAATGATTTCGGCGATGGTGAAACAGTCGTGAACTTCGGCAAAATCAATGTCCTTTGGTCCGATTCTAGCCTGTTGGTAGGCTCGGTGAGCTGCGGTTCGCGCGGCATAGAGACTAGTAAGGTCAGTACGATCACAGAGGTTCATCGTGTCGTTGGCTTGTGCTGACGCGATGATCTTTACTGGCGTATCTGTAAATTTACGAGCCTTTTTTGTTCGAGTCAGAATAACAGCCGCGGCACCATCAGTGATAGGAGAGCAATCGAAGAGTCCAAGAGGCCATGCGACCATCCTTGAAGAAAGGGCTTTTTCCATAGTGATTTCCTTTTGATATTGCGCCAAGGGGTTGTGAACCGCATTAGCATGATTTTTCACAGCCACAGCGGCTAGTTGCTCTTTAGTGGTTCCATATTTAGCCATGTGTGCTACGGCAAGGACTGCAAATATTCCGGGAAATGTAATACCTGGCTGGGCTTCAAAGACTTGATCGGCAGCCATGGCTAGAGTTTCAATGACTCCCGGTGTGGGTAAGTCAGTCATTTTTTCAACACCTGCCGCCATGACAACCTCATGGTGCCCAGATTCGATGGCTAGAATAGCTGCACGAAGAGCTGTTGCTGAAGATGCGCATGCGGCTTCGCATTTGGTGACAGGAATGCCTTTCATTCCTGCAAAATCAGCCATTAGGGGAGCAATGTGGGTTTGACGGTTAAACTGGTCAGCAGATAAGTTCCCGATGAACGCAGCATCTACATCCTTCGGAGCCAAGCCTGCCTCTTCAAGGGCTTCGTGAGCTGCCTTAGCAAAAAGTTCGCGTAAATCGTAATCGTCGTGTCGTCCAAACCTTGTCTGTCCGGCACCAACAATGCTTACATTGATCACTATAGGACACCTCGACTAGCGCGAGGAAACCGTGGGAAAAGGGTATTCTCATGCGATTAAAAACAATTGCATCGTCCAAAACTCCTTGAAGCCAACAAAGACGTCCTTTCACTTAATCAGAACGGGAATGCCGCTTCTTTATGCGCTGACCGTACTCAACGAGAGCCCACAGCGCCTTTGCAGCTCGAGCGGGAGTGGGGAGAGCTGGAATCCCAGCTTCTTCGAGGAGTCGAGCCCCCTTCATGGTGAATCGTCCACCAGCTGTTAACGCAACGAGAGGTTTGTTGAATTTACGGACAATAGCCATGAGGCGGTCGACGATGTCTAAATCGAGAAGGGGAACTTGCATCATGACGATGACAATAGCGGCATCATAATGAGGTGTTCCTAACAGCGTTTCTAGAGCGATTTGATAACGTTCAGCATCGGTGTCCCCTGTTAAGTCAATGGGATTGTGGACACTGCAATACCCAGGAAAGGCTGCGCGGAGAATTTTCTTTTTATCTTGGGGAGGTTCGGGAACAGTTAACCCAAGCGCTTCACAAGCGTCGACTGTCATAACACCCGCGCCACCAGCATCGGTGACAATGAGCACACGATTACCTTGAGCTGGTGGCTGCGACGCTAGGGTTTTCGCCATCTCGAACCCATCTTCAAAATCACGCGCAGTTAAGATACCAGCTTGATGAAAAGCAAAGTCATAGAGTTTAGCATCACCCGCGAGGGCTCCCGTATGACTTGCAGCAGCGGCAGATCCACGGGAAGACCGCCCCGCTTTGACCACGATGAGAGGCTTTTGCTGGGTTACATCCTTAGCAGTGGTCAGGTATGTTCCCCCTGTACTCGGTGATAGCCCTTCCATATATTCTACAATAACACGCGTTTCAGGGTCGTTTCCGAGGTACTTAATAAGGTCAATTTCATTCACATCAGCTTTGTTCCCAAAACTGATAACCCGACTGACTCCTAACCCAGATAAAGCGTTCATGTCGAGGATAGCTGCTGCAAAGGCACCACTTTGGCTGATGAAGCTGATGTAACCTTTCCCTGGACGTCCCATGCGCGAGGCAGGAAGAAAGGTCGTATCTACGCCAGTATTGGTGTCATAAATACCAACGCAATTGGGACCAATGACGCGAATACCACTCCGTTTGGCGATTTCCACGACTTGCTCTTCGAGATAGGCACCTTCAGATCCGATTTCTTTGAATCCTCCGCTTATGATGATGACAGCTTTGACTCCTTTAGTTTCACAGTCAAGCATGATGTTGGGAACGATGCCTGCCGGGACAGCGATAACTACAAGGTCGACGGGTTGAGGAATCGCTGACACTTTTTCGTAGCAAGGGATACCTAAGACCTCAGTGGCGCGGGGATTGATAGGGTAAGCTACACCCTTAAATGTCGGTTTCAGGAAGTTGCGGAAAATCACACCGCCAACACTCGTTTTGCGTGCCGAGGCACCGACCACCGCAACGGTTTGAGGATTAAAAAAAGGGTCCAGGTCTGATGCCATGCGATGCGTCCCTCAACTGACCTCCGTTCCTTATCCTGACAATCAGATTGGTGCTCCGTGTACATCCATCTCAAAGTCAGCAACGAGGTTGGTTATCGTGTCTAGTACGCCTTTAATCGCACGAATTTTTGAGATGGATTGCATGATTTCACGCATGCCCTTTCGCTCGATTTCGACAATAAGATCGTACATTCCAAAGAGCTTGTGAGATTCAGATATTGTGGGATGCTTAGAAATCTCTCGTAGAATGGCGTCTTCCTGTTGGGGTGCGACTTTGATGAGGACATAGGCTTTGTACATGATAAATTCACCTTGTTGGAGGTTATGCGGCATGTTTTAGCAGATAAGTGTTCTTGCCGAGATAGATGAGTGGTCTTTCTGCCATGAAGCTGGAAGGATAGTGATCGCGCGTTACTAAGCCACTCATTAATCATGGAGTTTTGAGAGACGGTAGGCGTTTTCTAAGGCACCCAGTGCACGGTAGTGGTTGGAGTAGACAGGGATGTGGAGATGTTCAAGGCTTTGAACTAGAAGGTTTTCGCGTTCTCTAGCCGGGATTACAGCGATGATTGGTTTGGGAGTGGCAAGGGTTCTGAGGCGCTGTCGGAGCATAACATAGAGGTAGTCGGGGTCAAGGTTGGGTGATTGGGGGAGAAGGCTGAGGATGAGGCTGTGAGTGTTTGGATCGGGAAGGATTAGGCGCAGGGCTGTATCGAGCCGGACTTCATCAGCGTTAGTGTATAGACAGATGGGGTTTTCACACCGACAATAGGGGGGGAGATTTTCGTTCAGGGCTCGCTTAGTATTTGGGGCAAGGTTGGCTAGCTTGAGTTTTGAAGTATGCAAGGCACTTGCAACATAGACACAGTAGGCGCCAAAATTTGAGATGGCTGCAACATTGGGCCCTTGTGGGAGCGATTGGTGTTGGCAGAGAAGGGTCAAGTCAACTGCGTGGTCCCATGACGAAGTGACCATTAAGCCAGTTTGTTGTGCGATATCTTTGGTGAGGGGAGTAACGGTAGTTCCTGTTCGACGGTGAAGTCCTAGGCGGGCTGTAATTTCCTCCGGGAAAAGCGATACGATAACTGGCTTGTTTGCGCCATGCACTTTGTTGACAGCTTGTCTGAATGCCCGTAGATTGGATACCTGACCAGTTCCAAGGAGGACGATCTTTGTAGCGTCATCTTGAGCGAAAAATGAGAGAGCGTCAGCTTCTCGCGTTCCAAAGGTTTCGCCTAGGTCAACAAATCTTGAGACTCCACAGCGGTAATTGCTGAGTTGTTCGAGGAGTCCGAAGGCGACATCGCGGTTATCAGTGATTACGCCAGCGGATCCCTTTGGTGGTCGTCCGAGTACTTCGGGAGGAAGCGGAAACATATCAAGGCGCGTCGTAGAATCATAGAAGCCGGCGCTGCGGGGACCAATCACGGGGCAGGAAAGGGAAGTGATGACCTTCCTCACACCTTCTTGCTGTTCGGAAGGTAATTCGACTAGTATAAGGATTGCAAGGGGATTCCGTTGCCCGATTAATTGTAGAGTTTCATCAAAATTTTTGGTGACCGTGGCAATAATCCAAAGATGGTTCCCCTTTGGCACTTCAGCAATGGTTGCATAAGTAGGGTCTCCTAACACCTTAGCCTCGGTAGCGCTCACATAACTGATTGAGCCCTTGAAATTTCGGATGAGGGCTCGGGCTACTTGAAAACCGAAGGACTGGGGATTTGCACTGGCGCCAATAAGGACCACGGAGCTAGCGGAGAAGAGCGAGATCAGAGGTTGATTAGGTGTTTTCGCAGCCATCCCAGTCACCGAGTTCGAAATAAACTGGTTATATTGGCTCGTTTAGTGAGTTTTGCTTAAGAAGCATTCGCAATGTGGGGTCTACAGCGCGTTGAAAAGTCGTGCTTCAAAAAAGATAAAGGATGAAGAAGCCGCAGGCTGAAATAGCGATCATTAGGGGTCGACATTCATGACTAGCGAATTAGAAGCCGCCGGGCTCATCGTGAATCACAACCGCCGCAACGAATTGCGTTTACCATCCACACCGAATCGTGTATGGATTTGGGATGAAACCTTGCGTGATGGGGAACAGACAGCAGGAACTCTCCTTACGGTAGATGAGAAAATCGAGATTGCTAAGTTAATGGATGAGATTGGGGTTGCGGTGATTGCAGCGGGATTTCCTATGGTTTCAAAAGAAGAACGAGAAACTATCCGGCGCCTCTCGAAGGAAGGATTTCAAAACGCAAAACTTGCCGCACCTGCTCGTGCGGTGCTTGGCGATGTCCAAGCTTGTATTGATACCGGAGCAGAAGTCATCCCTATTTTCATTGCGCCAAGCAAGTTACGATTAGAATATCAACTCAAAATGACCTTAGCAGAAGCCATCGATAACCTCACAGAGTGTACCGCTTATGCTGTCGATCATGGAGCTAATGTGGCGTATGTTGTAGAAGATGCCACACGTAGTGACTTGGACAAAGTTGTGCAGATATCGAAGGCCTCCATTGAAGCAGGGGCGGATACGATTGTGATTGCGGATACAGTGGGATTTTGTCGACCTGGGGTCATACAATATATCGTTAAAGAGGTCAAAGAGAGGCTAACAGAAGCCACGAAGAAGTCATTTGCTTTGGGTATTCATTGTCACAATGATTTTGGTCTAGCCACCGCAAATACGCTGGCTGCTGTAGAGATGGGGGCTACCTACCCCCATGTATGCGTGAATGGCTTTGGCGAACGGGCGGGTAATGCGGCGTTGGAAGAAGTGGTAATGGCTCTAGAAACCTTGTACGGAATAAAGACTGGCATCAAGACGAAAAAGCTCTTTGAGCTATCCAAGTTAGTAGAACGCAGTTTCGCAATCCCGATTCCTGTGCATAAGGCCATTGTGGGACAGAACGCGTTTAACCATGGCTCGGGGATTCATGTCCATGGAACTTTGGCACATTCCTTATCTTATGAGCCAATTCCGCCAGAACTCGTGGGTCGACAACGCAGCTTCTACTTGGGGAAATTTGCTGGGCGTCACCTCATCGAATACATTTTGCGTGAGAACAGCGTTCTGGCTACTAAGACTCAAATTCGTGAAGTAGCTGAAGCGGTTAAGCAGTATCATGCACAGAAAGATAAAGAGGAGATCTTGAAGCGGTTCGACCAATGTAAGACTGAGTTCAGTCATCTAAAAGCGGACTTGAGCGTTGAAGAAGTGGTAGCATTAGCCAAGTCGATCATTGAAGGCAATAGGTAGTGAACACCCATTTATTTGACCCGGAAGACACATGCTGGACTCTTGGGCAATTGATCCAATTGCTTCTGAAGGACTTTTCGTTCATTCTGAGCCTTCGAATCCTCAGAAGGTTGGGATTTTAGTTTTGAGAGTTTGTATTCAAGTTGGGCGCGTTTCACATAGGCAAGTCGAAGATTTGTCTCAACGATAGCCTCCTTTGCATTTAGAGCGCCCTTCATGCCATCAAGATAGGGCGCGCAAACGAATTCCTCACAGCGTAGTCCATACTCAAGGTTCCCTGTCAGGATTCGATCCCATATGGGGCAAGTCGTCACTATCAGCGTATTTCCTTCAAGCGTGACTGTGCGCCCGAGCATGTGATGAGCCGTCTTTGCGGTTTCAGCGATTGTGAGTCCTTCACTTTTTGCGAGTTCTCCGACCTTCTGACCCGCAGCTTTCCAAGAGTTTTGCAGGCTTTCTATCATGGAAAGCGCGCCGACACGGTCACGCAGGCTATACCAGAGCTCATCCATCCACGCAACGATGAATTCTTGTAGAGTCTTGAATTGGTCCATGAGGCTTCATTCCTTCTTCGTTCTAGGTGTTTTTTGTGGTTGCCAATTATTCCCCCAGGTGTCGACATAGGTGATTTCTTCTGGGGATAAGCGAGGTGGACCCTGCACACGGGGGTATTTGGGATAGCCGATTGTGAGACAAAGGATAGGTAGCCAGTGGGGATGAGGGATGCCTAAGAGTTCAGAGATTTCGCGCACATCATCATAATGATCTAGTTGTACACTTGAGACACAGGCGCCTAAACCGAGTGCCGTGGCTGCAAGCCAACAGTTCTGCATGAACATGCTACCAGCAATAACAGCGTGGCGTTGGCTGCTCCATCCGTATACGCCACCTGTTCCACGAAGAGTTGCTTGCGAGTTACCTACATGGGTCGCTTCGATGGCTAGGACAAAAAGCAAGGGTGCCCCATCGGTTTCGGGTTCACCTTTGATGTATTCGAAGCGGCGCCCTGTAATGAGCCAGTCGATGGTACGTTCACGGCTGGGCAACGCCTTGACATAGCCTAATCGTCGTTCTAGTTCTTGGCGCGGGGTGATCCGGCCAAAGAGTTCGATGGTGCGCTGGACGGCTAGTTCACCGATCCGACGCTGTTTCTCCCGATCTCGAACGATGATGACACGCCAAGGTTGCTGATTTTCAGCACTCGGTGCGTATCCACCAGCTTCGATGATTTTGTATAGGAGCTCGTCGCTGACCTGTTGATCGGTTAGGTAATCACGAATCGCATGGCGTTCTTTGATGAGATTGAGCATGAACTCGCTTAGGTCAGGTTCCACCATGATCTGCCACCTTCATTTTGTCTTAGAGAAGATAGGCAGGAGGTCCCGCTTAATAGTGTTACCGGTTATTCGTCGGAAAATTGCAGTCTTGACAATGATATTGGCTCGGCTATTGCATTTCTTTAGATTCAGAATTTTGAAGTCGAATTTCTTCTTATTTTTGACGACTGGGTGCTAGGTTATGGATATTCAAATCGATTACTTCTCGTCTTCGGACTCATCAGTTTCAATCGTCTTTTTGCCCTTTACGATTTTTCCTTTTGCTGTTTCAACTGTATGTTTTTCGCGGAAGGTGCTTAGCACTTTCCGCTTTTCCTCATCGCTTAGGTCCTTTAGTTCTTCTAGTAATTTTGTTCGTTCTTCTTCGGTAAGTGATGGAAATTCATCTGGTCCGAGAATTTCCTCAGCTTCCTCAGCTTCCTCAGCT
>JBHLMG010000004.1:57083-101241 GCA_048938385.1 Promethearchaeota archaeon | reverse complement strand
CCTCAGCTACCTCAGCTACCTCAGCTACCTCAGCTACCTCAGCTACCTCAGCTTTAACGGCTTTGACAACTTCTGGTTTTGTAGAAACGGCGAGTGTAGTGAACACTTCATCCCATTCTTCCTTGGGAAGATGACGAAGTTGTCCGGTGATCCGTTCTTTTTCAACATCGCTCAATTGTGGAAATTGTTTCAACCGTTCTTGTAGTTCTTTTTCTAGCTCTGGTTCGAGGGCGGGTTCTTTGACCTTTCGGGCAAATCGGGTTCCATCGGCCATTTGTTGCTTCAAGTCTTCAAGGAACCACACCCGTTCGGTTGCGGGAATCCGTTTCATCTCCTGGAAGAGTTCGAGTTTTTGGTGGTATTCGAGTCGAGGCAGTTGCTTCAAGTCTTCCCAAATGGCTTCATCCTCTGCATACCGCTCTTCGTAGTCTAAAGCTGCAGGCAGACTTGCGGCAGAAATTGGGATGTTGATGGTCATATAAGCTGGTTCTGCAAGATGGGCAATTAGATCTGGTCGAGAGCCAATTCGTTCAAAATCCCTTTTTGAAAGACTAGGAGTTCTACCTTTATCGATAGTCCGACTCATGCGTCGCATTTTACGGACCAGCCAAGGAATCGCTAGAACCCGTGTGTATGCTAGCCACATCACAATCACGATAATACCAATTACCGCAGCACCAAGGCCTATCTGAAGCACACCAAAAACCATGGCATGAAGCGTTACTACGACCACGATGTCTTCGATGGCCGAACTGTATTGTAACCCACCTAGTGCGCGAATTTCTATATGGAGAGTGGTTTGAACGATAAGCGCTGGTACGGGGAATGAATAAAATCCATTTCCAATGTCAAGCATATACGCATTTTCGATTCCAAGTTCTGGAATGGTAACTGTAAGGTTGCCGCCAACAATTGGTAAATTGTGGTATGTATCATTGTAGAAAACGACGAGGTTCCATACTGTTCCTGTAAGTATGTTTTCTGTGTCTGTTATGACTTGAACGGCACTGGGAACTCGAATTACGATCAAATCATAGGAGGGGCTTTGCCCTACCTCGTAGTTTTGGAAGGTCAAGGTAATTTGAAGAGAATATGTTCCTGGCTGGGTTTGTGACAGATTTAATGTGGCGATGTATAAGCCGTTTTCAAAGGAGAGAATTCCAGTGCCATAAGTCCAGGTATAGGTACCTAAAGCCCCACTTATAGTACTGTTCGCTGCGTCCGTGAAGTTGAAGTATAGCAGAAGAATTTCACCACGTGGAACAACCCAGGTAATTCCTGTAAGGTTCGTAACGATATCTTGTGGTGCGAAATAGGTTTGAATTAGGACGAGGTCCAAGGTGGTTGGTTGAGGGCGAATGATTACCGATACGGAGTCTAAGGCATATTGATACCCTTCGAAATCAGCAGCAAGCGTAATTGAGTAGGTTCCAATGGGGAAAACTGTGGTTGGTAATGAAACATTATACCATCCAGCCGTTCCTGTTGGTTGCAACGATCCTGTCAGAGGTCCCCAAATGTAGGTGACATTCGCCCCATCTATACCTACATCGTTGATGGTGTCATTGAAAAAGACGAGGAGTGTGAAATCCAATCCGTAGTAGACTTCTTGGATAGCCGGAAAGGCTTGGAGGTCCGTTGGAATTAAGACTAATATCACACTGATGGTCGTTCGTCGTTCAATGACATTCTGACCTCCAGCGGTCACATAGACGATGTATTGTCCCGCAGATAATCCGGAACTATCGAGAGTAGCATTATAGACATTGCCACCAACAAAGGTTAAGGTCCCGGTCCTATTAGTTGCCCAAAGATAGGTTACCGTAGCATCAGCAATTCCAGTGCCGTAAATAGTTGTGAACAGAATGGAAATGTCAAAAGTTTGACCCACCACGGCTTGAACACTAGAGGTTATTGGACTTAGGATTGTATCCGTGGGGAGAATATTAAGCATGACGAAGCTCACGCCAATTTGATAACCTGTATTGTTAGCCTGGATAGTTACCACATAAGCGCCAGTATCAGCAGCCGCGGAGAAGGAACCATTGTAAACACCTGCTCCGACAAACGAGAGGGTTCCACTTCCCCCAAGCCAATGGTAGGTTGTGATAGAGTTGTTAATCAGTCGCCCATAAAGGTCGGTTACGCGCACCGTTACTACGACCAAATCGGTTGAATTATATTCAGTAGTCACTGGCGAGTCCGAAAGAACTTCTACGAATAGAGGAATCGGAACTAGCGTTAAGGACACTATCACCGTTCGTTGAGCGTAATGCTCGCGCCAGATGGTCACATTAATTGGATGTGTTCCTACCCCTCGGCAGGTTGTATTAAGGATTAAATCATAAGTTCCATTTCCATAGTAAATAATCGTGTAATAGCCTGCATTCCAATCGGTAACCACTTCAGCGAAGGGTACTTGTCCTCCGTGATCAGCATCATAGTAATCAATGCGGAGAGTGAGATTGAAGCCCAAGGGCCAATTTGGTATGTAATCCGGATCAACATCAAGCGTTGTTTGGATTTGTCGGACCACGAAGTTTTCGATGATTGAGAATTGTTGATAGTGGTTTTTCTTGGCACTTATCGTGACCGTATAGCTGCCTTCGAGACGACTTTCTGTCCGTATGACGAGAATATAGACCTGTAAAGTGGTATTATAGTCGCAACTCCAATAGAACGCATCCCAATCACAGCTAATTATTGCGAATGGAATTGCAGAACCACCATCATCTAAGTTGGTATAGGTGAAGACGATAGTGAGGTTGTCGCCCCAGGATACGGTCGTTCCTGGGTCGAGTGATACCCGTTGAAGGACGGTGAGGTTATCTCGTACTTGGAAGGATGTATATACTTCGTAGTTATCGTAATGAATCTTACTAAGCGTGATAATTAGCGTGAAGGGTTGCATTCCGGTTCCCACTCGTGTTGTGTTAAGAATCAGCGTGTAAGATCCGTCTGGGTTGTAAACCAGCCAGTAATCGACACCCAGAATATCGCTGGAAGAGTTGAAGAAGCCATTTGTCGAAACAAAGGAAAGGGTGGCACCAGAAATGGCAATACCGCCGTGATCGGTATCGTTGTAGGAGATGTTGATGGTTACATTTTGCCCCCACGGAACCGAGACGGATTCTACCAGACCAAAAGCCGTGGTATGCATCGGACGAACCGTGATTTCAAAGTACTTGGATTGACTCGTATAATTAGTACGGCTGAACCCAACGGTAACATAATATGTGGTTTCAACAACATCCCCCAAGAATGTCGCAGTGTATGTTCCATCACCATTGTTAACTACTGAAGATTTCCCTCCGGGATAACCAACAATGGTACCTAGGGCATCTGTTATTGCAACAGGAGCTCCTGAAACGATATCGTTGAAGGTGAAAATGACCGTGAAATCATCATCATAAGGTAGATCAACTATGGATCCTAGATAGTCTTTTGTCAGTTCAGTTTTTCGCGCTTCAACGATTAATCGAATTTGAATTGTCTGAGAAGCGTAACTTACTCGACTAGCATTAACAAACAAGTCCGTTGTGCCAAGACCAACATCATTCGTATTTAAGGAGTAGGTGAAATAGCCGATTGGCACTGCACTCATGGTCTTCTTGCTAGCCTCATAAAGGAGAGTGGCACTTGCTCCACTAATCCCTGTGTCGTTTTCAGCGAAGTGGTAAAACACAGTGATGTTGAATACTTCATTCCAATAGATGCGGACCTCGTAGCTGTCAGTGTTGTTGTTGTATTGAGTCCATCCATCGCCTGAGGGCGGATACATAATGGTGGTTCGCACTGCGTCCAAGTCTGTCGCGATGCTAACTACTTTGATAATAATTGTGAAGTTTTGTTGCTCAAAATCCCACGCCGCTCCGACAATACGCAATGTCACTTCATACTTCACTTGAGAAGTACCCGAATACTGAGAATCGACTTTTTCGAATATCGTGGGGTTCGAAGCATTGGGTATGAAGCTGCCTTCTGAATAGAACTCCCAGGATGTCGTATAATGATAGCGGGTGAAGTTGACTCGGACATTTTCGTTCCACACGCCGGTATCGTTTCGAACATACGCTTGTTCGTAAAGATCGTAGAATCTGACTTGACTAATATAACCAGCCTCGCTGGTGGTTTCGCCGGTATATTCATTGGGCCCTGTTTGTTGGGTGGGTCTTAGCATGGTGTAACTCAGATCATTGACTAGGTTGATTGTATAGCGTAGTTGTGTCCCTGTGACATTTACATACCCATAGCGAAATAGTTCAACATAGAATTCTGCAGCGCGATCAGGGCTCATTAAATTCGTGCTAAAAGCTAATTCATATGCACCTAGGCCGTTTGCCGTCATATTCGCATATCGGGTTTGAAGATTACGATCGATGTAACGAATTCGGGCAAAGGCGTCGGGAATAGAAGTACCCAAATCATCCGTCCAAGTTACATTTACAAAAACACTTTGTCCCCAGGTTACTGTAGCGCCATCACTTGGGGTCCATTTCGTAGCGGTAGTTTCGATGACGATCGAAAACGATTTTGCACGCATACCGCATTGTGTCGTATTATCGAAGGATACGGTAACTTGCCATTGGCTTCCTGCATTATCTGCATCAATCTGATCGACTTGCCACGCTGAACTGATGATTGTGTTGTTACTGGAATGGATAGTGGGTGACGGATCATTTTGCCAAATTGAACCATCCGGACGGAAAATTGTCACTTCAGCAGTATTAGCCGATGGACTAATTGGTCGTAGTGTAGCAAGGACCCGCAACCAGTCGTCCTTTACATAATAATTGCTTGCGGAAAGATTGGTCCAGGGACCTGATCCGGTGCTACTTTTTTGAGGATAAACCTCTAGAATGTAGTTTAGGCTTGAGGCAACGACGCGGAATTTTTCACCGGTAGAAGCAACGCCTTCTTTCAGTTTGAAGAACTGACTGGTTGTGTTATAATCATACTGGGTTGTCGGAACGAGATCATCATCTGTATCTCGAACTTCAACTAGATTCCATGTTGAACGCAGATACAAGCCATAACTATATCCCACACATCCGCTTGGAGGACGGGGCGGATCACTGGGAATTGTGTAGTTTACATTCCAAGTAGGGGCTGCATCTGCAGCAGCAGAGAAATCGGTTGATGCAGCAGCAGGATTTTCACTTTTTATGTACATTGAATACTCATAATCAAAGCTGATATCAGCGTGAGATACAGAAATGAATTGAAATGCTTCGGTTGTATTCCAGCAATTGGCTAACGGAGCCTCTTCCTTCGTAACCGGATCCGCGTAAATATTGACTTCTCCAGCGCTTCCCGTAGTATCGGAGATTGAAGCTCCATTGAGAGTCAACCCGACTTCACTGGGTTTGCTGTCTGTACCGATGACATACCGAAAATTATCGAAGTAGATATGCCCCTTTGTGTTAGCACCTCCTCCACCCTGTTTTGCAATTATGATGCGAATGGTAACCGTTCCGTTAACGGCAGCTGTCCAAAAATCTATAGATTGCCATGTAGTTGGACTAAAAAGATCTGTTGTGTTTGTCCAACTTCCGACTTCTGCGGCTTGATAGCGAACTGCAACTTTGACGCTCAACCAACCTGCTTTGGAGATGTCTTCAGAGAATCGTATATCAAAAAATAATCTTAAGCTATCTGGTGTGATAGAAGAGGTATAAGTAAAGTCGTTATCAATCCAGGCATAGGCGGTGTTGGGGACATTTCCATATTTGAGTTCGGCGTCAAGACAATATCCAGGGTTACCACCTGTGACATTATCTATGGATTTTACTAGTCCACCAGTAGATGCGGTCATGGTCCAGTTATTATTAGGCTCGTCGTATTGGTCAAAATCACCGTTAGGGACCGGGTCTTCGGTGCGGCGAAGGTTTGAAACCGAAGTGAGCAAATGATAACCGCGATGGCCTGAAGGATACCACCCTTCAAGATACGAAAAGGCGGTGCCGTTTACGCCGTTTGAGAAGAGGGTGCTGTCATTTCGTGCAAATTCAACGACATCAATATTTGCACCTACTCCCTCATAGGGAGAATTGGGAGGAGCCGCCCGCACAGCGCTCTCAAGGAATATGCTGGTAGGAGAGAACACCATAACGACAGCTAGGAGCACGAATAATGTGAGCAGGCTGGATTTTTTACTCATAGTAACACACCACTTTCTCAAGCTGGTATACCATCTACGATTAGTATCCCCGCAGTACTTCTAGCTCCCAGATGAGTATTTATCAGTTTTTCCTGAGATGTTTATTTAATGAAAAAACATTAAGAAATGCCAAAAAGGGCATAGGGGGCACAGGCTGTGCCCCTAAGTGCTAGCGTTAACCGGCTTGGCGTTCGGTGTCTTCGAGGGCTTTGATAACCTCTTCTTGTTCTTCTTTAGAGAGCCCGCGGAGCTGTTCCACGACGGCTTGTTTTTCAGCTGGTCCAAGGGCGTCGAGGGATTGGAGTCGGGCGTGGACACTGGGATCGACGCCTTCGGGAACCGGTGTAGGTTCAGCGCGGAGGCGACCAAAGCGGGTGCCATCAGCCATTTGTTCTTTCAGGTCTTCGAGGAACCAGACGCGGTCCTTGGCGGGGATGCGTTTCATTTCTTCGAAGAGTTCGAGTTTTTGGTCGTGGCCCAGGCCTTCGAGTTTTTCTAGTTCTCGCCAGATGAGTTCGTCTTCGGCTTGGCGTTCTTCTATGGTGACGGCTGCAGGCACCATGGTTGCAGCAACGGTAACGCCAATCGAGCGGTAGGCGGAATCAGCGATGGTTTCCATAGATTCAGGGCGTGTAGAGATCCGATTGACATCACGGTTCGAAAGGTGCGGTGTTTTTCCTTGACCAATCGTTTTCGACATTCCCCGCATTTTGCGGACAAGCCAGGGGATGGAAAAGACCCGGGAATACGCCACCCATGCACCGAGGAGGAGGATGCCGAGAATTGCGGCGATGAGCCCGTATCGAAGACCTTGTTGGACGATGGGGTGTAAGGTGATGACAGCCGGCATATTAAGTGAGGTAATCTGATAGACCAAACCGCTTTCGGCTGTGATTTCGATAATGTAGGTGGCCTCAAAGGGGAAGCTGATGAAGCCGTCAAAGGTGTATAATCCATTGTGGTGATTGGTCAAGCGAATACCCTCATCGGGGGTAAACCCTTGGATGAACACGCTGATATTAGCGAAATCAATGGAGATGTTGTGATCTAAATCCCAGAGAATGAGGCCGAAGACCAAAGGATCTCCGGTAAAACCGTAATAGGTTCCTCCTTCGATTTCAAGACGGATTTCTGTTCGAACTAATGTGATGGTTAAGGGAAGTTGGGTAACCTGGGCAATTTCGTAGTTTTGGCGGGTGAAGGTCACATCTAGGAAGTATGAACCGGGTGTGATTTGAGTCATGTCGATGGCAGCATAGTACAAACCATTATTGTAGGTGAGCACACCACTGCCGTATAACCAGTTGTAAACACCGGTGCCATCGGTGATGATAGCGTTTTCATAGTCGGTGAAGTTGAAGTAGAGATAAAGGATGTCGCTGCGTGGGACAGTCCAGGGTTCTGAAATATTAAGGAGCGTTACCGCGTCCGTGTCAGGGAAGTACATGTTGGCGGCGACGAGATCTAAGTCCGTTGGTCGAGGATTGATGAATACGGTTACTGTAGTAACTACGAACTGGAAGTGCGGTTCGTTAGCAGTCAAGGTAGCAACATACACTGAGCCCGCCGCGAATCCGGTGCTCGGAAGGGTCGAGGTGTACCAACCAGGAGTACCGTTCGCGACGAGGGTTCCAGAGAAAGGACCCCAACTATATTCGATACTAGCCCCGAGAATAGCACTATCGTTAGAGAGGTTTCTGAAGAAAACGGTAATAGTGAAAGCGTCACCCCAGTAAATGTTGTAAATTGCTGTTTCAGGGACGATTTCTGCAGGAATCAATGTCAGTATCAAGCTGATGGCGCGTGATTGGGAGTCGACATTCGGTGATGAAGCGGTGACATAAATCGTATAGGATCCAGCCACTAAGGTTGTGGTATCAATAGTGACATTGTAGATACCGTTGCCAATCTCAATGAAGGAGCCGCTAAGGGTGCCCACCAAGTAGGTGACCGTGGCGAGTTCAACGGGATCACCATAGATAGTGGAATAATTGACAGAGATTCTGAAAGTTTCCCCTTGGATGAAGGTAAGGCTATACTCGCCGGTGGGAACTGTGTCAAGGATGCTGCCTATCTGTTTTACATGTATGAGGATGGCTTTGACGCTAGGTATCACATTAGGTCCGGTCACATAGACGGTGAGATAGTGGATGCCGATGCTTCCTTTAGAGGAATTTAGCCAGACCCCAAAGTAGGCGTTCACCCCGGTGTTATTATAGAGAGTGCCACCGGTCCAGGAGAATGAGACATTAGCTTCATCGAAAGGTTCGCCAAGAAAGTTCTCTACATAGACTTCGACCCAGAATTGTTCGCCGTAGGTCACATTGACAGGTTCACCAACAGTCGTGGTGATGATGAGGGTCATGGGGGTCACGAAGACCGGGATTCGAATTTGTTGGCGTTGGTAGCGTTCTTTGTAGAGGGTAACATTCATCATGTATGTGCCGATCGCACCGGGTCCGCTACTGTTGAGTTCGATGTAATACCAGCCATCCGTTCCCTCAGTAATTGTATAAAATCCACTCGTCCAGTTGCAAGCGATGGTTGCACCCAGAACCCCGCCCCCAATTTTTTGCGTATAATGCACTGCGACGGTAGTATTGCCTCGCCAAGGAACTTCAACACCGCCCACTTGAGGCGATTCAACATCTGTTTCTGAGACGATATCAATTAAAATAAAGCAAGAAGCGTCGTCATAGTGATTTTTACTCGCGTTCACACGGATCCAAAATTGTCCAACCGTTCCAGGATCTTGGGCATTGATTTCGGCTTCATAGTATCCTGTTCCGGATACATAGTGAAAAGTGATCGTACCCGTTGTCCAGTTACCCACAACCGTGGCGGGAGGCTCTAACCAGGAATGGCTATCAGAATCCTCATAACGAACCTTCGGGTAAAGCGGTTGATTTTCTAAGAACGCTTCAATTAAGGGTTCGCGCGGGGTAAGGGATGTAGAATGTTCCATGGTATAAGAGAGCCAGAACTCACCTGCTTCCGTTGCGTTATCCCAGTTGACAAATATGTTGTAGGTTCCACCGGTTGTATTCCAGCCATCATGGTAGAAACTGGAGGTATAGACCCAACCTTGAGCGTTTGGGGTAACAAGCTCACTGTACCACAACCCCCCACCTGGTTCAAAAATAGAGACATTTGCTTCTGTCCCGGTTATTCCGACAGGTGGCGTATCTGTTCCATCTAAGATGCGTGCTGCAACTCGAGTGGTGTTTCCAGCTCGGATTGATGATGTGGGAGTCCACCCACCATCGAAGATTTGTAATTCTGCGGCATCAACATAGTTATGGGATTCTGCCTGAATCATCCAGTAGCCATCAGGGCTTACTGTGATGTCGGTTGCCGGAATGCTGATATAACCATCACCAAGATTTCCTCCGAAACACAGACCAACCTTATTGATTGTAGGCAACTGGGGTTCCGATACGAAGGTAATATTCCAGTCGCTTGGAATGGTGAAGTTAAAGACATCGTTCCAATATTGGGATGGGAGAGCTAATTGATAAAAGAAGGTCCAAGTTGTGTTTTGCCCATTGCTTGCCATGAATCCAACGCCAATGGCACTTGGGCTCTGCGCGTAGAGAGTAGATGCTGTTTTGTTGGCAAAGAGGTTGAGGTCACAGACACCTGTCACTGCGATATCAAGATCGGGATCAGGCGGATTGGTGGTAGGTGCCCAAACCAGGTTGGAAACTACAGGTGAGGTCGTCCAAACACTGGTAGGAATCTGGCGGACAAAGCCCGAACCCCGACTGACCTGATTTTCAACTGCTAACCCATTCATTTGGAGGTTAATTTCCGTGGGATAAACTTTTGTCTTCATATAAAGCCAAACATTGTCAAATTCTACACGCATCCAATTGTTTGAGCTGTAACCCACACTCATGGTGGAGAACATGCCAATTTCGAGTTCAATGGCGCTGTTCGGAATATCAAAGAGCCCAGAATCAAGTTCCAGGAAGTCACTATTATGCCAGTTAGTGTCTCCGACAGATTGAAAGCCTTTTGCCCAAACTTGGGTGCCGTTAATACGGATATAGACATTGAAAAGAGCGTTACTCCCCCAAGCACTATCAACTCGATAATCGAGCTTGATTCCTACCCACTCAATATCACTTCGGGGGACTGTATAGGTTTGAGTCCACCAAGTTCGATCATTATTATCATAACGATAATAAGAGCCATCCCAACGCCCATCCTCTTGGACCCGAACATAACCATTGCCATCAGGCCCTCCGCTTTGCCATGTCTGTGCGAAGGTGTTGGTCCCTCCGAGGTCATCGTATCCACTAGTCCAATATGTGGTTCCACCGTTGAAGCTCGGGTTTAAGGCCCAAGTTCGGTTTTCATACAAGTCGTCGACCCAAAAATCTAGCTGATAACCGGTCCAGCCAGGAGGAAGTACCACATTCGCTGAGTCGGTTCCTGCTGTTTGAGTTCCACTATCATAGAAGAGAAGGATAGCTTGATTTGCATCAGTCCGATTAGCCACTTCATGAACGGAGCGTGCAGTCCCTAACCCTGAATAATCAGGACTTGGGGGAAGTGGTGAACTTTCGGGTAAAGGGGGAGAACTCGAGAATGTTGGGGTATAACTCGTTGGAGCGTTCACAGCATCAATCGCCGTCGGGATGGCAGGCTGTGATAGGAAAGGTAACATCATACAACAGAGTAAAAGGAGAATTATAGGACGAATTTTCATTCTAGGTTCTCACCCATCATTGACAGTATGGAGTAGAGCGGTATTGGCTGATGTAGCCGCTAAGCTAAACAACCTTCAAGAATTT
Source organism: Promethearchaeota archaeon (assembly GCA_048938385.1). Classification (GTDB taxonomy): domain Archaea; phylum Asgardarchaeota; class Hermodarchaeia; order Hermodarchaeales; family Hermodarchaeaceae; genus Hermodarchaeum. The sequence continues at coordinate 90,282 of JBHLMG010000004.1, read as the reverse complement.
AAATAGCTTTCCTGAGATTTACGCTTGAGGAAAATCCAGACTTTAAGTTTGTATTGAATGATCTAGTGTTGTGAAACGGTAACTCAGGATCGGGGCTTTAGAGTCGGTGTTATTCTTCTTCGTCGCTGGTTTCGTATTGTTCTTTAAGGGTTTCGAAGACTTCTTCGCGTTCTTCAGGGGGGAGGCTGCTGATTTGTTTGAAGAGGGCTTTCTTCTCTTGCTCGCTGAGGGCGGGAAGGGCATCAAGCCGGGCTTGAATGACGCGTGCTTCAGCTTCCTCGTCGAGAAGTCCTTCAGGGGTCCCCTCGAGTGCGATCCGACTGAAGCGTGTGCCGTCTGCGAGTTGGCGTTTGAGGTCTTCAAGGAACCAGATGCGATCTTTGGGGGGAATGCGTTTCATTTCTTCGAAGAGTTCAAGTTTTTGGTCGCGCCCGAGGCCTTCGAGATTATCGAGTTCTCGCCAGATGTCGATCTCTTCGGCTTCCCGCTCGTCGAGGGCAATGATGGTTGGTATAGCAGACGCTACGAAGGAAATGCGTGCGTTGTTATAGGCGTCTTGCATAAAATCAGTCATTTGGTCGGGTCGGGTGGCGATGCGGTTTTGGTCGCGTCCTGAGAGTTTAGGTGTTTTGCCTTTACCGATGGTGGTGGACATTTTTCGCATCTTGCGGACGAGCCAGGGGATGGCGAAGACCCGTGTATAGGCAACCCAGGCAAGCAGCATGATGATGCCGATGATGGCGGCAATGAGACCGAAGGTGATGAGGTTCCGTGTGACTGGGTGGGTTTCGATGCGTAGTTGGAAGATGAATTCTACAGGCTCGTGGTTGTCTGCGGTGGCGGTGATGGTGAGGTCAAAGATTCCTTCTCTGAGTAGGTTGATTCCGCCCAGTTCGTACACTCCGGGGAGTCCTGGTACGCTGTACATGAGCATGGGTGGATAGCCTAATTCGGAGAGGTAAACAACTAAGGTAGCATTGGTTACGGGAAGGTTGTGCCAGGTATCGGTAACCCTGACGCGCACGCGTAAGAGATCGGTCACATAGCCTTCGAAGTAGCTGGCATTGAGAGATGGGTGGATGAGCTGAATCTCTGTGGGAATGAGGCGTACTTCGATCGTAAAGCTGAGGATGGCTACTTCGAAGTTCTGCTTCGAAAAGCCTACTGCTGCCGAGTAGGATCCAATAGGAATAGTCGTTGTGTTAATGACGACGCGATAAAGGCCATTTCCGAGGTACTCGAGGCTCTGAAAACCAACTTGGTAGCTAATTTGCCCAATGGCATCGAGAATGAGTTGATCGTACATACCCGTGTAGTTAAAAGTAAAAACGAGCAAGTCACCTGCTGGAGCCCACCAATCCCCGCGTGTAAGTGTTCGATTCGTAAGACCATCTTGAGTGCTGGTGTATCCATCAATGAGTGTTGCATCGGTGGGTTGGGGAGCGACATAGAGTAGGATTTGTGTCGTGGCATCTTCGTAAGCTGCAATTTGTGCCCGAACGGTGATGGTATAAGTCCCTTGATTGATGTTCTCAACTTTAAGAGCGGCTGTGTACCATCCATCTGTACCGTTGGGCAGGAGTGAGCCTGAAAAACCAACACCGAAGTAGGTGGGCAGAGCGCCAAGGATAGGTTGGTTTGTGGCTGTGTCGTTGAGATAGACTGCTAGATTCACCGTATCGTTCCAAAAGACACTGTATGAGGTGGACTCGGGGATTATTTGGACTTCTCGACCACGAATGAGGATACCGATGGCGATATAGGCTTGCCAATAATCGACCGGGGCGTTCACATCGAGAAGTATCCGAAGTTGGTAAGTTTCGTTAACAAGGTACCCAGTGGCATCGAAGAGCACAGAATAGTTACCAGGCTCACCAACCACTGGAGTAAGGAGTCCAGAGTCAATGTTGTTGTGGGTTGAGTTGGATAAGGTCCAATTCGCCACATAGGGAATTGGTGTAGCCAATCCATCGATTGGTTGCCCCGTGATAAGATCTCGATAAAGGACGACGAACCGAGTTGTGGTGTTGAATCCGACTTCGATGTAGGGAATGGTACTCGGTCGGACAAGGCTCAATTCGGTGGCGTGTTCGGTAGCTACGACGCCGATGGGAATTTGCGTACTAGTAGTGCTGCTCACTTGGAAGGGAGTAGTTTGATTGTGAACGCGGAAGCGGTTGATGTATCGAATGTTAACATCGTACTGTCCTGGAAGGAGATAAGTTGAAGCTAGTCCTCCAGGGATGGTTGCGTTCAATGCGAAAATTGGCATGCTGTCCGAGGCATTGTCTAAGAAGACTTCAGCGAATGTGGCGAGGTTGTTGTTGGTATACCAATCGACGACATGCACTGTGGTTTTGCTCAATTGGCAGGTTATTGGTTGAGTCCAGTTGCGGTCAATTGTATGGTCTAGAGTGATTTGGGTTGTGTTGACGCGGAAGGTTACAAGCCCTCCATAGGTTGAGAGCAGGGAGTAATTTGAAATGATGGTATATGTATCGTCTTCGAGTTTCTCAAAGAGGGCGGTCGCAGAAACAGTAGTTCCTGTTCGTACTAAATCTAGGGTGCTGTTGAAGATATAGAGGGAGATATTAGAAATTGCTGTGTCTTCTACATCTCGGGTTTTGCAGGTGAGGATGTTATGCCGATATAGTTCTTGTTCGCCAAGGCTCAAGCTCACAGGATTATTCACTTGCGAGGTTTGTGAACGAACTTCACCATAATCTGTGCCATAGGCGCTTGTATACACGGTGTAATCATAACTGAAGGTCTCACCAGTTGGCATGATGAAGAAGTCACCTTGGTGTCCTTCACGGAGGATTTGTTGAAGCATCGTGTTATCGCCCATGCCGGTTACAGCGAGAGAAAGGACTTCCCAGCCGACCGGGTTGACCTTTGCAATAAGGCCCAATGTTGGATGTTGTGTTCCATCGTAACCGGGTTCACTGGCATCGTCATACCAAGCGAACCATGGTTCAATTGGAAAGTCTCGGCGCCGGCCATCAACGGATTCGTTGTAGAGCCCATATTTTGAGCCGTTCCAGGCTTTTCGGTTTTGTACTGCGTCAACAGTACCTGGTGTTCCGGAGCCACATGTAAAAGTCATGATGTGGGGCCAATCACCGTAGTTTTTGACATGGCATTGGGCGTCCTGCCATTGGGGGTTTGCTGTGATATCTAGCATCACATTGACAAGGAGAGTGTTGCCATGCCAGTAGAAAGTATAGGTTATGGTGTAGTTGAGAAATCCAGTGGCGCCATTGTTTCCCCGGTTTACTGTATCCGTGGTCTGGTTACTCCAGGGCGAATTGATGTTACTATAACCGCCATCGCTAGTGACGATTTTAATTCGTGTAAATAGTGGACCATCATCCAGGATCCAAACACCTGCACCCGCGACCCAGGCTTCTGCAGGGTTGTCGGGTGCGACATTAGCGCGAGTGTTTATGTCAGAGTCCATACTGGTGTCTTGACCAAGCGGGTCGAGGGCGAATTCACCGAGAAGCATGTATTGCCGGTTGGTACCTGTTCCTGTGCCGTTGTTAGTGTCTAAGGCGTCTACATCGCCGTAACGGGCGGCTATGAGGCCGCAGCAGGGTCCGCCCCAATCGGAGCCGCCGCGAAGCATATCGGTGAGGAGAATGGCTGCGGATTCATTTTGTGATGCTGAGGACCGAATGAAGATGGTGTCTACATTTGTGTAATTTGTAGAGGTGACTTCGGAGTAAACCCATGGCATTGTCGTATCATCGGTGATTGGGCCATTATCAGCTATGGCCGTGATGTAGTCAGTATAGCTTGGAGCTGTTGTATAGGAGTCATCGTAGTAGATGTAGAAGACTTCTTGGTAATTTTTTGTGATATTGACGAGAATACAAACCGTGCAAGAATCATAGTAGGTCGTAGGTCCTGTAGTGTGGGTCGTCGCGTTCCAGACTTGTGATGGAACTTCATGCCAAGTTGCAAGATCCCAATAGGCGACAGCGATGATTCCTTCTTTAGCAACATCACCGGTGAAGGTCATGTAGATGTGGACCGGTTCCATGGATCGGGATGCGATGTTGGGTTCAACTATGGTGATTTTGCGTCGATAATCGTAATTGGTATCCCACCATTCGACCAGGGTTTCCCTCCCTGTTCCAAGGGGGTTATCGGGAAGAGGTGGAATGGCATCTTCTGAGGGTCGAACAATAAGACCAGGGGAGGGATTAGTTTGAGTTGAAGTAAAAATGGATGCTGTAGAGATTGACTCATTGGGAGTTGGGAGATATTCGGGAAGAGTAATAGTGGGAACTGTAAATTCGAGTAGGAAAAATATCAGGAATAATCCAAGAATAAAATGCTTTAGTCGCATCCCAGGTTGCTCCTTTAATAAATTGGAGGTTTAATGAATACCACTAGGCTTGAGTTGGGTTTTAATGGTTTTGTCAGTGTTTGAAAGTGCCTTATCTTGCTGTGGTTTCTGCGAGTCGTAGTTAAGCTGTGGTGTGAGGATTCATTCATAGAATCCTATTTATCCACCACTCTGGGTTCGCGTTTTTCGAAGAAGGCGCGAATGCCTTCTTTGGCGTCTTCGGTGTCGAAGGTCTGACCAAAATATTGCGCTTCCAGTTTGAGCCCTTCTTTTAGGGGCAGATATTGTGCTTTCTTCAAGGCTTTTTTCGCAAGCTGAATTGCAACCAGCCCACGGGCAGCAATTCGTTGCGCGAGGTCCATGGCGGTGGGTAACAGCTTGTCTTGAGGAACGACTTTGTAGACGAAGCTTCCCATTTCAGAAGCGGGAACGATCTCACCGGTGAGAATGAGTTCACGGGCGCGTTGGGGGTCCATCCAGCGTTGAAGTCGTTGGGTGCCACCCCAACCAGGGATGATGCCAAGTTTGATTTCGGTTTGTCCGAATCGCGCATTTTCGGAGGCGATAACGAAATCACAAGCTTGTGCCAATTCCATACCGCCACCTAGACAGTAGCCGTTTACTGCCATGATGAGGACTTTGCTGTGTTTTTCTAAGAAGAGGGTGAACTCGTGACCCATTTGAGCGAGCTTTTTGCCGCCTTTGGCGCCTTGTCCTACGAATTGTTTGATGTCAGCACCACCAATGAAGAATTTGTCACCGGCACCGGTGATGATGATGACTTTAGTGTCATCGTGATCGAGTTCAGTGAGTATCTTGCGGAGCATGGCAAAGATTTCAGCGTTGAGGGTATTCGCTGGAGGATTGTTAATCGTGATAACGGCTATTTGATTTTCCTTAGCAAGTTCAACCTTAGACATCTTCAACTACTCTCCATGAATTAGGTTGTATGACTGGTTGTTAGCAGCAGGATGTTCCTTTTACTTGTTTGCCTTTGTACCTGGTTCGCATGACGCTGACTTTTAAAGTATAGAGAAAGTCTAGCCTACAGGAAGTACTGGGGTTGTTAGCGTGCGGTTTGGAATAACACCTTTGCAATTCGACAATACCTTGGGTATTGTAGGGGTGAGTGGTTCACCAGATTTTACACGGTTTGATTATGCGGCGATTATTCGTGAGATTTATGCTCAAGGCTTTTCGCTTATAGAGCTAACCTTGGATGTGCGGTATGTACTCCCAGGCGGATTATCTGAGCAAGCTGTAGAAGCCCTACGAATGGTGAAAGAAGAGCTTGATCTCACATTTACTGCGCATCTTCCATTATGGGCTATCGAACCAGCTACACCGAATCAGTTTATCCGAGAAGCTTCCGTTGCCTGTACGGTTGATGCGATCGAGCTTGTGAAACCATTAAACCCTGAAGTTTACGTGTTGCACAATACCGGTGCATTGGCGGCAGAGTTTAACCGGTTAGAGCTACCCAATCCTTTTGCTAGAATGGTTACTGAGTACTTCAAGATGCACTCGAAACAAAGCGTGGAAGAAATTTTAGACCAGACAGGTATTCCCTCAGAGAAGCTAGCCTTAGAGAATGTGGAGTTTCCGTTTGAGGCAACTTGGCAAATTGCCGAGGCACTGAATACCGGAGTTTGTCTAGATACTGGGCATTTGTTGGCAGGGTTTTCTGGTGACATTGGAATTTTGGAGTTCATTGACCGATACTTCAGTCGAATTAGGGAGGTACACCTCCACGATGGAGGACAAATGGCCAGCGAAGGAGGAATTGTTCGACGCTACGATCACCAAGCCTTAGGCACTGGTATGTTACCGATCGAGGATTTTCTTTCTGCCCTATTAGAAAGGAACTACGATGGAACAATCATCTTTGAGCTGAGTCTCCAGGATGCCTTGGAATCCCTAAAGGTTATACGGGACCGTCTCACTGACTTTCCCATAGATAGTACCCATTGATGCGAGGAGATAAACACTGCCCGAGTATGTAGATCTTCATGTGCATACAACCGCTTCCGACGGAACGGAATCGCCTACTCAAATAGTAGCAAAAGCAAAGGCGCTAGGCTTAGTAGGAATCGCAATTACAGATCACGATACAGTTCAAGGTGTAGATGAGGGAGTCAGAGCTGGAACAAATTTAGGGCTTGAAGTGGTTCCAGGTGTTGAAATCAGCTGTAAATGGAAGGATTATCGCGTCCATCTACTGGGATTCTATCTTAATCCCTTGGATCAGGGATTGGTGTCCTTGCTAGAATGGATGCGCGCGGGTCGGGAAGCTAGGTTGCCAGAGATGCTGGCTCGATTGCGAGAGTTGGGTATAGAGATTGATCAACATGAGGTGGAAGCAGAGGCAAGGGGTGAGTCGACGGGTCGTCCTCACCTTGCCCGTGTCCTTGTTCGAAATGGGATTGTTTCCTCTTTTGACGAGGCATTTGAGAAATATCTAGCCCAGGGGCGACCAGCTTATGCCGAGCGCCCGCGTCCCACTATTGCGGAGGGTATTCAAACGATTTTGAATGCTCAAGGAGTACCTGTAATTGCTCATCCGCTCACGGTTGAAATATCTCCCCGGCAGTTCATTGAGATGTTGATTCCCTCTCAGCTCCAAGGAATCGAGTATTACTATCCCTATCACCAAGTAACTGGGCTGTCCTCTGAATGGTATGCGGCTATTGAGTCGAATCTTGCGCTTTTACACGAACTAGCGCAAGAATACGATTTGATTATCACAGGAGGCTCTGACTATCACGGGGCTGTCCCTGGGAAGGCGGATCTTGGTTCGCTTCCAGTACCTGCCAAGGTTCTTGAGCAACTCCAACAGAGATACAAAACTCTCTTTGGAACACTCCCCTCCCCCCTCAAGGCGGCCTAGCTAATCAGAAACTTTAAAAATCCCCACTCCCTCCATCAAACCAGACAAGAGATAAGTGTTCACCGCCGTGTCACACCCCAACGATTTCCTTGATCGGGGTGAAAGACGGAGCGACGATTAATCCACCTGCGCGAAGGATTCAGAATATGAACCTTCAGATGAGGCGGAGTGGAAAGAGCATTTACCTGGCTCGTGGGCACTGAACAAGTAGAAAGGTTCAGATGACACGAGTTGACTTGTCACGATTACAACCTTAGAGGGAATGAAAAATGACAAAAGTAACCTTCCTTGGTGGGTGCCACACGGTTGGCGCTTCAAGTGTGTTAGTGGAACACGCTGGAGCCCGAGTCGTCATGGACTATGGTACCGCCTTCAACGGTACCCGTCGTGTACCCCTCCCAATCGCGACACATAATCTCACAAGCGTCCTTTCGCACGCCCATTTAGATCATAGCGGAAGCCTGCCGTTAATTGCAGGAAGTCAAACACATAGTGTCCCTATGTACTCTACAACCTTAACGAAGAAACTCGTACAACTTCTCCTTGCGGATATGCTCCGAATTGGAGGTAACGCCTTGGCGTTTGAAAAACCAGAAGTGCAAAACCTCCTTCAAAACACTGAAACTGTTGGCTACGAAAAACCCATTCAAGTTCACCCGAAGATGCGGGTTACTCTCCTCGATGCGGGTCACATTCCAGGGAGTGCCTCGATCCTCGTTGAAACTGAAGCCAACGGTGGAGGAGCTGCTCGTATCCTTTACACTGGAGACCTTAATACAAGGAATACGCAGCTAGTCAATGGCGCAGCTAATCCCAGGCGTCTTGGAGAATTGGATTTGGTGATTATTGAAAGCACATATGCCCTTGAACACCATCCCTCCCGGAAGGAGACCGAAAAGACTTTCATTGAGGCGACTCGAACAACCCTCGAGGAGGGGGGAACTGTGCTTGTTCCTGCCTTTGCGGTAGGGCGTTCTCAAGAAATCATGATGGTAATAAATCGATATCGACACCGGGGTCTGAATTATCCTATTTTCGTGGATGGAATGGCACGCAAAGTAACGCGTGTCATGTTGGAGAATACAAAGGGTTTTTCGGGTGGAAATGGGTTGACAAAGGTTGCGGAACAAGCCGTTTTTATTCGAAATGAATCAGACCGCGAGGCAGCAACCCAAGAACCTGCAATCATTATCGCTCCCGCAGGAATGCTCAAAGGTGGTTCAGCTCAACATTATCTCCAGCGAATCGCAGCTGATGCCCGGAGCAGCGTTTTCCTAGTGGGCAAACAACTTCCTGGAACACCTGGAGCTGAACTTTTAGAAAATCAGCGCATAACCCTAAATTCCGGGAAAAAGAAGCCAGTTACGCTCAAGGTTAAAGCAAAGGTGAACTCCTTTAATTTTTCATGTCATGTAGATCGCACGGATATCTTGAATTTTGTTAAACGAGTTCAAGGGAATCCGAAGATTCTCACAATGCATGGTCAAAGAGCCGCTTGTGAGAACCTCGCCAAAACTTTGCGCACTCGTTTTGGGTACGATGCCATCGCGGCAACATGCGGAGAGATGTTAAAACTGCAATAGAAGTCCGTTGGGACTCTTAGAGCGTGGGTTAATGTTGCTCTGCCACACTGGCATTCCTTGTGAACTTTTACTTTAACGGAGTGAAATCATCACAACGCTTATCGTCTAAGAGCGGTATATCTTGAGAACAACTTTTGAGGTGAAAAACATGTCAAAAGCAGTTCTCCTCAAGAAAGACACCGAAACCAAGATTACTTGGTTAATTCTGAATCGCCCCGAGAAATTAAACACCTTTAATGCTGACCTCGTGAGTGGTATTCAAGAAAACCTCATCGATTTAGAAGAAGACAAAAACACTCATGTCGTCATCATCACCGGAGCTGGTGAAAAAGCCTTCTCGGCAGGAGCAGATATCACGGAGTTCACAGGCGTGACACCTATCCGAGGACAATATCTATCATCGAAGGGACATGAGCTTTTTGGGATGATAGAGAAACTGCCCCAACCAGTAATTGCAGCCATTAATGGCTATGCCTTTGGTGGTGGTTTAGAATTAGCCTTAGCTTGTGATTTCCGATTAGCAGCAGAAAGTGCAAAAATCGGACTTACTGAAGTAAACCTATCTTTAATTCCAGGTTGGGGTGGAACTCAGCGGATGCCCCGAATCATTGGCTTAGCAAAAGCTCGTGAAGCTATCATGTTTGCCAAGCGCTTTACTGCAAACGAGGCCTTAGAGATTGGTCTAGTGGATCGCGTGTTTCCTAACGAAGCCTTTGAGGAGGAAGTGCAGAAGTTTGCCACCACCTTAGCAGCCCAATCTCCTATCGCGCTACGAATGACAAAACAGTGTCTGAATTATGGAGCACAGGTACCCCTCGAAGTTGGGCTAGCCTATGAAGCACACGCATTTGGGAAAATGTTCACAACAAAAGATCTATCCGAAGGAATTGCTGCTTTCCTCCAAAAACGAAAACCCAAGTACAAGAATGAGTAGTACAGGTGCAAAGAAAATGAAAACGCTTCGTGATACCGTTATTGTCGATGCCATCCGAACACCCATTGGGAGACGAGATCGTGCCTATGCTCATACTCGTCCCGATGAGCTAGCTTCACATGTGCTGCGTGAAATCGCGAAACGCACGAAAGTCGATCCTAAGGAAATTGATGATGTCATGATGGGGTGTAACACGCAAACTGCCTGGCAGGGAGCGAACATCGGGAGACTTGCCTTGCTAGGAGCGGATTTTCCCTATACCGTTCCTGGATGTAGCATTAACCGGGCTTGTGGCTCCTCCCAACAAGCTGTGAACTTTGCAGCTCAATCCATTGGAACGCATAACGCTGACATCATCATCGCAGCGGGAGTAGAACACATGAGTTGGCTTCCTATCGGAGCGGATTTTGGTGAGGGATTTGCAGCCTTTAATCCGGAACTCGCAAAGAAGTACCAGTTCATTCCGATGCCCATGTCAGCAGATCGCATGGCAGAAAAATATGAAATTCCTCGAGAGGATTTAGACAAGTTCGCCCTTTGGAGCCACCAAAAGGCTGTGGCCGCCTGGGATACTGGAAAATTCGACAACGAGGTGGTTCCGACACCTGCTCGACAAGAAGATGGAAGTTTTGTAACAATCGAAAAGGATGAGAGCCTGCGACCAGACACATCGTTAGAAAAACTAGCGAAGTTACCACCCCTTTTTGGCGGAAAAATTACAGCCGGAAATGCATGTCCTGTCAACGATGGTGCCGCAGCGGTGATGCTCATGTCACGCGAAGCTGCAGAACAGCACAACTTGAAAATTCGAGCTGTAGTTAAATCACAGGCGGTTGTAGGAACCGAGCCTGTCGTTTGCCTTGAAGGTCCAATCTACGCAACACCACCGTGCCTTGAACGCGCAGGCCTTACCATCGATGAGTTGGATGCAATTGAAGTGAATGAAGCCTTTGCAAGCGTCGTGATCGCTGCAGGAAAAATGCTGGGATTCGACCCACTAAAGGACCCACGCTTAAACGCCCATGGTGGCTCGATTGCACTGGGACATCCCCTTGGTGCCTCCGGAGCCCGCGTAATTACAACCCTGCTCAATGTCATGGAACACCAAAATAGCCGATATGGATTAGCAACCTTTTGTTGCGGATTGGGTTTGGGAACAGCGACAATCATAGAACGCCAAAAATAAGCTAGAAAGGTTATGCTTGCTGTTCTAATAACCCTAGGATAAACTGGCGAACCGCAGACTTACCACGATATACGCCCATGTGTCCTTCACAGAGGATATCGGCTTTAAGCGCTAGAACGAGGTTCATTGAGGTACGCCATTGTTTAATGTTGCTGCCCCAGGCCGTGTTGAAAGGACCATGAAGGTCTTGACCAAACAGCACCCGACGGTCCCCATCATTATAGTAAAGAACAATGCTACCCGGCGTATGCCCCGGCGTATGTAAAAACCGCAGTCGACCATCCCCAATGGGAACAGCACCAGCATCACTCGAGAGGGAAACATCAACAGGAGTTGGCACCAACTCAAGCCGATACATCTCAGCACCAGTGGCATGTGGATTTCCCTGACTTATAGCAGATGCAGCCTCTTCATGAGCTGCAATCTTTGCGTTACACCGAGTTCGCAAAGCCGCAGCACCACCAATATGATCGGCGTGTTCGTGGGTGAGAACGATTAAGTCGATGTTATGAGTTTGAATGCCTAATTGGTTGATGTTGCGGAGAATCCGATCGATGCTACGACCAAGCCCCGCATCGATTAAGATGTAATAGCCTTCCAAGTCAATGAGGTAGATGAAGCAATCATCTGGGTCTGTGATGTTAGGACCACCAACACAATAGGTGTGCCGAGTGATTCGGATTGGTGCATTTTCCAATGAAAGAACCCTCTTTTGATTCATGAAGGTTGTAACTCTTATTTGAATGTGTCAAATGGATGAAAGGCAAAAAACCTTTTTCAGCTTTGGGAGTTGAATTCGAAGTAAACTTCTAAGTGATTGGTGCCATTGGGTTTATGAAACCTCTGTACAGAGATTTTTCAGATAGTGGACAGAGTTAGCGAATAACAAACCTTACATTTCTCGAAGTTCACGCCGAAGGATTTTTCCCACCGCAGATTTGGGTAATTCATCTCGGAACTCAATGAGACGCGGATACTTGTAAGCAGCCATTTCCTGCTTACTCCATTCCCGGATTTCATCCTCCGTGATTGTGCCTTTATATTCGGGTTTGAGTACAATGAACGCTTTGACTTCCTCACCAACCCGTGGTTCAGGGACCCCAATGACAGCACATTCAGCGAGAGCAGGATGGCGGTAAAGCAAGGCTTCAACTTCTGCCGGAAAGACTGAATAGCCACTACGTTTAATGAGGTCTTTCTTTCGGTCACCAATATAGAGGTATCCATCTTCATCAAATCGACCCAAATCCCCGGTGTGTAACCAGCCTCCTCGAAGCGTTTCTGCCGTAGTCTCTGGATCGTTCCAGTAGCCCTGAAATACCTGAGGCCCCTTTGCTAGAATTTCACCCCATTCACCAATCGGCAGCTCTTTAGTGTCATCGGTTTGATCCACAATCTTAATGTCGGTATTAAATGTGGGAAGTCCGACAGCGCCAGGGCGAAGTACCCCTTGTGGAATTAGTGTAAGAATCGGGGAGGTTTCAGTCATGCCATAGCCTTCAACGATGTAGCTTCCTGTTGTTCGCTGAAATTGTTCTAGCACTTCGATAGGCAATGACGCAGCCCCTGAAAAGCAGTTTTCAAGGCTACTAATATTATACTGCTTTAACAAGGGACTGGCTAAAAGCGATACATATAATGTTGGGACGCCAACTAACACTGTCGCCTGATATTGTTGGATGCTCTTCAGTGTCTCTTTAATGTCAGGACGGGGAATGAGCACGACTGAAGCAGCGATCAAAGCCGAGAGAACGATAACGCAAGAAAAGCCAAAAGCGTGAAAGGCAGGTAAAATTCCGATGAAGCATTCCTCGCCCCATCGCACCTGGAACCATTGGCTTCCAACTTGAGCATTAAACATGAAATTCCGATGATTTAACATCGCACCCTTGGGAGGTCCAGTAGTTCCACCAGTGTACAACAGAGTAGCAGTATCTCTTGGAGATACATCAATTGAAGGAGCTGTGGTAGGTTGATGTTTCAATAAATCTTGGAGGTGGTGAATGTTGGAGCCTGAGGGAAGTTTGGGGTGAGGAATTTTTCGAGCTATTCGTCCCAAAGCGGCTTTGGCTTTGCTTAGGTATTCACCCGTACGGGTATAGATAACGGATTTAAGGGATGTCCCTTGCTTTCCGGTTTCTACTACATCACGAAACAAATCGAGGGCAATCAGGTGTGTAACACCTGCTGAATTTAACTGATGATTCAGTTCATGTTGTTTGAACAGGGGATTAACTGGTGTGACGATAGCGCCTGTTTTGAGAATTCCAAACAACGCTAGGGGAGATTGAGGGACATTGGGAAGCATAAAAGCAACACGATCGCCTTTGTTAACCCCTAAGTGAATCAAAGCATTAGCCAGCTGATTAGAGAGAAGGTCAACCTCGTGAAAGGTCAACACCTTACCTTGGAAATAATAAGCTGGGTTATCTGGATACTGCTCCGCTGTTCTGCTGAGAGTCTCATGAATCGTTGAATCAGGGATTTCGATATCATGAGGTAACCCTTCAGGCCAGCTTTTGTGCCAAAACCGTTTCATTTCAGTCACATCCTTACCGGAACACCTGATACTCTTTCAATCACCGCCATACACTAAAAATGATGGGAATCCCAGCGGTTTTATAGCTGAATGAGCTTTCGGAAGGCTTTTCGTTTCCAAGCAACATATCAGCCCTTGGTGTGTACAGTAATGCCCTTCATTATGCAGCCTCGAGCGTTGACAGCGGATATCGATTTGATCGATGTCCAAGGTTGGGATTTCCATCACACAACCGCTAGCCTGATCGTTCGTGGTCAGAGCACAGCCATCTTAGAAACGGGACACCATCGGTGTGGTGAACAAATACTCTCTGCATTGAAAGCCAGAGCTAATACTCTGAACAGTCTTCGTTATATCTGTGTGACCCATCGGCATGGTGATCACTGTGGAGGAGCCACCCCTTTAGCCTCCGCTATTCCAAACGCAACAGTGGTTGGGCATAAGTACGCGATTGCAGCACTTCATGATCCCAGTCGCCTAAACCAAGGGGCACGGCAGCTATTCGGACCCTACGCCCAGGATATTCAACCCCTCCCTGAAGAAATCACGACATGGGAAGTTGAGGAAGGAGACCGAATAGACCTGGGTAATGATTTGGAATTAGAGATTATCGGAACCCCTGGTCATACCTCTGATCACTTGACATACTTCGAAACAAGCTCTCACACGATGTATACAGGAGATGCATTGGGGCTACTTGGTCCGAAATTGTATACTGTGACACCGACCTCCTTTCCACCTAGTTTCAAGTTTGACACATACCGATCCTCTATAGAGAAATTAACGGGATACGATCCAAAGTTTCTCGTGTTCTCACATTTCGGAGCGGTAACTGGTTCAGATATTTCAGTGATTTTTCATCGTGCACTAGTAACTTTAGATTCGTGGAAAGAAACAGTCGAACAAGCCTGGGAAACCACCCCCACGCAAGAATCAGTGATGACAGCGGTTAGTAAACGGTTCCTTGAAGAACTGGAAGTCTTTCCCCCCAAAGCCCGCCCCCTCTTCATCCGAGTCATGGCAATGGGGCTTTCACAAAGCCTGATTCCAAACATTGAATAACAACGACTCTATTGTTGGTAAAACCGAAGCCCTCAAAACCAGAAAGAAAGAGAGTTAGAATTTATGACTACGCCACCTGATGCGCTAACCCGTGCAATTGCAAACTTCAACCGCCTTCGTAACCCTGAGGCTTTTGCAGAATTTGTCAGTTTCAACAACAACGAGATCTATGTTCGATTTACAGGTTCTTTCTGCCGAACTTGTGGCGTGTTAGACTATTTTGAAGACTTGATTTTCGAACTGGACGATCGTTCACCCATTAGTCTCGCCGTCGTCGATTTCGAGGCAGAAGATGAGGTTACATTCAAAGTTCGTTATCGGCTTACTTATCAGAAACCCAGTTGCGCCCGGTAAGCTCTCTCATAACAACTTACTCCAAGTCTGACGAAAAAGAAAAAGGCAGAGCAGCGGTTCCCGCTGCTCTTTATACGGGCTTGAAATATTTGATATCGGTTAGCCGACCCTGGCGTTTACTCTTCGCTTCAAAGACTGCAGCGACTTTAGTCCCGATTTTCAGGGATTCGGGTTTGAGTTCACCAATTTTGTGAATAAGACCGCCATCAGTTTTGTCGATTTTAACAAAGGCCAGGATCATGGGTTCAGGTAGGGGTTCTCCATCACGGTCAAGGTATGTTATTGTGTAGGATTCGATGATGCCCGTGGAGGGAACCTCAGCATAGTTATCGAGCGCAGCGAGGCACTTGTCACAGTACATTCGTGGAGGCATGAAGGTGGTTTCACACTTGTCACATCGAGTAGCGAGAAGTTTTTCTTCATCGCGTAGGGCGATATAGAAGCGTTCTCCAGCAATGCCTGCAGTGTATATGTAGTCACATTCCATGTGCCCAATTTGATGGTGAATCTTGCGTGGATCACGGATTTTATCAAATGACATGTTTTCAGTCCTCCTTTAGTGGTTCCCAGAAGAGAATGTCTGTCACCGAACCCTCCCTTTCTTCTGGAGGTTTCCAGACGGCTTTAACTCTCATCCCCACATCGATCTTCTTAGGATCAACATTTCCAAGTATATGGAGGATGCCGATGCCGGGGCTAGCTCCATCGAGGTCAATCACAGCGACTGGAATCGGGTCCTTGATGCGATTTGCATCCGCATCGAGATACGATAGTGAAAATGTGTTAATTGTTCCTGTATCTTTGACATAGACCCATTCATCCGTTGCTACGAAGCACTGTTCGCAAAACATTCGTGGAGGCACGATGACACGCTCACAGCGTCGGCAATGCCGACCTATGATGCGACCGGCCTTGAGTTCTTCGAGGAATCGTCCATATGCAATTCCAGCACTCCATGCATACTTCGCGTTCGGACGCCATTCAAAGGTAATGACACTCTCTGATTTGAGTTCCTTTCCCGAAAGCGGTGTTCCTGGAATTTCCTTCATATTCTTACTCATTTTCGTTCCTCCTTAGCTATCTCTCTTGAAAACGCAGACCGTTCCGACCTGCATTAGATCACCCCATGCCTGACAGACACCTGTTTCTGCCTTGGGGACTTGTCGTTTACCAGCTTCTTCTCGAAGCTGCCAGAAGGCTTCACAACACTTCATCAATCCAGCCGCAGCGATCGGATTCCCAACACCAAGTAATCCACCGGATGGGCAAACTGGAAGGTCACCATCTCGTGCAGTAACACCCTCAAAGGTCAACTTTGGTGCTTCGCCTTTCTTCGCTAGTTGAAGACCTTCTAAGTGATGTAGCTCTTTGTAGGTGAAAGGATCATAGGGTTCTGCAAAGCTGACTTCCTTGGGTGGGTTGTGAATTTTAGCCATTTTGTAGGCCATTTTAGCCGCTTCAGCAACATACTGTGGGAAGTAGAGGTCACGGTTTGTCCAGTAGGCGCTGTCAAGAGCCCAACCGACGCCATCGAGCCAAACAGGTGCATCTGTATATTTCCGGGCTACATCTTCGGAGGCGAGAACTAGGGCTGCGGCACCATCGCTGGGTGGGCTGATATCAAGGCGGTTAACTGGATAAACCATTATTTCAGAGTTAAGGACATCATCAATGGTGATTTTTGCAGCGAGTTGAGCGCTGGGGTGATCGAGCGCGTTCCCCTTGTTTTTGACGGCAACTTGGGCGATGTGTTCCTTGGGAATGTTGTGGACCTTCATGTAGCGGTGCATTTCAAGGGCAAATATCCAAACGAGGTTGGGGTTAAGTGGTCGGCTGATGATTGGATCCCAGATCGTGCGGAAGGCCGTTTGTGGATGGGGGAAGCAAGGGCTCATTTTTTCTTCACAGACGACCAAACATGTGTCATGCATACCAGAGGCCACATGCCACCAGCCGCCGATAGGGGCAAAGACCCCGGTTCCACCACCAACATAGACATGGGTATAGGGTTTTTGTGTAGCGCCTACCCCATCCAGGAGGTTTTCGGATTTCATGTGAATACCGTCAAAGGCATCTGGAGCAGTGCCCATAACGAAGCTGTCAATGTCGTTGTGATTTATTCCTGCTGATTCAAGCGCCATTTTGGTGGCAAGGAAGGAGAGCTCTTTGCCGGTTTCTTTAAGTCGTCGACGATAGAGTGTGATTCCTGCGCCAATTACGGCGACGCGTTTTTTGATATTCATTTTTTGACCTCCTACATTACAGTTCGTTGCTTAGTACCGCGACACAGCCACTTGCGGTGGGTACTCCTCGCCAGCTTTGCGCGAGGGCGGTTTTGGCATTCTTAATTTGTCGTTTCCCTGCGTGACCGCGTAGTTGTTGGACACATTCTAAAACGGATTGCAGAGCAGATCCTTCGAGGAGATTTCCCGCGCCAAGTCGTCCACCAGAGATATTAACGGGAAAAGCTCCGTTTTGGTTGAATTCTCCATCCACAACAAGTTTTCCTGCCTGACCTGGTGTACAAATTCCAAGAGCTTCAAGATGCTGGAGTTCCTTGTAGGAGAAGCAGTCATCGACCTCTGCAAAATCGATTTGCTTCCACGGGTTTTTAATGCCAGCCTGTTTAAACGCACGATCTCGTGCAAGGTTCGTGTAGCCAGCAGCACTCCAGTCACGGGCTTCGAGCCAAGGCGTATCAGAGCACCACCCCAGTCCCTTCAGCCAGATAGGATGATCAGAGAGTTCCCTAGCTTTCTTTTCAGCAGCAAGTACCATAACGATCATTCCATCGGCCAGTGGACTAATGTCGCGCTGGGTAAGAGGATGGGAGACCATCTTAGAGTTGATGACCTCGTCGACTGTCATGTCAGCAGGAAATGCGGCGAGTGGATTGGCCAAGGCATTATGTTTGTTTTTCACGACCACCGCGGCGCATTGTTCCCGTGTTGTTTTGGTCTCATGCAGATATCGTTGCATTTCCAATCCTGCGATGAAGTAGGGATGGACATTGAATGCACGATTATAGACGGGGTCTAGTGCATGGGTCAAAATACCATCAAAAGTGAGCATATCCGAGGCTTTACTGTGTGCCTCGATTGCCACCACATCAAATAAACCGGTTTCAATCTGCATAGCACCATTACAGAGTGCTAACAGACCGTCACCACCTATCGTACACACAGACCTTAGTACAGCACCAAGTTGGTCGGGAACAAACTCGTCGAAGATGGAATAACCTTCCCAGTAGTCTTCTGCGGCAGTGAGAAAGCTACCAATGTCTTTGCGGGGATTTACACCAGCATCGGTATAGGCTTTGACTGCTGCTTCGAACATCTGTTCCTTGAACGAAACATCTGGTGATGTACTACGAAAATCAGTGTGTCCGACACCGACTATTGCCACTGTCAAGTGGAGTCCCTTCATTTTAAATTCTTCAAAGGCAGCGACACTGATTGTGTCATTTTTTGCCCTGAAGTGACTGGTGATTGAAAGGTAGTTCCTCAAAAGCCTTCCGCACTTCAAAAATAACGAGTGAGTAATTTGATGCGACGAAAGGGGAAACGGAGCCCAAAATTTTCTAGTAATAAGTAAGTTTGATTTATATGAGAGAGAGCAGGTCAGTTGGTTTGCGAAAAGCATAATAAGACAAAAGACAAGCGAGGACTACTACGGATTCTGAGGAAATGAACAGGTATACAGCGTCGTTTCAAGTCTTTTGAATAGAGGCTTTGAGGTTATACTGATGGTACAAAATAATGGAAAGAAAGTCGTCTTGACTGCATCACTGGCTGAAATGGCGGGCTGGGATGCTGATCCCTTTATTGCCTTTGCCGGTGGATTTCCTGGTCGACTATTTCCAACATTCTTGTTACGCCAATTGTATAAGCCAGATCCGCCCAACCCTGATCATTCTGCACCTTTTGCACCTTACGGTCTACGGAAAATCGAAGCCGCATTACTTGAAAATGGCTTTGACGAAAATGATGTTATCACTGTCCATCCGTCACAATTGAAATATGTGATGGGTCCGAACACAAAGGTTGTTGGACTGTCAAGCATGGACCCGTTGGGAATGGCTTATGTAAGCCTTACCTACACATCACTCACCGGATTAGGCGGCGTTCCCGCGACGGGATTAGAGTTTTGGCGATTAACACAGAACCCTACCCTAAAAACACACACTGCACCAAAAATACTCGGGGGAGCGGGATCTTGGCAATTAAAGAACCCTAAATTCCAAAAAGAGTTCGGAATTGACTGCATCGTGATGGGAGAGGCGGAAAGAACCGCTCCAAAAATCTTTGAGAAGGCACTTCGTGGCGAAAAATTACCAAGAATCATAAAAGCAGAGCGCCCCACAGACGAAGATATCCCAGTTATTCGTCATGGGGCAATTTATGGCGCGGTTGAGGTTTCTCGAGGCTGCGGGCGTGGGTGCCAGTTTTGTTCACCCACCATGAAGTATCGTCGCAACTTCCCTATTGATAAAGTTCTCCAAGAAGTGCGAGCAAACCTACGTTGTGGCGCAGATATGATTCTGTTGAACACCGACGATGTCTTTCTTTATGGATCGAAAGAAAGATTCTTGCCAAATCGTAAAGCCGTTCTAGACTTATACCGGGCTGTTGCAGCAGAGCCCGGAGTAAAAGTAGTCCAGACAGCTCATGCTTCTTTGGCACCAGCCATTATTGACCCTCAGATGGTACAAGAAATCGCTGAGATCGTTGCTGATAAATGTCGGTATGAATACCAAGGTAAACCTGTTGTTACCGTAGAAGTTGGAGTGGAGACGGGTAGTCCCCGGTTGATGCAGGAACATATGCGAGGGAAAGCCTTACCTTATGATGTGAGTCAATGGCCTGACATTGTTTGTGAGGCATATGGAATCTTAAATGACGCGAATTGGGTTCCTTTATGCACCTTAGTTACGGGCTTACCCAAAGAAACCGAAGAGGATGTCCTGCACACTTTGGACCTCATCCATCGTATGCGGCGTTTCAAGACCTTCTTTGTACCGCTATTCTTTGTTTCTCTTGAAGATTGTGCCCTCCGAAAAGAAAAAACATTGAATCTTCGCAGATTAACTGAATTGCAGTGGGAGATGTTCATTGAGTGCTGGGATCACAACCTACTCCATTGGCGTGATGACTGGCTTGGAGATACTCGTAACTTCTGGTTGAATCGCCAATTAATCAAAATAATTGGAGGCTTTTTGTACCTCGCCTATTACAGGTTTAAACATGGCGGCAAATCTAAACGGTTGCTTAACCGTATTTCAGGCATTGCAAAGAAGGACTATAGCTTTTTACTACCGTTTGCTCATCCTCTTGGCGGAAAACTTCCCAAATCCCTTTCGGATCTTCGCCAGAATACACTGAGCCTCCTTCCAGTGATTCCAGGAAGCGAAGATGTCCCCCGCGAGATGCAATATGCCAATCATGAACGCCAATATCGTATTCGCGATTAAGCCCAGCTTGAGACTATTTGTGTTCAATCTGAACGCTGCTGCCCTTTGATTTCACGGACGATTTCAGTTAGCGTATCCCCCGCTTCTGAATGGATCACAAGATCGGCCGTAGTGTCCAAAGGCGTAGGTTCTTGGTTGATAATGATAAACCCAGCACCGCTTTGTTGTGCGATACTAGGAAGAGTCGCAACAGGATACACAACAAGATAGGATCCAATAGCTATCAATAATTGACAGGTTCGAACTGCACTAATCGCTTGAGCCAAAATTTTCTGGGGAAGTACTTCACCAAAGAAAACTGTGTCAAGTTTTAGAAGCCCACCACAAGCAGGACACATTACCGGAATTTTCCGCTTCATCATCGCCTTTTCTAAGTACTTGCGACCTTCTTGTTGACGGCACACAGTACAAGTAGCGCTAAAGAGGCTTCCATGGACTTCTAACACTTTCACGCTTCCAGCCTGTTGATGCAATCCATCGACATTCTGCGTGACGACCCAATCGACTAAATTCATTTTTTCTAGTTTGGCTAGCATTTTATGGGCCGGATTGGGTTTTGCGTTCAGTAGTGTAGGAGCGAGCTCTAAAGCCATTTCCCACCAGCCCTTGGGGTCACTGAGAAAACCGTTAATACTGGCGAACTTGGAAGGATCTACCTTTGTCCACAACCCATTTGGCCCACGGAAGTCTGGTATTCCGCTTTTTGTCGATGCGCCAGCACCGGTCAAAGCTACAGTGGAACCTGACTCAAGGATCATTCGCGCTGCTCGTCGTATGAGGCTTTCAGCCACCGAAAGTCACCATCACTCGACTAGTCGACGAGGAGGAGGGTCATAAGCTTGTGGGTACTCCTAAGGAGATACATGTTTTAATCTTCAGCGATGCTGTGTATGCGTGAGGTTGATTCTGTGGCAGATTCACAGTTTGTCGTTGCCATCGATGTCGGAACGAGTGGTACACGAACAGCAGTTTTTGATGCGAAGGATGGACAGGTGATTGCGCAAACCCATCAAGAGTACTCCTCCTTCTTCCCCCATCCTGCATGGGTGGAACAGAATGCCGAAGACTGGTGGCAAACCACTTGTTCTACCGCTCAAGCTACATTGGGTAACCCTGCTGTGAAGATCGACTCTATTGTGGCTGTGAGTATCACCAATCAGCGCGAAACTATAGTGCCGGTTGACAACGAGGGTCAACCCCTATATCGAGCAATTGTATGGCAGGACCGACGCACCGTACCAGAATGTGAATCCATAAATGCACTTCTCAGCGCTGAAGTCGTTTTCGGTGAAACAGGACTTCCTATTGACCCCTACTTCTCAGCACCGAAGATCTTGTGGTTTAAAAAACACAAACCTGATGTGTTTCACAAAACTGCGAAGTTCTTGCTGGTTCACGATTTTATTCTGAATCGATTAACAGGTGAAGCTGCCACTGATTTTAGTAACGCATCACGAACGATGCTCTTCTCGGTTGAACGCTTAGAATGGTCAGATTTAATGTGCGATCGTTTGGAAATTCCTAAGGAGAAGCTTCCCACTCCTTATCCTTCAGCGACAGCGGTGGGTAACATCACCCCCAAAGCAGCTAGGGCAACCGACTTTCCAGAGGGAATCCCCGTGATCATTGGAGGGGGAGACCAACAGTGTGGCGCTATTGGTGTAGGTGTTGTTAAATCTGGTCGTGTTAAGGCCACAATAGGGACAGGAACCTTTATTCTCGCGTTTGAGAAGCATCCGGTATTTGATCCACAGCGGAGACTACTGTGCAGCTGCCATGCCGTACCAGGTAAGTGGGTGATTGAAGCAAGTATTTTTACAAGCGGGATAATTTATCGATGGTTTCGTGACCAATTTGCACAAGAAGAAAAACACCTTGCACAACTGCTCAATACAAAAGCCTACGAGTTAATGGATAATCAAGCTCAGCAGTCACCCCCTGGATCTCGCGGGGTATTGTTTTTACCGTATTTTGTTGGTGCGGGAGCTCCATATTGGAATCCTGATGCTCGCGGAGTCATATTCGGATTAGCGCTTGGGCATACGCGAGCGGATATCCTTCGTGCCATAATGGAAGGGACGGGATTTGAGGTTCGACGTAATCTTGAAGCGATGCAGGAACTGAACATTTCGGTTCAAGAACTCCGTCTTACAGGCGGCGCAACACGGAGTAGTTTCTGGAACCAAATCCAAGCCGATATCGCGAAAGTAAAAGTCTTGCAGAGTCAAACCGAAGAAGCTACAGCACTAGGCGCAGCTGTACTCGCAGCAGTTGGAAGTGGTATTTACCCCAATGTTAGTAAGGCCACAGATAACATGGTAGCAGAAGGTAGACCATATCTGCCAACGACAGCAAACGAGAAGTTGTACGATAGGCTCTATAGCCTTCAAACGGATGTGTATCAGGCGCTAGAGAAGGCAAAGGTTTTTGCACGGCTGAACACAGTTGACCTTTGAGTGAGTATGGCGCAGCTAAAGCTTAGATATGGTCAAGGTCTGATTCAACTCCATATTCCAGATAAGAATCTCGGAGAGATCGTACAACCGCGTAAACAACAAGCCACGCAACAGATCTCTGATACGATTCGTAAGGCGTTGGAAACTCCCATAGGTATCACACTTGAGGAGACTATTACCGACCGTCGTGTTTGTGTGTTAATTGAAGATGGCACTCGTGCGGAACCACACGAAGTTATTGTAGCTGAACTCGCACGGCTACTTTCACCCGCTAAGGATCTTACCTTCATCATCACAACAGGTTCGCATGAGCCTAACAGTGCTCGCAACCAAGAAATTATCCAAGCGATTGAACTCAGTTGTCAGAAAAATCGTTTGAATAAATTTCGCGTCATCACACATGACGCACTAACATCCCGCTGTAAACATGTGGGAACTACATCACGAGGTACTGAAGTTCGAGTGAACGAACATGTCATGGACATGGAAGCTTTTGTTGTGGCAGCGGACATGAAGAATCACTATTTCGCTGGGTACTCAAATGTCATCAAGAATTTTTTACCTGGTCTCTGTGATTTTGCTACTATTGAGGCTAATCACAGTCTGGCATTAGAACCTGAATCCACTTTTGGTCGCCATCCTTTTCATCCAGATTCGTTTCGACGAACCAATCCCGTCGCTGAGGATATGCTAGAAGCAATGAACCTCATTATAGGTAGCCGACCCGGATTCATGCTAGGTACAGTGACGAGTGGCCCATATATTCTCTGGGCAGGCAGTGGAGCTTTTGAACAGGTTACAGCAAAAGGAATTGACATTATCGACGAGTCGTCTGCCTTTTCTGTACCTGCAGCAGACCACATTATTGTTAGTCCGGGCGGTTTTCCGCAAGATGAAAGTCTCTATAACGCACAACGCGGGCTTGAACTAACGAAGAATGCAGTTCAGGATAACGGAGAAGTACTTCTTCTTGCAGAATGTCCCAAAGGAATTGCTCCTACCCTAAAAGCGCGAGAGTTTTTCTACGACTACCTTATCAAACCTCTCCCGGAGATGATGACGGCAATCAAGACTCAATACCGGTTGTACACCCATAAGAGTTGGAAGTTTGGAGAGCTTATTCAACGCTTATCCCGAATCTGGTTGTACACTGCTTTAGATCAAAAACAGGTTGAAACAGCTCACCTTCATTATACTCCGAACCCACAAGACCTGATCAATACTTGGATAGAGAACAATACTGATGCTACAATTCACGTGTTTCACGAGGCAAATAAAATCGCAGTCTATGCCCGGTCTTAGCCATCTGGGAGAATATTCTACTTAGTATGAATGAGTTTCTCGAATTTCACCCGACTTTATTTTACTTCAGAAGCAAATGTTAAGAACGCATCATATGCTATAATACGGTAGCATTCCTGGGAGCTCTCCCATGCCTGTCGTTTACACTTACTGTGAAAATTGTAAGGCATACATCGCCATAGATGTCCCACCAGATATTATCAGGAGACAAAATGTGTTTCCCTTTCCTTACTCGTATGTTCACGGCGACCCTGCACATGTTATCACAATCTACTTAGACCAAGACCTGGTTGAACGGGGTCACGAAGTGTCAGAGATTCATGCGGGAACTCAGATGGAGGCTCCACAACCCCCCACGAATGCAGCTACTAGTTCAGCACCACCGACCCCGATGGTTGGTGTAAAAAGCCGTAGAATCGTTCCGCGGATTGTTGCTGATTTAGATAAACAAAAGCTTTCAATCACTGAGTTTCGAATGCTCAGTCTTTGTGATGGAAAAACAACACTGCAAGAGATCGCAGAAAAGATGGGATTACAGTTTTTCATTGCAATGCGAATGCTTTTAGATCTTCAAAAACGGGAACTTGTGGATTTCGAAAAGCGAGTCTAGAAACGAAGTAAAGAACGAATAATTCATAACTATATCGACACATGTACGAACTTGTGGTGATAAAATATGGGTGTCAAAGGTTGGGTTGGCTGGCATTTTAAGATGAAGAAGACATCCCTAAATGCCTTCCAGGCATTGGTAGCTGCAGTTATTGACTACATCATCGAAGATAGTAAAGGCGATATTAATCTAGCGAATAGCAAACTGTTACGGTTAGGCATGGCTATGGCTGAAACTCTCCTTTTCGAATACAGCGATACAATTGGGAAACACGCCACGACATTTGATGGATTTACAGACACCTTTACCTTAGCCACGCGAGTCATGTTGGGCCAGGCATTTGATGAGGTTCAATATGATACTGCTGGTAAGAAAATTGTGTATAAATTTAATGACTGTCCTATCTGTCAGAATATTCGAATGTCCGATGAATTCACCGGTTTGAAATACTGTAACATTCTCAGCGGCGTATTCCAGCATGTACTAACCCTTCGAGGGTTTGACAGCGTATGTGAAGAAGTGGAGTGTCGAACCTGGGGTGCAGATGCCTGCGTTTGGGAACTCCGAGAACAGTAGAATCCTATTGAATAAAGATTTGCTGCAATGGAAGTAATGCAGGAAAATTTGATAAGTTAATTCCTTCCAATCACACGGTGAAGTGAACACCGTGGTTGACAAGACTTCTGCAATAAGTGGTTTTTATCGTCTATCAATTGCTGAACGGGTTGAGAAGCTTCGCCAGTTTGCTGACCTGTCAGATGAGGAAGTCTCACTTTTGGAAACCTTCGGTCCTCTTGATCCTCCCACAGCAGATCGAATGATCGAGAATGTGGTCGGTACATTTCCTTTTCCTTTGGGGCTGGCAACTAATTTCCTGATTAATAACAAAGAGTATCTGGTTCCGATGGCATTGGAAGAGCCCTCTGTGGTTGCGGCTGCTTCGAATGCCGCACGTATGACGCGCCAAACTGGCGGATTTTCTAGCTCTACAACAGACCCGGTGATGATTGGTCAGATACAAGTTGCAGATTTTTCGGATTTACTCGCAGCTCAACAAAACATAGAGAAGAATAAAGAGAATCTTCTCAAAGTGGCAAACGCTCAAGACCCCGTCTTGGTGAAATTCGGTGGAGGTGCTCGTGAATTACAGGTCCGTCAACTTGACACTATGATGGGGGCAATGCTTGTGGTTCACCTTTTAGTCGATACGCGAGACGCAATGGGAGCTAATGCTATTAACACAATGTGTGAGGCTCTAGCCCCATTAATAGAAGATCTCACGGGAGGTCGTGTCTATCTCCGGATATTATCTAATCTTGCTGTGTATCGTCTGGCACGCGCTGAAGCTACTTTTCCTGCCAAAGCACTAGGAGGACCAGAAGGAGTCAACGGAATTTTGAAAGCGTACGCGTTTGCTCAAGCTGACCCATACCGTTGTACCACACATAACAAAGGGATCATGAATGGGATTGACGCCGTCTTGCTAGCGACTGGTCAAGATTTCCGGGCCGTTGAAGCAGGAGCCCACTCATATGCGGCAACACGCGAGGGTGGATACCAATCACTTACCCAATATTCTCAAACACCGGAAGGAGATTTACATGGAACCATCGAAGTACCCCTGGCAGTGGGACTTGTGGGAGGAGCAACGAAAACTCACCCCGTTGCTCGCTTGTGCGTTAAAATTCTTGGTGTAAAGACGGCTAATGAACTGGCTGAAGTGATTGCCTGTGTTGGTCTAGCCCAAAATCTTGCGGCTCTGCGCGCCTTAAGCCAAGAAGGTATTCAAGCGGGTCATATGAAACTCCACTCTCGTAATGTGGCTATCGCAGCAGGAGCTGTTGATGATGAAGTGGAACAAGTGGCACAACAGATGATCAAAGAGAAGCAGGTGCGATTTGACCGAGCTCAAGAAATCCTCGTTAATATACGAAAAGATACACACTGACACGACAATTTCATATACCCTCCTTACCCCATGTTTTGTGAATGTGCCTTCATCGTGGCTAACCCTCAATATAACTCAATCTAGCGGTGGTTCGGAAGAAGATGAAAAAATACATCGCGATGATCGAAGTCTTAGGCGAAGGAGGTGAACTACAACCCCT
The DNA here is from genome assembly GCA_048938385.1 of Promethearchaeota archaeon. Taxonomy (GTDB): domain Archaea; phylum Asgardarchaeota; class Hermodarchaeia; order Hermodarchaeales; family Hermodarchaeaceae; genus Hermodarchaeum. The sequence continues at coordinate 63,437 of JBHLMG010000004.1, read as the reverse complement.
GCATTGGAACCCCAGCCACTTAGTGGACGGACGAACGATTCTTATCGTTGACGAAGCTGAAGCCATCGTCTGGGTCTGGATGGGTCATGGTACTACCATGCTTCAACGGTCAAACGCTTTACGACAAGCGCGATTTATTATGCGCAATGGAATTCATGTACAAGGTATTCAGGTAGGAACCAAATGTACTAATTTCATCGAAGTTCCAGGCAACCTTCAAGATGCAAAAGTTTCCGTCCTTCGAAAGCTCCTTGAATCAAACCATAAAACATCCGAGTTCCTCGTTGTGATTGAAGAGGAACCAGAAATATCCACCTTTGAGGAGTCCTTCCAAGACCGAGTTGACGCTGTCGAACAGACTATCGTCCCACAACCGATTCGTGAGCCGAGGACCGTCCGTCGCAGAATCCTAACTTATGAAGAGCAGCTTGCAAGTAAGGTACTTTTCGCAGTAGCAGACTGCTACGGTCAAGCCACAATGGTTCCTCTGGGACCAAACGAATTCCAAGTATCCGTATTTCGTCTCCAGCTTCGATTTATTTGTCAGGGTGATGACATCTTATTCACTGAAATTCGCGCCACTGACCATGAGGATGTTGCAGCCTTTGCTCGTTGTTATGGTCAACAACCCCAACTCACAGGTGAAGGACAACAATACATCGGGTCTCCTGAGGCATTAAGCGAAGCTTCCCAGCTGAAGGAGGGCAAATCTGTTTCAGTTGTTGACTCAATGCGGCAACAATTATCGAAAATTGGAACGCAAGCAAAACCCGAAGAAGAGGAACCTAAAACAGAAGACACTGAACCCTTAGAGAACTCAGACCAAGAAGAAGAGAAGGACAACCCCAAGGATAAAAGCGGAAACCCGGGATACGATTGGTTTGAATAATCCATGACCGCTTCCTCAACCGCTTTTGTTAACTGGTCTGTAGGAGTTACTTGTATTGGAATTAACCGTTCACGGCGCAGGACAAACCGTTACGGGAAGTTTATTCCAGATAACCACAAAAACTACCTCATTTCTACTTGATTGTGGTCTTTTCCAGGGAAGTTCAGAAGGCCAGTATCAGCGAAACCATCTTTTCAGTTTCAATCCTAAAGGCATCGACTTTGTCATCCTCACCCACGCCCATCTCGATCATTGTGGACGATTACCAATGTTGGTGAAAGCCGGATTCCGTGGACCCATATATACGACCAGTGCCAGTGCTGAACTCTGTACCCTATTACTGCGAGATGTTGGGGAATCCGAAGAGGAAGAGGCTACTCGGCACCATTCCAAACAAGGATCCCCCCAAGATACACGGCAAGCAACCCCACTCTTCACCGTACAGGATGCTGAACGAGCCATTAGACAGCTCAAGGCAGTGGAGTATAATCGGAAACTTACACTTACCGGAAATGTTATCCTCCGTTTCCGTGATGCTGGACATATCCTTGGATCATCCATCGTTGAAACCTGGATTGAAGAAGATAATAGAATCGTCCACCTGGTTGATACGGGTGATATTGGACGAAGGAACGCCCCAATTATTCGTGATCCTGATTTTCCATCCACCGCGCCTTACCTGCTCTGTGAATCTACATATGCCAACCGTACCCATGAAGCGTTGAAGCGAACCATAAAACATTTTGAACGCATCATTATCAAAGCAAATCGTCATCAAAGCCACATCCTTGTTCCTGCCTTCGCTATTGGGCGTACTCAAGCTCTAATCTATGCCCTGAACACCTTGGTGGAAAAGGGTAGGGTTCCTATTATTCCAGTAGCTATTGATTCTCCGTTAGCTATCAGAGCCACTGAAATCTTTAAGCGTCATCGTGAATGTTTTGATGATGAAACATGGGATTTGATTGAGTCAGGAGATGCACCTTTGGACTTTAAGGGGCTGCAGTATGTTGAACGTCATAATGATAGTGACATGTTGAGCCAACAACGCGGACCGATGATGATTATCGCTGGTTCAGGAATGATGAGTGGCGGTAGGATTCTTCGTCACCTTTACAGACGCATTGAGGATCACAACACGCATCTCTTAGTAATAGGTTTTCAAGCTCCTGGGACTCTTGGACATCGTATCGTTCATGGAGCACGGCAAGTACGAATATACGGTCGACCCAAACGAGTGCGTGCACGAATTGAAAGGCTGTATGGGTTCAGCGCTCACGCTGATAAGAATGAATTGATGGGCTTCTTTTCTTCGCTTCGCAATCAACCCCCACACAAGGTGTTTGCTGTTCATGGAAGTCCGAAGGCATGTCAAGGACTTGTGCGAATTGTAAAGCATACCCTAAGGTGCCCTGCCATAGCACCAAAAAATGGTGAAAAAGTTCGCCTTTAGCTGAGACTAGTGAGTAAAATCCCTTAAGCGTATGCGGACACCTTCTCCACACGAAGCCAGGGGTTTTGACGAGTAAATTCGAACAACGAATTTGTAAACCGTTCTAAATCGTCGAGTTCGATTACGAAGTTATAGCGTCCATCGCCAAGGGGAAGTTTGCTGAGGATGCGGCCATGTTGATTTAAGAGAAGGTTCACATGACCGTTTTTGGTCGCATGATCCTCCCGTGTTCTACCACTATATGATAGTGAAATGTTGGCTCTCATCTGTAGCCTCACCAGTGTCTATTTTTGGTAAATGAGCCGACTTAAACCTTTCCAAAGCGATGCCCAGAGATAGAAACCATTGATTTACGGAGATAGCCCTTCGTTTGCTACAAGATTTACCGCGCGAAAATGGTAAGCTACGAAATCATAGGCCAGGTCGAAGCTCCAAAAAGCAATCGCATGAGTAAATGTGAGCAGACTGAAAAACGGTAAAATTATGACAACTATTTTGAGCAGGGGGCGGTGAACACAAACCCATTGGACATATCTATTCGTGATCTTCAATGCCGTATTGTGTAAAAGCTCATCCGCAATGGCTGATACAATAAGAGGGAGCAGACTTGCGAGGAGAATAAAAAGATTAACCTGAACTAAGGTTATGACGCACGCAGGAAGAACCACCAAGGCGATTACAATAAAGTAATGATTGTCAACTTTTCGCGTCCCGAGTAAGCCTAGAATTAAAGCGAATGCGAGGATTGCAGAAAAGCGATCTAAAAAGACCCAGAGAGATGTTACCAGAGTAAGGCAGAAGGTAAGTAGCCAAGAGCTCAATGAATTTTTTCGTGAATTTCGTTGATGATCGACGATTTGATCGATGTACTTTATGCCAGCACCGATGAAAGCATATGAACTAATCAGTGCTAGGGCAAAAAACAAGAAAAGAACCATAGATTCCGACCCGTGATTTTAGAGATTACCCCGCGATACTTTTGAGTTCGTGAGCGACAAGTTCTTTGAGTTCTTTTGGTGTTTTAGGATCCCAGTTGAAGGAAAGCCGACCCTTGCTGCGTTTCATTTTGTGTTGTAATCCATCGATGCTCTCAATGATTACTTCTTCTGTGTCACCGCGAGTTTTGTATTCGATATGAACTTGTTGGTGTACACGGACGATGGCCATTAAGGCGGCTTCAAAGTCGAGCTTCGATCTCCGAGGGGTAGTAATCTGAGCCGAAGGTTTGGTTTCTTTTACACTCGGTTCAGGCGTGGTTACAGCTGTGGTAGTAGGAGTAATAGGAGGTGTGGTAGGAGCGGTGCCTTGGAGTTGGGCGATGATGAGAGTTCCTTTGGAGCTCGTCACAGTACTAATTTCCATTGGAGCTTCGAGTAGACCTGTTAGGGTTGAATAATTATTTGCAGTGGTAGGATCTTCTAAGGCATCTTGATCGATTTCTACAAGAGAGAAGCCGCGACCGAGCAGTTCATCACCAATACGATGCCCTTCTTGACTAATCTGCTCAGCTTTACCTCTAGCAGTTCGACGCTTATCATATTGAACGCCGCTTCCCATCCAGAACCAGAGAGTTTTGTTCACTTCATCAGCGACGACTACGCACACATCGCCGCTGAGCTTTCGTGCACCCGGGCGTATAGAACGAACAAAACCTAAACCACCAATTTCTAACATTACTAGTCGTGCCATCTTTACAACACCTATTCAGATCCCTGAGGGTAGAACCCAGTGACTTCAAGGGTGGGCTGTGTGGTATGTCTGTAGCGCGATTTCCTCACAGCTTCACAGGCATTTAGTGCTGCGAGGTCTGTTTTAGGTTGTGTTTCTATCTTTTATTAAGTTGACTCTGCTTGAGGTATTAGCGGAGTATCTGATTAAATTCCTGCAAAAAATATTGGTCGCTAGTGCTTTCATAAATTAGCAGTGGATAACCGATCCCGTAGCAGCGCAAGAATTTCGTTGCGTTTTCCTCGAAAGTCATACCGCTGTAGAAAATGAACGGAGCCTTGACTTACTTCAATTTCACAAATTGTTCCATCCGGATCCTCAATTGTATAACGAATTCCTGTCTCTGTTGGATTTGTGCTGACATAGCAAGAGGAAAAAAAGTCGAGGACAGATGCAATGAGGATTCCAACACGGATTACCCCTAGATCTTGAAAAGCCCTCTGTGGAGCAGGAGCTATGGGTTGGGTTTGGGGTTGAGGTGTAGCGATGGACGGCTGTGGTGGTGGAGGCTTTGGTGATGGGAGCGGAGGTGTGCTGACCGAAGCAGGTTTGGTTGTAGATGTCGGAGCCGAAGGAAGGGGAGAGGTAGTGTCACTGAATCGTCCAAGGACCCCGTTAGTGAGTTGAAATTTCTGGCTGAGAGTGTGTTGCAATTGTGCAAAGAGCGCTTTAGTTTCAGGATCATCCAGGAAATCGCCCTCAATGATTTCGACATCGGAGACATCTCGTCCTATTCTGTAAGGACCTAACTGATAACCTGCACTCAAAATGGAGCGAGCTTTTCGTTGAGCGGCGCGGCGTTCAACGAGAGAAGTGGCTGCACCTTGCCAAAGCCAGACCTTCTCTTTGAGTTCATCGATGGCTATAATGATTCGATCAGTTGCTAGGGCTTCGGTTGAGAGAGGAAGGGGTTCGATAATACCCGAAGAGAATTCTAATAGTAACACGAATTTATCCGCCATTGTGATACTCCCGCAAGATTTCTTTTAATGAAGAATGTTTTGTCTTCTTTCTATATTTTAAATACGCAATAAGCTTTCTTGTGGAGGTGTGGTGACCTGGTGACCTGACTCTGTAACCAGTACATCGATTTCACTTCGGACCCCGAAGCGCCCTTTGAGGTAGATACCCGGTTCTACAGATACTAGGGTGTTGGGAAGGAGCAATCGAGATTCGGGCATTTCATAGCTATCCAAATTAGCACCTTTTCCGTGAGAAAAAGAGTCGATGCTATGCCCTGTACGATGAAGTATTGCATCTTTGTATCCAGCCATAATCATCACTTCGCGCGCACGATCATCAGGAATTCGAGCTTCGATACCAGGTCTGATTGCAGCAGTAGCAGCGGTTCGGGCTTCGAGTATGACATCCCAGACTTCTAAAACCTCTTCGGGTATTTTTGAGCCTGTAAAAGCCATCCATGTAATATCTGCGTAAATGTCCCATTTCGCCCATATATCAATCATGATTAGTTCATTCTTCTTGATTACAACATCACCAGGCGTATAATGGGGATTTGCGGTGTTTGATTGTACCGCAACCATTGGACCATCGATAAAGGACAGATTTTCATCACGAAGTTGGTGGCGTATAAACTCGGCAACTTCTCCTTCGGTAGCGGATCCAACATGATCTGATAGAAACGAGAAGGCATTCTCCATGATTTTCGTTAGTGTGTTTGCCGCACGCGTATGGCTCGCCAATTCCGATTTAGAGAGGACGGAATGGATAATTTGCATGAGATTTTCGCCCATAACCCAACGGATTTGGGGAACCACGGCGCAAAGATGCATAAACCGTCCAGCCGGAAGTATGTCAGTCTGCGGGTTTTCTGCAAGATTCACAGCGATTCGTTCAAAACTTGTTGTATGATCTTTGATGGCTTGCATGAAATCGTCTTGTGTTCGAGCGTTGAAGGTTCGAAGTCTCGGAGTAAGATCATTAAGTTCTGGGGATTCGATAGGAGATTTGATGAGAATAAATGGATCGTCCAAGGAAATGAGAATAACATACTGACGAGAAGTAGGAGTAAGATGTCCAAGAAGCGCCTTCCCCGTGGGATCATTACCTCGAAAATCGTAGATTAGCCAGGCATCAATATTCGAGTTTTTCATAAATTCTCGGACTAATTGTATCTTCTCATTCATTTTCATTAGAGGAATCGACAAATAACCTGCACCAATAGGCGTTCTTGTCTTGGAGCCCAAAAAGATTTAGGCAGTGTGGTTAGGAGCTACACGAATTGCTAGAATATTTTAGTGAGATATGTGAACGCCATGGCTGA
>JBHLMG010000004.1:0-56983 GCA_048938385.1 Promethearchaeota archaeon | reverse complement strand
CTCCAACAGCGTTTTCGAGAACTGGAATGGAAACAACAAACAACAACTTTATCGATTGATGAAGAACGCGCAATACTTGAAGAATTGGAAAGTCTCTCAAAGGCGATGGATACCGCTCCAAGCATCAAATCTTCCTCGCTTCAAACTGATAGAGGAGATAGATTTTGGGAGGAGGCGCAAGTGGCTCGAGATAAGGCACAAGAGTATCATGAGACAATGATTGCACTAGTAGAGGAGGCTCAACAAAAGCATCAGAACATCATCGAATTATCCCAAGATTTAGGTCCAACCCGGACCGAAATCGAGGAAGCGCACCAGATGTATGTTTCATGTCTTCAAGAAGCGGATGAAATGCGTGAAAGGCTGGATGTATTACAGCAGCAAGAAGCCACATTGAAGCAAAGATTAGATGCCATTCGGGAAGGACAGAAAAAAGCCCGTGAAGAGCGCGAAAAAGCCGCCATGGAGAAATTAGCTGAACAGGCTCGGACAAAGCATCAAACAGGACAGAAACTTAGCATGCAAGAACTTCGTGCTCTCTTTGAGTCTGATGGGCTGGAATAGAGTGGAGCTAATACTCTAAAATGATCGTTGATAAATAAAATCAATGAGAGCCGCTAATAGCCGTGTCTTGTCTTTATTGGGAAACTGTTGAAGTGCTTTTTTGGCATCCTTTACCAAATCTTCAGCTTGTTGTTTCACGAACTGACTCGCATTTGTCTCTTGCAACAGGCGAATGACCTTCTGGACTTCATCGTCCGTGGGCCTTGGAGAACGGAGAATTTCAAGTACATATGCATGATTTTTCTTTGAAAGCAAGGAAAGCGCGTGTAAAATTACTGTGTTTCCAAGTTTGTGTTCATAGATATCTTTCCCTAATTTTTTGCCGAGTTTCGTTTCTTCTGCAAACAAATCAAGCACATCATCAGCAAGTTGAAATGCTATTCCCGCTTTCCATCCGAATTCTCGAGCTGCAGTTTGGAGGGCAGGCGATCCCTTTGCGCAAATTACTCCTGTTTCGCAGGCTGCACGAATGAGGGCCGCGGTCTTGTACCCAATCATGGCTTCGTAGTCATCTAAAGTTACATCTTGATAGCGATGTTTTTCGGCATACTCTTCTGTGCTAGGTAATTGTTCGAAGAGAACATCCAGTCGTTCTCCTTCGACTAGTTCACGAATAGTATCCGCCACGATGCGAGAGATAGCCAAAGGATTTGGTGACTGGAGAATGGCTTCTTCGATGGCTTCGCGATAATGCGTTGAGGCGAGAATGCCAAAGTTGAGTCCATATTTTTTCCAAGTTGTGGGAAGGTTTCGGCGGACATTTGCATCATCGATGATGTCGTCTAAAATGAGAGAGTAGTTGTGAATCAATTCGATTGCAGCAGCGGTGGAGAGTGCGTTTTCCTCAGTACCGCCTGTAGCTTCACAAAAAAGGATGGTTAAAGCTGGACGAATTCGTTTACCACCAGCTTGAACTTGATGAAATACTACTTCCTGAAAGTCTTTACTTGCTCCAACGGCCAGCAGTTCAAGCATTTTTCCGTTAACTCGAGAACCGATTTGGTCGAGTATTTGTAAAACATCTGCCATGGAAATCACCAGCAAAGTTGGTTTCCCTATCATCAGGAGCTATTTACACCTTTGCATCAATAGACCGGCTTCATCTACCTTACCGTAGTTGCTGTCGAGTGGTGTTTCGCGTGAATGCAGAGAAAGCTCTTGATGATTCGAGCCGCAGTTATCGCACTGATTCCTTGATCATATTGGGGAGTGAGTTCGGTGATATCAAAGGCAGTGGCACGAGGAGCAATAGAGTTGAGTATTGTTAGAAGTTCATGAGTGGATACTCCTGCAGCCTCAGGATTTCCCACAGCAGGGGCGAATGCGGGATCTAACACATCCAAATCAATAGAGATGTAAATTGGTGGACCAGGAGGAATCGCTTCGTTGATTCGGTGAGCGATCACCTCTGCACCTTCTTTAAGGATTACATCACTAGAATAGAAGACGATCTCGTGACTCTTTGCATAGTCATATTCTTCCTCCGTAATAGCACGAATACCGATTTGGATGAGATGATCAGGACCGAGATGTTCGACAATGCGGCGTTGCACACTGGCGTGTGTGAACTCGTTTCCTTTGTATTGATCACGGAGATCCATGTGTGCGTCAAACTGGACTAGCACAATATCGCGCGGAAGAGCTCGCACAGCTCCCAGAGTCAGGGTATGTTCACCCCCGAGTAGAAGAGGGATCTTTTCCAACGAGTTAAGATGAGCTACTACAGCTTCAGTGCTTCTCAGCATGCTTTCTACAGTTTCTGAAGAAAACGATACATTCCCGATGTCAGCGAGAGGAAGTTCAGCTGCATTAATGGACGAATTCTCTTGGAGACAATAACTTTCAATATGTTGTGAAGCGTTACGAATAGCTACAGGACCCTGTTGTGAGCCATGACGAAATGTACTCGTCTTATCAAAAGGAACCCCTACGAAAACATAGTTGGCTGCGCTTATATCGATTGGAGCACCGAAGAAGGTGTCGAGTACTGGTGAAACCCCTTCAAAAAGCGGTAAATCAGACAGCATACAACCCTCTAATGACTTGACAGCGACGCTCGTATATGGGTGTTCCCGTTTATTGTTAGCTGCTAGATTAGCAGCGTTGGAAGCTTCAAATTCGAGGTTTGAATGCGGCTTTTCAGAGTTGTTGGTGTGTGGAGTTCATGGTAAAGGGCTTTGACAAATTCATCGTGTAGGTGGGCTTCTTTAGCGGCTTGAAAGAAACCTTTGACCAACCAAGCACCTACAAAGTATGTGAACCCGTAGGGTCCCCACATCGGATCAGTCATAAACGGAAGACGCGCCTTTGCATAGGCTTCTTCATAGGCACCTAAAGCCTGGAGGTATTTGAGGACCTCCGACTCATTGCGTTGTTGTTGGTGTAACATGATTAAGGCGTTGATTCCAACAGCACGCCTTAGGTGCTTTAGCTGCGAAGCTATTATTTCAAATTGTGTTAAGGGTCTTTCAGTGGCTAGTAGATCTATCCCTGTCTCAGCTAGCCCTTCGGCAATGGTACATTCGGGAGTGTTAATGATGGCGATTGTGGCCTCCAGATTATGAATGCCTTGGTGATAACCTAGCTCTTGTAGAATAAGCTGGGTGTGGTGGCCTGGATAGGTTTCGTGAGTAACCCAGCCCCAAACATCATATTTACTATGGGGTAATTTTGTGTTGATTTCAATTAAGGATCGATATTCGCCTTGGTAGTAGTTGTAAGCCCCCCAAGGTGCATCGGGGACTGGACGAAATTCAACCCTCTCCGATTCTGGCAATTCAAAGAGGAGACGATGTGTGGCTCGCCGTGCTTGATTCGCTAACTCTTCAGCAAGAGGAACAATTTCTGACCCCGTAGTCATGGCGCGTTTACGCCAGCGCGTTGCCATCGAAGTAAGATCCCCTTTTAACACCTTTTTGCGTAACGCCCGGGTAACTTCTTCAGTCAATTCTTCGATTCGTTCGCTTGGGACAGCAACCACTTCAACATCCAAACCCGTTTGCACCCTTTCGTTAAAAGTCACTTTCTCATCAAGCGCAAAGCGAACTAGTAAACCCATTGCATCAAGTTGTTTCTGAAGAAAGGTTCTCCTTGGCTCTTCATGGATCTTTCTACGCACCCGAGAAGTTAAGGTGCGAAGGGCTACCATTAAGTCATCAGCATCGACCGGTCCGTTCTGAGGCTTATATTCCGGTGGTCCAAAATAGTTGTCCACAATGATGAGATCATCACCCTTGATCTCTTTGAGAATCTGATCAACTTGAAACCCTAACCGGACATAGTCTTCACCAACAGAATGATTGGCAGCTGGCAACAATTCAGTCCTCCGGAAAGAGTTTCTTCAACAGGCGCTCAGCAAGATCAGAGAAAGCTTCTTCGACATTCTTTCCACTGAGAGCACTGGTTTCATAGTAGCTGCCTTGAATGCGGGTAGTAGCTTGTTTCGCCGCATACTCTGAAACTTCTCGCTCGTTTTCTAAATCAGTTTTGTTAGCGAGAACCAATCGTTCGAAATCTTTCCCAAGGATATCTTCAACCTCGTTGAGCCAGTGTGATTCAATCGCCGCGGCAGAAGAAGCCCGGGTTACATCGAACACGAACACAACGCCTTGGGCACCTTTATAATAGCGTTGTCGCATGGACCGAAAGCGCTCTTGACCACCTGTGTCAAATAGCTGTAACTTAATTTTCCGACCTTTAACATCGACAATTTTGGTGAGGATGTTGACGCCGATGCTTGGTTTATAGTCGTGATCAAAAGTGTTTTCAATAAATCTTCGAAGGAGGCTAGTTTTACCAACACCCCAATCACCGCAAATAACCGTCTTTACAATGTAGTGTGCGGGTCCTGAGGTATTCTGGTTCGAATCCTCTGAATCGTTGGGAAAGAATGATATCGTCCTCACCTTCTCAGGCAACTGTAGATAAGCTTGTGTAAAAGAGTATTGTGTCTAAAGAAAATCCAACTCCCCTATGAGTCCGGACTATCAAGGAATGAAGAAGGAAGCGAAGGTGCCATCGAAAAGGGAAGATGGGAGGTAGGGGGAGCGAGGGGAGGGCGAGGAACGATGCGGACACAACATTACTTCTTGTCCCTTCACTTCCTTCAAGAGAAGAAGTTTCTGTGACTTATTTAAACCCCAAAACCTAGAAGAAAAAAGAAGTACGAATCGCCTTCATTGGATGGAGCTCTTTACAAGGTGAAATGAGAAAAGCTAGTCTTTACGGATAATTTGAGACACCATGAGAGTAAGTGTTTCTTTCACCCCATCAGTTGGACGGAGGCGTTGGAAGATGAAGTCATTCAATTCTTCTTCATCTGCGATTTCTATAAGACAGAAGATATCATGAACACCGTAAACCGATGAGATCTCCTTCACGATGGGGAGATCCTTCAATGACTCAAAGATTGTATCGGTTAGAGGAGGATCAACATCGATGAGAATGATGGCCGTTAAGGTCATGTAACAGAAACCTCCGTTGATAATTCACCAACCAATCAGTTCTCGCTTTTTTCCCTAATAAATTAATTCTCCAACCGATTTCTACAAGGTTTTGATACGATGAATACCCTTAGAACGAGATTATAGCCATCAAACCGTCTCTAATCCAAGCCATCCTTTACAGCAAACTCCCCCAGTAGAATCAAAAACTTCAAAGGCTAGGCATACTCATTTGAACCAGCCTCAATACTCTCAAAGTTCTCCCAAACTCCGCTCAAAAGAGCTCTGAAGGTGGTCGTCGTGGAACTTTCTAAAACCGATAAAATCGTTGTAACCTGTGGTTTGCCCTACACTAATGGAACAGCCCACATTGGTCACCTTCGAACCTATATTCCAGGTGACGCCTACACCCGTTACCTCAAACGCTTTGGTTATGATGTCTTATTTGTGTGTGGATCTGATACCCATGGAGCCCCAATTGAACTTGCAGCAAAAGAGGCAGGAATATCTCCTAAAGAACTCTCTGATAAGTACCATAAGCATTATGAAAAAATCTTTGACAAATTGAATATTGGAGTCGACTTGTACGGTACAACTGAAGCACAGTATCATTACAAACGAGCTCAGACCATCATAAGAACCCTAGAAAAGAACGGATATGTTGAAACTCGTCAAGTACAGCTCCCCTACTGTGACACTTGCCAGACCTTTCTGGCTGATCGATTTCTCGTTGGTACATGTCCTTATTGCGGCGCCCAAGCGCGTGGTGATGAATGTGACCAAGGATGCCAGCGATATCTCGATGCCGACCAGCTCATTAATCCTCGATGTATCACCTGCGGCTCTCCAGCGAAGCTGCGTGAAACGCGACATCATTTCCTGAAACTATCTCTTTTCGCTGACTATCTTACTGAATTAAACGAAGGCCTCAAAGGAACACCGATAGCCCGTAATTATGCGTTAGGTTGGATACGCCAAGGATTAAAAGACTGGTGTATATCGCGCAATTTAGAATGGGGGATTCCCTATCCAGACGATGAGGAACTTGTCTTGTATGTTTGGGCAGAGAATTATGCTGGCTACATCTCCTTCACTGAAGAATGGGCTCGCCAGAGGGAGGCAGATTGGAAGGACTATTGGGTTCACAACGGGAAAATCATCAACTTCATTGGCGCAGATATTGTGTACCATCACGCCATTTTCTGGCCAGCGATACTGAAAGGCGTTAACTACAATTCACCTTACGCTATAGTCGCAAGTGGCATGGTAAAAGTTGAAGGTCATGGTCTTTCAAAAAGCCGGGGCTTTGTCATTGATATAGAAGAAGACTTCATCAACAACGATATTGATCTTGACGCAGTTCGTTACTACATTCTATCCTACACCGGTCACACAAAAGATTTAGATTTTGTCTGGAAAGAATTTCAGCTCAAGGTAAATAATGAACTTGTTGGAATCCTTGGCAACTACGCTTATCGCGTACTTCTATTTCTTCACAAAAACTTCAAAAAGATCCCTGAAGGAACCATAACTCCACATATTCGTGAATCCATTAACCAAGCTGTCGAAGACATCAAACAGGCCATCACTGAATACCGATTCAAGGAGGCTGTTGATACCACCTTGCATCTGGCTTCTCTGGGAAATACTGTGTTTCAACAAAGCGAACCTTGGAAATCCATCAAAGAAAACCCTACACAATGTCAAAGTGATCTATACCAATGTTTACAATTGTTGAAAGCCATAGCTATTCTGATAGAGCCTGCCTTGCCAACAATCGCAGAAAAATTGTGGAACCAACTGGGATTAACTGGTACAGTTCATGAAGCTACTGTCGAAGACTGTTTAGAACCCCTTCCACCAGGAACTGCGCTATCAAAGCCGAAAGTGCTATTTCATAAAATCTCAGACGAAAACATCGAAGAGATGACGGCTAAGCTAAACAAACGCGTCGAATCTGCAGTTGCCAAAGGAGTGTAAAAACTCTCAACCAGAATATGGTTCTAAGTTATTTTGGCTAATCATACCATGAGAATTTTTATACAAATGTTAAACTGTTAAACATTCGACGTTGGAGTCGTTTGATCACAGGACCATATCGTTCGTTTTCGTTCATAGTCAATACACCATTACATGAAAATTAGATAAGATTTCTGAATTGCATAAATGGATAAAATAAACATTTTAGAATTTCACGGAACGGACTTCAAAATTCATCGCCGCTAATACACATAATTTCTTAACTGCGAATTCCTTCTCTTACCTAGTGAATTAAGGGTGGAAGAGATGACAGGAGCCGGTCCCACTATTTCCCTTTCTGATATCCCAAATATCCCTAATGAACTTCAGAAAAAATTGAAGACTGGGGGAATTATCGAGTTGACTCAGTTGTTTAGTTCAGAAGGGAAATTGCACGATGCCGTAATCCTTGCAGAAAAAGCAAACCTTTCTGTTCAGGATAGTGTAAGCGTTCGACAACTTGGACGCCGATACATAGAGTCCCTCTTCGAAGATCTAACAGCGAAACGCAAGATTGAGCCCATTGAACTCTTATGGAAATTACATTGGTTACTAGGTTCAATTCCAGAAGGAGATCAGCGCAATGATCTTGTCGTAATGGAAGCTTCAGCCTTAGCTGCATTATTAGAGACCTTTGATGTCGACAAAGTAGCGATTATAGAACGCATCCTTCAAATTCTCCTGCATCGACAACTCATTATTACGGATAAGATTCGAAAAAGTGAAATTGCACAGCTCGTCGAATTTTCTGAACGATTTCAGAAAAAATCGTTAGTTGCATATCAAACTGTGAAAGCCAAACCCACGCTATTGGCATTAAGTCATGTAGATGAGCCAACCAAACAGGTTGTTCAGTTACGCAAAATAACCAGTCACTGGAAGAGCCTGCACCAGATCATGAAGGAAAAAGGAGATGAAAAAGCCGACAGGATACTCACAGCACTGCAGGCTAATGATAGCCTTAAGGTTTTAGATATTAGTAAAGAGCATTTAACGGATCGCCTTCAGCAGACTATGTCTCCTGAGAAACTTCGGCAATCTCAACTCACACACATCACTGCTATCATGAACGCCGCCATTGATTTAGATGATGCTTATCTAGCTGCTAAATTCGCAGGACGCGCAAGCCAAATTTGGTTTGAATTAGCACAAGCCAAGCCAGGAAAATCATTAGGCGATGATTTGTTACGTAGCTTACGATTTACTCGAACAGCCATTTTTCATTATCGTGTACTAGATGATACGAAAGGTGCAGTACAACAACTTGAACATCTTGTTCAACTCTTAGGAGAGATTCCACCTAAGCTTGTTACTACACTACAAGAAGCCATTATAGGAGCCCTTAATACATTCATTAGCACAGTTCCCCTTTTGGATCGCCCAACAGACCAAACCCTGATTCTGAAAGCGTCCCAACGGTTTGACACGACTATAAACAAGTTGGAAAAACAACTTACTAATTCAGAGGCACGCTACGATCTAGCATCACTTTACATCGACTTTCAAAAACTCGCCCTCAAACAACTTAACCAGCTGGGAGCTGAATCATCAGTCACACGAGAATTTTCAATCGAATTGTTACAGGCTCTACTTCGCCTTATCGAAACAGCCCCGAAACCAGAAAAAGAGAGGCTCTTAAACGAGGTTGTTGAAAGGGCCAACTCTCTAATTGCGGACACTAAACCGATTTCTAGTATCCGCAACAAAGAGTTAGAAGTGATTTCAGCGGTGGCTGGTCGAATAGCTCAGCGTCCTCTTAGTATACTCACTCAACCAGCGAAGGAGCTAGTGGAAGCTACTCGCCAACTCAACGAACAGTTGTATTTTCAAACAAAGGATCCAAAGGTAAAAGCCCAATTAGCTCTTCAATTACTACTCTCAAAAATCTCACCTGATGATGCAGGAGCTTTACAAACGACCTTGTCGACTAAAGAGTTGGATAAGTTAGAAGAATACGCCACCACCGCCCTCATTACCCATGTTAAAGGAAAAGAAGCCCACCGTGTCTTAAAAGCTGGATCACTGTTAGTATGGGTTATTCTTCAACGATTACAACATGCAAAAAGTACTGAAGAGATTCAAAAACTAAAAGAGGACGCTAGGGATTTCGTTGAAAAGACCTATTCTTTTATTCCAGTCCCTGACCAGTTAACGGAGGAAGCTTATCCGTTCGCTTTCCTGTTACTTCGAAGCGTCAACGAGCTTGTTCATGATGAGCGCCCAGCTGATAAATCTCAGTGGGAAATCCTCCTAACGCAAAGCGAACAGTTTGCACAAAATCTTGCCAAAGCGGCTGCCTCTCGTAAAAATAGAGGCCACCAACTTCTCGCCCTTAGTGTAGCAGGAACTGCTACAGCGAAATTAGCCACCATCACACCCCCCAGTTCGCAACGGACTCGATTATTGAAGCGGGCTACAACCCAAATACACAAAGCCCTTCAAGCCGCTTCAGCGGAAGCCAACCCAGTAGCCATAGAAGCCGCATTATCCCAATATAATCAGCTGATGCAATCACAGCTAAGCACTAATCCAACGATTTCAGCCCAAGTGTTCATTTTCAAAGAATGGGATCAAACCTATAGCGAAGCAATTCAAGCTTTGCAGCAGGCAGAGGTTGAAGAACCCCTTAATAGATTAGAAGCTTCTCGCATTCTTAATGCTCGAATTCCGCTTACTTTTTCTCTGTTCCAACGAGAAAAGACTTCTTTAGACTCCGTGAGACGCCAACTTACTGACCTACTCCATGAAGTCAGCAAGATCGGAAATCCTGAACAAATTAAGCTTGCAAAAATACTGGAAAAGCGTTGGGCTTTCCAACTTGGAGAAGACTCCCTCCTTGCTTCAGGGTTCCGCCTAGAAGATGCTGAAACCAGTTTCACTTTAGCTGATGAACACTTCCGAATCAGTCTGCAGGTAGAACCGGTCATTTCAATCAATGGACAAGCTTTGAAAAAGATGCAGAGTTTTCCATTCCTTCGGTTAGCACCCCATTCGAATGGATTAATTTGGTATGATGAGACCCCTGTGATTTGTAGTCTATATTCAGGTGAAAAGTTGTATACATGGCTCACTATCCTAGATCCAAGTGATCAACAGACCACAATTGGTTACTGGTTCGTTGCAGCTGAAGATGTGATGGCACGGATTACCTTGCAAATCCTGGCTGTTGAAAACCTTTCACAAGACACCACGGGCGTGGTGGTGCAATTATCCGGAGCTCAGGTAAAGCTAACTAAACAGCCTGTAGTTGCTGAACACCATGAAACCCGGGGAGTTCTCGTTTTTGAGCTTGACCTCATCTCTGGTTATCCTGAAGCATTATCCCTGTACATAACCCTCACCTAACTCTTAGACTAGAGGATAAACAGTGGAGCACCCCAAAGGAACCAATACACTCCAGCTGTCACTAGAATTGCTGTAAGGATGCCGACAACTAGTTGTGCAACATTGTGCAAACCTTCTCGCCAGCGAGCCCAGGCTACGAGACCAACAAGTGACATGAAAGGAAGAAGGATGACGCCAAATACCCAGATTAACCCTGTGAGAGGACCTGCAACACCTGCTGAATGTGCAGAAACCTTCCAAAATAGGCTAATTAATGCAATTGCAGTGGTTACCCCAGCATAGGCAATAGCAATGACCATCATGGCATAGTTCAGATATAACCAGGCGATAAATGCCCCTGTAGAATAAACTAAAATTGCAGCGAAGTAGAGAAGCGGTCGATCACGCCGGTTTTTTACATCAAAGGTAATTCTCCCCAAAATTACCATGGTTGAGAGAGGGAGGACTGGTCCGATGACGACAAAAAATAATCCAAGTAAGAAAGATTGCCAAGAGAATAGTAGACCTGTGCCAATGGGTGAGAGAAAAGCGAAAAGCCCAACAGCGACGAGAGCGACTAGTGGAGGAGACAACAACAAGGAAGTGATCCGAGCTAGGCGGAGTTGAAGAGAGGAAGACCCGGTATTATCTGTCATTAAATCAGCTCTTGACCAAGTGTGACGACTTTCATACTTTTGATGGAAAGAATATTCTCCTCTTGGAGAATCATCCAGCATACAGTTTCGTATTTAGGCTAAATTAAGCTGTTTAAGGCGAGATTGGGTTGGTTGACCTTTATCATCCCATCCCCGAAGTTGGTAATAGATGGGAAGCATGTCGGCAAGGTGAGTGACACGATTGCGAGACCCACCCTCCGGTAAGGGGGTGGAGAACCGAGGGGGAAGACAATCGTCTTTTGCTGTAAATCCCTCGCGCAAATTAAAGAGCCGTTCAAGATTCCAAATGCGATCACCAATCTGAAGGAATTCTTGGCTGTTAATCGGAAAACCTGTGGCAGCAGATGCTAATTCGGCATAATCGTTTACACTGAAGGCAAAAGTAGTAAACCGACAAAGAACCAGCGAGTCCATGGCCGCTGACAAATTTTGAAATAGAATCACTAATTCAGGTTTTCCATCAACTCGATCTCGATCTACTAGAACAGGCGATCCAAGAATTTCTGGGCCAATTAAGTAGGCGCGTAAATGGCAACCTCCACGGTTTGAAGTTGCGTAGGCAAGGCCATGACCCTGTATTCCCCGAGGATCATAAGCGGGGAGTTCGAGCCCTTTGACATGCATTGCTAATTCGGGAGCGTTATAATGCGTTGCAAGAGCTTTAGAGCCCATCCCGAGTTCCGCCCCAAGCCCTTGCGCTTTTGCGGTTTCTTCGATAAGCTCCATGACACCTTCTGTATTTCCAAATTTTAGTGGTGCCGCGAGATGCCCCTTTTGAACTAATTCCATTGCACACCCAAGGGTACTCCCCATCGAAATGGTATCCAATCCTAATTCGTTACACCGGTTATTCGCAGTGGTTATCCATTCCAAATCGTTGATTCCACATTGTGGACCCAGGGCCCACAGGCTTTCATATTCTGGTCCACCACCTTCTTGTCCTTGTACCTGAGAGATACGCCCACAACCAATTGGGCATCCGAAGCAATGATAACGCTTCACAAAAAACCGTTCCAACAGCTTTTCTCCCGAAACGCCTTCAGCATCATTGAAGGTGCCTTCTTGGAAGTTGTGAGTAGGTAAAATACCATACTCGTTGATTAGGTTCACCAATACTGGAGTTCCATAAACGGGAAGGGACTTGTTTGTGATTGAATCCTTTTTGATTAACCGGCGGGTTCGGGTCACTGTACTATGGAGTAATTCTTCGTTCGCTACTGCTACTTCGTGAGTCCCCTTAACCACCACGGCCTTGAGATTTTTTCCACCCATAACTGCCCCGACACCGCCACGTCCAGCAGCGCGATGCTTATCTGTTATAATCGCGGCGAGATTCACCTGGTTTTCTCCTGCAGGACCAATACAAGCTACCTGAGCTTTGCTGTCTGTTTCAGACAGAAGAAAATCAGTCGATTCACTGACTTCAACCCCCCAGATCTTCACCGCTGAACGGAATTCCACTTCGCCATCATTAATCCATAGATACACCGGTGAATCAGCTCTACCTTCAAGGATAAGCGCAGCCAATCCCGCTCTTCGAAGCTGTGGTCCGAAATACCCACCGGCATTGGAATCAAAGATTGTGCCTGTCAACGGGGATTTCGTGATAACAGCGACCCGTCCTGCCGTGGGAGCCGAGGTTGCTGTTAAAGGACCGACAGCGAAGACTAACAGGTTTTCAGGGGAGAGGGGAGAAATGTCAGGAGAAATGTGATCGAAAACGAGCCGTACTCCTAACCCACGACCACCTAAGAATTGCCGCAGATCGCTGGGATTTTGAGCTAGTTCTTTCGTCGTGCGCTTGGAAAGAGATACCCAAAGTAATTTGGTATCAGCGAATAACCCTTCAGAAGTATTTGGCATCTCGATTCCTCCTAATCGTTGAAGATGTTTTGGTCACGATGCGGACAAGTGACGCAGCGCGCCTTATACCAAAGATAGACCTCTTTGGGTTGTTTTGCTAAACTGGCTTGACGACTCGGGCAGGTCCAACAGGCTTTATCTGGCTGCAACCAGGCATCGCTGTATCCCGCCCATCGATAACCTTCCACAATGGCAACCCCTGAGCTAGTCCCCAGACGATTAGCTCCAGCGTCAATCATACGGAGAGCATCTTTGAATGTTCGTATTCCACCTGCAGCCTTCACACCCATCTTGTCTCCCACCGTGTCACGCATAAGACGGACATCATACGGTGTGGCACCCATCGGTCCAAACCCTGTAGATGTTTTGACAAAATGCGCTCCAGCCTCTTTACTCAAGATGCACGCTTGGCGTTTTTGATCATCGATCAGCAGCCCAGTCTCCAAAATAACCTTCACTATCGCACCATCAGCAGCAGTTACAACTGCTTCAATATCCTGACGCACTAAATCGTAGTTCTCATCTCGTAGCGCACCAACATTGATCACCATATCCACTTCGGAGGCGCCCCTTCGGACTACTTCCCGGGCTTCAAAGGCTTTAGCCTCCGTTAACATGGCCCCCAGAGGAAAGCCAACGACGCAGCACACACCCACATCAGAATCCCGAAGGAGTTGGGCGGCATAATCTACATGCACTGAGTTAATGCAGACAGTTGCAAACTCATAAGCCATAGCTTCTTCACAGAGTTCTAGAATTTTTGCCTGTTTTGTCTCAGGGGCAAGTCGAGTATGATCGATGAATTTAACAAGCTCATTAACAGTCAAAGACATTGATCAGCATCGCTCCATTACCGTCGAATAACCCTTTTCTCACAGAAAAACCCTGTTACTCGTCAAAAGAAAGAGGTTTTGAACCAATCTGCCCTCTGAAAAAAGCTTATCTAACAAAGGATTGAATTGCGTGCAAGGTGTCCCATTATGGATTCTCGACGAATAAAATTACTACAAACTTTAGTTGACTCGTTTGGTCCCAGTGGTTTTGAACGGGAGGTTTCCACCATTGTTGCAGAAACTATGCGCCCAATCTCAGATGAAATATCCATTGATAAGCTGGGAAGTGTCCACTTCATGAAAAAAGGCTCAGCAGACCATCCAAGAATTCTTATTGCCGGCCATATTGATGAAGTAGGATTCATCGTTTCAGCAATAACTGAAGAGGGATTCCTAAAGGTTAATCCCCTCGGAGGTTGGTGGGATCAGGTCATCTTAGGTCAAAAAGTTGTGGTTCAGACACGGAAAGGACAACGTCACTTCGGCGTGTTCGGTGCTAAACCCCCTCACCTACTTGAACCCGACGAACGAAAAAAGGTAGTCGAATTAAAACAAATGTTCATTGATGTGGGAGCTTCATCAGAGGAAGATGTCAAGGAGATGGGGATTCAGATTGGCGACCCAATTATGCCAGACGCTTCCTTCCAGCTCATTCGCAATGAAAAACTTGCTGCAGCAAAAGCTTTTGATGACCGCCTTGGCGCTTTCATCGCCATGGAGGTCGTACGCCAACTAAAAGAACAAAACATCAACCATCCTAACACCATCATTGGCGCAGCTACCGTACAAGAGGAAGTAGGTCTTCGTGGTGCAAGAACGACTGCTCATGTCGTCGAACCCGATGTTGGATTTGCCCTTGAAGTTGAAATCGCCGGTGATATGCCCGGAATCAAACCAGAAGAAGCCGCATCCAAACTCGGGAAAGGACCCGCTATATCAACTATGGATAGATCTATGATTCCCAACCAATCATTGCTAGAATTTGTGATCGATACTGCAGAGAAAGAAGATATTCCCTACCAACTCTCAGCGATGTATGGTGGCGCAACAGACGCAGGTGTCATCCACTTGAACCGGGCCGGAGTACCAAGTCTTGTTATTGGTGTACCTACACGGCACATCCATAGCCACATAGGAATTCTAAATCTAGATGACATCGAGAAAACCATTGACCTTCTCATAGCAGTAATCAAGGCCATGAACACCGATATCGTCAAAAGCTTCACTAATCTGTAAACAACCACATGCTCTAATCCCCCCGCACATTCGGAGCTGATTCCCGCATGGTCCTGAAGCTCGTAGTATTCGATTTAGATGGAACACTCGTAACCGCCGAAATCAACTTTCACGCAATGCGAACCGCCATTCGAGATTTACTCATCAGCCGCGGATTTCCTCTAGAGGTTCTTCCAATGAATAGCACCCAAGATCTGTTGCGTAGTGCCTTCGCTTTTGCAGGAAAGGCAGGAAAAAGCCCAGTGGAAATTAGTCAACTCCGAGACCAAGTGTACACCGTTGCTATTGAAATTGAGTGGAAAGGAGCTAAGAAGGCACAACTTGTACCCGGAGCCATAGAAACCCTCGAGGAACTCAAAAATCGTCGGATCAGCACCGCTATTCTAACAAACGACAACCGAGCTGTCGCAGATTTTCTTTTGCAGAAATTTGGAATGACGCACCTAGTGGATCTAATCATCAGTCGAGACGAGGCACCTCATATGAAACCGGCTACCGAAGGATTAGAACTTATTTTGAAACACTTTGACACTACTCCAGCCCAGGCACTATTCATTGGTGATTCTACCATCGACATCATGACAGCAAAGAAGCTGAAAATCCAGAGCATCGCCCGTCAATCCAAGGTTCGAACCAAGGAAGAGCTTCTTAGAGAAGGCGCCCAGGCTGTATTCCCATCGCTAGTACCAATAATCCCTTACTTGGACAAGCATGGTCTTTTACCGCTGCAACACAAAGGGGATATAACAAAAGGCTGATATTCGAATCCACATAACATGCAAGTAGAACACCAGATGTGTGTGGAAGACAAGTGCCAGTTAATCTGAACCTCGAACAACTCATTACTAACGGAGAAACTCGTAATACCGAATTCAAGCGGAAGTTAACCGAGCGGGACCTAATCGGAGATCGGCGAGCCAAACTAATTGCACAACTGAAGCTAATAACCAGCGAAGGAGAAGGGAAATTTGTCATAGGAATCGAAGACCTCCATGGAAAAAAATGGGAAGTCTATGGACTCACCGCGAAGGAAACCGAAACGAGCGAAGAAACACTGAAAGCGCTGTGCAAGGAAGCCCGCGTCGAAATATTAGAACAAACGATCTACAACACCAAGGCAGGCAATGTAATTGACTTCACCCTCGCGCGAAGTATAACACCCATGGTTCCCGAAACTTTGGGCATCAATCTAGTTGGACGCGTTAACAGTGGAAAAACCACGCTTGCTGGCGTTCTCATCCAGTGCGAGTTGGATGATGGTAGCGGACTTACGCGAGCGGGATTACTCACATACCCTCAGGAGGTTAAACGTGGTCAAACAGCAGATCTCCATGTCACTTTTGCTGCAATTGATAAGCTTGGTGAATTCATTCCCATGCAAACACCCCTTGATAAGGCAAAGCGAGCTCGAATCCTTGATCAGGCCCACCGGATAATAACCATATTTGATGCTCCAGGCCACAAAGAATATGCTAAAACTATGATTAGAAGCGTCTTGGGAGCTTCAGCGCAATATAGCATGGTCCTCGTCCCTTGCCACGACGAATATAAACTTACCACAGTAGAAGAACACCGAAGTGGCATTCTACGGTTAGACGATATCACCCGTGAACATCTGCTATTAGTCTCTAATCAACAACTTCCCTTTCTTGTTGTCATAAACAAGGTTGACGATTGCGATGAAAAAATTCAGATCCATGTCCGAAATCTGGTATACCAGACTATCAAAGAAATTGGGCATGTTCCTCTCCGAATTACCTCAACAGACGATGTATCGATAGTTTGTCGCGAAATTGGACATCGGGTAGTGGTTCCTGTCTATGAAGCCAGTTGCGTAACCGGGCAAGGTATCAACCTATTACGAACAACTCTTGCACAGTTACCTACACGAATTCCCGATGAACGCATAGAAAAACCCGCTTTTGCGTACATCGACAAAGTATATCGCGGTATTCGAGGAACGAATGTCGTTCTGACAGGAACCGTGCAAGAAGGCATCTTTAAACCTGGTCAAAGAATCTTATGTGGACCAGATAACGATGGACGATTCATTCGCGGTCGCATTGGATCCATAGAGGTCTTTAAGAAACGCGTTGAACGTGTTAAAGCGGGAGATGTGTTTGGTTTTGATATCAAACGAATTGAACCCGAGAAAATCCGTCGAGGGCAGATTATATGCGATGAAGATGCGGATGTAGCAGCAGTCAAATCGTTCGATGCCGCAGTTATCGTCACACGCCATCCAACCAGAATCCGACCTGGTTACGAACCCGTATTTCACAGTGCAACCATCCAGCAACCTGTCGTCTTTGAGGAGATCTATGATAAAGATTACCTCGTTGTTGGTGATGTTGCAAGCGTTCGTATGGTCTTTAAAAAAGGGTATGAAATGCTCCGAGTGGGTGACCGTATTGTAACGCGTGAGGCAAACACCAGATGCATCGGTACAGTCACAGCTCTTGTTCGATGACTTGGGTTAGAGTTCGGCAAAAGCCCGAGCCAGTTGTGTGATTTTGAAATGGAGTTCATCCAAAGAAGTTACTGTTGCAATTGTTGATTTTGTTAACGCCAGAAAGTTACGCTTCGCAACCGATTCTAATAGATCAGAAGACGCCTTAGGAAAGGTAGCTCGCAGAATAACAAGCCCGTATTCTCCTGAAGCCGTCGTCCTGGGTAATAAACGGGTAACAAGTAGTCCCTTGTTGTTAATCTTTGTGATATATTGTCGTCGTAGCCGAAGTTTTGTGGTCGGTCCGATTCGGTGTAGTTCGAGTCGCAGCGTGGAATCAATTCTTCCAGGCATCCAGATCGCAAAATAAATAGTGGTACTAATTGTCAGAACAAGCGCAATCGTGGTGGCAAGCGCAGCTGGCCAGATGTAAGGGTGTTGAATCGCTTGAGCCAACCACTGCCACCAAGTAACCGAAGGGGAAGGGGTCCAAGGGGGACCTAAGGAGGGCAATAGAAGGATGTTGGTGATGAAAATATAGGCACAAATTACACTCACTGTCCATAAAATGGCTAGGAACATCCACTCGATCAGGTATTGCTCCCGAACTATGCCTGTTAACACATGTTCATTCTTGTCTGTCAACTGTTGTTCCATCCTCAAGAGCTTGGATATAAAGCTCCATCGTCTTTTTGCCATGGGCTTGGATAAGTTCCAGTAAGTATGCTATTAGGGGATGCAGATGATTTACCCGAATCGAGTGAAGCCGTGGGGTCAACCGATCTATGAGAATTAATTCCTCTGATTCAAGGCGTTCTAATGGACCACGATAAAGTGACTTGGCTTTTCCGCTGTAGCCTATTAAGGTGATTAGTTGAGTTCCTGACGCTGCTCGAGGGTATATGTGTGCCAACGAAATGAGAATCCGTCGTTGGATTTCGCTTAGAGACAGAAGGGACATGATCAGATCGTATGTATCTTTTTCACGGTCCTTTGGCACATCTACCCCAGCCAATAATATTCTACAATTGATAAGCAGAGCATTTGAGCTAGTTCTTAGACGGATTACTTCTTCTTATGGCTTTTTATCCCCGCGCTTCTTCCAAAATCCTTCTAAAACCAGCTAGAAAACCACGAACCTGAATGGTTTATTAAATTAATAGGGCGTGAGACGGGTTCATACATATACAGAAAAGTATATATCTAACCACAGAAAGTTAATGCCATCCGAGTTGCTGGTAATTTTGGACGGTTAAGGTTATGACTCCCACATCCGAGAAAGTTTTGCGTCATCGTACGCGTCGAGAGATTTTGAACACCCTCAATGGGCAACGAACTTTTCTGCGCGATATCGCACGAGCGTTGGATATCCCCCCTAGTACAGCAGCTTACCATTTGAAGCGCCTGTTATCTGCGGGTCTCGTCGAACAGCGCCGAGGGGTTTACCACTCATTCTACTTCCTCACCGAACAAGGTGAACGCATCGCCGCAGGGTTTTAAGAAGTTGTGACCACTAATTCCAAACGCGTGATGCGATTTCAATTCGGTTTTCCAGCCTAGTCCTGAGTTCAAAAGAAGATGAGATGCGGTGAAATTAAGTTTCGAGCGCATTGGCTTTGGCTGTGGCAATCCAAGTGGTTTGATCATGAATTTCTGTAGTAGATAAATAACCTTGGTTTTCTAAGTCTTTGAGGAGATCGCGTAGTTTTTCCTCCTTAAGAGGCGGTTTGCCTACAGGTACTCGGGTGCTATTCACGCCTTGAAGGATGCTGATAAGAGATTGATGACCTCGTTGGCAGACGAAGATGATGGCTAATTGGTCAGCAGATAGATCGGATTCCTGCGGTTCGGTGACGGTTTTCTCGCTATTTGGGACGAGTTCCCTAGGCGATATGGTTTCCTTCTCTTTCAGGGGTGTCGATGGTAGCTGCGATCTTCGTTTGGCTTTGTTTTTATTGTAACCCATCTCAGACACCATATTTCCTTATTTCTTTTTTAGTGGTGAATTCAAACCTTCCTGAAGGAAAGTGATATCAACGGTTTGTGAAGTTCTGCAAGGAAGAAAGGAAATAGCTCACACCTTATGGTTGAAGGGGGTGGGTCAGCCAAAAAGGTTTCTTCGTTTCGTTCTACAACTCTAAAAGACCATGACTTCTTTTGCAAGAGCTTCCGGAGCTAGACTACGACGAAAACGGACACGCATTACACCATTCCGACCGTGAAGTGAGATGATGCGTCCTTGGTTTTTTATGTGTTCACTAATATGGAGGATTACGGTTCGACCGATGAAGGGAGCGGCTTCGGCTATTGTGCTTACTCCCTCCAGTTGGATGAGGCCGTATTGTTGGTATTGTCGAACAGTTCCCCGTTGGAAATTCATCAGAACCCCTTTGACAGGCTTTTCAAGTGGTAAGCGTCGTGCTCGGGCTGGCTTGGCCTTTACCGTTGTTGGTTTTGACCTTCGCTTTCTGGTGGTTTTCTTTGCTGGAGCCTTCGATACGCTAGGTTTTTTCTTTGAGGTTTTGGGCTTAGTCGTTGATTTGGGAACTGTTTTTGATGCAGCTTTGCGGGCGGGTTTTTTAGGAGGTGTTTTCGCTTTGGCTTTGGTAGTAGTTTTAGACTTGGCGACCGGTTTGTCTTTGCCAGCTGTCTTACGGGAAGTTTTCGTTCTGGTGGTTTTGGCTTTGGGTTTCGAGTTAGGCTTTGATTTCGCGGTTTTATCTGACACGATTTCCACCAACAAATGAGTTGTCATGGAGAATTATGGACAGCTAATAAAAGTATTGGCACTGTGAATATCATCTTCTTTGATGCGTGTATACTTTGCCACCAGGAATGATGTTTTCTAAGGTCAGGAAACACTATTAAGTTTCACACAGGCTGTTGAAACATATGCAATCGACTGCAAATGCGACAGCCCTATCAAAGGTAGAGGCTTACTTAGCAGAGGTCGTCAAAAACGAGGCAACCGTTAGGAGCGCTGCCGTTTTAACTGCTGATGGGTTACCCCTTGTCTTATTCATGGGTAAGAGCGAAGTAGAAAAACTCGAACTCGCTGCAGCTATTGCATCTCTGGGATCCTTATCAGAGCAAACTGCCAATCGTTTAAGAATTGGGAAATATAAGGATTTGATGTTGCGTTGTCATCGCGGTCACTTACTTGTTCGCTGGGTGGGTACGGCTAATGTATTAGCAGTGATTGCTGATCATACAGCCCCATTAGGAGCCACTACACTGATAATCGATTCAATGGCAAAACGACTCCAGCGTTTACTCAAATAGCTTCGAACGAAGTATCGATATTTTGTGTCAACTCACAGAACCTTGATTTTTTACGCGATTAAGGAACTGTCGAATTTTAGCAGTTGATTGGGCTTCACGAAGAGTTAGAGTCGAGAGATGGCTGGACCAATATTCTCGGGAGAGGTTTTTCAGAATGCGGTGAGTGCCTGATCCATATTGCATTGCTCGTTTAGGAGCATTCACAACTTCAGGAGGAAGACCGAGGTCTTGAGCGACTAGTCGGAGGAAATATTTTCGAATCACGCCGTTTGAGGAAGAGGCTAGTTTTAATTTCATGGGAAGATTGAAGGCAAATTGGATTAGGGATTCATTGAGGAACGGCGTCATAAATTCTATTCCAAAATGGTTGACCACTGCTTGTTGACAGGGATGAGTTTTTTCTTGTAACTTGCGAAGATCCCGTTGCATTTCTACTATTACCGCTTCTTCCCCTGATTGAATAAATTGGCGTTCATGTCTCGCATAGCCCCCAAATAATTCATCAGCTCCTTGACCACTAAACAGTACAGCAACATCGAATTGTTGTGCGCACTTAACAGCAAGATACAGGGGAATTGCGAGTGAAACTTGGAGAACATCAACAACTTCAATTATGGACAAAATTTCTGGCAGCGCCTCCTTTACATCATCAGACGAGAATTCGCGAATGATAAGTGGAAGATTAATTACTTCAGAGACTGCATGTGCGACTTTGATGTCCTTTGCCAACTCAGTTCCTGCAACGAAAAGGCGAAGAGTTCCGGAATGAATCTTCGCCAACATAGAAGCGAGGATGCTACTATCCAACCCCCCAGAAAATAATAGACCCACCACTTTTGAAGAGTCACATGCGTTTCTGAGTGTGTCAGAAAATAGAGTGTTGAATTTCCCGATGATATTGGCGAGATTCTCGCTATCCATAACTGAACACACTTTTCAGTAAGAGGCTATCGGCATCTTTATTTACACCGATTGGTTGAAAAACACTGGTCGCTTCGACCGCGATGAAAGGAAGGCATTTGTGTGACCGTATCTGCGGGATGAACTATCATAGTTACCAAGAGCGGACAAGCGACTACACTTCGAGATTTTACGCGCGCTTGTCGATGAGCTGTTCTGTCTGGAAGAATCGGTTTTCCTCGTGAAAATTTTATTTCAAGGAAAAGTGGGTGGATTTTTGTAATTTTTTGAAGATCCGCTATGAAAGTACTCTGAGATGCTGCGTGACAGCGTGTAAATCCTTCGATGACAGGAAATCCCCAAATCAGGAATTAAATCTGAAGAAGGTTTGGTGATTAAATCAGCACCGACTTAAAATACGTTTTTATGGAAGGAAATGAGAAATATTAGGAGGCGGGTTTTTTCGTGGTCTGTATGGTGTTTTCCAGCAGCGTTTGTCCGCGTTGTGATGTGCTGAAAAGCTACCTGACTGATCACGGTATCGAGCATACAGTACGAATGATTGAGGAGCCAGAAGCCAAAGTAGATGCACTTATGCTCAATATTTACAGTACCCCTGCACTTGTCATTGGCGACAGAGTCCTTCATCAGACTGATATCTTTATCAACAATCAGATCGATGAGGCTGCTCTCGCATCATTTCTAAGGAGTAACGAACATGGCACGGCGTAGGAGGAAGCAGAAAAACGGGACACAAAAAACTGTACCACTAGATCATTGGATCCAAGCCGTTCGTAAAGAAACCGCCGGCATGCCTATGGTTCGTACAAGCGATTCGCTAATTCGAAGTTGGAATCGCCGACGAATTGTCGACGCCCTCGTTCGAGAAACCATGTTGGTACAGGAACTGTTTGATATTCCTTCTATTAGCCGAAAAGATGCACAAGTCATTGCAAAAGAAGTTGAACTACGGATTCAACAAATGCAACTACCCTTTGTAAGCGCTCCTCTTATCCGAGAAATCCAAAACCAGGTTCTCTTGGAGAAAGCGAAATCCGATCCTCACTTTGCCGTCTATCGAAACGCCTTAACGCGTGTAGGTGTCCCCATGTGGGACTTCAGTCATATCATAGGGGGTAATGGCTACGAAGCTCAGGAAAACGCAAATATGCAGCCAAACCCCGAAACTATTCACAAAAAGATTGCAGACCGGCTCTGTAAAGAAGCCTACCTTCTGATGCTTCCCCCTGAGATAGCTGATGCGCATTTAGTGGGAGATATACATATTCATGACCTCGAATATTTCGGTACCCGCCCCTTCTGCGCAGATTATGACTCAAGATACTTCTTCAAATATGGGTTGATGTGTGATGGGCTCGGTGAAAGGACAGCTGTTGCGAAGCCAGCGAGCTACCCCACGGTGGCTATCTTGCACCTCATCAAAGTCCTTGCCGCAGGGCAAACTAATTGCGCCGGTGGTCAAGGACTCTTCAATTTTAATGTATTCATGGCGCCATACCTCCGTGGAAAGTCTGCTCGAGAAATTGAACAACTTGCTCAAACCATCCTCTTCGAAGCGAATGAAACCTATGTTTCCCGCGGAGGACAACTAGTTTTTTCGAGCATCCAACTCGAAGCTGGTATTCCTAAGATTTGGCGTGACGCGCCAGTCGTCTATCATGGAAAAGTAGGTCCTGATACTTACGGCGATTACGAAGAGGAAGCACGAACCTTTATGACGGCCATCCTTGAAGGCTATCTCAAGGGCGATGCCTGGGGGAAAATGTTTAGCTTCCCAAAACCGGAAATCAGCCTCCGCCGTGACTACCTAACGAAAAGCGAATATGACGAAGTCATGTACCTGGCAGCTAAGCTTTCTGCTACATTCGGAAGCAGCTACTTTGATAACCTCATCCCACCATGGAGAAGCGAAGAATCCGTTGAATGTTATCAATGTTGCGCGTTCCGCTTTGTCGATGGAGATGATCATGATGAGACCATGCGGAAGGTGATGTTTGAGGATGGAGCGCACTTTTCGATGGGTGGTTTACAAGTCATCACAATTAATTTGCCACGACTCGCCTATGAAGCCAATGGAAACGACACCCTAGTACTCGAGAAACTTCGTGACCGGATGGAGCTAGCTAAACGAGTACACCTAATCAAACGAGCCTTCATGAAGCGACAAATGGAGAATGGGATGCTACCATTTTTGATGCAACAACCTCAGTGGAATGGACGAAAGGCGCCGCCTCTATTTGACATCCTGAACATGTCACCGGTATTTGGCTTTGTTGGCGCTAATGAGATGGTTCAATACCATACAGGGGCACAGTTACATGAAAATCAGGATTCGGTCCGCTTTGGGTTGCGCGTCTTGGTAGAGATGGAGAAAATCCGTCTTGAATTTGCAAATGAGCTAGGTTTACCCTTTGCCGTAGCAAGAACCCCCGCAGAATCATGTTCTTCTCGATTAGCAATCCTTGACCTGTTACATTACAACAAAGATGCACAACAAGTCGTTAAAGGCGATACTACGAACTGGCAACAGAAACTCGAAGAAGCCGGACGAACCGCAGTGCCAGCTTATTACACCAACGGATTCATGGTCGACTATGAAGCCAGAGTGTCCTTACCAAAGAAAATTGCGATCGAAGAAAAAGCCTTTCCTCTACTTTCTGGTGGAAACATCTTCCATGTATTTTTAGGAGAAGCTGCACCGGATGCTGATGCCCTGTACAAGTTAAATCGCAGTATTGCATTGAACACCCAATTAGGATATTACAGTTATACTCGAGACCTGTCAGTTTGTAAAAAGTGCCATCATACTGCAGGAGGCCTTATTGAAGTCTGCCCCCGATGTGGGAACCCGGGAATGGATTGGTTTAGCCGTATTACGGGATATTACCAAAATGTTTCAGGATGGAATGCCGGGAAACGTGAGGAACTAAAACGTCGTCATCGAGTCATCAATGAATCCGTCTGGTCCTCACCTCCCGAAGCAGCAGTCACTCGAATACCACAAGCCCGAACAGCAAATGGTGTAAGCTCTTCCTAACGAGCCTAGATCAATTCCGCTCAATGGTTGACAAGGACGAGTTATATATTGTAAGAGGGAGAAAGGGTAGGAAGGGATAAGGAGGTTACTACTATGGCTTCAGAAGAAACGAAGTGTCAAAAATGCGGTGGAACAATTTTTCGTCGTGTCACAGATGAATGGATGCGTCGATCAATTCCCTGGACTGCAGATGGGATCGTTCGTCAATGTGAAGCGTGTGGAGAGAAGCACTTTGCCTGTCCGAATTGCCAGAATCTTTTAACGCGAGTTAACATCACCAATATCCGTGTGATGAAGAGCACTTGTCCAAATTGTGGATACAAAGCAGCGAGCATTGCAGCGTGGTTACAGGACCAAAGCGGCTAAAGAATAGTGAATATAGAGTAGGCGAAGCCAAAGGAAAGGAAACCTTCTTTAGCTATAGGAAGAAATCGCTGTTTATTGACTTTCTTGGAGAGTTATGCATTGGTAAACCATCCGTCGGGCTCGAAACAGACTTCCGAAGAACCCTTTATCCAGATTGTTCCGATTGGCGAGAGTGTAAAATTCGCTAAGGAACCTGTCTTAGTTATCGGATTTCCTGGACCAGGTTTAGTCGGAATGATATCAGCTAGCCGCATGATTGACGGGCTTAACATGAAACTTATCGGAGCAATCCGATCACCTTTGATCCCACCCATTACACCCTTTTTTGGCGGGACGCTCCGCCTTCCTGTGCGAATACATGCAAGCGATGATGCTCAAGTACTCACAGTAATTTCAGAAGTGGCTCTTGGATTAGAGACGATATACTTTGTTGCAGGAAAGGTCTTAGATTGGGCGACAGAAAAAGGCGTGAAAAAAGTTGTTTGCTTGGAAGGTATTGGCGTCCAACAACGGGAAGGAAAGCCCGAAGTATTTGGAGCGGCTGAACCTCACCTCTTAGAAGAGCTTGAAAAAGTCTCTGTCCCTCGCGTTGATAAAGGATTTGTCGCTGGGATTGCAGGGGCAATTCTAAATGAGTGTCTGATTCGAAACCTTGATGGCTATTGCCTGCTAGTAACTGCAACTTCAGAGGTCCCAGACCCGGAAGCAGCTGCGAGCATCTTATCAACCATCAACCGATTTCTTGATCTAGATATAAGCATTCAACCTTTAGTTCAAAACAAATCAGTGATTAAGGCTCAGTTAAATGATTTAGCGAAAGAGGCTCACAGAGAAGAACGCGCGGCTCAAGAGCACGGGTATCGTCCATTACCGTTTTATGTATGAGAAGGCGTGCCAATCCTTATCAGGTGCTTGACCATTCATATTAAACTGGGAGTATCATTGGAAAAAAGAGGTAAGGTCTAATCTTCGGGGAAGTAATCCAACATGAGTTCAAGCATTTCCTGTCGTTCATCCTCGTCCACTTCACGCTTCTTCCGTTTCTTCTCTTGTTCATCTTCTTCAACGACTACGATGTAATCCCGTTCCGTATGCCGGATGGGGAACTTGACTTTGTAACCTTCCATCTCTTTTGTGGATGAGGTAAACCCGCAGGAGCATTTGAGTCCAGGTTTGCCTTCTTTGTCTTTCATTGGACGCATTAAGCTACCGCATTTCGGGCAAAACTCTATGGTCTTTACCCCCCGAAAATATCATTGCGATGGATGCCGCGAGCACTTTCCACTTAAACTTTTCGTATTATCGTTTGGGTTTTTGTGTGGATGTAAGGATTTCTTTTGTTGCTTGAACCAGTTGAGTACTTGTTAAATGGATAGTTTCCTGAGAAATTGCGAGCTGAATTGCTCTATTCAAGATAAAATTCTCAAGTTGATGTATTTGGCTGATTTGTTTACCGCTGATGCCTTCTGTTGACTCGAACAGAAGAGAATCTAGAAGTCCAGGAAGCACTCGATGGTAGTATTGTTCAGCGCCTTCATTCATTCGCTTTAACCATTTACTACGCATTCGACGGGTGATTGGGCGACTAGCATAGAAGAACCATGTTTCGTTTAGGCGAATCACACCCACTTCATCAAATTGGACTCGAAGTGCTACTCGAGTAGATTTACTTCGTTTTGATCCCCAAGGTCCAATTACCTCTACTTCGAGAATAGCTCCAAGATCCTCTCGGGGGCTCATAAGCCAAGTCCCAGCTTTTACTTCAACATCAGTAACGCCATCAATCTTGTAAGTGAAATGTCGTTTACGCAGATCTGTTTTTGTTTCACCTAAACCCTCACCATCAATGAGCATTACTACTCGACCACTATGTTCGTGTCTTTGTTCCACGCTAATAATACGGAAAGAACCTATGGACTGTGTCTCGCTTTTGGGCGTTACTCGAGTAGCCATCACAGGAACAAAATCTCCAGGGCACAAACCCTTGATTCCATCATATATAGATTTCTTTTCAAACATGCCTCATTGCCTTAAGGGAAACCCAAGAAAGCAGTTTAGATTTGATCTAGAAGAACAATTGGAGTTCTTCGATAAGGTGGGGTTTTTCGACAGTAATATAGGCGAGGTTGAGAAGGGCTTGTTGGTCTGAAGTGAGAATCGAACGAAAAGCATCAGGCCACACACCAATTAAATACGCTGATTCGTCTTCCGTTAGTTCCCCAAGGAAGGTCACAGTAAGTTGGGTTTTAGTCACAAGGAGGAGGAGGAAAGGAACTAGCAAGCTCGTGTCCTTTGGTCCATGAACCGATTTAATCACATTAAGATGGATATGATAGTTTGTCTTGTTTTTAATGAGGGATTGGAGTTTATGGATCCATCCTTGTTGAAGTTCATAGTAATGGCCAATTATTTGTTGAATATCATGAAATTTTTGGACTGCTCCTTTAATAAGGCGAACCTTCCAAATCATGAGAACCAACTCACAAGGTCATTAACTTAGGCAATTCATCCTTAGTCAATGATTAAAGCTTTCACATCAACGCCTTCCCTAGCACCTTAAAATCGTGTTTTCACATTATGCTCATTTGCAAATACTTGGAACTTGTCAAGTTCTTCGTTGGAGAATGGCTGTGACAGCTTTGAATCCAGAACAGTGTCAGTTGGTCGGAAGCTTTGGAGAACATAATGCTTTGCACCAACCCAGTTCATGATTTCTTGGATTTGACTAATTTTATCTACTATAGAGGGAACTAAAGTCGTTCGAAATTCATAATTGACTGATGAGGATTTCAGTAGAGAAATCGTGGTGTTGATGTCTGATAGGATTGGGGATTGCGCCTGTGTTATGCGGGCATATTCCTTTTCATTCGGTACTGTTTTGATATCAACTGCGACATAATCAAGGAGATCGGCGTTGAGCAGGCTTTCGATAACGGTGGGCTTTGTACCATTCGTCATGATGCCAAACTTTAGTTTGTGACGATGTGTCCATTCAGCAAGAGCTTCTAGTGGGTCGGGTTGCAATGCTGGTTCTCCTCCGGTAGCAATGACTCCTTCAATGAGGTACCTGTGGGCGTTTAGTTCATCAAAGAGGGGAGAAAGTTCCACATGGAAGACTTCCTTGAATTCTAGTACTGGTGTGTTAAAGCAAAACCGACAACGGAGATTGCATCCAGCAAAAAACACTACACAGCACGCCGTGCCAGGCCAGTCCGTTGTGCTAAGTAGAGGCTTTCCTGCAAGGTAAGCTTTCAATCCAACCACCGTTGTAATTGAAAAGTATTATTCGAAGAAGGGTGTGTTTTCCAAATAATTACGGTCATCCTGATAAAAACTACTTTTCATTGATTAAAGTAACACTGCATGTAACTCGAAGATAGGCTTCGTCTCGCTCTCACTGCAAGGGTATTTGTGGTGCCTATAAGCGTTCCTGCAATTTGTAAAGAGAGGTAAGTGTTGTGTTACGACAACAAACGCCACTTGTGAAGGTGCTAATCGTTGGTGCAGGTCAAGTTGGAAAGACCACTTTGGTGCAACGATATGTGTTCAATGAGTACTTGGAAGCTGCCCCAACTATAGGCGTTAACTTCGCTCAAAAAGTGTGTTTGGGGGAAACAGGGCCATTAAACTTGAGTATATGGGATCTTAGTGGTCAATCACGGTTTCGGTTTCTTATGCCTCAATTTTGTTCAGGGGCCAGTGCGGTTGTACTAGTCATCGATCAAACTCGTCCGGACACCCTTAACGAAGCAGAAGTTTGGTTGAATCTGGTTGGACGATACGCTCATCCCTCCCACCAACACGCGATCGTCCTTGCAGGAGCGAAATCGGATCTAGCCTCACATATTTCTCATGAGGTAATTCGTAGCTTTTGTACCAATCATGATATTTTCGCTTTCATCCCATATTCATCGAAAACCGGTAGTAATGTTAACCAGGTCTTTGAAAGTTTGACTAGAGCCATTCAGCTATTTCAGTTAGAAGGAACTACACCAACAGCATCAGTTGTATTCAGCACATAGATTCGAAAGTTAACCACTTGAACCTGTGTTTTCCTTTGCTCACTCATTTCATCGTTAAAGCGCTTTCATATGCTTCTTCGAGCCGCTTTTCAAAGAAATTCCACACCAGGTATTTCTTGGCAATTTCACGGACGCGCCCCTTATCTTGATTCCATTGCTCAACATCTGCGTTAAATTCCACAACTTGTCGCCTAAGTATTGTTTTTAAATTGTCTGCAGAATGCCACGACCATCCCACGGCATGATCCCTACAAAATTTTGCCTCTACAATTTTCGAATTCGGAACAATCGTTTTGAGTCCTGCGTGAAGAAAAAGAGGAAACCGGTTTTGAAACGAGTAGACAGGAAGTCTAGTTTTTTGACCCATCAGGGCGATGTCACAAGTTGATAAGATTCGAAGCATTTCTTGGTGACTAACATATCCGTGGTTTTCAACTTCCTCAGTTTCAATTACTTTGGGACCAATAAAGACTAAGGAGGCGTCAAAGCGGTTTTGAAGCCATACAGTCAAGGCAAGTGTATCCCGACGCTGCTCTAAGGGCAGACGATGGCGTGACACATAAGCGACCCGAAAAGAATCATTAACATTATCATTAGGCGGTATGAGATCGATTTCCTGTCTTAGTGGTAAATTAGGAATGGCGAAGACATTAGAGTTAATTCGGCGATACAGTTTTGCAATTTCTTCACTTACTGTAATTATGGGAGCTGCTTTGAAAATCTCTGATTCCCATTTTCGCCAGTTTCTAATGGCGAACCATGTGGCTATTTGACGCAGCAAAGTACGATTTTGCTTTATCACTTGAGAGCCTTGATAGGAGATTCGTGAGCCCCAGATTTCGTGATCATCGTAAACGAAAGGATGACCTATTTCGCGTGCTATTTTAGCCGCAAATATGTCGTGCGCGTGAATTAGGTCAGGTTCTTCATCATGAAGTAAGCGTTGTAACCAGCGGCGGATACTGCGTAGAGTACCTGGAAATCCAGTTTTTTCCGAAGCCTTCCAGTACCGGTAATGAATTGTTTCGAACGCATTGAAGATTTGGGTTTGCGGTGGCCGTCCACCAGCGAAGACTACCTCCCACCCTTTTTGTTTTGCAAACAATGCAGAGCGTTCCACTCGGGTATCAGGGAGTCCAACATCGGAAAAATGAAGAATTTTCATGGAAGAATGCCCCGGTTATTCAAATACGGTTACCGAGACGGTATTTGCAAATCGAAAAAAGCGATATTCGCTTTTATTTATAAATCGATTGGACAATAAAATCTAGATCCTATTTCTGGAGTTCTTCCATGAAGATCTGTTTTATTACAGTCGGTGACAATGGAATAGGAGGAACCTTTGCGTTTCCTGCGCGAGCAATCACATGAAGGAAGGTTGGTCCCTCACCGATAACTGAGGGAAGTGCCTCGAGTTCTTTACGATCAGAAAACCGGAAGACCTTTTCAATTCCTAAACCTTTAGCTGTTAACCCTAAATCTACGGTACCTGCTGTTGGAGTAGTTTGATTGCCTGTTGATCCGTGGGCGCTGTTATCTATAGCGACTATAGTTAGATTAGGTGGAGCTAGTTGAGCAATTGAGGCCAGAACACCAAGATTTGACAAAAGGCTTCCATCACCATCAATTACCACCACTTCGCGTTTAGTGAAAACTGATCCGCCAAGACCAATTGCTGAAGCTAGTCCAAGGCTTCCAAGCATGTAGAAATTCGATGGTTGTGGTTTTACCTGATAGAGTTCACGGGATGGGTAACCGATATTCGATATTACTACTTTCTTTTCCAAGAAAGGTGCTAAAGATTGGAGTATCTCATATCGGGTTAATTTTCTTTCGACCGATACAGGGGCAAGGTTTGGCGCACTATTTGTACTAAGAAAGTTTTCCTGCCTAACATCGGGAAATTCTTCCTTTTCCCATAATTGGGGGCTAAACAGGACCACTTGAAGCGAATTTCGAGAATATGTTTCCTTGATTGCTTTATCGAGTCTTGTTAGATTACTGCGTTTCTCGATAACATAAAATGTAGCACCAATAGCTTTGAGGATTTTAGGAAGGCTCTGCCCCAAGGGAGTTTGAGCTGGAATAATTTCCTGATAAACCCCACGCCAGCTAACCATTATCAATAAGGGTAAGCGGTAGGTTAGCGTCAACGAACAGAGGGCGTTGATCATATTTCCAAGACCCGTACTTTGGATCAACATAGCTGGCTTTGCTCCTGCTAGAGCAGCCCCAGCACAGATGCCTACACCTTCTTCCTCTTTTGTAACCCCAAGACTTTGGAAGTGCGAGTGAGTTAACATGAGAAGGCTCTGAATTTTTGCACAGGGATAAGTAGCAAAGAAATCGATGTCTGCTGTTTTCAGCTTGGCAATTATTTCTTCAGAAACATTCACTTTCGTCACCAATAGCAATTGAAAAATATCAATACACATTATTCGGATTTAAAGAGCAGTTATCAAAGCTCAGAGTGCCTTCGGGTTCGATCTCAAAGAAACCAAAATCCTCTTTGAGACGCTTTAATCCACCCCCCGTGACATTCAGAAGGATGTGGTCTGTTTTGTTTATTGTACCCGCCTCCACTGCCTGAAGCAGGGAAGCAACAACAACTTCGGCAGCTGGAACTAAATCAATCTCCTCGAGTGCCTCGAATAGCTTTCCTGCTTTCTGCGCTTCAGCGTTATTTACCGAATACATCTTTCCCTGTGTATCCGTCAAAGCATCGTACACGCCACCGCCGATCGCATAGGGAGGATGGCGGTTAGATAACACAACGGCATGCATCTTCCTAATACTTTCTTCAGGATCGACCATGTCTTCAGGTAAAATTTCTCGACGACCTGCTTGCCAAGCCTTGACTATTGGAATGAAAGGATGATTTTGTGAAAGGTGCAAAGCCGGATTGCCTTTCCATCCATTGGCTTTCAGCCGATCCGCCATTTCCCAACAGGAAATAGCCCCAGTTCCTGATCCTATGGCTTGGAAGTAATGATCAGGTAATCGCTTTACGGTGAACGCGCCATCCAGCATCACGGTTCCCATTCCATCTCGCCTGGCAACATTTTTTGCACCACCCTCTGGAGTGATCCCGTTGACCTGACAAAATTGTGCGGTTACTTCAATGGTACTACAATAATCCCCATCGACGGTGAATAAGTGGACATTACTGGTTGGGGGTTCGGGAGTCCATAATTTATCCAAACAAGATTTTGGTACGACCAGATATACATCAAACCCTGTCTTATTTGCTAGATGAGCAAAAGCACGCGCTGTGTTTCCTGCTGAGGCAATGGCAAGGGCTTTGATACCCGACTCTTGCGCTCGAGCGATGGTTGGGTTAGACTCAAGGTCTTTAAACGAGCCCGTTAGGTTATAAGCCCGCTTCTCAGGCCAATAGCCAGTAAAGGCAATGAAGAGATTCTTCAATCCGAGTTCCTTCGCTAGCTTTGAACTCCGAAAGGTGACTGAACCTGCTTGAGTGTCTAGTGGCTTCTTGCAGGGTAGCCAATCTAGAAAACGCCAAAGCCCAGGTAAAGCTTGAATATTTAGAGAATTGCTATATTCTGTTCGAAGAAGGGAGAAACATTCGCAGGAAAGAGCATAACCGGAAAACTCTTTCTTACATTGCGGGCAAATTATGCGGTAGTCGCCCATGGTTCACTCCTGGGTTTGACCTTCCCACCGTTTCCTTTCTTATGCATAGTGTGAATCCCGCATTCTCCACCGCACTTGCTTGTTCCAATCCATCTTCCCGCTCGTTCTGTTTCATTGTCCTTAACAAGAACAGTGCAAGGTGCACAACCTAGACTTCGATAACCCTTTTGGTAAGCGGGATTGACAGGGACACCGAAGATAGCAGTGTACCGCCAGATATCCAGTTCAGTCCAGTCAAGAATGGGATTAACTTTCATTGTACCATTACAGACTTCAAAAGGTTCAAAGTCAGTACGCGTCCGCCCCTCGGTTCTGCGAAGACCAGTAATCCAAGCATCCAATCCCTTGAGCGCTTCAAGAGTTGGTTCAACTTTGAATATTTGACAGCATTGATCAGGATCCGTTTTCCAAAGGTCAGGGATAGGCTCCTGGTCTGCCATATAGACGCTAATATTGATATTCCAAAAATGTTCGAGCTCCTCTTTGAAAGCAAAGGTTTCTGGCGGTTTCATGGGAGTGAGCACAGAGAACACGGGAATATCGGGTTTTACTTCTCGAGCCAATGCTAACACGACTAGGCTGTCTTTCCCAAAGCTACAGGCAACTGCAGTTCGGGGATACTTTTCAAGTGCTTTGGCAATAATCTGTTTACTGGCTTCGATCTTCTCAAGCAAGTTTTCAGGAGCCCCGGTCATTAAGATCACCGATTAGAGTGGAGGAACCTTGGTGTTTGTTTTAAAAAGATTACTGATTAAAGCGGGTATCATTTTGATGTAGAATTCTGTTGCTTTCGCCAATTTATGCTAAAGAAGACACATTTTTATAACGATATGCGTAAAATAACCGCACAATTTTTTCGAATATTAATGTTGTGAAGCTAATGGCGAAAGATACGAACATCACTGATTTTGAATTTAAACTGATTCAACTACTATCACAAAATGCTCGTGCTCCTGTTCGAAGAATCGCTCAACTCATGAAGGTTAGTGAGGCCACAGTCCGGTATCACATTTCCAAACTGGAGCGCAACGGCGTTATCACCGGATACAGCGTAATCATTAACCCTGATAAACTCCATCTACCAATTTTTATTACTGTGGGAGTGGAATGCGAGCCCGCCCTAACTAAACGCGTCGCAGAAGCAATCGCTCAATCACCATATTTCTACCTTGTCTGGGTTGTAACGGGAGCCCATAACATCCACGCTAAAGGAGTGTTTCCATCAGCAGAAGAAATGCAGCGAATCGTCGGAGATCTAATGAGTAAAACCGAAGGCATCACCAGTTATCACCTCTCCCTCCGATTTGAAGCCGTCAAAGAACCCTACCTCCTTCCCCAAGACCTATTCGCAACAATAAAACAGCAAAGAGTAAAAGGCTAATCGGAAGGAAGCTTTAATTTCGTTAAAGGCGCATGGTTCTGAGCTGACCTATAATGCGCAAGTTGAAAATTATACTTACGGCATGCGGTTGCCCCGGGGCGTCAACGCTTATTCAAATGCTCAAAAACAATGGCGAACGATCAATCGAGATCATTGGAACAGACATGGACAAAGAGGCAATAGGACGCTTTTTTTGTGATGGCTTTTACCCAGTTCCAAGCGGTCATTCAGAGAACTACATTCCCCGCTTACTCGATATTGTAGAAAAAGAACAGCCCGATATTCTCTTTCCCGAATCCAGTTTTGAAGTGTACCCTCTAGCTCAGAATGCAGCCAGATTTGAAGCGTTAGGAACCCGAGTCCTTGTTTCGGATCCAGAACCCATCGTGATTTCTAATAACAAATACTTGATGTATGAAACCCTTCGAAAAAGCACGAAATTACCCCTACCCCGGTACTACTCCGTTGAAACTCTAGATGAATTCATGATTAGTGCAACAAAGCTAGGATATCCTGAGTCTCCAGTAATATTCAAACCGCATATTGGAAAGGGGAGTAGAGGGGTTAGAATTCTCGACGCCAAGGTTGATCGCGAGAATCACTTACTAAGCCAGAAACCACAAAGTAAGTTTATGTCACTCCATGAGTTTGAAGAGATTTTTTCAGAGAGTCCCACATTTCCAAAATTACTTCTGATGGAATATCTTGAAGGAGGAGAGCTAACCAGTGATTGTATAGCTCTGAAAGGAAGAGAATTACTCACCACCGTGAAAACTGTGGAACAAGCTCGATGGGGAGTAATAGTACGAGGAGAATTAGTGGATCGTCCCGATCTAATAGAACAAACTCGAACTATTTTGAAGGCAATTCCATTAAGTTATTGTGTTAATTTACAATTCATTGCAAATAGGTTGATTGAGATAAATCCCAGAGTTTCCACCTTTATTTATCAAAAAGAACTAATTGCTCCTTATTTGGCAATTAAATTAGCATTAGGTGAACTCACGGAAGAAGAAGTTATGAAATATAAGTTCAAAATTGATTATGGTCGCCGTATGGTAAGATTCATGGATCAAATATTCCACAAAGGAGGCAAACGAGTTCTATGAAAAATCCAATTTTTAAAAATGTTCTAGTGTTGAGTCCCCATACAGATGATGGAGAACTAGGAGCAGGAGGAACCATCGCACGATTGGTGGAGAATGGAAGCTATGTCACATATTACGCGTTTTCTGCACCTAAAGTGCGCCTTAAGAATGAATGTAAGAAATCTTTAGCAGTGCTTGGGGTTTCAGATTTTAAGATCTTTGATATTCAAGTAAGAATTTTTCCAAAATTAAGACAAGAAATCCTTGACATTCTGTACGCCTTTAACCAAGAAACCGAAATTGACTTAGTACTCACCCCATCAACAAACGATTTGCATCAAGATCATCAAACGGTAACCAATGAGGCGCTTCGCATTTTCAAAGATAGCACCATCCTTGGATACGAACTTCCTTGGAATCTCATTGTTTTTAGAGAAAGCTGTTTTATCCCGCTTCAAGATCATCATGTTGAAAAAAAGATACAGGCTCTTTGGAACTACCAGTCCCAAATCGAAACTAAAAAGCAGTATTTCAATAAAGAGTATCTCGAGAGCTTAATGAGATCAAGAGGCCTTAAAATTAATAGAGCATATGCGGAAGCCTTTGAGGCAATCAAAGTCGTTTTTAAATCGTTTTGAAAACTAGACTCGCTAAATTAATCAATCAACTTTAACATTATACGCTGGACTAATGTGTAGAATGTGTGATGAGAATGACGAAAAAAACTATCCTACTCACAGGAGCAGGTGGAACCCCTACGCAGAATGTCGTCTGGTGCCTACGCCATGGCCAGGACATTTTTCGATTGATTGGAGTTGATTGTGATAAGCTGCAAATTTACTTAACAACAGGCTATGACCAAAAATACCTCGTACCACGAGCAGATGATTCCCAGTACATTCAAACGCTTAATCAGATTATTGAGAAAGAAAGTGTCGATTTAATACATGCCCAACCTGATGTTGAAGTTGGGGCTATTAGCAAGAACCGGGAAAAAATTCACACCAAAACCTGTCTACCTAATAATGAGGTTGTTAGGCTCTGTCACAATAAGTATGAACTAATTCATGCCTTAAATAAAGCAGATATTCCTTGCGCGAATGCATTCCTTGTTACTGATCCCTCAGATATTGACAAGGCATTCGATGAACTTGGATCTACAGTGTGGCTTCGGTTGATCAGGGGGGCTGGCGGGCGTGGTTCTCTTCCAGCAAATGATCGAGAATTAGCGAAACGATGGATTGACTACTGGGAAGGGTGGGGAGCTTTTAGCGCTGAAGAATACCTACCTGGTCGAAATCTGGCATGGCAAGGGGTATTTTTTGACGGAAACCTCGTAGGTTCGATTGCTTGGGAACGGATTCGGTACATCATACGACATGTATCTCCAAGCGGCATTACCGGCACACCCTCAATTGCTCGAGTCATCAACGATGACGAAGTCCATTCAATTGGAAAAAAAACCATCTACAGCATCTCGAAAAGCCCTCATGGAGTTTTTGGAGTGGATATGCGAGAAAACAAAGACAACGTCCCCTGTGTTACAGAAATCAATCCTGGGCGTTTCTTTACACCTTCTTTCATGTACGCTAAGGTCGGATACAACCTAGTCAAGAAGTTCTTTGAGCAGGCTTTAGAACTTGACGAGCAAACACTCGATGAACCGCGCGCCGAAGTTCCCGAAAACACATATTGGATACGAGGAATTGACACAACTCCTGTACTTGTTGAAGTTACAAAAGAGCCACAGATAGGAGAGCTCATTTAGGAC
This sequence comes from Promethearchaeota archaeon, assembly GCA_048938385.1. Classification (GTDB taxonomy): domain Archaea; phylum Asgardarchaeota; class Hermodarchaeia; order Hermodarchaeales; family Hermodarchaeaceae; genus Hermodarchaeum. Next base: position 20,054 of record JBHLMG010000004.1, on the reverse strand, counting down.
TGATCAAAACCGTAACCAGCCTTTTATTTCTCATTGGAAACCTCAACAGGATATCCACCAATTTTCACGATCAAATTCACATATCGAACCATTCTTGAGGGCATCACGCTTCGAATGATGTTTATATCCTCAATGCTGAGTAATCGTAGCCGTAGGCTTAGAAAAACTGAGATGAAGATAGCGATTAAACAGACGAGAAGAGAAGCAATCACATCCAGAGAAAACCAGAAACTAAGCATTCCTGCAATTAACACAATGAGAATTGGTACAACTAGCTTAATCCAAAACCACCCAAGCTTCACTTCTTTACGAAGATAAAATCCGAGGATAATCGCAAAGACGAGATTAGAGAAGAGAATAGTCATGGCAATTCCTAATAAATCGAAGCCAACGAAGACGAGAAGCCCCAATTTTACTGCTAGTAACCCACCCCAAACGATCGGAATAATACGCTGCTCTCCAGTTGCTCTTCGACCCATTAGAAGAACTACTATAATGAGCTCGAAGAGAAAGGCAAATGTGAGAAACGGTAGAAAGGTTCGTATTCCAAAATATTTAGGATCCAACAAGAGAATAATGATTGGCTCTCCAAAGGCCGCAATTGCTGTATAGAAAGGAATAGTAATCACAAGGAGAAAACGAAGGACAGCGGCATGAGCCCGCTGCATGCGTATTTTACTGATTCCAAATAAGACACCAAGGAGAGCAACTAGCCCAGCGGTCAAACTGAAAGAGAATTCATTCAAGGCGCTCCCAATTCGAGCAGCAAAGAAGTAATTTGCCAATATACTTGGATCAATTAAACCAGTTGTATACATGATGAAGAGCTTGTCAATTTGCTGACCCACCAGCCGAACCACATAAGCTCCGAACACTGGAAGTCCAAAACTGAGATAGACCATGGATGAAGGACTTAGTTTTCGGTCCACATCTTTCACATATTTCGATGTGAGCAAATATCCAATGATGCTAAACAGGATGGTGCTTACGACCCAACCATAGATTATTCCAATAAAGAAGTAAGGGACTGATAGAAAAATAAACAGGTACATGAGCCCTAAGGATAGTCCCCACTGTGTCCATCGATAGAACCCCGAGAACACTACGCCCTTATCTGGTTCAACCATACTATTCATCGCAGTTCGTTGACTGCTCATTACTAGCCCCAAAAGTAAGAAAATCGCCATGGGAATGAACCATATCAGTAAATTCTGTGTTATCAAAAACACAAAAAGCAATACCGCTCCTAAAGGTAAGCTAGTCACATAATAGATCAAAGAACCCTTCCAGATGATGCTTCTAGCTGTTTTGTCGTCTCCCTTACCCTGAGAAGCTGCGGCTTTTTGAGTGACGGTATATAGAATGCCTAAAGTAGATAATCCAAGAACCAATGTTGCCACTGTATTGAGCGCGGCAATAATGCCCACTTCATCTAGGTTGGTGATGACAACAGCGAGTATTTTTCCGTAAATGAGATTGATGACAAACCCAGCATTAGAGAGTATAGTGCTCAGTAGTGCTGTTCTGGCATATTTTGAACGAATTCCCATGAGACATACATCTACTAGGTTTTTATCAGCAGTTTCGATGGAAAGTCTCCATGCATTTCTGAATTATAAGCCATTCGCAGATTTTCATTTTTACCAGCATTTAACCTAATCATTTCCGTTTCCCAAGAACTTGATTATAAAGCTGGAGCGTCTGTTGGGTCACAGCTTCGATGCTTGAATGAGCGAGAACATGCGCTAAGCCTAATTGCCCAAGTTGTTCTGAATATTTGGTATCCTGAAGAAGATGGATAAGAGCCTCAGCAATATCATTCTCATTATAAACAGAGATCACGCCAGGAATTTTTTTTCTCCCTACATAGGTGACAACAGGAAGTCCACAAGCCCGAGCTTCTAAGTGTGAAATGCCTAAAGCAGGAGTTCGGCGATTAAAAGCGTGGGCTTCAGCTCGTGCAAAATTATAATATTTAGGCATTTGGCTATTGGGAACATTTCCCAAAAAGGCAACATTGTTTGTCAAGCCTAGATCATCGCGCAGTTGAAGTAGCGTAGATTTCTCAGGGCCATCTCCACAGAATAGAAGCTGCGCATCAGGTATTTCATCAACCACAAAGCGAAAAGCACGCACCATTTTTTCTGGTGTTTTAATCTTTGTGAGACTAGCCACTGAGAGGATGACCTTTTCGCCATATTTATTCCGCAATTCAGGCGATGCCTCACCAGGTTGAAAGAGGTCGGTATCAATTATTCGAGGAATGTACACCATTTTTTCTTGTGGAACCATAAACGCCTCTTTTTTGAAATGCTTCGCAGTAAGAATTATGCGATTAATTCGGTGCATGAAAATCCGTAATACCGCTCGCCGAAGAAGTTGCTGCCGAAAGCCACGGATATCGGAGCCATGGGCGACCCCAATTACTGGTACACGAAGCGCTATTGCAGCAATCGTAGATAGAAGAACTAGAGTTCGAAGATAATGCGTATGAATTAGATCTGGCTTAAAATTTACAATTTCCTGGATTAACGGAGAGGCCATAGTGATGGCACGAAACTTCCTTGGACCTCCCTTGAGCCAACAAACTTCCACATTAGGAATGGTTTGTTGAGAAAAAAGCAGGGTATCTGATCTTTTACTTTCATGCAAAATGACTTTGACTTGATGTCCATTGCGTACTAAGCCCTTCGTGAGATGAAACGCCTGATTTGCCACTTCATTTACCATACAGATACGCAAGAATTTGTCACCCGAGTCATAAACACCTTTCATCATTCTGATGTAAATCTGATTTTACTAAAACGCATTTTACATGTAGCCTAATTGTTCAAGGCGATCAGTAATTCGTTTTTGTTCTTCAGCGGTTAGATCTTTCCTTGATCGTTGTCTCTTACGATAGGTTGCAGGTTGGAGTTTTTCTTGAGAGAAGGGCGAATCAGGTTCAAATATCTCATGCAAGATGCGTCCATCCAAATTGTGGGGTGGTGCAACATTTAATATTTGTAGGATAGTCGGCATTACATCCCAGATAAGAGGGGAAAATTGTTCTGGGTTTTGGGTCTTGATACCGGGTCCGCAAGCCAGAAATATGCCTTCCCGTGTATGAGCGGCGAGCGGTTTGGTATAATGGCGAATTTCGTTACGGTCATGAGTGAACCCGCATTTTATCCCATAATCCTCCTGCGTTTCAATGATAATTTGTGGTGCTCCTTCAAGCGCAGGACCCCACAGCAAAGCATTACTCGGATGCACGGCTTTTACAATTCTTTGTCCAGTACGGGGATCAGTGATTTGACTGAGTTTATTGTAGAGGTTTTCCACTAATTCTTTCTTATCTGGTGATGGATTAATTCCCATAAATGCGAAGTTACGAGTTGAGGCTACGCCCCACGCAAGTGATTTCGTTACATCGATATCAGAGTATTTCGGTACAACCTGTCGGAAAATCTTTCTACGGAGTTGAAAAGGAAGGATGTGAAGCAAGCGGTTGACTGGTTTAATGCCTCCAATTCTTCCCAGAAGGTTCTTTGTTGTTTTGTTCGATACCGTTCGCGGTTTCGCCCTGAATTGCAGGAATGAATGATTGCGCAGCCAAGTGTTAATCATGAATTGCTTGTCAAGTAACCCAATTCCGTGATCTGAAGTAACAAGAACAACTGTGTTAGGAGGAGCCGCGTCTATTAATTCTCCAATGGCTGTGTCAAGAAGTTTATAGACATGTTTGATTATCGCAGGATTCTCAGGATACCGATGAACCACGCCATCTGAGGCCATGTAGACTACCATGAAGAGAGCCCATTCATGGTTCTTCATCAACCATTTCGCAGTTTTAGTACGGGCCTGGATATGCCTTCCAATTTGCTCGTATGTAAGATGTGACCGAGCTCCAAACATCTGACCGATTTGATAGCCCATAGCATCAATTTGATCACGAAGCGATTGAGGATGAATGTAATCTTCAGAGGTTGGTGGAGTTAAAAAGCCAGTAACCATGATTCCATTGATAGGGTCGGGTGGATAAGTCATTGGAACATTTAGAAAAATGCTTGGCAATCCAACTTCGGTTAAAATGTCCCAGAGGGTTAGATCTCGTTGATGAGTTGCGTTGATGACGATTGATTTCTGAGGTCTTGCATAAAGGTCGTGGAAGTGAAAAATTCCATGTTTGCCAGGATTGGTTCCTGTTAGCATTGATGTCCAAGCGGGTGGAGTCACCGAGGGAATCGTGGAGATTAATGGACCGGAAACACCTTCTTTGATGATCTTTGCTAAATTGGGTAAACTGGAATCTTTTACCCAAGGCTTGATATAATTGAAGCTAGCCCCGTCAAGACCTATCAATAATACCTTGACAGGATTGGCATTATTCTGAGTTGTGAGTGGCATTACTTCATACAACATCCTCAGATTTGAGGTGAAGGAACATATTGACACAGCTTTGTTGCCTAATTAAAATCTATTCAAGAGCAAAAGATTTTCTCAGGTGCTGCTAAGCAAGAAGAGAAAATGGCGAATGATGTTTGGAATAAACATTATAACCCTCAAGTAGATACCTCAATGATTAGAACACAGTGTGAAACGACATGGATGCAACGCCGAGGGTACTGTTAATCGGTATCGATGGTGGAACTTTTCGAGTAATTAGACCCGGAATCAGTTCAGGAAAGTTACCAGCCTTTCAACAGATAATCGAGACGGGTATAAGTGGAGTTCTGCGATCAACCATTCCACCAGCTACGATCCCAGCGTTTCCAACACTGATGACCGGGAAAAACTGTGGTAAACACGGAATCTTTGATTTCATGGGAAAAAAAGACTCAAAGACAATTTTAATGGATTCTACTCAAATCACAGGAAAGACCCTTTGGCGCATCCTTAGTGATTTTGGCAAGAAATGCATCGTAGTTAATGTTCCCCTTACATTCCCCCCTGAAAATATTGACGGGATCATCATCTCAGGTATGCTAACTCCAATAGGCAGAGACTTTGCCCATCCAAAGCAACTGATGGAAGAACTGGACAATTTAACAGGTGGTTACCCTGTCCAATTTGATTCCTCAATTGCAGACACGAATCCTTCCCAATTCCTCCCTAAACTGCACGAATTACTCACCAAACGACATACTGCTATCCGGTATCTTATGCAGAAGGGGGAATGGGACTTGTTTGTTGCGTTATTTCGTGCCACAGATATTGTGGCCCATCACCGATGGGCCGACCAAAAAGGAGTATTATCAATCTATGAGCATGTCGATCGAATTTTAGGTGAATTGCTATTAGAATATCCTAACACTCACCTATTCATCTTCTCAGATCATGGGTTCGCACCGTATAAGAAAGACTTTCACATCAACCTCTATTTGAACCAGCTTGGTTTATTAACGATACAACAGAAGCACCGAAAAGAGAAGAGGTTACAGGAAACAACGAAGATCAAACCCATCCAAGCGGAACGGTTCGCATCAGTATTAGCTCGTATGGGAATCTATCGGTCACGCCTGCGCAACATCATTCCTCCACCGTTATGGAACAAATTACGCAAGCTTGCTGGACCATCATTCCGTCGATACATTTCCCCTTCACACCTCGAAGTAGATGAAAAGAGGAGCAAGGCATACTTTTCTCCAACATTTACCGCTGAAACCCAGAGTATTACAATTAATGCTTCAACTTCAGAAGAATATGAAGAACTTGTCAACAAGTTAAAGAAAGCGTTTTCCGACCTGAAAGACCCAGAATCGGGAAATTCTGTTGTGAACGCAGTATTCCATCGTCGTGATATTTACACTGGACCTTTTGTAGATAATGCACCTGATCTGATTCTCCTACTCTCAGAGGATTATAAGGCAACCAAAACGCTTTCGGGCAAAAACATCCTTGAACGCCTTTCACAAATCAAGGGAACTCACGAACGGAGTGGAGTATTTATGGCGAAAGGTGGATGGATTAAAGCCGGCCACTCCATTTCTGAGATTGATCTACAAGACATCACCCCAACGATCCTCCATTTGTTTGACCTACCCATACCTGATGATGTGGATGGAGAAGTGAAAGAGGAGATTTTTCTTGCAGATTCTGATCCTGCAAAGAGGAAACCAAAGTTCTATACCTCAAAAGATGAGAAGCGAAGGCAAGTCCAACTAAGCAAGCAAGAGGAAGAGGAAATTAAAGATCGACTTAGAAGCCTGGGTTATATTGACTAGAAAAAAACCATCTCTTCAGCTAGAAGCGTCCGAATCGCTTCCTTTATCTTACCATGTTATTCTTTCCATGTTAAGGGTTTCTAGTTTCAGAGGACTAACTTTTAGTGGGTTAACAACATAAATTCAAAAGAGGAACGGTTAATCGTGTCAACCCCACCGAAGGGCGATGAATTGTTTAACAGCGGTCTCCGCTATTTCAAGGAGAAAAAACCTGAGAAGGCTTTACAGGAATGGAATCTAGCCCTGAACATCTATAAAGAAGAGGGAGAAAAACGAAAAACCGGCATCGTTAGCACCTACATTGCTCGGGCTCTACATGAACTAGGTCGCTACAAAGAGGCGCTCGTAAGTAGCACTCAAGCAGTTCGGATTCTTCGAGAGCAAACGGATCCTGCAGCTCTGAAACAGTCTCTGATCACTATGGGGCGGACCATGCAGAGTTTTGGATACCTTGAAGAAGCCACTCAAGCTCTTGAACAAGCTGCAGAAATTTCGAGCCCTAGCGAGGATAGAAGACACCGTGTGATCTTGTTAACAGAAATCAGTCAAGCCTTAGCACGAGCAGGTAGATATCGAGAGAGTGCTACTAGATTGACCGAGGCACTAGGAATCACGAAAGATTTAGGAGACCAACAACTTCACGGAGATACATTAGCTGAGTATGCCCGGATCTTGCAACAGCTGGAGGAACCCGATAAAGCGGAGAAGGTGTTCTTACAGCTCATCCAACTCTGGAAACAAATAGGAAATCCAGAACTAGGTGCTTATGCTCAATTAGGACTTGCAAGCACCTATTTGGCGAAGGACTTATTTGATCAAGCTGAAGCCTGTATTCAACGAGCTGAAGCTTTCTTTTTAAAATCCGCTGATGCGATGGGAACGGCTCTAACCAAATATCACAAAGCACGCATTTTGCTGCAAAGGGGACAGCCTGAAACTGCTCTTCCCCTTGGTGAAGCAGCTCTGCAGTATTTTCAATCTCAACAAAATTTACTTGCGTATGCTGAAACTGCCATCGTTGTTGCTCAGATCCTAGAACACCTCGTCCAAGACATTAGATCCTTACGCCTTTTTGATAAGGCTATTGAAATGTTTTCACAAGTTGGCGAACAGGCACGACTGCTACAAACCCATGTGACAAAAGGTATCGCGCTTCTCCGACTAGGAAACCGACGACAAGCTGAGCAGGAATTTACCCAAGCCATTAGGTACTACCAAGAACACAAACGCCCAGTTCAGGAAGCACAAATCTACATTCAAGTCGCTAATACTTTCTTTCAGCTCGCACAGTTCAGAGATGCCATCGAGCAAAGCAAAATGGCAATCCAGCTCCTGAGAAGCCAGCAAGAAGAGAGCCTTGAAATCAAAGCCTATCGTCTTCTCTTGAATGCTTTGCAGCAAAGCCAACGCCTTCAAGAGGATCTCGCTTTTCTTCGAAAAGCTGAACGAGAAGCCACCACCCAAGGGAAAAACTGGCTTGCCTCATCACTTGGGGTGAGCCTTGCTCTATTGGACCAGAAATCTCAAACCCCTGATCAAATCAGGAGCACCCTTGAAAACACCATTCGTTCTGAAAATTTGCCGGAAGAACTCCGGGCTGAAGCCGCGATTAACCTCGGATTGCTTTTTATGAAAAATGAGCAATATTCAGAAGCGGCGCAATATCTTAGCCAGGCCATCAAGGATTTCAAGGATAGTTCCTACTTCGATAAGAGCGCCACATACCACCATCTTGCTGAAGCCTATCGCCACTTAAAAAAACCCAATCTCCAAAAGGAAGCACTCCTTGGTGCTCTTCAAACAATAGATCCCCAAAAGGATGAGGTATTAAGAGGGAGAATATGTCTTGAACTTGGTCCACTCATAGAAATGGAAGACGCCAAAGCCGCCTTAAAATACTACAATGCGGCAACTACAATTTTTAAGACTAAAGAATTAACGCAGGAATTACTTGTTGTGCTTCAACACCATGCAAACCTGCTCGCACAGACTGAAGATTACCAACAAGCCCTCGAGTTAATTACTGAAGCTGTTAGAGTTGCCGAAGAATTAGACATCCCTGCAACGGGAAGTATCGAACGCCCGTTGGAGTGGAAGCACACTCAACAGATTGTTGGAGAAGCCATCAATATTGCGGCCCATTACTACCACAAACATGCGGACCGCGCAATCATCAACAGGGTTATTGATTGGTCCACTCCTCGTAAAGTGATACGCCTTCATCCATTTTTAGCTGAGACCCTGGGGTTCGAACGTTGTCCTGAACTTTCCAAACTTATGAATGAGGACCAAAGCCTTCTTACCAAAGCTAGCGAACTCCGACAGCAACTAAGCCAAACAACATTCGAAGGTGTAAACCAAGAGGAAACACAAACCCGTCGCACTGCGTTGAGATCTGAATTAGACGAAGTACTCGAAAACATTAACATCAACCGTAATGTGATAGCTGCAGCTTGTCAAGACCCGGGCAGAGGAATGGTGCCCAATGATTACAGAATGCTAGAAAAACTGACTGCCTTGATGCCTCCAGATCGACGATGGATATTGATTAATTATGATGTGCTTGACGAAAAACAACGGATTATCATCACCACGCTTGATCATGTTGGTCGACATACCCTTCACATTCTTCCGATTTCCGCTGACTTAGAGTCTGTTGTACAAAGGCTTCAACAGGTAAAAACCACCCAAGAGTTGCCCTCCATCGTTGATTTAAGAGACATGGCCTCTTTTTTGTACCGAAGCCTAATACCCAGTCGGTTAGATCGAGAACTCCAAACCCATACCTACGGATTTTTACAATTCATCACAGATGGATTTCTCAACAATGTGCCCTTTGATATCATGTATGATGGCAAAGAGTATTGGGGATTAAAGCATCCAATGGCATGGGTTCCTGATTTCCAATGTCTAGAAAGCAGCCTTAAAACAAAAGCCCTTGCCCAATCAGGACCAACAACGGTTTTGTTAGGAGTAAATTCAAACCCTGATGGCCGGTCTGCCCGGAGGCAAAGAGCCGAAGAGATTGCTAGAGTATTTCTGGCAGCCGTTCCCAACCAACAAAAAGTCAACGAACCTATCGTCCTTTTTGGTCGTGAATTTACTCGTGCCCAACTTGCTCGCAATGTTGACCAACCACGCACACTCCTTTACTTCTCAACACCGACTACCCTTCACTATCGGAAGGGGGAAATTCCCCTACAACACCCCGATAGCCTCCGAGTGATAGAAATCGGAGTCTCCTCAATTTTCAGGGGAGCCCCTATCCTCGTCTTAGATGAATCGACACGCACAGAGCCAAGAGCCGATGGTCTAAGTACTGTAGGGTTTCTTCGACATTTAGTAGCAGCTGGCGCACCTTCTATCCTCTTTACCCGCTGGACACCAGAACCCCAACTCCAACCAGTATTTACACAATCTCTACTTAAACACCTATATGAAGGAGACCCTATCGCCGTAGCTCTTTTTCACACTCGACGAAAACTGGCAAGTAAAGGTCCCTCACCTCATAGTTGGTTAGCTTATAGTCTCTGTGGTAATCCCTTTCCCGGCATTCTATGATCCTTGACGATTTAGAACACAAAGGCATTCAAGAGAATGATAATGCAATCATAGATAGCATGCGCGGCAATTGGTGCAACCAGACGGCGCCCACGCCACTGGAATAATAGTCCAAGAAAAATTCCAACGATTGTCTGATATACACCAATCAAGGGATTAGCGTGTACAACACCAAAAATAACAGATGCCACCAACACGCCACCAATTCGCCCATAGTGTGCGTCCAATGAGTTTTGGAGGAACCCGCGAAAGAGTACTTCTTCTGCAGGTGCAACAATCAGGATGATGGTAACCAGCGTCATGCCCACCCAGAATAAATCTGTGGGCCCAGGGGGTGGTGTAGGAGTCCCTGAACCAAATAGCTCGTTGAAGGCCAGAGCTACTATTAATGGGACACACGCAGATCCTACGAGTAGACCTAAGGAGACATCAGTAAAGAGTGTTCGTAGGCCCCCTGAGGCGAATCCAAGCGTTTTCCAGCTAACTTTGAGACTGAATACATAGGCTATTGGGACAAGAATAAAGACGAGTTCGCTAAAGGTGAGGAGAACCATGAAAAGGGGATCAAAGGTTAGAACAGTGAAAATTGAGTTAAACGGGATTCCTAAAAAGACCATATAGTAGAACAGGATAGTGAAAATCAGAAGGGTGAATAACCCATAGCTGAGGATGGTCAAGAAAAAGGAAGTTTTAGGAGACCAGGGATAGGGTGTCGCGCCTAGCTCTTTGATAGTCCAAAGTTTTTCTGCACCACATGTTTCACAATATTTGGTTGGAGTTTTATATGGCGTGGCACAATAGGGGCAATGCTTAGAGTGATAGCGCTTCTCAGTCATTTTCGTTCCCTCGGAGAGCTGTTTGATCCATTATCTTAAGACATTGCGAACAAAATTGCTCAATTTCTGATTGAGAAGGCACATAGTCAAGTAAGCTGGCAATCTGATGAAACTGATTTTGACGACAGCGACCCAAACGGTGCATCGACGCAAAACAGTGCGGGCATTCAACATAGGATGTTCCTCGAAGTTTCTTACCACAAGCACTACAATACCGCTGTGCGAGGGTAATTGAGAGAGCTGCAGAAATGGCACAGGCACCTATTGGCAAGGTTACTATCCCTATCGCTAGGAGCCCAACTTTAACACCGGTGATAGTCATTTCTCGGCGAAGAGCAATTAAAAATGCTGTAAGTATGCCGATGGACACAAGATGGAGTACTGCCAAGACAATGGGGATTCCGAAATAATAAGAGCTAGCAAAAAACAGGAAGAGGAATGCAAAGAGTACAGCTAAAACGATTTGGATCAGGATTAACCAGTAAGTGAACTGAGGAACGTAAGCCGGACCCGTTGCCGGCACTTGGGGGGTTTCAGATCTCTTAACTAAAAGCAGATTAAAGCCACAGGCAGGACATGTGTTGAGCTCCTCAGTTGCGTAACCAGATAAATTCTCACCACACAACGGACAGCAAACAATGGCGGATTGTTTCGCAGGCTCCCTCATAGCCTGACTTTACCGAGTCCTTTGGAAAAGGCTTTCCATTGACAGCTCTTTTAGTACATCAAATCTAACTATCGTTGACAAGACATCTTTAAGGTCTGTAGCATCATCCTTGTGTATTGGTGAACCCTTGCTATGACTGTGCTTGATCGTCAGACAATTCTTGACCTTATAACTCATCAAAAGCTGATCACTAGCCTCAAAGATCCGAGAGTTCAGGTATCACCCAATGGGGTAGAATTGACCCTTCATAAGATTTACACATTCAAGGAAGCAGGGATGGTAGATTTTTCGAATGCCGAACGATATATTCCGAAGCTGGAAGAACACCCCATCAAGAATGGGTGTTACAAGCTGAAACCAGGAACCTATTTAATTACCTATAATGAGGTGGTGCAACTACCCACCAATCTGATAGCGATTGGACGCCCCCGTTCTTCGCTTCTCCGATCAGGAGTCACGGTTGAATCAGCGGTGTGGGATGCGGGATATAAAGGACGAGCTCGTGGATTGCTGACCGTGTTTAATTCGCATGGTTTTCAGGTCAAACCCGATGCCCGTCTACTTCATTTAGTCTTTTACGAATTGGTGCAAGAAACACAACCCTATGCGGGAGTCTATCAGGGTGAAACTTAGTGCTACGAAAAGTCAATATCTTGATTACAGGAGCTCCTGGTTCCGGAAAAAGTACACTATTGCAACGGGTGGTTGAAAGAGCAAGACACCAAGGAGTGCGTGTTGGTGGAATCAGTACTCCAGAATTCCGCCTTGGTAACGGAAGACGTGGAGGATTCCTGATTCGTAATGTTTTATCAGGAACAGAGCAGACCATGGCAGCGGTGGATATCGAAAGCCCTATTCGGGTGGGGCGGTATGGAGTAAATTTATCTGCAATTCGTGATGTAGGCGTTGTGGCCATAAGAGACGCAATGACCTCCGCTGATCTGATTTTGATTGATGAGATTGGAAAGATGGAATTGGCGGTCCTTGAGTTTCAAGAGAGCGTTATTATGGCTTTGGACTCGTCAAAACCCGTTCTTGGCACAATTGGATTACAGTTGCGAACACCCTTTGTTAAACAGATTAAGGAACGAAATGACATCACTCTCTTGACCTTGACGCTACAAAACCGGAGTAGCCTTAATTCACAGATATCTCAGCTCTTAGGGTTGTAAAGAGGAGAGAGGACCAAAGCTAGCGGGCTTTGGTCGGGTGATGCACAATGTGGAAGGATGTGATGAGGAGAGCGAGAGTAGTTACCAACCCCACAAGGGCATTTATGAAGAGAGTGAAAGTTTCTGTAATAGCCAGAATTAGGTAGATGTATAGGTAAGTCGTCGTGATCGGCAGAATTAGGAGAGTTAGGAGAAGAGTCATAAGAAGGGGAAATCGGCGTGCACGAAAGTGAGGTTGTCGTTTTTGGCTTTCCACATACACGATCAGCGTAAGTCCTGCAAAGACAAACCCCAGCGCGGAGAAAAATAACGGTAGAATCGATGTTAGCAGTACGCCACGAAGGACCGGGACAACGACCCAGGCCATTTGATAAATGCCCCAGGCAAAAGCGAACATAGCCGCGAATTTCAAGAGGAGAGGGCCGACAGTATCATTATTGACTCCAGTTGAGCCAGAAATGACATCACGACGAACGAGAAGTGATTCGATGATGACTATTAATCCCATAACTATGAAGAAGAGGGCGCGAGGCCAAATCCCAGTGATTTGAAAGTCTAGTTTGAATTCGGGGAAAAACATGAAGAAGATACCAATTATTAGAGAAAGAAGGCCGACGCCTGCGAGAAAGGCCCATCGAACATAGTCATTACCTGGTTTGTAAACTGAATCAAAAACCAGGATACCAATTCCAACGATGATCGTGGCGAAAATGGCATAAATCATGTACTCAGGGGGTTCGAGCCACCCTGTAAAGTACACATAGAGTCGGTAAAACCCGTAAACGAAATATATGATGGCGGTAAGTTGCACAAGACGCGAAAGAAGTGAAGTACGTTTTCCCAAGATGTTACACCACACAGGTGTGTTCATAAACTCCTTTTGAGCCCAAAGCTCAAGGATGAACGGTACTCGACTATTCTAGTTATCTAGCAATTTAATCTTACGGGCGACATCATCCTTTTGTGCTTGAGGTTATCCAATCTTCAAGAACATTTAGTTCAAAAGCAACACAAGGCGCTTCAATTCCAAAGTTGTGTAAAACCACAGGATGAACCTCTCCAAGATACCCAATTTTTTTCCGTTCAACGAAAAGGCTGCCTACTCGACCATCAATGAAGGAGGGATGAGTAGTCGAGGTGACCTTCCCGACTAAACCGAGATTAGTAAGAAGGGTCATTAGTTCCGCTTTCAATGAGGTTATGTCAACACGAGAGCTCACTGTTGCCGCAGCCAGATGAAGAACAGTACGAGTGCAAGTCTCAGCCTTTGAGTCTATGAGAACTACATCGCCGGCTTCGAAGACTCGGTGGGGGAGTTCTTGTGCAGTATTTTCGCTTAGAAAATCGAGAATGCCAGGTAAAAGGCTGTTACGAACGAGGTGATATTCCATGGACTTGGGGTTCGCTACTTCAACTGCGCCTTTAGCTGGGAGGTTCATTTGCTCGAAGAGAACGCGTTTATTCGTTAAGGCGTAGTTTCTGATTTCCTGGTAGCCTAAGCCAATCATAAGGTCACGAATGATTCGTAGAAATCTCGATTGTGGAAGTTCCTCACCGACAGTCATAGTTTTGGGCATTGTCGGTTCAATGCGATCAAAACCATAGCCGATAGCGATATCTTCAACTATGTCCACATCGTGGAGGATATCAACACGATACGCTGGGATTCTCACTTTGACTACATTAGCTTGAACCGTCGAGTTAATGCGCATTCGGGCTAAAGCTTGTTGAACTGTAGCTTTGTCAAAATCGTAGCCTATCATTCGACGAATATAATCGAGAGAGACTTCCCGTTGTTGAAGACTCAAGTCGGGAAGTCTTTCACTATAGTTTGGGTAGACGACTTCAACATCTGCTAAAGCCCCACCTCGATCAGCTAATGCCGCGATCATTATGTTTAGAGATTGGAGGGTTGTAAGTTTGTGTGTTCCTGTGACTTCAACGAAGAGGTTTGCAGTGGTTTCGACAACTCGCCCGAGATCGTTGCTGTTAATTATAGGAGGTAGACTAAGCACCTGGTTTTTAGCATCGATGAGAACCGGATATTGAGGATAGCGTTGAATAATCGGGCCAAACTCTTGCCCCTTAGGGTGCTCGCGAAGTATCTGTTTTGCAGTCATCACCTGATCGTGTTCGAGGGGCGTAAACCGAATTTGATTTGGTGGTGCAGTTTTGTATTGGATAGGGGGAGTAATGAGATCTAGAGCGTACAAACCAATACTGGCGCGTTTCCGATTGCGCCCAAAGGTTCCTGTGAGGCGTTCTTGGAGTTGCATTAGTTCAGCGATGAGTTCATCGTCAAGCTTGATGTTGCGGACGATGGCACAGGCAAGATAGGGTCGAATTTTTTCTACCGAGGAATCAACAATAGCTTGCCATTTTGTTTTTTTCACCGGATAACTTGGAGCGCCTAGATCAATATTTAAAAAACCACGAAGAGCCCGAGCAATGCCCTCAGTGGAGAGCATATCAACGCGGTCGGGATTAACTTCGATTGTTGCAATATTGTTTACTATCTGATCAATCTCACACTTCAACAGGAAGAGCTGTTCTTCCAAGGTATCGGGTGAAAGATCTTTTCCAATGAGTTGAAGCAAATCTGAGAGTCTGACATCTACATTCATCGTGCTCACCCCTTAGAAACGCATTGAAGCCCCTCGAAGCCACCCAAGGTTGCGTGTTGCGAGTTCACGAATGTCGTTAATACCCATTGCAGCCATGGCTAGACGGTCAATACCGATCCCCCAAGCAAGGACCGGGAAGTCAATTCCGAGGGGTCGAGTGACTTCTGGACGAAAGATTCCACCGGGTAAAGCTTCCTTCCAGCCAAGTCCAGGAATATGAATGAATCCCTCAATTGAAGGCTCAGTGAAGGGAAAGAAGCCGGGTTTGAACTTGATTTGTTTGATTCCCACTCCTTCAGCAATCGCACAAAGATATCCCATTAAATCACGGAGTGTGAGGGCTTCACCACCAATAATGCCTTCGCATTGGAGGAACTCAGCCGAGTGGGTGGCATCAAACTTTTCTGGGCGGAAATTGCGGTCAATGCTGAACATCCGAAGGGGAGCTTTTTGATGTTGGCTAAGATATCGAACAGACACTGCAGTTGTTTGACTACGGAGGACGAGGCGCCGGGCGATAGTAGGATTGTAAGTGTAACGCCATCCTGTTGAACCTGTGATCCAACCATCTTCATGGGTTTTTGCTACGCGTTCGAGAATGGTTTTGTCTGTAATTCGACCTGGACCCTTAGGCGTTTTAATATGATAGAGATCATGAACTTCTCTCGCAACATGGTCCTGTGGCATGAAGAGGGCGTCAGAATTCCAGAATTCAGTTTCCACAAGAGGTCCTTTTGCCTCTTGAAAGCCTAATCCAATGAGAACACGAGTAACATAATCGATGAATTCGAGGTAGGGATGTTTTTTCCCCGAATACAAGGAGGAGGTAGGAGCTTGTAGATTGTAGGGACGAAAACCGTGTTCCCTCCAGACTCCTGACTTCAAGAGATCTGGCGATAAGTCTCCAATCAAATCTTTTTGTTCGCGAGCAAGTTGAAGTGCATGACGACCCGTGGAAGTAATGAGGACCGTGATGGTTTTTTGGGTAACTAGCTCTGCTAGTTTTCTTTTTTCCAAGTCTTGTTGAACGGATTTCCATTCGGAGGGGGGGATGTCAGTGCCTTCTAGCCCAAATTCACCGGTGTCCAGTCCTGTGTTCAAGGCCAGTTGAAGTGGATGTTGGCTGATTTTCGATTTTGCGTTAGGCGCTAGTCGAAGCCGGGTTTGATCACCACTCTTTGTAACAGTAATCCATCCATTCCTTCGTGCCCAACCGAGACCAATTTGGCCATCAACTTTTCCCAAGCCCGAATTAGTAAGTAGTGTTGAAAGTGAGGTTTCTTGGTCATGTTTCAATAGTGCCTTCACCAGACGAATTTCAGGAAGTTCCTGTTTCGCAAACCGTTTACCTTCGGTAGATAGTCTGTAGTATCGTCGCGTCGATATTTCATGATCTTGAATGAGTTTCTGCTGTCGAAGGCTTTCAATTAAACTACGAACTGTTTCAAGATTCAAGTTTAAAGCTGCTGCGATATCAGAGGGGCTCACAGCTCTTTGTGTTGTCTGTAAGTGATCAAGAATCTGTTGGGCTTTTGTTGAAAGCTGGTATGTCATCTTGCCTTCCTCCGATTAGTAGTTGAGATGGTTATAGGGGCTGATGGGGCATAAAGTATGGGGGTTAAGTATAATACAAGGTGAATTAGAGTTTTAGAAATTCCAAGGCATCAGCCCATCCTAATGTTCGTCTTGGCAATCAGGTTTTGATTCTTCTATTTAAAATATCCGTTAAAGCGTTTTCACGAAAGGTGTCGATAATCTGAAGGACTTTGGTTCAACTAGGCAGGAATTTCAGGACTTTACCATAAGGAATCTCATAGCGATTCCCTTTCGTCCTGTAAAAGACCGTTGGATAGATGGATTTAGTGAAGTGCCGGCGGTGTTTCGTATCAACGAGTAATATCATGTGTTGCAATCCGCTTTGTTTTAGGCGTTCAAGTTGCGCGCGTTTTTTCTGAGTGTATTCTTCACGCCAATACCCAATAATTTCAACTAGAACACGCTGATTGTCCTTGACAAGGGCAAAATCTGGTATAATAAGCTGAGAGCCAAATATGAAAGCTTCTGGTTCTCGAATGATATCCCACCCACGGAATTTGTTGTTATACCAACTCCAGTAGAACTGCTTTTCCACTTTTGAATCTACGAACACATCTTCCTCTCGAATTGGGTCTTTGTGTATTATTTCAGGAACTGCACCTTTATCAAGGGTCACCACATAATGACGGTCTCGTAGAATTACATCGATGGAAATCGCTGTTATGTCAATACCAAGACTTGGTGCTTCTTGGAGGAGATGAGATATGACTTGGGCGATATTCCAACCAAAAGAAGAGGCGCGACCGAAGAAGACGCGAGGTCCGGTAATAGAGACGCGAAGGGTCTTATTTGGTGATTCTAAGTCAACAAGAACACCATATCGTTTTGTGTACTTAAGTAAGGTTCGTGCTGTTGCTCCTAAGCTGACGCCGCTGAGTAGTAGATTCACAGTATCGCTGTTAAAGAGCAGTGTTTCTAACACTTCGTAATTGTATGCACCAATTAGTTCCTTTGATGAGGGAGTTGTGTTATTACGGTGAAGAATCGAGTTTTGTTCACGGTGGGCAATTAGTAGTGGTTCCACCTTGTCAGGTGCCAGTCGAAGAGCCTGAGCCACGCTAGTTAAAACCTCTGAACGCATTCTTCGTGGAAAGAAGCCGTTATGGTGTTTTTGGATATATTTCCAGAACCATAAACGAAAATCTTCTAAGGAAGCAATTCCTTGACGCTGAACTTGTACTAGTTGTGGTGTGGGAAGGATTTCGGTTATTTCTTGAGGATTCAAAGAATAGTATCGACGGAAAAGTGTGGAAAGGAGTGCGCGAACGATCCGAGTATCAGGAGCCCAAGTAAGTGGAGTGTCGAAGTCAATGGATCTCTTAGGTTCGCCAATATGCCCCTCCATGTAGTCAATGAGCCGTTGAGGGAGGGCTTGATCGCGTGGATGAAGGAGAAAGTATGGAAATAGCTGCGTCCCCTTAACTTGATATTTCAGATATTGTAGTCGCAACACCATTTGTTGCAGTCACCTAGGAGGGTTCCAATTTAGATGCGATCTTCGAGGAGAGTGCCAAGTTGGAGTAGCCTTTGGCCTTCACCTCCACGAATGTAAATCCGGCTACTTCCTGTGGGGTCAGAGTGAATTAAAGCAAGAATGCGATACCGCTCTTTTAGACTGGGAGGGGGATCTGTAACTTTGAATTTTCCTTCACCTAACCGTACTTGGTCACCGCCCTTAGCTCTTTCTTCTTGGAGTACCCCTTGAATTAGAAGGGCAATATTCCACATCAGTTTCCGGCTCCGACAGATGATAATGCTGCCTTGTAACAACACAGTATCAACGCGATCAATAACTGTAAACCATTCTTGTAAATCCGGGTGTAATTCATCGAATGGCAAGCTTTTCTCGGTGAAATAATCGGGAGAGGGTTTGACTTTTTCTGCTAGTTCTTTGATTAAATCATCAACGAGGTCTGTAGACATACCGTTGGTGTGAAGCCATTTTCGAAGATCTTTTGTTACTGCAATGAATTCATCCTTTTTTTGTCGCCCTTCAGCGTAATACACCAAACTCATTCGCTGTAGAACAGGTTCGAGGATTTCAAACAATTCGAAGTATTTGATAATTAATATGATTTGATTGAGAAGTTTCCAGGCTTCTACGAATCGCCGCAGAGAAAAGTAGATGGAAGACAGATCAATTAGAAATCGAAGAACTTCTTCAGGGTCTGTAATTGAGGGGAACTCGGTCGAGGTAATTTCTCCACGGATTACAAGCAGAGCTAGGTAAAGTGCCTGGGCCGTAGCTTGGTCATTGGCAATTCCCCATTCTTGGGTTTTTCGAGCGAAAATTGTAAAGTACATCGTGGCGGCTTCAAAATCTTCGAGCAGGAGGTTGATGGTAATTCGCAAAGTATGGGTCATAATCATTAGACGACGAAAAGTGGTCGTATCAGGTCGGACATTGAGGAGGATTCTGTTGCATTCTTCTATGGCGTGTTTTGCGTTTTCTAAATCAGTTTTTTCGCCTAGATAAAGGAAACATAGTGCAGCAAGATAGTTCAATAGCACCAAGTCAGGAGAGATTTCTCTGATGAGCTTTCGGTGCGCGGTTGCAGAAAGTTCCCAAGCCAGAAGGACTAGATGGTTATTTAGTTCTTCACGCGCTGCTTCGATTTCCTCCAGGGCTTCACGGTAGTTTTGTTCTTGAATCTTATTTACATAGCTTGCGTAGCTTCGTCGGAGTTCTTGCAAATAAGTACTAAGGCCTAGTGCTTCTTCATCTGTCATCCCAACGAGATCTTCTTCAGCAATTCGTGGACCTCGTAAAGAACGGACGACTTGAAAGGCTTGGTTTTCAATTAATTTAATGCGAGTTGTAGGATCGTACACGCTCCGACGAGTGATACTATATTTAATCTCGGTATGTAGTATGCGTTCCCGTAAGTCTTCTAGAAAGGCAGTATCCTCAGCGTCTTCATGACTCCTTTCAAGAAGATGAAGTAGAAAAGCACTCCCCATGAGCCCTTCAATTTCTGGTTCAAGATTGCGAAGAGATTGAAGCAGCTGAAAATCTGAACTAATTAGACGACTCTCATGAAGCTTATTGAGCACAATCAGTAATGAGAGATCAGGGGCTTGTGGTATTCGATCTACTCGGTCTCGAGCTTTTTCAATGTAGGCGTCTAACTCTTTTTGTGAAACATCAAGAACTTCGACAACTTGTCTGACTTCTTTTCGTAGTTTGCCACGCAATTCATTCAGGATTTGGGGCGAGGTATAGAGTTTGAAGGCCACGCGGTCTGCGATTTCTTTGAATCTATGAATCGTCTGCGGGTTCTGAGCAAAGGCGAGAATGAAGAAATTGGCATCAACCGCTACCCGCGACCATGACTTATCCTCTGGTGCTTCCTTCAGGGCTGTTTTTTGTTTTCGCCTCTTGCTGCTTTTTG